>JAAYAY010000326.1 GCA_012719125.1 Planctomycetaceae bacterium | reverse complement strand
TGGCGAGCTGCCGAGAAGGCCAAATTCTGGCGAATTGCCGAGAAGGCCAAATTCTGGCGAATTCGGCTACGGTCAATTCCCGGACACCCTCGAATAGTTGGAGTGTTTGGGACATTTGAACTTCCTGGATTCGGATTGCGTGCTTGAAACACAGGTTAATGATTTTTCTGAGAGGAGGACACTGAATGCGTTGTACCGTTTGTGGATTCATCCTGATTTTTTCCGTGGCTTCGTTGCTTCAAGCCGACGAGGCGAAGGTTCCGCTGAAGACCGAAATCCCTGAAGAAGTGCTGGCTGGAACGCCGCCGGACGTGCTGGCCCTGCTGTACCCCGGCTTGGAGGAGTTGCCCGAGGGCGACCAGCCGGACTTCATGGTGCCCAACGGGACGAAGAACCTGGCGCTCAAGAAGAAGGTGACGGCCAGCGATTCGCGGCCGTTGATCGGCGAGCTCGAATTCATCACCGACGGTCGGAAGTCGGGCGATGAGGACGCCTTTGTCGAGCTTTCGCCCGAGCCGCAATGGGTGCAGATCGATCTCGGCGAGCAGGCTGAGATCTACGCGATCTACGTTTGGCACTACTTCCGCGAGGCCCGGAGTTATCACGACGTGGTGATCGCGGTGTGCGACGATCCGGAGTTCAAGAAGGACGTGAAGGCCGTCTACAGCAACGACCAGGACAACTCGCTCAAGCAGGGCATCGGCAAGAGCCGCCCGTATATCGAAACCTTCCGCGGCAAGCTGTTCGACGCCAAGGGCGTTAAGGGGCGTTACGTCCGGCTGTACAGCAACGGCAGCACGGCCGACGGTCTGAACCATTACATCGAAGTCGAAGTGTTCGGCAGAGCAGCCAAGTGAAAAACAAGGAGAAGTCGTGATGACGATTCGACGGGAGACGAGCGATTCGAGCGTATCGCGCCGCAGCTTCATCGCCGGCGCGTCGGTTGCCACGGCGGCGACCGTGCTGCAGGCGAAGACGGTTTTCGGGTACCAGGCCAACTCGAAGGTGAGCATCGGACTGATCGGCTGCGGCGGGCGAGGCACGTGGATTGCCAACCTGTTCAAGGAACACGGCGGCTACGAGCTGGCCGCGGTGGCCGACTACTTCGAGGATCGGGTGAAGGCCTGCGGCGACAAGTTCGGTGTCGATGGGGCCAACCGGTTCAGCGGGCTGAAGGGTTACGAGCGGATGCTGGAGAAGAAGGTCGATGCGATCGTGATCGAATCGCCGCCGTATTTCCATCCGGAGCAGGCGGCCGCCGGTGTGGCGGCCGGCAAGCACGTCTACGTGGCCAAGCCGGTTGCCGTCGATGTGCCGGGCTGCAAGTCGATTGAGCAGAGCGGCGTCGATGCGAGCAAGGCGGGGCTCTGTTTCCTGGTCGATTTCCAGACGCGGGCCGATCAGTATTACATGGAAGCGATCCGCCGCGTTCACGAAGGCGCGATCGGCAAGTTCGCCTTCGGCGAATCGACCTACCATGCCGGCATCCCCTGGGAGCGGCAGAAGGAAGCGGCGCTGGAGGCGGCCACCAACCCGGAGGCGAAGCTTGCCGCCTGGGGAGTCGACCAGGTCCTATCCGGCGACATCATCACCGAGCAGAACATCCACACCATCGACGTGGCCAGTTGGATCATGAACGCTGCGCCGGTCTGCGCCTACGGCACGGGCGGGCGGATGGTCCGGGATTACGGCAATTGCTGGGACACGTTCAGCATCACGTTCGTGTATCCGGACAACGTGGGCATCGCCTTCAGTTCCCGCCAGTTCAACGGTCACGGCAGCCAGCCCGACGGCATTCGCAACCGGATGTTCGGCGTGGACGGCGTGCTGGAGACGGCCTACGGCGGCGACACGCTGATCCGTGGGACGAACTTCTATCGGGGCGGGAAGTCGCCCGCGATCTATAAGGAAGGGGCCGTGACGAACATTGCCACGTTCCACAAGAGCATCCAGGAAGGCGACACGAAGAACCCGACGGTGGCCCCGAGTGTGCGGAGCAACCTGGTCACGATTCTTGGCCGCACGGCGGCCTATAAGGGCGAGGTTGTCCGATGGGACGATCTGCTCAAGTGCGACGAGAAGCTCGATCCGAAGCTGGAAGGTTTGAAGAGCTAGACGTCGCAATAACCGACACGTAGGACAGGTTTTCAACCTGTCGGGACAGGATGCAATCCTGTCCTACCAACCTGCGAACGGCCCGCCGGGTTTCGTGTCTGGCGGGCTGTCTTTGTTTCTGGGCTTCACGTGAGAATGGCCTACTTGTTTGGACGATGTGGCGGGGGGTATTATAGGGATGCTTGAGGAAAGTGATTGACTAGGCGTCGCTCGACGTTCTTGTCGGTGATCGCGATCCTCTTGGTACTTGGCGGATTTGTCAGGAGCCAGGAGTTGACCTCATACCCTGGGCTCGAGCCTTCGGGGGAGGAAGGCGTGTGTCGCGTAGGAAGCCTGGATAGCCTGATGAAGAGACGTACTGCCGTAGCGGTCGCTGGAATCCTGCTATTCGCAATCGGATTTGCGTTCCTGGGTTCCTATGGTATCCATGTGGAGGAGTGCATCAAGTGCGGGGCGATGCGCACGCAATGGAGAGTCGGCCACGTCCCACTCTGGTCAACTTCCCGTGAGACCGAACTGTCTGAATGGTATCGCTCGTTCGACCCCAGCCACACAGACCATTCCTGGGGGGCGCTGTGCGGCACCGAGCACACCTGGTCTGATGGGTGGCCGCGGGGCTGGAGTCATTATGACAACTTTGGATGGACAACTGCTTTTGCCCTTCGCGATCTTTACGAGCACAAATCAGAGATGCCCGCTGATGAGCTTGCGGAGATTATGAACAACTACGTCGAAGCAGATGTCACCAGCATCGCTGAAGGAACCTGGCGATTGCCCGAAGAGAGTCTACCGCAGGCCCCTGACGGCTGCGCCGAAGACGCTACGGTTCACGCTCCGAAAGCCTGCGCGGATTTGCAGTCCTTGTCCGGAATTGTGAAAGCGGGAGTCAAATCGGAGTTCAGGTATTTCCTCGAGTTGGACGGAATGACGGGGAGAATGGATCTGTCGGGTGAGCCGGTCGCGAAGTTCAAGCCTGGCGACCGCGTCATGGTCAAAGGCAGGATCAAGACAAAGCTTTGGAACCCCGATTCGGATGGTACGCCCCAACAGCAACCGGTTCACTGGGTGATCTACATGGAAGTTTATGACGCGAAGGAAATCGCATCTCCCTTTGGGCTGAAGGAGTAGAGTCGTCGAACCGACAAATGTAGCGTACCACGCAACTGCGTGGTGTGAGGCCACCTCTTGGTACTTGGCGGATTTGTCAGGAGCCAAGTCCTGACCCCATCAGCATCGACATCTTGTGTCACCTGAGCCGAGATATGGAGCAATGCGGACGGATCGGGATGGGGGCGTGCGATGGTGGCACCGGGCGTGCGAGTAGAAGGCAGAGGGGCTCAATAGATCCAATCCAAATGCGATCACACTCAAACAAGAAGTATCTACCATGACCTGTAGAATTTGCGCAGAAATCAAGCTGCTTGCCGTTTGGTTGTTTGTCTGCGTCTCTGTTGCTGTTGGTGAACAAGAGACCGATGCGCCGGTGGTGTTTTCGCTCAAGGCGCCGCATGCAAACAAGGTTGAGCTTTGCGGCGAATGGGCGAAGCAAAACATTCCGATGAATCGCGGCGACGACGGGACGTGGTCCGTCTCGCTGGAATCGGTTCCGGCGGGCATTTGGCAGTATTCGTTCTCGGTGGACGGGGTGAAGGTGTTGGATCCGAGCAGTCTGGCGATCAGACCGCAACCCGAGTTCCGCAAGAGCGTTCTGCAGATCCCGTCCGCCCCCCCGGCTCCGTGGGATTGGCAGGATATCCCGCACGGCACTCTGCATGGGCATGAATACCAGTCGAAAGCCCTCGACACACGTCGCGAACTGGCGGTCTATACGCCGCCCGGTTATGAGGCGGATTCGGCGAAGCGTTTTCCGCTCCTGGTGCTTCAGCATGGCGCCGGCGGCAACCAACTCTCGTGGATCGAACGCGGCAAGGCCCACTGGATCCTCGATCATCTCATTGACGCCGGAAAGGCCAGGCCGATGATTGTGCTTATGATGAACGGCCATTCCGGCGAATTGGCTCCGCCCGGCGACAAGGCGCGGCGGGCCAGGGGGGCCGAGGCGTTTCGCCGCGAGTTGTTTGAGGACGCGCTCCCACTGCTCGAAAAGAACTATCGTCTGGCCGAGGGACGGGAACATCGCGCGATCGTCGGGTTGAGCATGGGCGGATGGCAGTCGCTGACGATCGGCTTGAACGCTCTTGACCGGTTTGCCTGGGTGGGCGCGTTCAGTAGCAGCGCCGACGTGGAGGCCGTCCAACCGGTGCTCGATGCGCCGCAGAAGTCGAACGAGAAACTGAAACTGTTGTGGCTTGCCTGCGGCCGCAACGACCGCTTTCTCAACGGCAACGAGGCGATCGTCGGAGCACTTTCCAGCAGTGGAATCCATCATCACTGGCACCTGACGGACGGTAGCCATTCCTGGCCCGTCTGGCGCAGTTATCTTGTCGAAATTGCGCCGCTGCTGTTTCAAGAGTGATTAGCGGCGGCGAGCAACGACCACACGCTCGTGCCCGGCCAGATCCTTGACGGTCTGGACGTCGTCTAGCCGCTCGTCGCCGGCGAGGATGTCGCGGACCGGCTGGTGGATCATCGGGCTGATTTCCAGAAGCAGGTGGCCGTTCGGCTTGAGCCGTTCCGACGCCTGGGGAACCAGCCGCTCGATGACTTCCGTGCCCTTGGGGCCGGCAAACAGGGCCTGGCGCGGCTCGAAGCGGCGTGTCTCGGCCGCCATCTGATCCGTCTCACCGTCGGCCACGTAAGGCGGATTGCTGAGGATCAGGTCAAAGGCGGGTTCCGTCGGCAGGTTCTCGAGCAGGTCGCCTTGTACGAATTCGATGCGCTGGGCAACCTCGTGTGCGGCGGCGTTCTGCCGGGCGATTTCGACGGCGGCGGGACTGATATCGACGGCCGTCACCCGGCACTGGGGGACCTGATGAGCAAGGCACACGGCGATGATCCCGCTGCCCGTCCCCACGTCGCAAACGCTCGCGGGGCCTTTCACCTGCCGGGCCAGATCGATGGCGGCCACAACGAGATGCTCGGTTTCGGGTCGAGGAATCAGCACGTCTTCGGTTACCCGAAAGGAAAGCGAGAAGAACTCGCGGTGCCCGACGAGGTAGGCGACCGGCATGCCTTCCGCCCGGCGCCGGACGAAGTCGCGAAAGGCGGATCGCTGCTCGTCTGCCGGTTGTTCGTCGAAACGCGTGTAGAGTTCGATCCGTTCGCAGCCGAGCGAATGGGCCAGCAGCACCTCGGCGTCGAGACGGGGGCTGTCCGAGCCGTGCTTCTTCAGATAGTCCGCGGTCCAGGAGAGCAGTCGCCCGACGGTCCAAACCTCATCCTGCACGGCTCACCTCAGCGATTGAGCGATCGTCTGCCTACTCCATCTTTCCGAACTGGTTACGGAGTTCCTGGCGTTCGTGTTCCATCAAGCCTTCGATGACCGGTTCCAGGTTGCCTGCGAGGATTGAATCGAGCTTGTAGAGCGTCAGGTTGATGCGGTGATCGGTGACGCGGTTCTGCGGGAAGTTGTAAGTCCGGATCCGCTGGCTGCGATCGCCCGAGCCGATTTTGCTCTTGCGTTCGTCGGCTCGCTTCTTGGTTTCTTCTTCCCGCTTGCGGTCGAAGATTCTCGCCTTCAATTCGCGGATCGCCTTGGCGCGGTTCTTGTGCTGGCTCTTTTCGTCCTGGCACTGGACGACGATCCCCGTCTCGAAATGGGTCAGCCGGATGGCCGAGGCCGTCTTGTTGACGTGCTGCCCGCCGGGCCCGCTGGCGTGGAAGATATCTTCCCGGTAGTCGTCGGACGCGAGGTTGACTTCGATATCTTCGGGCTCGGCCATGACGGCGACCGTGGCGGCCGACGTGTGGATTCGGCCCATGGCCTCCGTTTCCGGCACGCGTTGCACGCGGTGCCCGCCGCTCTCGAACTGGAGCAGGCGAAACACGCCTTCTCCCTCCAGTCCGAAGGAGATCTCCTTGAAGCCGCCCAGTTCGGTCGGGCTGGCATTGAGAATCTCCCGCTTCCAACGCTGGTTCTCTGCGTAATGGGAGTACATCTCGTAGAGATCGCGAGCGAACAGGGCCGCCTCTTCGCCGCCCGTACCCGCCCGGATCTCGACGATGCAGCGCGACCGGTTGGCATCCTCGCCCCCGATGGTCATGTCGAGCAGGTCTTCCCAGAGCTTTTCGCGGTTGGCTTTCAGTTCGGGCAGCTCGCTCTCGGCCAACTCCCGCATTTCGTAATCGTCGCCCTCGATCAGGTCCATGGCTTCGGTGATCTGGGCGTTGAGTTGCTTGAATCGCCGATACTTCTTGGCCATCCGTGCCAGGGAACCGTGCTCGCGAGCCACCGCGGAGAGGCGCAGGCTGTCGGCGAGCACCTCCGGATCGACGAGGAGCTTCTCCAGTTCTTCGTAGCGACGCAAAGTCTCTTCAAGCAACTTGCGCATGGATACGAACCTGACGCGGGAAACAGAACCAATGCGAAAACGAACCGAGTGCGCACACACAACCGCCTAACGGAAACGCGTCAGGCGGTTGGCGATGGTGGTTCAGCTACTCGGCGGCGTCGGCTTCGGCGGCCTGCTTCTTGCGGCGAGTCAGGCTCTTGTAGCCGGCGGTGAACTTGCTCTTGAACTTCTCGATCCGACCGGCCGTGTCGACGTACTTGAGCTTGCCCGTATAGAACGGGTGGCATTCGTTACAGATGTCGATCTTCATCTCGGGACGGGTGCTTCGCGTGACAAATGTATTGCCGCAACCACACTTGACCGTCGTCTCCACGTAGTTGGGATGGATTCCCTCTTTCATCAGTCTATCCTCGCCCTATCAACCGACCCGGCGTCCGCTTAGCTTCCCCGCTATACGGGGGGGCTGTGCGGGGCAACCCGATCCAAAGCCGCCCACGACGGCCTGTTCTTTTCTCGGTGAAACCCGCAATTTTATCCCCGCCGGCCCGGCACCACAAGGGCGGGGCCGTAGCTTGGCCAGGGGAAGCGCAGAGCAGCAGTCAATCTCCGAGTGCCGTTCTCGGAAAATCGGGATTTCCGGCAGTTCTGCGGACGGCACGGCGGAGCGTGCCTGCTACTTTTCTTGCCATAACCCGACTTGGGGCCCGTTGCCCGCTCCCCCACTCATCGTGCGGCATTCCGGCCGCAGATGAGTCTTTCTTTGGGGCAGGCCCCAACGATACCTCGATAGAGGGGCTGGATGACGTCCGACGAACCTCTGTAACCGATTTCTGCCTGGTGCATCCAACAAAATACGCGGGCTGAAAAACAGGCCGCCACAAAGAACGGATCACGAAACCAACCGCTCAACTCAAGGAACGCGAAAAGGAGTATTCACGATGGCAACCGCTCAAACCAACGGCCACGTGCTGCACGTCGACCAAACCCAATTCAATCAGGTCGTTCTGCAATCCGACGTCCCCGTGCTCGTCGATTTCTACGCCGACTGGTGCGGTCCCTGCCGTGCCCTGGCACCCGCCCTGAAGGAGCTCGCCAAAGAGGTTCCCGACGCCAAGGTGGTCAAGGTCAACGTCGACGACAACCAGGAATTGGCGGTCCGTTATCGGATCAACGCCATCCCCGCCCTGATGGTATTCAACGGCGGCCGCATCACGGCGCAACATGCGGGCTTGGCCAACGTGTCCCAGTTAAAGGCCATGCTCGCCCAGTAGACGAAGAGGCACTACTTCTGCTCCCCCGACGCCGTCCGGTCCTCCCTCTGTGCCGGACGGCTTTTCTCTTTGTTCACGAGTGCACCAGCACAGCCGCCAGCATGTTGCACCACGTGGCCAGAGGTTCGGAAGGAAACTCGATCATCGTTCACCTCGCGCTATTCGGACAGTGTGAGTCCACACGATCACTTACCGGCCCTCGGACCGGCGAGCCTCCAACTCGTCGAGTATCTGCCGCAACGCGTGCAGTTCGTCGTCGCTTACGGTCGCAGGATCAAGCAATTGCTGAACGGCCGCGTGGGTTCTGCCACCGAACATCTTCGTCACGAGGTCTGCTCGGTTTTTCTTGTAACCAGTTATCGCCAAATCAGTTACGTCGTGGCTGCAGAATTGACAGGGCCAACGGCTATCGGCGGTAGGGCACAGATAGCCGCACGGCAGAGTCCCTGCGACGTGGCGTTGGGGCGTCTTTCGCATGATTGCCGGACAGGAAGTGACCTTTCGGTCACTCCAAGCATTCCGCTATACTTCCGCCCCATTCCTGAGGGAGCCCGCGGCGGCCTCCCCGATCGATCTGCGCTCCCCGACCTTCCCACCGAGCATGAAACTCTGCTGGCCGGCAATCTTCGTTCTCCTGTTCACCGCGGCCGGTTGCGGCACGTCGAAGTGGACCGACACGGGACGTTCGGCGACCGAGCAGTTGCTGATCACCGACGCCATGGATCGGGCGGTGAGCAGTCTGGATTTTCGGGCGTTGGCGGGAAAGACGGCCTACGTGGAATCGTCGGCAGTGAAGAAGCTCACCGACTCGGAGTATCTCATCAGTTGCCTGCGCCAGCACATGCTGGCCAGCGGATGCGTACTCAAGGACGACAAGGCCGCCGCAGACTACATCGTAGAAGTTCGTGCCGGTGCGATTGGGACCGATCGGAACGACGTGCTGTACGGCATCCCCGCCGTCAACATCCCCACGGCGGTCCCTGTGACCGGAGTTCCGTCGCAGATCCCGGAAATGCCCATCATCAAGAAGACCGACCAGCGAGCTGTGGTGAAGTTGTCGCTGTTTGCCTACAACCAGAAGACGGGACGTCCGATCTGGCAGTCGGGAGCCGTGCCGGAGGAGAGCAAAGCCAAGGCGGTATGGGTACTGGGCGCCGGGCCGTTCCAGCGGGGAACGATATACAACGGAACGGAGTTCGCGGGCGACAGGCTATCCCTTCCATTGATCGATCTTCCTCAAGCGGCCGACGGGCGTGTTTCGGTTGCGGACGAAGCTCATTTCGCCGAGCCCCCAGTGGAAGTTCCACCTGAAGAGAAGGTGGAGACGGCCGTGGCGGCTTCCGACCCGCAGAAGGAATCGCCGAAGGCGCAAGTGGCGGACGGCAAATCGGCAACCGTTGTCCCGGCGGGGCACAACCAGCCGTCGGACAAGGTAGAGCCGTCGGCCCCTTCGCCCCCTTCCGAACCGGCCGGCGCCGCCCCCGCGGATCGACCTGACACTCCCCCGGCACAACCGCCGGTAACCGTGAGTCAGGTGTCGACGGGGACGCCGGCGGGCGGTTCCCGACAGCCGTCGGCCTATTCGCCGAACGATATGGCGGCGTTGCTTTCAGCGTTTGCCGCTGCGTCGGAACCTGAACTGCTCGTGCAGCCTGTCGGCGTGGACGGCACCGTGACCGTGCCGCAACCAATCCCGGCTTCCCGGAGCCTGCTGCTGTCGATTCCGGATCCCGGACGCAGTCTGCCCTGACAGACGCTTTACTCGGACGAGAAATGCGGGCAGAATGCTCTTGGTAAGTTTCCGATCAAGCGGCACTCGATCCGGAGGCGGTGAGCGATGGGTGTACGTGTATTGCTGAGTGGGCTCTTGTTTGTTGTCGTTTCTTTTGTCGGCAGCGCGGCGGTTCCGGCGTTGGGCGGGGAGCAAGCGGAGGAGCGATCGATCGTCGTCCGGGTCGATCCACGGGTGGAACTTATCAGCCTGGTGTTCCGCCTGGCGGGGATTCCCGAATACGGCAGGGGCATGGTCCGAGGTGAAAACCAACCTTTGCACAAACAACCAAACGAGGAGTATCTGCCATGAGATTCGCTGCGACTTTCTGCGTCAATCGTCGGCTGTCTGTTGCGTTGGCTGTCGCCCTTTCCGTCGGCATCTGTTCCGTCAGCCTGGCGGCTCAGCCTCAGCACCGGGGCATCTGGATGCACGCCAGCTACATCAAGACGCCTGCCCAGGCCGATCGGTGTGTCGAACTGATCGATCGGGCTCACCTCAATGCGGTCTATCTTCTGGTCTGGTACTGGGGCGGGCAGGCCGCGTTCCAGAGCCAGTTCTGCCCGATGCTCGACGGCGTTCAGGCGGGCTACGATCCGACGGGCTACATGATCGAGAAGTGCCATCGGCAAGGCATCGAGGTCCATGCATGGTTCGTCAACGGCTCCTATGGCAGCCCCACCCCGCTGCACGTGCTCGACCGGCATCCCGACTGGCTGGTGGAGGGGGAGGAAGCCGGCGGGCGGCTCTGGTACGACTTCGGCAAGCCCGCAGTGCGCAAGTTCCAGAGCGATCTGATGATCGAGGCACTTACCCGATACGATCTGGACGGCATCCATTTCGACTATATCCGCTATGACGGTTCGGCGATTTGCTACTGCAAGCATTGCCAGGCGGAGTTCGCCGCACAGTATGGTTGTGGCACCATCGAGAAGTCGACTCGCAACGTGTATCCTTTCACCGCCAGGCTGGCCGGCAACCCGGTGGCCGGTCCGACCACCGCCCGAGTGCTGGCCCAGTTCTCCGACGGCACGCCGGCGATCGCCGTCAACGACCTGGACAAGGGGAACGTGCTGCTGCTGAATTGGCACGCCCTGCGCCGCATCCTGCCGCCCGTGGCCGAAACGTGGAATCGGGCCCTTCGCCAGTGGAACGCAACAGCCGATCGCGTGTTTCTCATGAACACGGCGGCCAACCGCCAGCGCTACGGCACCAAGAGCGTCGGGCAAGCCGAGGCCGCCTTGCACGAGCTGGGCTGCGAAGTGAAAACGATCGGTGAAGAAGACCTGGACACGCTGCCGCCCGGCTCATTGGTCGTTCTCAACGACGTCTATGTGATCCCCGACAACGTGGCCCAAAGCCTGGAACATTTCGTCCGTGAAGGGGGCCGGCTGGTGGTTGTCGACGGGCCGGTGCATGCCATCCGCAACGCCTCGATTCAACGGCTGTTGGGGATGAATCGCACGGCCGCCTACATCAACGGACGGATGGAGTTCGTGCAGCCTGTCGGCTCCAGTGAACTGGTGCCCTCGGACGGCACGAAGGTCGACCTGAAGCCCGAAATCGCGAAGTTGGAGAAGTGGGCCGACTATCGCAAGGCGGGGGTCACTGCGTTGGTGCGCGACGTGTATGCCCGGGCCAAGCAGGTCAAGCCTCGCGTGCAGGTCACGGCCGCCGTGTTCACCCCCGTGAAGTCGGCCGAGCAAGCCTATCAGGACTGGCCCGGCTGGCTCCGCGAAGGGATCATCGACTACGTGATCCCCATGGCCTACACGGCCGAGAACGCGTCTCTGGCCAAACAGCTTGACGACTGGAAGACGGTCGACCCGCGTCTGGAGCGAATCGTGCCGGGCCTGTGCCTCAGCGTGAAAACCGGCACCGAGGCTCTCTACGCTAACCGCGACGTGGAACTGATCCTCACCCAATATCGCATGTGCCAGGAGGCGGGCGCCCGGGGCGTCGCTTTCTACGCCTTGGACAACACCGACGACCACCCCATGCTGATGCTGACCGATCCCTTGATCGCCGCGCTGCGGGAGGGACCCTTTGCCGACAAGGTCCCCACGGAACACCCGCCGGCGCACGGGGCTTCAAGATGACGCTCCAAAGCGGGGCAAGCCCGCAACCCAATCTTCACAAACATGCGCTCACCGTGCGCACAAGTCCAGCACAAAGACACTAGACTTCCTTCTTGGACAGAACGGTCAGCTTGACGTTTTTGAACCAGGCCTCATGGTCGTGATTCTGCAGGGCGATTCGTCCACCGTTGAGATGGCCGAACCGTTTGTCTTCGTGATAGCGGCTGTTGCTGACCAGACAATTCCAGAGCGGCGATTCCGCTTCGACGTTGACGGCCAGTTTGTCGTTAAGCCACAGCTCGACATGGTTTCCCATGACCAGGATCTTCCCCTTGTTGTATCCCAGATGAATCATCGGGCCGGCGGCATCGTAACGATGGAAGAGCGTGTAGAAGCTGCCGGTGAAGTAGCGGGGGAGTTGCGGATGGATGGGGCGGTTCGCATCGTCGATAATCTGGTATTCGTGCCCCCGGGCCCTGTCGCCTTCGTTCCAGCTATGGAAGAAGACGCCCGAATTGCCGGCAAACGAAACCTTGAACTCAAATTCGAGAATGAAGTCGGTGAACTCGCCTTTGAGAAACAAGTCTTTGGTGCCGCCCAGACGTCGGATGACGCCGTCTTTGATTTCCCAGTCCGGATTGAGATTCCCTTGAGCGTCCGTCCAGTTTCCGGACTCCGAATCCAGGCACAGATCCCGCGTCGCCGCCTGATCATAAGCGGCGACGACGTTTCCTTTTTCGTCGGGCACGGAGTAGACGCCGTCTTTGAACGTTGCCACAGGCGACGGCGGCCAGTTCTGCTGGGCGATCGCAAGGCCGGACAAACATGAAACCAAGCAGACAGCAGCCAATAGGGTTCTCATTTTCTCCATTTGCTTTCCTCACTGACGAAATGATCAACGATTGGATAAGAGATCGCTTTTCGGGCGGCACGGGCACTGGCCCGCTAGGCGATCGACCAAGGAGGCAGTCCCGGTTGGCCGCGAACCAATCGATTCGCTTCGTCATCGCCGGGGAATTCTTCCTTGTCGGGATCCCAGGTGAGTTTCCTCCCCAATTGGCACGCGATGTAGCCCAATTGCACCACGGTGCTGGCCCGATGGCCCACTTCGGCGTCTTCGAGCGTCTGGGCGCGCGAGCGGACGCATTCGATGAAGTCGGTCTTTTCGTTTCTTAACACAAACGGGAAATCCTCGTACTTGACTTCGGCGTCCAGAATTGACTTCGGCTCCGCCTCGATCCGATTGGGGGCGCGCCAACCGCAAATCCATCCTTCGGTTCCCTCGAACCGCACGTATCCTTCGCCGTCGGGGTATTCCTTGCGGCCGATATAATCCACCTCAACCCCGCTGGCATAGCGGTAACGGACGTGGAACTCCTCAAGGGTGTTGTAAAGCTGGTCAATCGGCGGAAACTCGCCGCGACCTTCCACTTCCACCGGCCCGGACCGTTCGGTGTCATTGGCCCATTGGGCAAGGTCGGCAGGATGGTGCCCCCAATTGCTTATGGCTCCGTCGCAGTAGAGGCGATTGTTGTACCAGCCGGGACGCCCGATCTTCCCGCAGGGATGAACGAGGTCTTCCACATAGGGACGCCGCTGGGCCGGGCCCTGCCACATCTCGTAGTCCAAAGCTTCCGGGACGGGCGCCGTTGCTTCGTTCGGTTTCGGAACCGGGTAAATGGGCACGGCGAAACGGATCCTCTTGATCTGGCCGATCTTGCCCGTCCGAACCAGGCCCGCCACTCGGAACAACTCCGGTTCGGATCGCCAATTGCTGTCGGTGCGAAACACGATCTTCGACCGGGCCGCGGCGTCGGCCAACACTCGGCCGTGGGCGATCGCCAGTCCGATCGGCTTTTCGAGGGCGACGTCCTTGCCGGCTTTGATCGCGGCCAAAGCCATCGGCACGTGCCAATGATCGGGCGTACTGATCATCACGGCGTCAACGTCCTTGTGGGCAAGCAATTCCCGGAAATCGGTGGTGCGAAGCGTATCCTTCAAGAGCGCCACATCCCATTGGTTCTTTCTTGCCACCGCGGCGATGTTGGGAATATCTTCCACGTGCAGCCGCCAGCGATCGACATCGCACAAGGCTACCGTCTGGCAGTAGCCGGATCGCATGAAGACCGACATGTTTGCGTGGATGGCCTGCCGGCCCAGCCCGATGAAACCGATGCCGATGCGGTTGCTGGGTGCTGTTTTGCCGCTGAAGCCCAAGACGGCCCCCGGCACGAACAGGGGTGCCGCGACCGCGCCGGCAGCCTGGCCCAATCGGGCCAGAAAGCGCCGCCGCGACATTGCGGTTTTCGGGGACCACTGCTTCTTGTTCGGAAGAATTCGTCTTTCGTCACCCATCGTAGGGCCCTCCAGTATCCTTTTCTGTTTTCTCATCGAGTCTTGAAGTGCAGAATGGTGCGCTGCACAGCAATAAGAGCGCCAACAAGGTCTTCCACATCTCCCATTCCCTTCGCCGCCGACCGTGCAGTCGACATTCAAAAAGCGTTCTTGGTCGAGGCCATGTTGTCGTCGCGTATTCGGCCCCGCACCGATTCTCGTATCGACGACGCATGCGGGTCAATGAGCAATTGCGTAAGAAATGTAAGAAATTGAGACAACCCTTGCCATGTCGGGACACCGCTCACGCCCGGGCCTGAACGCGGTTGCGATACTGGCGAGGGCTGAGCCCTGTCTGCATTCTGAACGCACGGGCGAAGTACTCGCGGGAGCCGAAGCCCGAACTGGCGGCGACGTTGGGGATCGGCATGTCGGTGTCGGCCAGAAGCCGGCTGGCTCGCTCCAGACGCACGCGGCGGATTTCCTCGGCCGGCGTGCGGCCCAGCGTTTGCTGGAACCGCCGGTCGAGCGACCGCCGCGAGATGGGAACTGCCCGGAGGATATCGCCGACCTGGATCGGCGAGGAGGCATGGGTGCGGATGAAGGCGATCGCACGTGCCAGATCCGCGTCGTCGATCGCCAGCGTGTCGGTCGATTGTCGCACGATGATTCGCGTCGGCTCGATGAGCAGGGGTTTGGCCGGCGCCTTCCCTCCACGCAGCATGCGATCCAGCAAGGCGGCTGCCTCAAAACCGATTCGCTCCGAGGTCAGGGCTACACCCGACAACGGCGGGTTGCACGTCTCGCACAGGAGTGTGTCGTCGTCGGCCGCCAGGACGGCGACCTGCTCGGGCACGGAGAGCCCCAGCGTGCGGCAGGCGTAGATCACGTCGCGTCCTCGCCGCCCCGTCCAAGTGAGCATGGCAACCGGTTTGGGCAGGTCGTTGATCCAGCGTTCCAGCCTCTTCTGGTGCCTCTGCCACCCTTCGCCGGGTCGCTTGCCGGAAGGCGCGTGCAGCAGCGAGCACGAATAACCCAGTCCGGCAAGCGTTTCAACGAAACTGTGATGATGGTCTTCGACGAACGACAGCGACATCGGCGCATAGTAGGCGAAGTGCTGGAATCCCTGATCCAGCAGGTGCTCGATGGCCAGTTTCGCCGCGGCCTGAAGATCGGCGGTCACCGTGGGAAAGGTTGCCCCCGGAATGCGGGCTGTGGAGACATTGACGACGACGCCCGATGCCTGGGCCAGGTGCCGGGCCATGGCTCGGTCGGCGACTCGGGCGATCACGCCGTCGCCGCGCCATCCCGGCGGCAAGCGTCCCGGGGCGTACTGGCAGCGTTGCTCCAACCACAGGTCCCAGCCTCCTTGTTGCTGCGCGTAGCGCGCGATCCCCCGAATCATGCGGCGTCCCCAATCGGTCGCGGTGTCGATGAGCAGGGCGACTTGCGGATACTTGGACGAGTGCATCGGCGATTCTCCAGGCAGTGTGGTGCTAGGGAACAAGCTCCGGACCTGTGGCCAGTATTCTTACATTATTTGCGCGATCGTGCATTGACGCCAGCCATGGGGAGGCCGAGAATCGAAGCGAAACGATCAAGAAGCAGAATCCATGGTGTTTCGTTGGTGAGAATATGAGGAAGTGTGGTGCGTTAGCGATCTTCCTGCTTCTCTTGGGATGTCTTTCCAGCAATCCGGTATTGGCGGCAGACCAGCCGATACCCGATACCCAGTCCTCGCCCGATTGGGTCCGCGACGCGCTGGTCATCGCGATGCCGGCCGCCGCCGTGGGCGGCTGCCAGGCGGGAGTGTACACGCCGGCGGAGAACGGCATCCGGCCATGGCGTCGGGCCATCGTCCGCTGGTACACCAGCCGGAGCGTGCGCGGCAACGGGGCCGCCCTGGTGCGGCAGGAGGCGGCGGACGGCGGCGCCCAGTTGTCGGCGGTCGTCGATCCCAACGCCGACTACCTGTTCGAGGTTTCGGTCAATTCGGCACTCGAGAGCTCCAAGGATCCGATGCTCGCGATTTGGGCCACCGTGGTGGATGCCGACGATCGGGTCCTCAGCGAGAGCCAGGTCGAACTGGTGGCCGGCGACTGGGCGAGTTGCCAGGTGTCGTTTTCCAGCGGCTCGTGCCGGGAGGTTCGTTGCATCGTTCATGCCAGGGCGCCAAATCGCCTGCCCTGTTTCTATTCGGTCGAGGGTTTCCGCCTCACCCGCAAGGATCGGGCGTGGTGGAATCCGCAGAATCTGTTCAACGCCTCGCGCACGGCCGTCCGTCTGCGAGACGACCGCCAGCGATTGATTGAGACGCTCGATCCCGACGTGGTGGCCGGCCACAACGGCGTGTATCTCAATTGGGACGGCTACTTCACCCAGCGGGGCATCGCCGTGGGCGGCGGGCACTGGGAGCAGGAGTACAACCACTTGTCGATCGACGATCCCATGGCCGATCAACTCCGCAAAGATGGAGTGGCCCGGGAGCTGGACGGATCGGAGATCCTCGGTGGACGCCTGTGGCCCGGCTATCACATGTGCCACAACTCGCCCGCCTGGCACACCTACTACAAGGAACAGTTCACGCGGATCGCGCCGGAAGTGGACCTGCTCACCCAGGACAATATCTGCGTCCCCTCGTTCATGAAGTGGGGCAAGGGCTGTTTCTGCGACCGCTGCCGGGACGGCTTTCGCGACTGGCTGAGCAATCGATGGTCTGCCGAGCAATTCCGCCAGGCCCGCGTCGACGACCCGGCCGCTCTGGATATTGTGGAGTACGTCCGGAAGGCACAGCCGACGATCGACAAGGGGCGCGACGCCGTGTTGGCGGACCCGCTGCTTCGAGCCTATATCCAATACCACTATGCCGCCTCGATCGATCGCTGGCGCGACGCAGTGGCAACCGCGAGACAGAAGGCCGGCCATCCCTTGGCCGTCTGCGGCAACCAGTGGGGTGCCGACGGAACCTGGGCCAACTCCGTGGCGCTCTCGCAGATCGGCGATGCGACCTTCACCGAGACCGGCGGCGGATCGCTCACGCCGCAGAAGCGGGCCAAGGACAACCTGGCGGCAAAGGTCGGCCAGGCCGCAGGCGACTATCAGCGCCCGGTCTGGCTCTGCATGTCGTCGCTGATGCAGGCCCCCCAGGCCGCTCAAAGCCGGTTGCGGATGATCCTCGGACAAGGCTGGGCCACCGGCGGATTGCCCATGCCCTGGTCTACCGCCCCCGGCGCCACCGGCTGGTTCTACGACACGGAAGCCCAATCGTGCCGCTTCGTTCAGCAACATCGCGCCCTGTTCGCCCGGCGAGAGCGGGTGGCCAATGTGGGCCTGGTCTATTCGCTGCCGACTCACGCCTGGCGGCGGTTCAAGGCCTTCGGCCTGACGGAAACACGTTACACCGCCTGGTTTATTGCCTGCGCTCAACTCCTGGAAGAGTCTCGCGTGCCTTACGAAGTCAACTGCTGGTGGCACCCGCTGCTGGGCGATGAACGGGTCGCCATGGAACGTCTCTCGCGATACCAGGTGCTGGTCTTGCCCGGCGTCGACTGTTTTTCCGACGCCCAGCGTGAAGCGGTCCGGGCATTTCAGGCCCGGGGCGGACGCGTCCTCAGCGTGGTCTGTCCGGCCCTCTACGATGCCGACGCCGTGGCTCGCCCCGCCGGCGAAACACTGGCGACGCCGGGCGACGGCTTGTTCGAAATCCGGCCGGAAGATCTAATGCAATACGCCCAGGCGTGGAAGAACCCTTCTTCGGCCGCCAAGACGCCGGCTCAAGATCTGCCGGCTCTCGTACATCGCGCCCTCGGGCCCGACCAGATCCTTCAAACCGAAGCCTCTCCCCTCGTCTGGGCCGATCTTTGGCTCGACGACACCCGGCAGGTACTCGCCTTGCACCTGGTCAATGGAGACATCGACCTGGAAGGCGACTGTTTCCGCCCGGTCGAAGGGAATCGCTGGCGTCTGCGATTGCCGGCCGGACTGGCGGTGACCGAGGCATTGGCGATCACTCCCGACGAGCCAAGCCGCTCACAGCCGTTGCCCGTCGAGGTGGCCGACGGTTGGGCGACCGTGGTGGTTCCCAGGATCGAGTGCTATACGGTCGTAGCCTTGTATTCGGACAAGTCGCTGACTGCGGCGGAGAACGTGGCCAACTCTCGCCGGGCGCTGTGGCGTGCCGGTGTCAAACGCGGAGGCCCGCCCGACGCCGCCCTTTCCGCCGACTTGCAGAAAGTGTTGTCGCTGCTACGAGCAGGCCAGGTCGATGCGGGCGCAACGGCCGCCGCCGAGCTGGCTCGCAGATGCGGTGCCGACGGTCTCCTTCGAGCTGGCAGGACACGATAAACAGGGTGAGGCAATCGGCTCTGACGTTGGAAAATTAGCCCTAGTATCGGAGAGTGAATCATGTTTCAGCGACACTTCCTCCTGCTCCAGCGGAGACCTTCGCGGACCGGGAAGCTGGCGAGGATCAGTCCTTGTTTCGCCGTTCTGAGTGTGTTTTTGTTGCCGGCATTGCTGCCTGCGGCCGACATTGCCGCAGAACCGATGATCGACTACACGCACGATCGGGTGCAGACGACGCTAGCGCCCGGCTTGAAGCGGATCGGAACGATCAAGCCCCGCGGCGCACGCGAGGTGGGCCGCTCCGGCCTGGCCATCGGATGCGAAATGCTGGATCGCGATTACGGGGACTTCGAGCAGTTCAAGGCCTACATCGAGCCGCTGGGAATCAAGCGGGTGCGCCTTCAAGCCGGCTGGGCCAAGACCGAGAAGGTCCAGGGCGTCTACGATTTCGCCTGGCTCGACCGGATCGTAGACTACCTGGTCGCCCAGGGGCTTGACGTCCTGATGGAAACGTCCTATGGCAACCCGATCTATCCGGGGGGCGGCGGGGCGGCCCTGAGCGACGGACTTCCGACCGGTGAGGTGGGCCTGACGGCATGGGACGCCTGGATCGACGCCCTGGCCGGCCACTACAAGGACAGGGTGAAAGACTGGTCCACCTGGAACGAACCCAGCAACGCCAAGGGGAACTCGCCGGAGATCCTGGCCGACAACAACATCCGCACCGCCGAGATCATCAAGCGGCACATTCCCGACGCGCGGATCGCCGGCCTGGTGCTCAGCTCGCCGAACGTCCGCTTTGCCGAGCCCTACATGAAGATCCTCAGCGAGAAAGGCAAGGCAGGCCTGTTCCATTGGATCATCTATCACGACTATTCACTCAACCCCGACGCCGTCTATCCCAAAGTCGAAGAGTTCGCGAAGATGGTTCACCGCTACGCCCCCGAGGTGAAGATCTGGCAGGGCGAGGCGGGGGCAACCTCGGACCGCCACTACTCGGCCAAGATCTCCTCGGCCGAGTGGAACAGCGAGCTGACGCAGTGCAAGTGGAACGCCCGGCACATGATCGGCGACCTGGGCCACGGCATCGATTCGCTGGTCTTCACCTTCTACGATCCGGCCTACGACCATCCGGAACGCTATACCAAGTTCGTCGATCCCCTCTGGATCCGCACCCGCACCGACCGCTTCATGAAACGGATGGGACTGGTCAAGTGCAACGAGGACGGGCGGATGCTGAAGGTCAAGCCGGCCTACTACACCGTGCAGAACGTGGCCTCAGTGTTCGACAGTTCGCTCGAGCCGGTTATGGGGTTCACCTGCGACGTCCAATGTGCGAAGCAGACGGCGACCTACCTGTTCGCAAAGAAACCCGGCGGCCGGCACGTGCTGGCCTTCTGGGACTCGTCGAGCCATCCCGAAAACGAGAACCCCACGACGCCGGCCCAGATCACGTTCACGGGCGTGGCCTTCGAGGAACCGGTTTGGGTCGACATGGTCACCGGCGCGATCTACGAGTTGCCGGCCGACCGCGTCGTCGCCGAGGGGGACAAGACGGTGCTCAAGGATATTCCCGTCTACGACGCCCCTGCACTGATCACCGACAAGAGCGTCGTAGTGTACTGAAGATCTGCTGGCCGCTTTCCCAATGCGGAAGAGCGGCAAAATGAGAGCCGCACGCCAGCGATGCGGCTCTTGCCCATTTCCGTCTTGCGGACCGTTCATCCGAGATACTAGGAGCCGAAGAAGGAACCCACATGATGTTGAGCCGGCGAACATTCTTGCGGTCAGCCGCCTGCACCGCCGCGGCCTTGGCTGCACCATCCCGGTTGCTGCACGCATCCGACGTTACTGCAACCATCGATCTGCCTGAATTGGGGCGTCTAGCCCCACTGCACTCAAAGCAGATCAAGAGTTCGCCCTTCTCGGTCGGTTTTGAGACACTGGACCGAAAGGGGTTCGATCCCAAGCCAACCTATAAGCCGTTGGGCAGGCTGGGCATCAAGTGGGCCCGTGTGCAGACCGGCTGGTGCCGCTGTGAGACCGTCAAGGGACGCTACGACTTCGCCTGGCTCGACGAAGTGATCGACTCGCTTCTCGCGGAAGGGATCCAACCCTGGTTCAATCTGGGGTTCGGCAACAAGCTCTACACGCCCGAGTCTCACACTCCTTTCGCCGTGGGGTATGCTCCGGTGTTTACTGAAGAGGCCCGCGCCGGCTGGACGGCCTTTGTCGACGCCGTGGCAACGCATTTTGCCGACCGTGTGACCCATTGGGAAATCTGGAACGAGCCGAACATCCACCCCTTCTGGCGGCAGCAAGAGCCAGACTCCGCCGACTACGTGAAGCTGGTTGAGCTCACGGCGCCGATCTTGCGCCGCCGCGTGCCTGAGGCAACGCTCGTGGGTTTCGCGCTGGCGAGCGGCGTGGACGTCCGAAGGGCCCAGTACGTTGCCGAGAGCCTTGACGCCGGGATAGCCCAGCACATCGATCGGATCTCGTACCACCCCTATTCCAACGATCCGGACGGTGACGACGCTGTGGTGGCCGAGTTGCGGCGACTGATCGACACGCATCAGGCACGACTGGGGCTGTGGCAGGGCGAGTGTGGTCGCTGGGCCGACATCGACCCGCGACGTCCAAAGCTGCCTTGGAACGAACAGCGGCAAGCCAAGTGGGTCCTGCGCCGCGCCCTGAACGATCTACGACATGACGTAGAATTGACCTCGTACTTTCACGCGGTCGACCTCATGAGCTACAGCCACGGCGGGCCCACGCTCAACGCCCGTATCGGCCTGCTCCGTGGCGAGGACTGCTCCCCCAGATTGTCCTACTACGCCTACCAGACGCTCTGCACGCTGATGGACGGCCAGACAGAACTCTCCGCAGAACTGAAAGTTGCTGGCGAGGGCATTGCGGATCGGCCATTCAGAGCGGCCGGCTTCACACGCAACGGCCGGGCACTTTATGCCTGGTGGTCGCCCGTGGAACTGTTCGACGAGTTCACACCCGGCAGTGTCACGCTACGTCTGCCCGCGCCGGCGGAATCCACGATCGACAATCCCGTGCTGATCGATCCGCTTTCACAACGGATCTACCGACTGCCGGGGAAACCGGTCGGCGGCGAACTCACCGTCACCGACCTGCCGTTGTTCGATTATCCCTTACTGCTCACCGACCGCAGTGTCGTGCCCTTGCGTGACTGAACCTGCTTTCGATGAACACAGGACTGCGCTTTCAGAAAGACGGATGCGAACGAACGTGAATTCGACATTCAATGAAGAAGTGGCCCTGGTAACAGGGGCCGGTCAGGGGATTGGCCGGGCCATCGCGCGGGCATTGGCCGATCGCGGGGCAACCGTGGCGGTCAACGACGTGGATTGCGGCAAGGCCGAGCGGACGGCGTCCGAGATCACCGCGGCGGGTGGACGAGCCGTGCCCGCCGTAGCCGACGTCTCCTGCCGAGATGCGGTTTGGGCGATGGTCGAGGAAATCGTTGGGCAGTTCGGCCGGCTGGACGTCCTGGTCAACTGCGCCCGGGTCGAGCCTCCGCGTCCGCAGGGCCTTTCGGACGACGAGTGGTGGGATCGCGTCCTGGCCGTCGATCTGAAAGGCGCCTATCTCTGTGCGATGGCTGCCTGGGAGCCGATGCAGCGTCAGCAGTCTGGACGCATCATCAACATTTCTTCGGTCCAGGCCTTCCTGGGCAAGCCCGACGACGATTGGATCGCCTACTCCTGTGCCAAGGCGGGGATGCTCGGCCTGACCCGCTCGCTGGCCCGGCGCGGCATGCATTTGGGCATCACGGTCAATGCCGTGGCCCCCGACTACATCGAGACGGAGGTCATGCAGGCCCGCTGGGGGCAAGAGAAACTGGGCGAGCTGGCCGCAAGCGTACCCCTCGGCCGCGCCGGCCGCCCCGACGAGGTGGCCGACGCCGTGTTGTTTCTGGTCCAGGCCGGGTTCATCACGGGCGAGACCGTCCACGTGAACGGGGGGCGGTTTGTGCTGCCGTGACAACGATCCCAAAGCGGGGCAAGCTCGCAACCCGGATAAGTCACTCGAAAGGAGACCACGGTATGACTTCTCGACGGAATCCCAAGCGGACTGTTCCCACTCTCGTCGCACTGTGCGTCTTGCTAGGCGCCGCGCCGCCCGCCCGGGCCATGGAATTCCCCGGTCCGGCGCCCGGCGAAGCAACTGCTCGTCTGGAAGACGGCCGACTCGTGCTCGAGAATTCGGCGATCAAGGCCGTGTGGAACGTGGGCGACGGACCTTTCAGGCTCCTGGAGGTCGTCGACAAGATGTCGCGGGGCACGCTTCAGGCGCGCGATTATCTTGAGAAGGCACGGTTCATTCAATTGTTCTGCGGCAAGAGGTTCACCTTGGGGCAGGTTCGTTTGGCTGGGAAGCCGACCCTCGAACGGCTCGAAGCGGAGCCCGACGCCTTGCCCGCGTCGCGAAGGTTCGCCGGATGGAAAGCGACCGTGCCGACAATCTGCGGCGATGAAGAGGACGTCGCCATTGTGTGGCATCTCACGATTCGGGACGGCGCGAATTACGTTCGCCAGGAGGCGACCATTCGATCCGAGTTCCCACCGCTGGACGTCGACATCCTCAGGATCAACGCTCCGGGGGCAGGCGTGGTGGGCGAAGTGCCGGGCTCGCCGGTCGTGGCCAAGAACCTCTTTCTCGCTTGCGAGAGTCCCCTGTCGGAGAACTCCGTTCGTGACAGCGATCATCTCGTGACCTGTTCGCTGAAGCACTATGATCGTCTGCGTCTAAACGAGCCGTGGACCGTGTCGGCGGTGGTCGGTGTCGTGCCCGAAGGCCAACTGCGTCGAGGGTTCCTGTACTACGTCGAACGTGAGCGTGCCCAGCCGTACAAGCCGGTTCTCCAATGCAACGGCTGGACCGTCGTCCACTGGCTCGAACCGGTCAAGGCGAGGGGCGAGTTTGTCGACCTGATCAAGGCCGTGGGACATGAACTGGCGGAAAAACGCGGCGTGCCGGTCGATACGTTTCTCTCCGACGGCTGCTGGGACGATTTCGACACGGTGTGGGAGATCCACAAGGAGGCCTATCCCGACGGCCTCGCGCCGCTGGCGACGCTGACTGCGAAGTACGGCGGCGGCGTGGGCATCTGGATCGGTCCCTCCGGCGGCTACAACGCCGTTGCGCGGGTGCCTCGCCAGCGGGCCGGTTTCCAGCAGGGCATGGAGATGATCACGAAGACGAATGGACGCGGGATATTCTCGCTGGCCGGGCCCAACTACTACGCACGGTTTCACCAGGTGTGCGTGGATATGGTCGAGAAGCAGGGCGTCAACCACATCAAGTTCGACGGCCTGGGGGATCACAAGTGGACCGGCTCCGAGATGCACGCCCGGGAGAGCGCCGCCCAGCTCAGGCTTCTCGGCGACCTCCGCCGCATCAGGCCGGACCTGTACCTGTACCAGATGAACGGCGATTGGGCGTCGCCCTACTGGCTGTGGCAGGTCGACTCGATCTGGCGTGCCGGCGCGGACATCCTCTATCACGGCGAGGGGAGCACGCGGCAGCAGTGGATCACCGGCACCGACGTGGCTGCCTACAAGAAGACCGCCCAGACGCCGCTCTTGCCGATGAACTGTCTGAAATACCATTCCGTGTGGGTGGCCCATACGGAAAAGCAACCAGGATATGAGGACCAGAAGATCTCCAATGAAGAGCAGGATGTGATCGACGACATCCGTTTCTCGTTCGGCACAGGAAAGAGCCTGCTGGAGTTCTTCATCGACCCGGAGCTGATGACACCCAAAACCTGGGACGCCCTGGCGGAAACGGCGCGCTGGTGCCGCGAGAATACCGACGTGCTTGTCGACACGCACTGGGTGGGGGGCGACCCGGAGCAACTCCAGGTCTACGGCTTCGCCTCGTGGTCGCCCCGCAAGGGGATCGTCTCGGTGCGCAATCCGTCGGCCAGGCCGGCATCCTATACGATTGACGTGGCTGAGGCCTTCGAACTGCCCAAGGGAGCGACGTCGCGTTACACCGTACATCACCTCTGGGAACCGCAGCAACCCGAACAGACCGCCACGCTCACAGCCGGGCAGCCGCACACGTTTGATCTCGCTCCGTTCGAGGCCCTGGCATTCGAGGCAATTCCCGCAGAGTGAAGAGCAAGAAGATCGTTATGAAGATCACCGCCGTCAAGAAATGGCTTGTCGACGCCTATCGAACGAACCTGGCCTTCGTGAAGATCGAGACCGACGAAGGCTTGCACGGCTACGGCGAAGCCTCGATCGGCCTGCACGAGAACGCCGTGATGGGCATCGTCGAAGACCTCACGCCCTCGCTTCTCGACCGCAACCCGCTCGATATCGAAGCCCTATGCCACGACCTGTACCGCGACTCCTACTGGCGGAGCGGGCCGGTGCTCACCAGCGCCCTGGCCGGCCTGGAAATGGCCTGTTGGGATATCAAGGGCAAGATGCTCGGCCAGCCGGTCTGGCAACTGCTCGGCGGGCAGTGCCGCGACCGCGCGCGCTGCTACGCCAACGCCTGGTTCGTGCCGGCCAAGACCCCGGAGGAGTTCGCCGAAAAAGCTCGCCAGGCCGTGGCCCTGGGCTGGAAAGCCCTGAAATGGGACCCCTTCGGCAGCCTCTACCGCGACATCACGCGCAGCGAGTTGGTCGCCTCGATCCGGTGCGTGGAGGCGGTGCGCGAGGCTGTGGGCGATTCGGTCGACTTGATGATCGAAGGTCACGGCCGATTCAACGTGGAGAGTGCCGTGCGGATTGCCGAGGCCCTCCGCCCCCTGGACGTCCTCTGGTTTGAAGAGCCGCTGTTTCCCGAGTTGTTCGAGGGCCTGGCCCACCTGCGCCGCCGCGTGCCCGTGCCGCTGGCTGCCGGTGAGAGGATCTACAACCGCTACCAGGCCCGGGAGTTCCTCGATCGCTCTTGCGCCGACTTCATCCAGCCCGACATCAGCCGCATCGGGATCCGCGAGATGCGGTTGATCGCCGGCTGGGCCGACGCCGCCGGCGTGGGCTTCTGCCCACACAACCCGATGGGCCCGATCACCAACATTGCCACCCTGCACATTGCCGCCAGCACGCCGAACTTCTTCCTCCTGGAGACCATGGCCAACGACGTCCCCTGGCGCCGCGACATCAGCGACGAGGAAATCCGCGTGGAGGACGGCCAGATGCTGATTCCCACACGCCCTGGATTGGGCATCGAACTGAATGAAGCCGAACTCGAAAAGCACCCACCCAAGCCGCACCGGTTACGGCACTACCGCGGCGACCTGACCGCCATCCGCCCGGCCGACGCCCGGGAATGGTTCTCCCGCTGAGAGCAACCCATGACCGTCCGCACACTTCACAAGCACTACAAGTGGGAGTTGCTCGGCCTGCTGTGCTGCGCCTTCTTCTTGCATCAGGCCGACCGGGCGATCTTCGGCGTGGTGCTCTCGTCGATCAAGGCCGACCTCCATCTCACCAATAGCCAGGTCGGACTGCTGGGAACCGCACTGTTCGTGGCAATGGCCTTGATGATGCCCCTGGCCGGCTACGTCGGCGACGTTTTCAACCGCAAGTGGATCGTCACCTGCAGCCTGACGTTCTGGAGCGCCGCCACCTTCTGTACCGGCCTGACCAACGGCGTGATCGGCCTGCTCTTCTTGCGGAGCTTCGCCACGGCCTTGGGCGAGTCGTTCTATGCACCGGCCGCCTATCCCTTGTTGGCCGCCTTTCACAAGGCCACGCGCACGATCGCCATGTCGATCCATCAGACGTCTCTCTACATCTCCCTGATGATCAGCGGCGTGCTCGCAGGCTACATCGGCGACCACTGGGGATGGCGGGCCGCCTTCTTCCTCTACGGAGGCGCCGGGATCCTCTTGGCCGGCGTGTTTGTATTCCGCCTGCACGGCGCTCCTGAGAACGGCAAAGACACCGAAGGGCCGGCGCAGCGCGTTTCGCCTCGCGTCGCCTTCGCGATCCTGCTGCGCACGCCCACCGCGGTGTTGATCACCGTCAGCTACACGGCCGTCGTCCTGGTGTACAACGGCTCGGTGATCTGGGCTCCCACCTTCCTGCGAGAGAAGTACGGCCTGACGATGGCCCTGGCTGGCGGTCTGGCCATGTTCTGCCAGTACCTGACCTCGATGCTGGGAGTGCTGCTCGGCGGGATGCTCTCCGACCGTATGGTCCGCACGCGCCCGAAGTTCCGCCTGCAATTGCAGAGCACGTTCATGTTTCTCTGTGCGCCGGCCATCCTCCTCATGGGACTGGCCGGAAACCTGACGCTCACCTGTTGCGGAATCGCCGCCTTGGGACTGTGCCAGGGGATCTACCAATCGAACACGCCGGCCTCCTTGTTCGATGTGATCGAGCCCCGCTACCGGTCTTCCGCACTGGGAGTCGAAATCATGATTGCTTTCCTGATCGGCTCCGTCTCCCCCTGGTTGCTGGGCCGGTTTCGAGACGCATTCGGCGACGTTCCAGGTCTCTCCTACGGGTTTGCGGCCTTCGCCGGCGTCTACGTCCTGGGCGGCCTGGCGGTCCTTCTGGCGCTGCTGTTCACATTTCACCGGGATCGCTGCATCGAGGCAGAATAGATATGGAATCTGCAACCGGCTCTTCTTTGCCGAGAGCCTTGTGCGGCATCGTGCCGCCGATGGTCACGCCGCTGAAGGATCGTGACACGCTGGACCTTGCAGGGCTGGAGCGGCTTGTCGAGCATCTCATCGGCGGCGGAGTGCACGGGCTGTTCATTCTCGGTACCAGCGGCGAGACGCCCAGTCTCAGCTATCGTCTGCGGCGCGAGCTGATCGCCCGCGTCTGCCGGCAAGCCGGCGATCGGCTGACGGTGCTGGTGGGCGTGACCGACACCTCGGTCAAGGAGACGCTGGATCTGGCCGGTTGCGCCGCGGAGGCCGGAGCCCACGGGGTCGTGCTGGCCCCGCCGTATTACTTCCCCGTCAGCCAGGCGGAACTGATCCGGTATGTCCGTCGGGTGGTCGCCGAGCTTCCCCTGCCGCTGATGCTCTACAACATTCCCAAGATGACCAAAGTGAGTTTCGAGCCGGAGACCGTGCGGCAACTGCTCGACGAGCCGCGAATCGTGGGCCTCAAGGACAGCTCGCGCGAGATGGACTACTTCGTGGCGGTTCGCCGTCTGACCCGCCAACGGCCGGATTGGTCGCTGCTGGTCGGCTACGAGCACATGCTGGTCGACACTCTTCACGCCGGCGGCGACGGCGGCGTGCTGGCCGGCGCGAACCTTTCGCCGCGGCTGTTCGTCGAGCTCTATCAGGCCGTGACCACGGACTGCCGCGAGCGAGTCGACCAGATTCAACAGACGCTGGCTGTCCTGCGACGCATCTACAGCGTCGGGGACGGCACGCTGGCCGCGGTGGCAGGCATCAAGTGCGCCCTGTCGCTGCGTGGAATTGCCGAGGACACCATGGTCGAGCCGTTTGAACGCCTGGGAGCCGAGCAGCGCCGCCAGGTGGAGGCGATCCTGCACGAAGCTGACGTTCGGCAACCGTGAGAGTCTGAGAACCCCCCCAACTCGTCCCGGGCTTCGTCGGTCATTCGATCCGGGAAGTTCGAAACCGGCTGCGCAATTGACCGGGGGTCATGCCCGTTTTTCGCCGGAAGAGCTTCATCATACATTCAGGATACCTGAAGCCAGCCAGTTCGGCGATGCGGCCCATAGGAAGATCCGTGTCGCGCAGCAACTCCTCGACACACTGCAACTGGATGCGAATCAACTCCTCACGTGGTGAGCGTTTCATGGCCTCACTGAATCGCCGCCGGAGCGTGCTGGAGGAAAGGCCCGCGTGGCGTGCGGCTGCGGCGATCGATACGCCCTGGCGGAAGTGGTCGCGGAGATAGCGGAGGACTTCGTTCACCTTCGGGTCGGCCGCGGCCGCAACCTGGGTCGACTTTCTGGAGATGACACCCAGCGGTCCGATCAAGGACTCGTACCTTGCCGGCTTTCGGCCATGCATCATCTCATCGAGCATGGCCGCACCCCGATAGCCGAGTTGATCCGCCCGCAGAGCAACACTAGTCAGCGGAGGATCGGCCAGATTGCAGAGCACTTCGTCGTTGCCCACGCCCACTACGGCGATCTCCTCAGGCACGTTCAGGCCGGCCAGGCGGCAGGCCGCGAGGACCTGTACCGCCCGGACGTCGGTGGCCGCCATGAGGGCCAAGGGCTTGGGCAGCGAGCGGAGCCAGGTGCCGATCGACTCGACGTCGAACTGGCCGGCCGATTCGATGTCGAAAGGGCCGAGGGGTTCGCTGGGCAAGGTGCTGAGAAGGACGTCGACCGGGCATCTCTTGGTTTGAGCGTAGTCGACAAACGCCTTCCGCCGCCGGTCGGAGTAATGGATACCCTTGAAGCCGCAGAAGGCGAAGGACCGGTAGCCCAATTCGAGGAAGTGGTCGGCCACCATGACGGCAACCGCGGAATGATCGATCTGAAACCGCGGAATACTGCGCGAATGGAACCTGCCGAGCAGATCGACGGCGGGAATCCCCAGGCGTTCCACCTGGCGGAGGATCACGCGGGTTCGGAACTGCCCGATCACGCCGTGCGGCCGCCACCTTCGCAACAGGGGCGAGAGCCGATCCGGCGGCAACCCCACACGATGGAAGATCGTCCAGGGGCCGTGAGTCTGGACATAAGACGCAATCCCGCGCAGCAGCCCTCGCCCATAATCCAAACTGGACAGAATCAGCAGTCCGACTCTCGGCGGTTCGGGCATGGGGGACGTCCCTCGGTCCAGCATACGACGGCTCAGGGCAAGGTCCGGGCAACGCATCCATTATGCCGTCGCCCTACCCGGCCTGCCAGGCTGGGGTAGGCGAAAGTGACAGTAGATATGATCGAAAGTGTCATTGCGGCTCATGCCGAGGCCGGTACACTCGAGGAGAGCCGGCAAGCGAGTTTGGTCCGGACCGGCTGGAAAGGGAAACACGCGAGACGTCCCTATGGAAGCAAACGGCAAGAGCGATCTTCCTCCGCAAGGGCACCGCGAGACGATGCTCGAGGAAGCGCGCCGCAAGGCGCGGTTCTTCCTCGATCACCAGCAACAGTATCGCTTGGGAGTGCTTCCCATCGAGCAGGCCAATCCCAAGACCTCGCGGCTTGCGGAAACCGCCCAGGCGGATCTCGAGGCGGCGGTTCGCATGCTGCAAGCGGTCGACTGGGATATCGTGCCGGTGGCCGATCGGGGCTTTGCCGGCCGGGAGTTCGGGGCGTTGCTCGTCGCGATGCGACGGACCATCGACGGCGGCGGCCGGATCTGCTTCTCCGGGTGCGGCGCCACCGGACGGTTGAGCATTCTCCTGGAGGCAAGCTGGCGCCGGTTCTGGCAGGAGTTGCGCGTTGGACACCCGGCAATCGCCGCACGGCTGCCCGACCTCGAAGACCGTATCGTCAGCATCATGACCGGCGGCGACTATGCGCTCGTGCGGTCGGTGGAGAACTTTGAGGACTATGGTGTGTTCGGCCGGCGGCAGGTGCAGGAGGCGCATCTGGGACAGGGGGATATCCTGGTGGCCCTAACGGGCACTGCCGAAACGAGCTCGGTTATCGGTACGTTGTGGCAAGCGGTCGACGATGGGGCCGGGACGTTCCTCGTGTTCAACACTCCCGCCGACGTGGCTGCCCGGCATATCGAGCGAGCAAGGCAGGTGATCGACGATCCGCGAATTGGCAAGCTGTGCCTCGACAACGGTCCCATGGCCGTCACGGGCTCCACGCGCATGCAGTCCACGAGCACGCAACTGCTCGTCGTCGGTGCGGCGTTAGAGATGGCACTCGACGAGTGGCTTGGCGCGCGGCTCGATGCGGCGGAGTTGAAGCGGCTCTGCATCGTGCCGAAATCGACGGAACACTATCGTCGCCAGTTTGCGGAGTTGATGGACGATCTGGGCCGGCCGCAGGCGGTAACGGCCATGGCGGCGTGGATTCGTTACGAGGAGCAGGTCTATCGGCGCAAGGGATTGGTGACCTATCTGGCCGATGAGTGTCTGTTGGACATCTTCACCGACACCACGGAACGATCGCCCACGTTCATGCTTCCGCGTTTTCGGGCGTGCGACGACCCGGTTTCGCCGCCGTCTTGGGCTTTTGTGAAGAACCCGCGACGGCCGACCCCCGAGGCGTGGCGGCAGGTACTGCGGCGCCCGCCGCGATGCTTGACGTGGGACAGCCGTACGTACCTCGAACTGGGCGCTCCCGTTTCGCTCCAGAAAGACCCGCCTCGGCTGGGCGCCGGCGAGCTGTTCAAGTTCCTCGTCGGCAACGAACACGATCCGTCGCGATGCGGTGCGAAACACGATGCGGCCATGTTGATTGTCCTGGGCGAGGAGGCCGGGCGTTTGCATGCCGCGGACGATCCGCTTCGGCAGGCATTCTGCGCCGTCGCCGCGCCCTTTCCGAATCGCGCGGTGCTGGCAATGGGCCCCACGGCATCGCCCGCCGACCTGGCCCCGACGGTCTGGCACTTGCCGGTGCGGTTGCCGCAGTCGGCCCTGCGTCTGGGCGACCGGCTGGCCGCCAAACTGGCATTGAATACGGTCTCCACGCTCACCGCTGCGCGCTTGGGCCGGCTGGTGGGGAACAGCATGGCGCACCTCCATCCCAGCAACAAGAAGCTCGTGGATCGAGGCACTCGCCTGATCGCGGAACAAGCGGGCGTGGACTACGAGACCGCCTGCTTCGCCCTGCACGAGACCATGGAAGAACTGGCCCACCTGGTCAAGCCGGGTGAAGAAACCCCTTCGCCCGTGGCCGCAACGATCGCGAAGTTGACGCGGAAGCCGCAACCCCAAGGGGAGACTCAATGATGAATCAACCGACTGCGCCGAGAGAGTCGGCCGTCCGGCGTTCCCTGCTGCTGCCCATACTGGCCGTCGTCGCCGCTCTTGCGGGTCACGGCACGGCATGGAGCGAGCACCCGTCCGCAAGGCCCGCGATTCGCATCGACAACGGCGTCCTGCAAGTCGCCGTGGATTCGCAGTGCGGACAGTTGACGGAGTTCGTCGACATGAAGACCGGCTACGATCACATCGACCCGGCAACGACGCCCGGCAGTCTGTGGCAGATGAAGGTGCTTGTCGCGGGCAAGATGCATTCGCTCGCCGCCGACGACGCGAAACGATTCTCCGGCGAGACGCTCCCCGCGCCAAGGAAGGGGCTGCGGCTGGCATGGGAAGATTTTCCGGAAGGCTGGGCGAAGGGAGTGCGGGTTGAGGCGGACGTGGAGCTGCCACCCGGCGAGCCTAGGAGCCGATGGACGATTGCGCTGTGCAAACCGGCCGACGTGCTGGTCAACGAGGTTCGCTATCCGCGGATACTCGGTGTGGCAAGACGCGAGCAAGAGAGATTGGTCATGCCCATCGGTCTGGGGGAGGAGCTGGACGATCCGCGATCGTATCTGTGTTATGGCAAGGAGGGTAAACCAGTGTGATGGAGCGAGAATTATCCCGGGCATCTCTCTATGCAGTTTGCCGCCTGGTACAGCCAGGATGGTCTGGGCCTCTATTTGGCCTGTGATGATAGCTCGGGGATGCGCAAATCGCTGGCCGCCTGGGGAAGTGATGACGACCAAGCGAACATGGAATTCGTCCATCATCCCGAAAATCGTGCAGCCGGCCAGTCGCAACACACGCTTCCCTATGGTGTGCGTTTAGAGACCTTTCAAGGGGATTGGATCACTGCCGCCGAACGCTACCGCACCTGGGCCCTCGAACAGCCGTGGGCTCGCGAGAGTCGGTTGCACCTTGGGCGAGTGGAGCCCTGGGTGCTCGATACGGGCTTGTGGGTGTGGAACCGCGGACGTTCGCCGGGAGTCCTCGGACCCGCCGAGGAACTGCAGAAGAGGCTGGGGCTACCGGTCAGCGTTTTCTGGCACTGGTGGCACGGCTGCGCCTATGACCAGGGATATCCCGAGTATCTGCCGCCTCGCGAAGGGACGCAAGCTTTCCAGGAAGCAGTCGCCCAATCCCACCGGGCAGGAATTCACTCGATGGTCTACACCGCGTGTCGGGCATGGAGCGCCGGCACGCAAAGCTGGCAAGACGAGAAGCCTGAACCGTACACAGCCAAGATGGAGAACGGCGAACCCATTTCCGGAATGATCAACAAGTTCATTCCCACTCGTATGTATCGCATGTGCAACTCGACTCCATTCTGGCAAAACAAGTTTGGCGGTATCGCACAAGAGATCTTCAAAAGTCTCGGGGTGGACGGTATCTATCTCGACGTGGCGTGCGTTAACGTGCCCTGCTTCGACCCAAACCATGGTCATCCCGTTGGCGGCGGCAACTACTGGATCCAAGGATTCGGCGAAATGGCCAACGAGATCCGAAAACGGTGCAACAACGATCGGTCTGTCGTCCTGTCGGGCGAGTACAGCGGTGAGAATTGGCTTCCGTACCTCGACTTGTTTCTCAACCTGAGTGTAAGCCGCGAACGGTCTTATTGGAATCAACGCATGGATACTATTCCGATGTTCCAGGCCGTCTACCATCGTCATGGCATAAACTATGGGAGCTATTCATCCTTGACCATGCCTCCCTACGAGGAGTTCTGGCCGGCTGAGTTTGCGCCCAAGGAGCCCTTGGCTTTGCTGGACCGCAAGTACTCGCGGCAATTTTGTCTGGAGCAGGCCCGCACGTTTGTCTGGGGACAGCAGCCGATGATCGCCAACTTCCTGCCGCGTCTGTTTGACGATCGGCCGGAGGAAATGGCGTTTCTTATGCGTTTGGCTCGCGTGCGCAGTCGCTCGCTGAAGTACCTGCTCTATGGCGAGTTTCTTCGGCCGCCGGCAATGAACGCGCCCGAAACGACCTCCGATTTCTCTCGCGTTTCAATCTACGTCGGACAAGGCGGTGGCATCACAACCATTAGGAAACGCCACCCGCTTGCCTTGGTCGGTGGATGGCGCGCAACCGATGGCAGCGTCGCCGTGGCGGTAGCCAGCGTGGCCGACGAGCCCTTGCCGCTGTCGCTGCGATTCGATCCGGATGACTACGGTCTCAAGCCCGGCCAGACGATTTGGCGCAACGATTCACAGGGGCGGGAACAGCTTGGCCGCTGGGAAGCCGGACAGAAGGAGCTTACGATCACGCTTCCGCCACGCGAGGCCTGGGTCATCGAGTTTACGTCGCCATGACGCTTCACAAGCACTACAAGTGGGAGTTGCTCGGTCTGCCGCACTGGGAGTCGAAATCATGATCGCCTTCCTGATCGGCTCCGTCTCCCCCTGGCTGCTGGGCCGGTTTCGAGACGCGTTCGGCGACGTCCCGGGTCTCTCCTACGGGTTTGCGGCCTTCGCCGCCGTCTACGTCCTGGGCGGCCTGGCCGTGCTTCTAAATGGCCTTGCACGATTCCAAGAGATGGCCGCCACTGGGCTTGCCCCAGTGCAAGCCGCGTTTGACAACTAAATCCAGGACTCTTGCCCCGTCGTTCTCGTTCCACGCCCGCCGCGTTGCGGCGGGCGTGGAACGAGAAACTCGCTGAGGGGGTCGAGCCGTAGTTGTCAAACGTTGTCTCCACCGACACAAGGTCGGTGGCGGAATCGGATTTCTTCTGGGAATCGTGAAAGGCCATTTAGCGTGGCTGTTCACATTTCAACGCGACCGCTGCATCGAGAAACAGTAGATGAGATCTAAGACTACGTCTTCCTTGCCGACGACACCATGATCGAGCTGTTTGAAGGCCTGGGAGCCAGGCATCGCTGCCAGGTGGATGGGATCCTGCACGAAGCCGACGTTCGGCAGCCGTGAGAGTCTCAAAAGATCCCCAACTCGTCCCGGGCTTCGTCGGTCATTCGGTCGGGCGTCCAGGGCGGGTTGAGGACCACTTCAACCTTGACGTCGCCCACCTGTTCGCCCAAGTCCCGAATGGCCTCCTTGGCGTTGGCCACCAGTTCCGGGCCGGCCGGACAACCGGGGCTGGTCATCGTCATCTTGATCGAGACGTCCCACTTGCCGCCGTTCTCGGCCAGGTTGGTTTCGTAGATCAATCCGAGGTCCACAATGTTGATAAACAGCTCGGGATCTTCGACCTGCCGCAAGGCGGCGTAAACGGAATCCTGGGTGATATGCATGGTCATGAGGTTGCTGGTCGTCAGGTTTGGGTCACGGTTCGTTCAAGCGGATCAGGACTTGATCGCCTTCAACCTTCACCTCGTGGGCGACGGTCGGCTGAGTGGCGGGCATGGTGAGGGCGCGGCCGTCGCGGATGTCGAACTTAGCGCCGTGACGAGGGCAGGCGATCGTGTGCCCGTCCAACTGTCCCTCGGCCAACGGTCCGCCGTCGTGAGTGCAGAGGTCGTCCAGGGCCCAGAAGGTGCCCGATACGTGGAACAGGGCCACGATCCGGTCGCCCACCTCGACGACCGTCTTGCCCGCCTCGGGCAGTTCCGACGTCTTCATCACCGGCACAAACTCGGCCATCTTCATTGTCTCCGTCTCGTTCATACGAAGTCGCGTACCCTTCGGCGGATCGCTTCCCCCAAGGCTTCGCGAACGCTTTCGATCGTGATTCGATCGAACACCTGCTGGAAGAAGCCCGTTACGACCATGCGGATAGCCTCCTTCCGCGTGAGCCCGCGATTCTGAGCGTAGAAGATCTGTTCGTCGTCGACCCGGCCGGCCGTGGCGCCGTGGGAGCAACGCACGTCGTCGGCCTCGATTTCCAGGCCCGGGATCGAATCGGCCCGGGCGTGATCGGAGAGCACCAGGTTGTCGTTTCGCTGGTAGGCGTTGGTCTTCTGAGCGTCGCGATCGACTTTGATCATTCCGCGCCAAACCAGCCGCGATTTGTCCTGCAACGCCCCCTTGTAGAGCAGGTCGCTGTGACAATCCGGCTGCTCGTGATGCTGATGGGTGTTGTAAACGAGGTGCTGCTTGCCCTCGGTGAACATCACCCCGTTCACCTGGGCCTCGGCGCCGCGTCCGCGAAGAACGACTTGCTGTTCGACCTGGGCCAATCGTGCCCCGAGCGCGCCGACGGTCCACTGCAACTCGGCCCCCTCGGCCAACACCGCTTTCTGGTGTCCGAAATGCCAGACGCCGGTTCCCCAGTTCTGCAGGTTGACAAACCGCAGTTTTGCCCGAGGCCCGACGTGGATCTCGATCGCGCCGCAGTGAAGTCCGCTGCCGTCTCTGGCGTCGCTGGCGGTTTCGGTGAGCAGGGTTGCTTCAGCGCCGGCCTCCAGAACGACGATCGTCCGTCCGAAGTCGGTGCCCCCTTCCGACATGGCACTCAGTACGTGCAACGGTTCGTCGATCACGACGCCGCGCGGTACGTAGAGCAGGGTCCCGCCCGACCAGCAGGCGGAATGCAGGGCCGCGAACTTGTCGGCCGTGGGGTGGACGATCCGATCGGTAAGGTAGGGCCGGACCAACGACTCTCGTTGGACGGCTGCCGTATCCAGGGCCTCGAAGACCACTCCCCGAGAGGCCCATTTCTCGTCCAAGAGCGACTCGATCGGTTGCCCGTTGCGCGAGCGGAGTTGTCCTGCCAGCCTTACGCCTTCGGCCAACAACGCTTCGGGCAACGGTCCGCAACCCTCGGCGGCAGCCGGCTGCCGGAGCGGAAAACGATCGAAGCGAAACAGCCGCAGGTCGGTCCTGCGCCAGTTCTCGGCCTTGGAATCCGGCAGCGGCATCCGCTCAAAGGCCTGCCACGCTCCCGACCGCAGATCGGTCAGCCAGTTCGGCTCACAACGTGTCATGATCATTTCGTCAAATCCCTCTCGATTTGCGTCCGCCGGCACAGTGGCAGTACTCATTTGCCTGCAACCTGACAAGCCTCTTCCTTGCATTGTCGATGTGCCATGTGTCGTACCGTAGGACAGGATTGCATCCTGTCGCGACAGGTTACAAACCTGTCCTACATGCTAGATTGGTCCTTGTTGTCTCAGCCGACCGATCCTTCCATCTGCAACTCGATGAGGCGGTTCATTTCGACGGCGTATTCCATGGGCAGTTCCTTGACCAGGGGCTCGATGAAACCGCTCACGATCATCGTGCTGGCCTCGGGCTCGGTCATGCCGCGGCTCATCAGGTAGAAGAGCTGCTCCTCACCGATCCGCGAAACGCTCGCCTCGTGGCCGACCATCACGTCCTGTTCTTCGATTTCGATGTAGGGATAGGTGTCGCTGCGGCTTTGAGGGTCGAGAATCAGGGCGTCGCAGACAACGTTCGACTTCGACTTCTTCGCACCCCGTTGGATCTTCGCCAGCCCGCGATAGCTGGCTCGCCCGCCGTTCTTCGAGATCGACTTGGAGACGATCCGGCTCGACGTGTGGGGTGCACAGTGAACGACCTTGGCGCCGGCGTCCTGGTGCTGTCCCGCCGAGGCAAAGGCCACCGAGAGGATTTCGGCACGGGCGCCGGGTTCCATCATATAGACGGCCGGGTATTTCATCGTCAGCCGGCTGCCGAGGTTGCCGTCGACCCACTCGACCAGCGAGTCGCCGTAACCGACGGCCCGCTTGGTCACCAGGTTGTAGATGTTGTTCGCCCAGTTTTGGATGGTGGTGTAGCGGACCCGGGCGCCCCGCTTGGCCACGACTTCCACGACGGCCGAGTGGAGGCTTTCCGTGCTGTACATGGGGGCCGTGCAGCCTTCGACGTAATGGCACTTCGCCCCTTCGTCGACGATGATCAGGGTCCGCTCAAACTGCCCCATGTTGGCCGCGTTGATGCGGAAATAGGCCTGCAAGGGAAACTCAATCTCCACGCCGGGCGGAACGTAGATGAACGAACCGCCCGACCAGACTGCCGAGTTCAGGGCGGCGAACTTGTTGTCGGTCGGCGGAATGATCGTGCTGAAGTACTCGCGGACCAGGTCCGGGTATTCGCGGACCGCCGAATCGGTGTCGGTGAAGATGACTCCCTGCTGGGAGAGCTCCTCCTTGAGCGAGCCGTAAACGACTTCGCTTTCGTACTGAGCTTTCACGCCGGCCAGGAACTTCTTCTCGGCCTCGGGAATCCCCAGCTTGTCGAAGGTCGCCTTGATGTCTTCGGGGACGTCGTCCCACGAACGTTCCTGGCGGTTCGTCGGCTTGAGGTAGTAGTAGATGTCGTTGAACTTGATGTCGATCAGTCCGCCCCATTTGGGCATCGGTTTGGCCTCGAAGATCGCAAGACTTTCGAGGCGAAAGTCCCGCATCCAGGCCGGCTCCTGCTTCATTTCCGAGATCTGGGCGACGATCTCCGCATCAAGACCCTTCCGGGCCTTGAACACGAATCGCTCTTCGTTGCGGAAATCGTATTTATTGATTTCTCCCAGCACGGCGGTGCTGCCGGATCGTGTATCTGTCGCCATGGCTGCTTCCTCCGTTCAGGATGTTTTTGACAGTCCTGGTTGGCAAAACTCCGTATGCGCGAACCCGCCGCGCAGTCATCACTCTTGAGCTGAGGGCCGCGCTCGGATGGCGGACACCTCTCGCGTCAGAACCGGATCGATTAGCCGGCGACAGCCACCTGAGCCATCTCTTCCTCCCGCGCGGCCGCTTCGGGGTGAGCCGCGCGGATGCGGTCGTAACCGTTCTGGTGCAATTCCCGTGCAAGTTCCTCGCCGCCGGTCTCAACGATTCGTCCGCCGAGGATCACGTGCGTGTAGTCGGGTCGATTGTGCTCCAGCAGTTTGTCGTGATGGGTGATCACCAGGATCCCCATCTCATGCCCGCCGATCTCGGCGATGCTCTGGCTGGCCAGGCGGACGGCGTCGACGTCGAGCCCGCTGTCGGTTTCGTCGAGGATGGCAAATTTCGGACGAAGCATGGCCATTTGCAGAATCTCGGCGCGCTTCATTTCGCCGCCCGAGAAACCGTCGTTCACGTAACGGCGAGCGAACTCGGGATCCATCCGGAGTTGTTCCATTTTCTCCCGGAGTTCCTTGCGAAACTGCCGCATGGGAATCAACTCCTCGCCCTCCTTGCGATCGGGACGGCGGACATTGGTCGCCGAGTGGCGGAGGAAGTCGGCCATCTTTACGCCGGGGATCGAGACCGGCCGCTGGAACGCCAGGAAAAGACCCGCTCGTGCTCGCTCGTGCGGCTCCATCGCCAGGAGATCCAGGTCGTCCAATTCGATCCGGCCCCGCGTGACTTCGTAACCGGGATGCCCCATGACGGCGAAGCCCAGCGTGCTCTTGCCGGAGCCGTTCGGCCCCATCAGGGCATGGACCTCGCCGCGGGCGATTACCAGGTTGACTCCGCGAAGGATGGGCTTGCCGACGACGTTGACGTGCAGATCCGTAATCTTGAGTTTCTCGGTCATTTCTTGTCTGGCTTGATCTTCTGGTGTTCGAAAAGCGGCTTCACCTCGTTCACGCGAACGAAACCGCTGTGATGTGGCAACGGCAGTCGGTCCTCGACCTTCGGGCCCTTGCGGCCGAACGTCTTGAGCCAACTCAGCCAATCGCTCCGCCCGTTGGCGGCCCGCTTGGCAAAACGCTGTCCCTTGATCTTGTCTTGCAGTCGCATCAGCCCTTCCAACAGGGCGTCCGGACGCGGGGGACAACCCGGAACGTAAACGTCCACCGGGACGACCAGGTCGACGCCCTTCACGACGTGATAGCCGTATTCGAAGTACGGACCGCCACCGATGGTGCAAGCGCCCATGGCGATCACGTATTTCGGCTCCGGCATCAGTTCGTAAAGCCGCCGTACCCGACTGGCCATCTTGAACGTCACCGTTCCCGCCACGATCATCAGGTCCGCTTGACGCGGCGTCGCCCGAAACGCTCCCGCCCCGAAACGATCCAAGTCGTATCGCGACGCGCCCACGGCCATCATTTCGATGGCACAACAGGCCAAACCGAACGTCATCGGCCAAACGCTTCCCGACCGGGCCCAATTGATCGCGTCTTCGAGCGTGGTCGTAATCACGCCCTCTTCCATTCGTCCTTCGATCCAAGGCTGGGTCATCTGTCGCAGCGTCCCTTCAACACCTGCGGCCGCGTCTGGCTTTCGCCGAGATCGCAGCCGATACCGAGAAACTCACTGACTAAGCCAAACCGCGTAGTATAGCAGTCTCTCAAGTTGGCTGAAACTGGCACCGCGTTCGACCTCCCTCGTGGCTCTGAGTCAACTGCACATCCTCTCCCAACAGTTCCGAGAAAAGCATCTGCTCCAGATGGCAGATGCTCGGATCGGCCTCCGCCAGGTCCGGATAGGGGCACGCGTGAGCGGTCAGGACGGGCTCCATCGGCGGACCATCGACCGAGAACGGCACTCGACGACGATTCAGCAGCCCTGCCAGGGATCGCATTCGCTCGCTCACTGTTGCACCGCGAATCTCCTTCGCATACCCTTGGGCCAAGGCCTTGACGACACGGCCGACCAACTCCGAACGAACCTCTTCGTTCTCAATCGTGTCCAGTTGCGTCCAAAGGGCCAGGGCGAGATCGGTGAAGTTCGAGCCCGTCAACCGTAACCCTTTACCAGTCAATCGGTAACGGTGACGAGGACGACCACGCCCGGATCGCTCGGCCTCACGTTCAATCAGGTCTCGGGCCAAGAGCCGGCTCAGCCGTTGCCGGATGGCGGTGGGGGTTACCTCCACCGCTTCCGCCAATTCGACGACCCCCATCGGACCGTCACAGCGGAGCAGGTCCAGCAGGTCGGCGTCGGAGGTTGGTACAGTCGCGGTCATAACCTGCTCACAACAATGCAATTATTTCCAGGGACAAGGGATCCTATGCTTTTACGCATTTTTGTCAAGCATAACTTGCAAAAATAAGCCGTCGGCCAGGATTTGTCGGCCGTAACTCGTTGACATGTATTGGCATTCCGTCTATACACGGTCTTGCCTGCGGTCGGACCGAGTCAGCTCCAATTCGCCTGGAAACCTTAGAAAAGGCCCCTCGTGAGGGCCCGGCCTCATCCAATGATCAAGCCCAACCACCGGACAAGCTGGCATCTTGCCGCCCTGCTTCTTCTGTTCGTCTCCCCAGCAGGCCCAATTCATGCACAAGATGCATCCGTCGAGAAAGCCGCTCCGGAAACGCTTCAAGAGGAAGCCGGCGAACTTGCTCAGCCTGACGTTCCGGCTCTCCCGGCAGATTCCGGGTCGCCCCCCGCAACGCCCGTTCCCGAAGACCCCGACTGGATGGAAGATGTGGACGTCTTCTTCGGAAAGTGGGTTGTAACCCCGCTGTATCGGGTGCTGTTCTTCGATTTCTGGAGCGATCGTTGGGTCCCGGCGGGCACGCCGGAAAAGGTGACCTGTCCCAATCCGACATGCAGGCATTCTCATGACGTGGCCGCACTCTATCCCGATTCGAAACCGCCGATCGTCATTCCGTGCCCCGACTGCGGGACGGATATCCCGACCGGAGCAAAGGTGCCGCTGGTCGTTCTCTGGCTCTTCGTTGGGGCGCTGTTCTTCACGATCCGCATGGGCTTCATCAACGTTCGGGGATTCTGGCACGCGATTCAGGTCACCCTCGGCAACTACGACAAGCCCGGAGAGAAAGGCGAGGTATCGCATTTCCAGGCGCTCGCGTCGGCCCTGTCGGCCACGGTGGGGCTCGGCAACATCGCAGGGGTGGCCATTGCCATCAGCCTCGGCGGGCCGGGAGCCGTCTTCTGGTTGATCGTTGCCGGGCTGCTGGGAATGAGCACCAAGTTCTCCGAATGTACGCTCGGACAGTTGTACCGCAAGGTCGACCCCGACGGCACCGTCTCGGGTGGTCCCATGCACTACTTGCGGGACGGCTTGAGCGAGATTGGCCTGGGACGGCTGGGCGCCGTGCTGGCCACGATTTTCGCCTTGGTTTGTATGGGGGGGTCTTTTGGCGGGGGCAATGTTTTTCAGGTGGGACAGTCCCTGGAAATGGTCCGGTCGATGGTCCCGTTCGTCGACGCCTACCCCTGGGTCTACGGCCTCGTCCTGGTGTTCCTGGCGGGGATCGTCATCATCGGCGGCATTCGGCGAATCGCATCGACGGCGGAAAAGGTGGTCCCCGCCATGTGCGGCCTCTACGTGCTGGCCTCCATGTACATCCTGGCGGTCAACTACGTGCACGTCGGACCGGCACTCGTGGAGATCGTCACCAAGGCCTTCACCCCCAGTGCCGCCTACGGCGGGTTCGTCGGGGTGATGATGACCGGGATCCGCCGGGCAGCCTTCTCCAATGAAGCGGGACTCGGCTCCGCTTCCATCGCCCATGCCGCCGCTAAGACCGACGAACCCGTCAGCGAAGGAATCGTCGCTCTTCTGGAACCGTTTATCGATACGGTCGTCGTCTGCACGATGACCGGCCTGGTGATCGTGGTAACCGGCGTTTACGACAGCAGTCGGTTCCCCGAGTGTGCCGAGTTTATTGCCGACGGCAAGGGCGCCCCGCTGACGGCCGTCGCCTTCAGCACCGCACTCAGTTGGTTCCCCTGGCTCCTCACCATTGCGGTTTGCCTGTTCGCCTATTCGACCTTGATTTCGTGGTCCTACTACGGCGAGCGCTGTTGGTCCCACCTGTTCGGGCACAAGACGGCCCTGGTCTACAAGATCATCTTCCTCGGTTTCGTGTTCCTGGGTTCGATCGTCAAGGCCCAGAACATCATCGACTTCTCCGACTTGATGATCCTGTCGATGGCCTTTCCCAATATCCTCGGTGCGGCCCTGCTGAGCGGCAAGATCCGCCGAGCCCTCGACGATTACTGGCACCGGCTGAAGACCGGCGAAATCAAGACGTCCGCGGAGATGCAGAAAGGAATCGAATCGTGAACTGGCTGCCCCGAAAGACCGTCGTGGTCCCCGTCGATTTCTCCAGCGACTCGTTCGCCGCGCTCGACACGGCCGCGAAGCTGGCTGCCGACAAGGCCGATCTTCGAGTGATCCACGTTCTTCCCGAGTTGGAGCCGGCCGAGCCCGGCGTGATCTGGCAAACGATCGACGACGCCGACCGCGAGGAGCATGCGGCCAAGGCCCTCGAGGCCGAACTGCTCAAACGAGGGCACCAAGGCCTTGCGGTGCGAGTCTGCTTCGGCGATCCCGGGCATCAGATCGCCGACTACGCCGAAGAACTCGACGCCGGACTCATCGTCATTTCGTCGAAAGGAAAGTCCGCGCTCAAGCGACTCCTCTTGGGGTCTGTCGCCGACCGGGTCGTCCGCCTGGCCCACTGTCCGGTGCTGGTGCTGAAGCGGTAGACGTCACTTTCCGGCGATCGCCTCACCGGCAAACCGCTCAAGGACTTCAACGGCCCGATCTGCCATGACGTCGCCGGCAGGCTTCGCCAACGGGGGCCGGAACTTCGTGTAGCGATAGAACGCGCTCATGTACTCCCGGTCGCCCGTGTTGGGACCGTCGGTGATGTAACCGTGCGACCCGTTCATGTAGGCGCAAGGAATGCTGATCGGCAGCGGGCTGTGGCGGCGGATCTGCCGGCCGATTCCTTGAAACGCCTCGCAGGGCATGCCGACGATGCCGACGTCGCCCATGCGAATCACCACAATCTTCAACTCCAGGTGCTTCGGAACCGACTCGCTCTTACCTTGTTCATACAACTCCAACGCCCACCGGTTCCACTGCCGAACCAACTCGACCAGGCGGGCCCGGTAGGCCGGCGTCAGCGCCCGCGGGAAGTTCAAGCCGACGCAGGAGAGCGTGTCTTCGTCGCCCCCCTCGGCACGCCGGATGAAATCGTCCATCTCCTCCAATTCGCCCACCAGCACTTGTTGCGGCGGGAGCGGGGCCAGAGGAATCTTGACCTGTTCCATCGCCAGCTCCAGGCCGTCGCGCTCAGACGGCCGGAGACTCGACAGAGCGTCGATGTACGTTTCTGCCAGCATGTTGCCGAACTCCGTCGCTCGCTCGACGCCGCCGCAGAACATCTCCTTCGAGTTCACGTCGCCCGCACAGCCCTGCAGGAACGCGACGGGAACGGTTTCCCCTTTGTCGAAATGTTCCGCCAGCCGATCGCAGGCAACTTGAGGCCAGTCGCCGAACACGACCGGTTTCTCCGGATGGTAACTGGTTACCGGATGTCCCGTGAACTGGCAGAGCACCGTGACCACGCGGCCCGCCGTATTCTTGAGCACCACGACCGGGGCCTCCGTGTCGACGTCGCCGCGAAAGTCCTTGCCCACCAGGACTCGATCTTCTTCACGCATGAAATAGGTCGATCCGTCCGCTCGGCGCCCTTTGCGGTTGTAGGTGATGCGATCCTCATGCCCCTGGGCCCACCAGACCGTCACCGGCTGAAGCATCTCTGGGAGACGCCTGGCGTGACTTCGCAGGTCGTCCAGCAGCCTGGCGCCGACTGGCGACAACTGGGCCGGCGGAAGCGGCTCGGCGTAGGCCGCGTAGGCCGACACGCCGTTATCCGCCAGAGACGCAGTGCTGTGGTTGTGAGACGAGAAGAGCAACACGCGCGAAGGCGGAATCCCCAGTTCTTCGGCAATCGCACTGCGAAACAACTCGGCCACGTTCTCGGCCGTCGTGCCGGCGAAGTGCGTGGTCACCAGGCAGACCCGCGTCGTCCCGTCGTCCAGCAGCAAGATCGTCGTATGGAGCGGCCCCACGATCCGTTCGGCCCGAGCACCGGTCCGGCTCCCTGTCGCCACGTTCGCTTCCGGCACGACCCCGAATTGCAGGGCAGCGGCACGCAGTTGCGGCCGGCTCGGCGGAGCCTCTGCCGCGGGCAGGCGGACTATTGCGATCGTCGAGACAACGATCACGGAAGAAAGGACCGGAAGCGGGACTCGTCTCCAAGATTGGCGCATGATCTCTCCTCTTACGGTGCGCGGCAACAGAACTTGAACGGCATTCTCGCTTGAATGCCCGGCCCCCTGCAAGATTCACAATTTGGGGGGCACGATTGCACCACCGCCACCGCCGCCTCCGGCCCTTCTTGGCATGATCGGCGGCCCGACAGGTGCCGGTCCCATGATCTTGGGCGGCGGGGGGGGAGGCGGGGGAATCACGCTCTGCCTCAAGCCAATACCGAACGAATAATCCAGTTCCCTTTGGGCCAGATAGGCCCACGGGGTGTCGGCATGGTCGTGCAGGCAACGAGTGAGCAAGCGTTCCGCCTCCTCGGCCGCCAATCGGCTGGTCGAACCGCAGAGCAGATCTCCGGACGGCACGAAGGTGACGCGGTTTGTCGCGGGGGTGAGGCTGGGAAGGGTAAGTCCGCAGCCGTTGACATACTCCAGGTAGCGCACGCTGATCGCCAGGAGACGCCCGCGTGTCACGTCATACCAGGCTCGATAGCGCAGCGATTTCTCGGTTTCGTACTCCTTCTCCATACCGTTGGCCCCAAACGCCGCCAAGGCGTTTTGGACCACCTGGAGATGGGCCAACGCCTGCGCGGCCGAGAGCTTGAGCGCGTCTTTCAAGTCGTTGCGAAATGCCGGCGGAGAGCGGTACCCAGCGCCGAAGAAGTCCATTTTCGGTTGCACGGCCGGCGAACTGTTCGCCAGAATCTCGACGGCCTGGAGGACGGCTCGGGGCAACGGTCGATACCGCATTTCCGAAAGCTGGGTCTCGGCATCCCGATAGTCCGGGGCATAAGAACGCATCCGATCGACGCGGAACGGGCCGCGATCCAGGGGACGATCAAAGATGGTGTACGTGCCCCTGGTTTCCAACGCCAATCGCGTCAGCGCGTAGGGCCCCATGCCCGAAACCAGCCCCTCCAGTTGTTCGCCTCCGTACCAAGGCGGCAACGAGTCGCCATGGGCCACCGGTCGGACGAAGGAGGAAGAACTCGTCTGCAGCATCTGGGTCGGCCACCAATAGGGCAACAGGAACCGCTCCGGCAGCGCGCTGTCGGGACCACGGGTCACCTCCAGGTGAAACACCTTGCCCGTCGGCCGATGAACCCACGTGTGGAGCCCCGTCTGCCGTCCCAGAATCGCAGACGGGCCGACGATCGACACGGAGATGTTCTTCGACTTGCAGAGCTTGACGGCGTCTTCCAGTCCTGCCGCGTCGTCGCCCGACTCGTCCGTCCAGACCACGATCAGAATCCGCTCGTGCCAGCGCCGGGAGTACTGTCGGGCCGCCCAACTGACGGCGGCGAAGACGCGTTCCAACCCTGATTCATCCGTCGGTACACGACTCACCGCGCGCAGAATATCGTCGGTCGAGTCGGTCGGGGGTACCATGGCCTCCGCCTTGGCTCCAAACGCGACGGCCGCATTCTTGAACACGTGCCCGCTCTTCTGGGCCTCCTCGTGGGTCTGCCGAAACAGCTCGGAGAGCTTGGCGGCAACTCGTTGGCGATCGTCGTGAAGGCTGATCGATTGATCGAGAAGCCACACGACCAGAAGATCGCCCTCCGCCAACTGGCCTAGGATGTCACCCACGACTCCGCCGGTCGCCCCTTCGACACTGTCTGCCTCACGAACCTGCCCGGCATCGGGCAACGACGGTTTCGCAACTCCCCCCAACTTCTCCATCAGATTGCGGGCGTCGACGACCCACGGCGACGATTCCATGTCGGTCGACGGCGATATCCTCTCGATCGCATAGTTGGAAGCAACCAGCGACGACGGCACCGCCATCTCCGCCGGCTCGAAATTCGTTTCATCCAGCCGCTCGAGTTCCAACTCCGGAATCTCCGCTGCCAGAGTTGAGTCATCGAGCAGATCTTCGCCTTCGACCGCAAAATGAGCGTTCAAAGCTACAGAATCACCCCCACCCCCCATCATTCCCGACACCGCAAGAAGTGCCAGGACGATCAGGCCGATCTGATGGACGATCATCGAAAGCAACCAGGGAACCGATCTGCGGACCAGACGCCCGGACGACGGCTCGATCTCGATCACCTCGATCTCTGCCGACGGCACGTCCTCGCTCGCAACGGCCTCAACCGGTCGCGGCAACTCAGGGCGGGTGCGGTAGCTCCATTCGATAGAATTACGCGGCTATTTGATGGGATTGTTTGGCTGTTGTCCTGTTAGTGGCGAGCATTGGTCGAGGTTGGGTCTTCAAGTATTGGCGGTAGACGGTTTCCCAG
>JAAYAY010000325.1 GCA_012719125.1 Planctomycetaceae bacterium | reverse complement strand
GGGAACTGCACGATGAATGCAGTCCAGGATCTATCCTGAAAAACAAGAATCCTTGCCGTATCAAGGCATTTTTTGCAATATCACTTCTTCCCGCTGTTCGGTATGGTTAACGGCGTAGGGTGGCACTCGTCGGCGTCTTCTGGCTCGTCATCTTCCAACAGCCGCTAGTGAAGGCTACCGAAATCACCAACGGCCTGGCTTGGGTCAAGGGCGTGCATCCCGACTTCCTGGCATCGTTGCCGGATTGGCCGTGGCGAGAAGCGGCGGGCTGAGACGACGGAGCGGGCAGGTCTGCCGTCGGCGCTTGCGACCCGCGGACTTTTCGCGTATTGTGGGCACTTGGACTCACTATACGCGACGCCCGTAATGAAAGGTCTCCGATGAGCACGAAAACCTCCGGTATCCTCTTCCTCCTCGTCCTGTTTGCCGCCTGCCCGGCCTTCGCCCAGAAGTATCCGCCCATCAGCGAAGGACAGCGGATCAAGATGCTCGCGCCGCCCACACAACGGCCTGTGCGGATGGTGCTGGACACCGACACGTTCAACGAGATCGACGACCAGTTCGCCGTGGTCTACGCGATCATCTCGCCGGAACTGAATGTTCAGGCGGTCTATGCGGCTCCGTTCCACAACAGCCGCTCCTCGGGCCCCGGCGACGGCATGGAGAAGAGCTACGAAGAGATCCTCCGCATCCTCAGCCGGCTGGACAAGTCGCCGGAAGGGTTCGCCTTCAAGGGGAGCACGAACTACCTGGTGGACGTCAAGAATCCCGAGAAGAGCCCGGCCGTGCTGGACCTGATCGAGCGGGCGAAGAGAAGCAGCCCGGAGGATCCGCTCTACGTGGTTGCCGTCGGCGCGATCACCAACGTCGCCAGTGCGATCCAGGCCGAACCGTCGATCATCAGCAACATCGTGGTCGTGTGGCTGGGCGGCAACGGACTGCATTGGGCCCATCAACGCGAGTTCAACTATCGCCAGGATCTGAACGCCGCGCGGGTGATCTTCGACAGCGGCGTTCCGGTCGTGCAGCTTCCCTGCACGCCGGTGGTGACCCACTTCACCACGACCGTTCCGGAAATGGAAACCTACGTGGCGGGCCGCGGCGCCATCGGCGACTACCTGTTGGAGATTTTCAAGGACTATCGCAAAGACCACTTCGCCTGGTCGAAGGTTCTGTGGGACATGACGGCGGTGGCCTGGGTGATCAACGCCAAGTGGCTCCCCTCCGACCTGGTTCACAGCCCGATCGTCACCGACAACTACACCTTCAGCTTCGACGAGTCGCGACACTTCATCCGCTCGGTCAACTTTGTCCAACGCGACCCGATTTTCCGCGACTTCTTCACGAAGTTGGAGAAGCAGAAGTAATTCGTAGGGTGGGCCAAGTGGACCATCTCAATCCGCGTTCGAATTACGGATCCATTCGCCATATCCTGAGAACCACACACAACCGACACGCCAACGCGGCCCACCATGTTACGCGATCGATCCCAGGAAGCCCGCATCATGCCGGAGACGCATACATGACGTCGATGGGAGCGACGTCTGCTTCGATGCACGCGGCATGAAGGGGAATCTGGATCATGGTGGGCCGACACTAGGGAACCGACAGTTCCAACTGAAACGCCATTGGGAGATTATCCGTTTAGCAAGAGCTTTTTCGTACTGGTCCGTTCTGGCCCACCCTACGAGAGATCCTCATGAACACCACGCGTAGACAATTCCTCGCCGCCACGGCGGCTACGCTGCTTTCGTCGACATCCCGAGCGGCGGGACCGAACGACGCGATTCGCATCGGCCTCGTGGGGGCCGGGTGGCGAGGCGGGCAATTGATTCCGCAGTTCGCCAAGATCCCCGACGTTCGGATCGTGTCGGTCTGCGATCCCGACTCGAGTCGTGCGGCCGAGAAGGCCAAGCAGGTGGCCGATCTGACGGGCGTCGATTCCGCCAAGGTCGAGACCGATCTTCGCCGGGTGATTGAGAGCGATTCGGTCGACGCCGTGGTGAGCGCCACGCCGAACCACTGGCATGCCCTGGCGGCGATCTGGGCCTGCGAGGCGGGCAAGCACGTGTATGCCGAGAAGCCCCTGGCTTACCGGCTGTGGGAATCGCAGCAGATGGTGCGGGCGGCGAGGAAGTATGACCGGATCGTCCAGTGCGGCACCCACCGGCGGTCTTTCCCGATTATCCGGTCGATCATGGAACGGATTCGTGCCGGGGAGTTCGGCCGCCCGATCCGCGCCCGGGTTGTCACCCGCAAGTTTCGCGAGTCGATCGGCAAGCGATCGGAGCCGATGCCGATCCCGCCGGAGGTGGACTACAACCTGTGGGCCGGGCCGGCGCCGATGAGCCCGATCTACCGCAACGAGCTCCATTATGATTGGCACTGGATGTGGGAGACCGGCAACGGCGAACTGGCCAACAACGGCTGCCACATGCTCGACCTGGCCTGCTGGGCCCTGGGGCAGGAGAAGTTGGCGCCGGCCGTGGCGGCCGTCGGCGGTCGACTGTATTGGAACGACGCGGGCGAGACTCCCAACACGCTGGTCGCCTATTACGACTTCCAGCCGGCCCCGATCATCGCCGAGGTCCACAACCTGGCCGAGAAGCCGGGGGCGCGGAAGGCCGGCGAGTACCAGGGCTTGCAGCACGGGTTCATCGTGGAGTGCGAGAACGGGACGATCCTGGGCGCCAACCACGTTGAGGTTCGCGACCGCGACGGCAAGACGGTCGAGAAGCAGACCGAGAAGGAAGGCAAACTGCACCCGGCCAACTTCATCGACGCGGTGCGCAGCGGTTCGCGAGAGAAGCTCACCTGTCCCGTCGAGGTCGGGCATATCTCGGGTGGACTGGCCTTGCAGGGCAACGTGTCGTATCACCTGGGCGCAACCGGTGTGGACCGCTTCGACCGGGCGTACAACGAAGCCACGTCCGAGACGAAGTCGACGATCGACCGGATGCTGGGCCATCTCGACGACCTGGGAATCGACTCGGCCAAGTCGCAGTTGACGGTGGGGCCAACGCTCACGTTCGATGCCGATTCGGAACAGTTCACCGGGGCGCGAGCGGAGGACGCCAACCGGTTGCTGCGCCGTGCGAGTTATCGGAAGCCGTTTGTGGTGGAAGAGGTGAGTTGAAGGACGTGGGACACATGTTCCCCATTTCGTAGCTTGGCTCTCCAGAGCCGAGTTTTCTGGCGGTTCTTCTGGTCGGCTCGGGAGAGCCAACCTACGGGATTCGCTTCAGGCGCAGCTTCAGTACCTCGCCGCGACTGCCGAAGAGCCCTGGGAAGTAACCGATTCCCTTGGTGACGAACATCCGGCTCTCGCATGTTCGGAACCAGCCGTAATCCAGGAGCCGGCCGAACTTGCTGGGGACCAGGAGCGGACCGATCCAGGGCAAGCGGATCTTTCCGCCGTGCGTATGCCCGGCGACTGAGAGGGACACGTGCAGGCGGGCGAAGTGGGTGAGGTTGTCCGGGGTGTGGGTCAGGCCGATCGTGAAGGTGCCATCGGGCGGGGACGGTGTGCCTTGTTGATTCCACGGGTATTCTAGTCCCAGTAGGCAGATGCCAAGATCGGGCAGCGTGGCTGCGTCATTGGCCAACACGCGGATTGAATGCTCTGCGGCCGTCTGTTCCACGACTTCGTCGCGCCCGCCCTCAAAGTCGTGGTTGCTGCGGACGAGGAACGTGCCGTGTTTGTGCGGGAGTTGGGCAATCGCCGCGAGGACGTCGGGGATCAAGGCGTTCTTTTCACCCAGGTCGCCGAGAACGAACACACAATCGACTGTTTCGTTCTTCAGTGTCTCAACGATCCGCCGGAGCAGTTCCAGCTTGTGCCGCGTGTTGCAGTGAAGGTCGGACAGTACGAGGCACTCCAAGCCGTCGGCGGCGGCAGGGATCAGTTTGCTTGCGAAGGTTTCCGCGCGGATCTGCATTCCGGGAATCAGGGGTTGAACCTGCGCCGGCGAGTCTCCGCTGGATCTCCGGATCCCGAAGCGGAAGGGGAACAGGAAATGGAGCACGGCGACGAGCCCCAATCCGGCTGAGAACCACAGCCCGCGGGGTGAAGAGCCTTCTTCCAGGGCAAATGAGATGAGCGCCGGCGCCATGAGGGCGAAGCACGCGGCCGTGACGATCGTGATCCGCGAGGCGGCACGCAGGGGCGTCTGGGCGTAGGTGCCGAAGAGGCGGCCGCCGAGGTCGAGGAGGAGGGCGAGGAGGCCGAGGGCGACGAGAACAACCAGTGCGTTCGGCATGTCAACTCTCACCGTCCTTGATTAATGCTATTCCGGATTGCAGTGATAATTGCGCGGTACGCCGGCGGATATTCAGGGGTCTCGGTTTCCTTGACCAGGCAGAGCGTCTCGTCCTTGATCTCGTAGTCATAGCGAATCGATCCGGGGAACCATCGACGGGCGTGTATCCTCAGGATCGGCGGAGTACCCTTTTCGACCGCTGCGAACTCAAATCCGGAGTTTCGCTCCGCCACAGTCTGCCACATCTCGAACCGTCTTTCCCCGTCGGTGACCAAGCACGTCAGCGGGTGCCAGCGATCACAGGAAAGGGGTTTGTACAGGTACACGCGATGGGTGGAGCCATCGGCCTCCGTGTATTGCGTAAACCACTTCAGTCGAGCTTTGCCTTCGTACCAGAACAAGTCGCGCTCGAACTTGGTAGTTCCGCGCACACGGGCGTCGATCGCATCGAGCAGTCCCGAATCCCAAGCCTCCGGGTCCCAGGCCAACTGTCTCAGAAGTCTCGCCTCTTCCGAATCGTGCGGAACATACTCACGAATCGCCCACTGGAGCCGCCACATGTGGCGTGTCTGACGCCAGTATTGCCAGCCGCCGAGGCCAACAGAGACCACAAGAACCAGCAACAGTAGCGAGCGCAGGCGGAATTGAAGCCAGCGGCGACTCGGAAGTGGACGACTCACGGGGGCCTCACAGAAGAGGAAAGGCCACAAGCCCTCTTCCGTGAGTCTAGCGAATTCTTGCGCTGGCGTACACGAGCCGGCAGGTCATTGTGGAACACCTTCGGGGTTTAAGCCGAAGTTGTAGACCAGAATTGCACGTAACTATTTGGTAAAGAATGACTTAAGGCCGATCCAAAATGCATTGGTCTGACTACTGTTAAAATAGGAAGAATCCGAAGTCTTTGTGGCATAACGAGTTACGCCGGCCTGCATGACTACGTTGTGCAGAATGAGCTGAAGTTAAGTCGTTTCTGTATCTAGGGTTACGCGCCATCTTGCGCTGCAACTTCGGTTTAAGGCTATTCATTTCACCCACCCAGGGTGCGCTGCGAGACCCTGGCCTTTGGAGTTCGACGCCTGCGGCGTGGAAGGTGGCGCGACGCATCAAGGCCAATCGGTGGTCGAACGCGCTGCAATTCTCGGCTCTGGAGAGCCAAGCTACGGGATTCTCGGCTCTAAATGGCCTTTCACGATTCCAGGAGAAGGCTGCCGCTGGGCTTGCCCCAGTGGGAGCCACGTTTGACAACTACAACCAAGGTCTGTTGTCCTTTCTCGTTCCCCGCCCGCCGCGTTGCGGCGGGCGGGGAACGAGGAACTCACCGGAGGGCATCAACCATAGTTGCCAAACGTCGCTGCCACCGACGCAAGGTCGGTGGCGGCGTTCAATCTCCTCCGGGAATCACGCAAGGCCATCTGGAAAGCCAGGCTACGGCGTCGATTCGTCTGCCGGGCAGTGCCAGAGGGATTCCCAGTAGCGGCGGTCGACTTCATAGGGGGCACTGACGGAAGCGGCCGCCGTGCCCGGTGGGAGAATTCCGTAGTCGATCATTTCCCGCACGTACTGGGGACGAGGCCGGAAGCCGGGCATGTCGAAACGCTTGATCTCGTCGAGATTCTGTTTGCCCGCGGCGGCCATGGCGACGAGCGTGGCGTAGTCGGGATCGGTCGTGTCCGTGAAGACCTGGACTGGGTTGCCTTGGGGATTGCGGCACAGGCCGAGCCCTCCGGCGGACTTGCTGAGCGGGCCGAGCGCGATCAGCGACTTTTGCGGCCGGGTCAGGTTGAACATCAGGTGCCGGCTGAACTGGAGCCGCGGGTCGTGGATGTCGAAGCGCCAGAACGAGATCCCGATCTCGTCGCTCATCGATCGGGGCAGGTTGTCTTCGCCCGTGTGGCATCCGGCACAGCGCCGCTCGATCACCTCGGCCCCAGCCTTGGTTGTGGGCCAGTCGCTGTCGACGTTGACCAGCTTGTTCTGGGCGTAGCCGCCGATCGAGCCGCAGCCGAGGGCCGCATAGGTGCCGGGGTAGGGGGCGCCCACCTCGATCCAGAGCCGCAGCATCTTCTTCTCGTGGTCGGTGGCCTTCACGTCGTAGTGGTCGCCGTCGAGCATGGTCAGGATGCGGCTGGCGGAGGAACCGATCGTCCGCGGAGCGTAGTTGCTCTCGGGCTTGTCGCGGCCGTCGACGAACAGTTCGCGAACGGTCATCGTCACGTAGGAGTGCGAGAACATGGGGCCGCGGTCGCCGGTCAGAATGACGTTTCCGGCGTAAGGGCCGCCACGATTGGTTTTCTCGTAGCCGTGGCAGTCGACGCAGTGCCGGTCGAGAATCGGCTGGATGTCGCGGGGGAAGTCGAAGACGTCGGGGCAGTCGTCGATCGGTTCGATCACGCTCGCCCGGCGCTGCAGGGCCATCAGGTCGCCACCGGGGATGATCGTCTTGTTTCGCTGTTCGTGGCAGCCACCTGACTCCACTCCCGTCCGAATGTCGTCGACGTCGTTTCTGGACTCCGTCACGGTCGCTTGCTTCTTGGGGGGCATTGTTGGCACAGCCGGTATCTGGATGTCGATCTGGAACCAGATCACGGGAGATGCTGTTGCGTTCCCCAGCGCAATTTTTGGGACGGGGGCGATATCCGTTCTCTTCTTCTCTGTCGCTGCGCCGGTTGCCGACCACTTGTTGTTCTTGGTCATCTATTTGCTCGTTGACCTGATTCGGTAGTATTTGCATAGCTGAGCGCGACTGCTTCATCCTGTCCGGTAGCTGATCGCTTCCTCGTTTTCGCCCGCGGAACGCACGCCCACACGCCGATGCCGGCGCCTTGGCTCAACGCGAACGACGTGTTCCCCGGCGGCGAGATCGTCGATATCGTCCAGCGGAGCCACACGGGGGAAACGGGGCACCATCTCCCGTGCGCCCGTCTCGAACAGAGCTAGCTCATAGGGAATTCAGTGTCCCCGGAATTCCGCAATTCGGAGCTCATTCAGCAATCCACCCCAAGGCGGGGCAAGCCCGCAACCCAACCTTCACAAACATGCGCGCACCATGCGCACAAGTCCAGCACAAAGACACTAAACCTCAAACCGGTTGCGACCGGTCCGACGCCCCGAATTGGCCAGGCTGGCCAGCAGTTCCCGCACCACGTCGTCCTTCTGCATGTCCACGGCCACCTCCAGATTGAATCGCCAGGCGGGCACGCGACGCCGATCGAACACGGTCGCTCCCATCGTCAGGTCGCCTCGCGTCTCCACGTCGCCGGCCATCTCCTTGGCCGTGAACAACTCCGGATTCATCACCGCCATGAGGGTGACTGAATCGTGAACGTGAATCCCCTCCAGACCGAACTGCTGGCGATACGCCCGGAACGCTGGAGGCAGAATCTGGTGAAGCAGGCCGCCCACCTTGGTGGTTTCCGGCGGAAGCTGGTTGAGCAGGTCGAGCGACATCACCACCCGGTTCGTAACGTCCAGCGGAACCAGCGTCTTCGTGCACGGCGAACGCAGAACGGCCCGCGCCGACTCCGGGTCGCAATAGAAGTTGAACTCCGCCGCGGGCGTCACATTGCCGGGCACCGCCACGGTACCCCCGCTGATCGCTAATCGGCCCACCAGCGACGGCAGCTCGGGGTCGCGCTGAAAGGCCCGGGCGATATTCGTCAGCGGCCCGAGGGCAATGATCGTCACCTCTTCCGGGTTGGCGCGAATCTCGTCGCAGATGATCTTCTCCGACGGATGACGCGTCCGCAACTCGGCCACGTCCAGATGGACACCCCCCAAACCGTCGATCCCGTGCAAGTGGCGACCGTCCACCGGCAGGCCCGTGTCGGCATAGGAAGCCACGCCCACTCGAGGCCATCTCGGAGGATCCAACTGCTCAATCAGGGCCTGGACGTTCCGCGTGGCGATCTGGGGCGATACGTTGCCGCCCACGGCTGTCACTGCTAGCACGTCGAGACGCGGATCGAACAACGCCATGCACAACGCCATGGCATCATCGATCCCCGGGTCCAGGTCCAAAATCACCTTTTTTGGCATCCGAATCCTCGTATCTCACGTCGCACGGACGGTTTGCAGCTACGGGGCGATTGTAGAGAACACAGCCGCCTCCGGCAAGGGGAGTGCCAAATAACCTATTGCCTGGGTAAACTGGGAATTCTGGCTAACGCACAAATGTCGAAAGGCGACGATCCTGACTGTTTGCCTCGTTTCTCCCGCCGGGTAGAATGGCCGGCTTTCCAGTGCTCCTCAGCGATCGTCCGTCGTCCCTGATAGGGAAAAGAGCGCCAATGATCAAGCCGATCGTAGCACGCGTGCAGCGAGGCGAAAGCCTGACCATGGACGAAATGTCCGAGACCCTCGGGCAGATCATGGAAGGCGTCTGCGCCGAACAGGAGATCGCCGACCTGCTCGTCGCCCTGCACGAAAAGGGCGAGACCGTCGACGAAGTCGCCGGGGCGGCCGCTGCCATGCGACTTCACATGACGCCGATTCGCACCCAGCGGACCGGCGTCATCGACGTCGTGGGGACGGGCGGCGACGCTTCCGGGACCTTCAACATCAGCACCGCCGCCGCCCTGGTCACTGCCGCCGCCGGGCAGCCGGTGGCCAAGCACGGGAATCGCCGCTTCACCAGCAAGAGCGGTTCGGCCGACGTTCTCGCCGAACTGGGAGTGAACATCGAGGCCGACGTCGCCCATGTAGAATCCTGCCTGGAGGAGCTGGGGATCTGCTTCTGCTTCGCCCCCCTGCTTCATCAAGCCATGAAGCACGTCGCTCCGGTCCGCAAGATGATCGCCACGCCCACCATCTTCAACATTTTGGGACCGTTGGCCAACCCGGCCCGCGCTCCCTACCAGCTTCTTGGCGTCGGCCAACCCCGATTGCGTCCGCTCCTTTCGCAGGCCCTGGCGATGCTCGGAACCCGGCGAGTCCTGGTCGTCCACGGTGCCGACGGCCTCGACGAAGTGACCGTAGGCGACCGCACAGACGTGACGGAGGCCTGCGGCGGTCAACTGAAGGAGTTCGCCTGGACACCCGGCGATTTCGGGCTCGCCGCCAGTTCCCGTGAGACCATGCTGGTCGAGACCCCCGCCGAGAGCGCCGCCGTAATTCGGCGGATTCTGGCGGGTGAGAAGGGCCCGGCTCGCGACGTCGTGGTGGCCAATGCGGCCGCGGCACTCTGGACCGCCGACCCGTCGGAATCGCTTCCAGACTGCGCCGGCCGGGCTGCCGAGGCGATCGACAGCGGGGCCTCGTCCGAATTGCTCGCGCATCTGGTCGAGCGGAGCCGGGCATGTTGAACCGCTCCACCTTCAGGCTCGTGCTCCTCGTATCCCTCGCCCACGCCCTGGTACACGTCTTCGAGCATTCCTTCGCCTCGGTCGAACAACTCGTTGAAGAGGACGCAGCGTTCGGCATCGCCACCGACGTCGGCAAGCAAGTCTCCGGCCAACTGGGCAGCACCTTGCGACTGCCTTTCGGGCTCTGTGCCTTGTTTGCGGGCTGGCTGGCCGACCGCTACGGATCGAAACGTCTTCTGCTGATCTACCTGATCGGCAGCAGCGCCGCTGCCCTGCTGGCGTTCTGGTCGCCGACGCTGGCGGTCATGTACGCCGCCATGTTCGTTCTCGGCATGTTTGCCAGTATCTACCACCCGGCGGGGGTGAGCCTCATCACCCACCATACGACTCCCGAGAATCGGTCGCTGGCCCTCGGTTACCACGGCATTCTCGGTTCGGTCGGAATCGCCGCGGGACCGTTCCTGGCAGGGGCCGTGCTGGAAACGGGCGCCACCTGGCGTCAATACTACCTTGTGCTCACCGTCCCGGGCATCCTGCTCGCCCTCCTCTTGAAGTGGATGCTGTCTCACGAAGACGGCCGCGTCCAATACCGTGAAGAAGGCAACGCCGAACCGCACCCCGAAGACCGTGCCTATTGGGGCGCCTACGCCGTCTTGCTGGTCGTCACCAGCCTGGCGGGAATCGTCTACGCGGGAATCCTCAATTTCCTGCCCCGATACCTCGGCGAAACGGGACTCGATTTCGACATCCCCAGCGAAAGCCTGCGCAATTACCTCACCGGTGCCGTTCTCGCCCTGGGGGCCGTCGGACAGTACACGGCCGGAAGAATCGCCCGCCCGTCCACGCTGGAAGCCCTGATGGCGGCATCGTTCTACGCCACCGCCCCGTTCGTCTTCTGGATGGGATTCGCGGAGGGACCCGCCAGACTCTGGGCTGCCGCCGGATTCGCCCTTCTCTACTTCATGCACCAGCCGCTTTTCAACAGCCTGATCGCCAAGTACGCCCCTCGCCGCCGGCGCAGCCTGTGCTTCGGGCTGAGCTTCAGCGTTGGCTTCGGCATCGGCAGCATCGGTCCCACCGTCTCGGGCATGGCGAAGACCGACCTGCTGAACTTCACCATTCTCGGAACTCTCCTCACCATCGCAGCCACCCTCTGTCTCGCCCTGTGGTGGCGATATGGCAAAGAATGAAACGGTCATCCAATTCGGGTTGTCGACTTGCGGACTTGATGATACAATCCCCCCCTCTACGGGACTGCCGACCGCCGGTCACACGGCATGCGAACGACAGTCCTCTTTTTTCAGAGCCGGCTCGACCACGAAGCGGAACGGATGCCGCATTTCCATCGATTGATCATGAGAACTCTGCTGCAAGCAATCACCCGCGCCGCGATCCGGCGTCCGATCGCCGTACTTGGAGGGGCGGTTGCGCTTGCAGTGCTGGCACTGCTTCTGGCCGGCGCGCGGCTCGGTTTCCACACCAGCCGTCTCGACCTGATCAATCCCGACAGCAACTACAACAAGCTGTGGCTCGACTATATTCGCGAGTTCGGGGCGGCCGACGACGTCCTGGTCGTCGTGGAAGGCAAATCGCAACGCCAGGTCGTACCGGCCGTGGACGAAATTGCCGGAATCCTGACTCGCGATACCCGGCATTTTCGGGCGGTGCTCCACCAGGTCGACCTCTCCAAGATCCGCTCCAAAGGCCTCTACTACTTCGAACCTGAGAAGCTTCAAACCATCGAGCAGTTTGTGGCGGAGACCAGGCCGATCGTTGCGGGAAACTGGACCCAGCTCAGCGTCGGCAATATGGCCGCGACGATGAGTCAACGACTCGCGCTAGCGTCCCGCGATCCCTCGGGGATGGCCCGCGATCGTGTAGAAACGGAAACCGAACATTGGGCGTTCAGCGTCCAACGCGCGCTCGGCTCGGAGCCGTGCTTCAGCGCCCCATGGCCCCAGGTCGCCCAGTCGCCGTTGCCCGACGGCATGTCCGACACGCAACGCTTCCTGATGGCCGACGGCCGCATGGGCGTCGTCTTGCTCCAATTGGTCGAGAATCCGGAAAACGAGGGCTTCGCCCGGGGCTCCGAAGCCATCGACGCGTTACGCCGCCATGTGGATTCCGTGGCCTCTCGCCATCCGGATACGCAGATCGGTCTGACCGGGCTGCCCATCATGGAAAACGACGAGATGCGGTCGAGCCAGGCCGCCATGGTCGAAGCAAGCCTCCTTTCCCTGTTCGGCGTGGCAAGCCTCTTCGTGGCCGGATTCGGCGGCATTCGCCATCCCTTGCTCACCGTGGCGGCCTTGTTGCTGGCCATGGCCTGGTCGTTCGGGTACATCACGCTGGCCGTCGGTCACCTCAACATTCTGAGCGTTTCCTTCACCGTGATTCTCATCGGATTGGGAATCGACTTCGGTATCCACTATGTCGCCCGATACTTGCAGCATCGCCAGACGCTCGTCCCCTGCGACGACGCCCTGATGCAGACGGCCGCCGGCGTCGGCCCCGGCATCCTGACCGGAGCGGTGACTACTGCCATCGCCTTCTTCACCGCCGGATTCACCGAGTTCACCGGAATTGCAGAACTCGGGATCATTGCCGGCGGCGGCATTCTACTCTGCTGCGCCGCGGCCCTCGTTGTCTTGCCGTCCATGATCCACCTGACCGACCGTGCACGCGAACAGGAAGCGGTCCCCGGTCCGCTCGACATTTTGCACTGGCTGGACCCCGTGTTTCGCGAGCCGGGCTGGCTGTTGGGCATATCGCTCGCGGCGGCATCGTTCATCGCCCTCGGAGCAACCGACCTCTCGTACGACCACAACCTGCTCAATCTGCAGCCTGAGGGCCTGGAAAGCGTGCGACTGGAGCACCGGCTGATCGAGGAGAGCGATCAGAGCGTCTGGTTCGCCCTTTCTCTGGCGCCGTCGAGGGAGGAACTCCTGGACCGCAAGGCACAGTTCGAATCGCTCGATTCGGTCGAGCGCGTCGAGGAGATCGTCTCGAAGCTCCCCGGCGGCGAAAAGCTCAAAATGCCGATCATCGCCCGGATCCGTTCCAACCTGAACGGACTCCCCGATCGAGCGCCGGAAATCCCCATCGAAAAACCCGAAGCCATCGAACCGGCGCTGGCGCAACTGCAATCGATCCTCGGCAGCACCCCCCGCGGCCGGCAGATCGCCGAACGAGTGGCCTGGATCCGGACGGCTCTCTACCAACTTCACGAGCGGGAGTGCTACCGCCGGCTGTCCCGCTATCAGCGGCACGTGGCCGAAGAACTCCTCGACGGCTTGCGCTCCCTCGTGGAAGTCTCCAATCCCGAGCCGCCGGACTACTCCGACCTGCCGGAAAGCCTCGTCGCGCGGTACCTCGGCCTGAACGGGCGCCACCTCATGAAAGTCTACAGCCGCGGCAGCATCTGGGACATGGAAGCCATGGAACGCTTCGTTCAGGACGTGCGTTCCGTCGATCCGCAGGCAACCGGCAATCCGCTCCAGACCTACGAAGCCTCGCGGCAAATGAAGAAGAACTACGAGCAGGCGGCCTGCTACGCCCTGATCGCCATCGTCGTAGTGCTCTATCTCGACTTCCGCAGCCTCCGCTATACGCTCCTGGCGATGTTGCCGGTGGGGCTCGGCATGCTGCTCCTGTTCGGCCTCATGGGCTGGCTCGGCGAACCGCTCAATCCGGCCAATATGATCGTCCTGCCGCTGCTCCTGGGCATCGGGGTCGACGACGGCGTGCACATCGTCCACGACTTCCAGCGGCGCAAAGGACCCTTCCGGATAAGCGCGTCCACCGCCAGCGCCGTGCTGATCACCTCGTTGACGACGATGGTCGGCTTCGGCAGCCTCATGATCGCCAGCCACCAGGGCCTGCAAAGCCTCGGACGCGTTCTGACCCTCGGCGTCACCTGCTGCCTGTTCACCTCGTTGGTCACCCTCCCCGCCGCCCTGGCCTGGAGCACGCGGGGCGAGTCGGCAGGCGATACAGACCTACCGCTGCCCCCTGACTCTGAAGTTGCGACCGACGACGAACCGATCGTGTTGAAACTGGACGATTTTGGCTCCGCGGATAGAGCAGCCTGACGCCGGGGGCTGTCCCGATTCTTGTGGCAGGACGCCACAGAAATGGGACTGTCCCCTTCCCGTGATTTCGGGGTGGCTGGTGGTCGAGCGTAAGCGAGCCCCCAGCCGGCAACCCACCCGTCATTCCCGCGAAGGCGGGAATCCAGAGCTAACGCCCCGCGATGCCCCGGCGGCAGAAAACGTCATTCCCACCTTTGCGGGCGGGGAATGACCTGGCGACCTGCGTAGGATAGCCGCAACGCCTTCGTGCAAGCATTTTGTGGAACAGGTGCGCGTAATCGTGAAGAATCTGGGATGGCATCCCCCTCGAAAGAGTTGCCCGCCTTCCCAGGCCTCCTTGTCGGGGGTAGATTAAGAGGTTTATTGAACGGCGACGGGTGTCCACCAACAAACCGGAGCCTCATTGTCGACGTACAGAAGGAAACTTGCGATCATGGCCAAGCCAGGCAGAAAAATCAAGAAAGCGAATCACGGAAAGCGACCCGCCAACGCCAAGGCTCGGAAACAGAAGCGGCAAGCCGTTCGCACCTAAGGACCGTCGTATGGTCGCCTTTCGCTCCGCGAAAGCAGCGTCACTTTCCCAGAGCGAAAGGCGACAGTCATTTCCTCGGCGATCCTAAGTGCCACCGGGAAAACATGTTCCGGAAGTGTAGATGCGGTTCGAAACCGCATGAGAAGGAGTTGGGCGTGCCGAACAAGAACTTGATTATCGATCCCTCCGAATACGACCTGAACCACGTCATTGCGGACATCGAAGAGATCCGCAAATGCAACTGCCAACGCTTCGAAATGGAGCAGTTGACGGCCATCGTCTTCGAGGATCCCAAACGGCATATCTGCGTCGGCTACAAGGATCTCACCCAGGACGAGTTCTGGGTCCGCGGCCACATGCCCGGAATGCCCATCATGCCGGGCGTGATCATGTGCGAGGCGGCCGCCCAGTTGGCCAGTTTCTACACCCAGCATCAGAAGTTGATGGATGCGGAGATGATGGGCTTCGGCGGCCTCGAAGACGTCCGATTCCGCGGCGTCGTCCATCCGGGCGACCGATTCGTCGTCGTCGGTCAGTTGCTCAAAATCCGCCGCGCCCTGATGGTCAGCCGCTTCCAGTGCATCGTCGACGACAACATCGTCTGCGAAGGAACCATCAAGGGAATCCCCCTCCCCGTCGAAGCCATCCGGGAACTCCAAGGGGGAAAGGACTAACGCCACGCAGGCACATGGAGTGCGGTGACTCGTCGCCGCTTTCCTTCAACGTGCTCGTTCCCTCCGAGACAGCGCGGCGACACCCCGTAGGTTGGCCCTCCCGAGCCGACCCTTCTCCACGGCCGGCGACTCCCCAACCGCCTCAAGCCTCGCCGCCAAACCTGATACACTTTGACGACCTCGTCGCCGTAGTGGTTGATGACCTTGACGGCGATCTTGCCGGTTTCGGGCCTGGGAAAGGGGCGGCTCGTAGTGCTGTAGAGTTGGCTCCAAACGCCCTCGTCGATGTCGGCGAGCAGGGCCCGTTTGAGCTTTTCATAGGGTTCGTCGGCGCCGGTGAAGTAGGCGTGGCGGACGAAGAAACTCTCGCCGTTGTACTTGGTGTCGATAAACCAGCAAACGATGTCATCGGTGCTGGAGGAGCGGATCTCGCCGGTGGTCGGGTCGTAGACGTCGAGCCCGCGGATCTCCGCGATGATTTGGCCGTCCTTGTCAGTGGTGACTTCGAGATCGGGTTCACCGAAGACCGTAAAGAGGTTGCCTGCGCCGGTCTTCTTGAGCAATTCGTCGCCCATGGCCAGATTGGGGTTCATTCTGGTGGGAAGGACGACGAGTAGGCCACACGGCACGTAGAATGACAACGCCTCATTCTTTCCCCGTCTTCGCATCGGTTTTCGTTCGCGAGCGCTGGCGACGCACGCCGGATGAACAACCTCCGTGGCCCGGCGGGGCGAGAAGCCTCGCGCGAATTCATTGTGGTTTCCGACTCACATGGGGAAGGAATCATACCATTGGGCGGTCGATGATTCTCCCTTCGCTTGTTCGCCAATCGTACGCCGAACGACACAAAATTGGCGGACTGAATCGAACGAGTTGGCCATCTTTGCTGGCACTCCTGGCGTCCCAAGCAGCAGCCACCCGTCGCTCTGCTCATCTTGAGAAGGTGGGACGTCTGGATGACCGTTGAGCCAACGCACTGTCCAAATGAAATCCGTTCCATCCGTCCAACCGAACGCGCGTTCCGGATCAGGCCAGAAGCCGAGAGCGGCAGCAGCGTGCGCGTTTAGGCAAAGCCATTCAGAATGGACGCCGTGATGCTCGATTGCCCCAAAATGCCGAACGGCGACCGCGCCTTCATCGGAATGAGCCTGATCATACCAAGAGGCATAGGAGAATGGGTCGAATGGAAAAGGAAGCGGTGGTTTGTCAGTTGCAGGTTGAGCCACCCAGAGATTGGTGAAGCGTTCTTCGACGCATCTTCGGCGACCCGCGCAGAAATGTGAGTATTCCGCAAGCACACAAGACTCTTCCACCTCGTGCGCAATCAGGTGTTGAATCTCTCGAATACCGCCTTCGCACGCGGCAAGCCATTCTCGAAGTTGCTCGCTGGATGAATCATCGGGCCTGAACGCTGCAAGCTCTTTCGGCATGGATATCGTAGGAAGTCGAAGAAGAACTGGATCTGAGATGCGGAAGAACGGGAGCATATAACTCACATTCTGCGCATCGAGTCTTCCTGCATCAATGAGTTCTGCTGCGGCCCGATGCAGCGAGTTTTCCAGGGCAATCGATCGTAGCCGTGTAAACGGGAACCGCAGGGATGAGTTATCGAGCCGTTCTCGAAGTGCCAGCTCGGCTTGCCGCTCCCAAGTCTCTCGCCCAAATGACACAGCGATCTCATAGACCCGTCGAATTAGGCCCGACTCTTCAATCTTGGCAGCCCGTGAAAGAGCTTTTATGGGGTATTGAGCCAGTTTGGTGAATTCCGTGGCGTCATAAGTGTCGCGCAGACAGCCAGTAGCATCGATCTCCTTCTCGAAAACGCTCGGAGGAACAATCAGCGGCTGACCTGTGAAACCGTGTAACAGGGAGGTATCGTCGTCTGGCTCTGTCGACGCCGATTCACCGATTTCGTTCAAGATAATACGGCCTTCTGCTCGCAGTCCGAAATCTCTCACCTGGCATACTCCGTGAATCCAGTGTGTAAGAGATCGGACGATTTCAGGCTCGTGAGGAACCGCGGCACGCAAAGCGCCAAGAAAACCTCGCACTGCCCGCCGATCGCCATCGATGCAGTCGCAAACGTAAAGCAGGTCCTTTTCGTGAAGTTCGTGAGTGAGGATCAATTCAGCAACCACGTATCGTGCCGCATCTGACAGTAGATTGACAGGGTCGGATAGCCGATCGGCGACGAACCAAAGAAGTGCTTGACGGACTGTCCCGTTGTCACGATGCCAGCTCTCTTCGTCCTTCGCGAACCGACTCGAATACTGCAGAAAACGTTCCACATGATGAGCAATCGCGAGCAATGTCTCTTCATCACACAGGCGTGGAAAGATCTCCGCAAACAACTCCTCGCTACGCATTGAGAAGCTGCGCCCGGACTTCACGTACCGGCATAGCGAAGCAAGGATGGCTGAGCGGAACTCCTCATGAGGCAGATGTCGTTCCAAGAGTCTCATGGCTCGCAGCAACGCGCCGCCGGATAGCCAGTCATCTCCGTAGTTGCGCCCGCAGTTCTCAAGAACCAACCGTGCGATCTCCACGGCCTGACCTGGGTCGCCGCGGGCTTCGAGGGCCTCGGCGCAAATCATCACCTCCCGACCATCTTCGTCGTACTCCAAGACAGTCCTCGCAAGTTGGGCAACTTGGGCAACGCTCCAGCGATAACAGAGGTCGCGCGTTAAGGCGTCCGTATGTGGCCACCCAGGAGAGGAGTACCTGGCACGGAATTGGCGGAAGTCCTCAGGGCTCCGCACGGTTCTGCATACTTCGGTGACGTCGAGGTGTTCATCGGGGGCGACGGTCACTCTTGAAGGATGTCGACCTCCTCCGTACTGTGCGTCGACCTCCTCGGTGAATAGGAACGCTGAATCAGGTACAGCGATTCTACTGGCAGTTGAAGCGTCAACAATTTCGCGTTGCCACGAGTAACGCCTTTCAGGCAGAGCAAAGCACTCGACGCGCTCCGAGAGTGATTCGAACGATACGGACCCTTCTCCTGCCTTTCCGATTGCCTGAAGCAGCCCACGCATCGGCGATCCGAGTGGCGTGAGAAACGCTTTTGTGATAGACAGAGCAAGCTTCGCACAGGATTCGTCGTGATGAACCGCCTCCTTGAGAAACGAACCCGCTGCATCGGCAAAGCTAATTGCCCCAGATTCAGCGAGGTGTCTGGTCAAGGCAGCCGCTTCCATTGGATTCCAGCGACACGCGTCGATGATCGCTGCTTCCGCGGCACCGCCCGATGGCGCGCTCGTTAGTGCACCAGCCATGCTCGTCTTGACGAGAAGTTCCGAACGTCGACGTCTTCGGACTTCGTCAGGATCTGTTCGGTTTGCCTTTACCAAGAAATGGCAAGCGGTTCCCAATTGGTAGTCTTCACTGTGCTCCACAGTTCCTTGAGTCTCAACGGCAGCGCGAAGATGCGTTATGGCGCATTCGTGGTCGCCGAGTTGATTCCGTGCCTTGGCGAGTCGGACTTCCCGCTCCGCTCGCATTGAGGCGTCCTCGGAATCCGGCCGCCATTCTCTTTCAATACGATCGAGAAACTCACGACACACGTTGGAGTCAACGCCCGCTTCGCGCAGGTGATGGAAGAGCGAAAGGCTCTCAAACGCGGTCCAAGATGGAATCGACGACATGCCTGTTGCCGCATCGATGAGCATGTCGGCAACTTGCTCGATGGACTCGTTGTCGACTAGATGTCGAAGCACAAGCTGGGCGACCGCCGGGCGAAGCGGCCTGATATGTCGATGCACATCGTCGACATCAGCATTGCTTGCCCCCCCATCCATGAACCGCATTGTAGAGCGCACCGCCTGAAGTAGCTCGTCTGTCGACAGTTCGTGCCGAAATCGTTTCGCAGCCAGGAGACCAAAGGTCGCGATATGCCGCGTGACGAATCCAAGGGCGCGTACGAACTGGTTCTCCTCGTCGATTTCGATTTCCTTTATGTCGACTCTTTCGCCTAGGGAGCCTCTGAGTCGAAACAGGCGGAACCAATTCATTTGCACTTGTGTTAGTGCATTCTCGTGCGGAAAGACATTACTTTGGGTGGGAGCGAACTCCTTGAGTACGCGCTTCGCGGCTTGCTGGTTGTTGCACAGAAAAGACGCGATCTCCGCGACCAGCAATCTTTCCGGCGTGGTCATCTCAGTCGGTGACACGTTCTCGTATGCTTCGACGACACTCTCTGCAAGACTTCCACGGCGGTCGTCACCCCTCGGTAGCGCGTGGATCCGCGCATTGCGAAGTCGGAGCCAAGCTGCACGGGAGCGAGGGCGCATTTCCCTGTCTACATCATCAATCAGCGATTCTTCTGGATGCCCGGAGATGCTCCCTGCAAAAGCGATGAGCAGTTCATCGCGGATCGTCTCTGGGTCGCTGCGATGTCCAGTATGAAACGCCGTTTGCAGCGCCGCGGTGCGAATCATTGTCAAAACCTGCTGCGGACGCCGAAACCTGCTCGCAGTCCTCGCCCATTGGACAAGCACCTTGCGTTCGGTTTCGTCAATCACCTCGTTGAACTGATGCAGTTGCGAAAGGGGTTCCGCAGCGAAGAAGAGTGCCCGCGCGACTTTATCGTGTCCCATCTCCGACAACGTAACAGCAGCGTCTAGACATGTGGCGGCTTTTAGGCGCACGGCGGTGCCGTCCATCAGAAGGCGAATCGCAGTGCGAACTTCTCCTGCAAGAACCAGTTCTCTGGCGATCGAATCGTACTGATCGTTCATCGCGTAGCCACAGAGATTGAGTTCGTTCCATATGAGCGCGATCTCGGCAACTTTCGGTAGGTTTGCTGTTTCGAACGCCAGTTGTAGGAGAACGCGAAGATCCGGAAACAGCGCATCCGGAGGACGGAAGTGGTGAACCTGTTCTCGTGCCGATTCAAGTGTCACAAACTCCATTGCGCGCTGCACGCAATTCGCTTTCCAGTGATGGTACACGACTTCCCATCGGTCGAGCGGATCGGGCGAATTCGCGTAGCGGTGAGCAAGGTCGCGATGGTATCCGAGGTGCCTTGATTCGTCGAAGTGCCCCGCAATGTTGTTGCTGGTGACTCTCCGCAAGAACAATCTGAAACTGTTGTGAAAGAAGTGAAGTTGTCCGGACGGATCCTCTTGGAACAGATGCTGAACCTGGCGGCGTAGAGACGCGAATCTGCTACGCCCGAGATCGGTTTCCGAACTGTTGATCCTTATCGGCAGGCGGTCGCGGCAGGCTCTCCCAAAGAAATCGAACGTTTCGTCGTCGGGATCCAATTGGTCCCAAACGGTAGCGTAATACTGATCGATGTCAGTTCCTACGAAATCGATGTCGTCCAGGCAACTCACTGCATCTGCTATCGTGACCCTCGATTGTCGCAGGAGGCGTATCAGAATGGCCAGAGCCAGTGGATGCCCGTCACTCAGTGCGAACAGCCTTTTCGCCAACGCTTGAGTCCTGACGTCCTCCGGATACTCGACCGCGGTGATATCAGACACTTGGGGAGCGGTCAGACGCGACATATCAACTCGTCGCTCCGCCTTGAATATTTCCAGTCGAACTTGGCGCGGTAGATCTGACAATTCAACCGTCTGGGTGCCCAGAACGACAAACACTCCGTCAGGGACCTGATTGGGTAAGGGCAGGTCGCACAGGAGAGAGCGTTGCGGTTGTTGCTCTCTCGGTATGTGGTCAAGGCCGTCCACGAAGATGATCGTCCGGCGGCCAGTCCTCGAAAATTCCTCGTTGAGGCAGGCAATTTGCTTGAGGAATTCGCTCTTTGGATCGAGTGCCACATCCAGTTGACGCGAATACCCGCTAGCACCAAGGCGACGCAGAGAAAGATTGATGTCGTGGAGAAAATGTTCAGACTCGCCCCGAATATGGCCACTCAGATCCGTTCCCGGAATGAAGGAATAGTAACGAAGCACACGAAGAGCCGGATCGGTGAATTCTTCGTTAATAAGGGTTGATTTTCCGGAACCTGGTGCTCCGACCAAGGAGAGATAGCCACCTGGCAACCTGCGGAGACGCTGTGCCAAGTCATCTCTTGTGTTGGCCAGTGGACTGTATTGGATATCCGGTGGCGGGAACACATGACGATTCCTCAAATCAAGCCGGTCGTCCAAGCCTGCTCCAGCAAGTAGCTCAGAGCAAGAAATCTCGACAGTGAAGCCGCGGTGCTCCTCCCGGACCCTTTTCAGGAGATAGGCTTTTAGCTTCTCGACGTCGGAGGTGCGCGTTCGTGGTGGCGAGAGATCAAGCGGGTCCGTGCGTTCCGAAACGAGCGTCTGTCCAACATCTACACACAGATCGCGGAGAAACTCGTCGAATTCTTGGGCATCGAGTCCTGACTCGATCTGAAGGTCCCGAAGGGGAGCCTCCCATTTCTTGATTGTCGCCTCCTTCGGGGCCCCGCCCCGTCGCATCACTTCCAAGATGTCTGCTCGAAAGTCAAAGAACGATCCGATCTTTTCTCCCGAAGAATGCTTAACCGAATCGTTCACGGAAGCTGGATGATTCGTGTAAACATGAACAACAACGCGCAGTGCAGGATGATCTTGACGCAGGTGATGCCAACCGGTGGCGAGTCCGCGAATCAACGCGCGAAGGTTTGAGAATGTGAACGAGGAAGGTCGCTGCGCCCATTTCACCTGGAACGCGTCAATCCGATTTTCGGTCAATATCTGGAAATCGTCGGCGAGGCCGGCTCTCTGATTGATCAAACGAATACAAAGAAGCCTCCCTTCGTGAGCCGCTTGAAGAGCCATCTCCGCTGCGACCGAGTACTGCGGCTCGTACCCGGTTATGGCTCGCCACTCTCCGAGGCTTGGGGCTTCTGTGTCATCGTCTTTGGCCACTCCTGTCCCCTTCCGACTTGGAGAATCCGAGATAGGACTGAAATCTGCCTCCCGCACTACGGCCTCGCGTGGATCGCACTTCCAGGTTTGTATCGTCGGCGAACGTCTTCAAATCGTTGATGACGGCCTGATCGCCGTATTTGGCGGCGGCCTCCGTCAGATAGATCAGTGTTTCGAGGGCTTCGATCTGACAGAAGAAGAGGCGACGAAAACGGTCCTCGCACTTCCAATCTTCCAGGAGTCGTCGCGTGACATTGGTGACACCACGATAACCACCCTCACGCCAGTCACGAACTCGGCGTCGTATGTAGTTGACCGTCTTGTTTTCCTCGATTCGATCGGCGGTCCAATCGTCGAAAGTGAGCTGTTTGTCCTTGCCCTTCTTCTTTGGGCGGGCGATGGGCATGAAATAGGAGCTGTCGCGCCGCGCGTCAACGATCTGACTGGTGCTGCCCTCGTCGTCAAACCGGAAGTGCCGTCTCGGCTGGACGAACGGGGAATTGATGATCGGGTTCTCAATGACAACGCGTTTGGCCATATCTGATTCCGCGGATGCCCCCAATGGGTGTCGGCAAGTGAATCAGCCTGATGATAATGAATCGTGCGGCCGGTGTGTAGCATTTACCGGGGAATAAATCGAGGACGCACACCCCCGGGGCATTGGGGTAGTCTGGGGCGTCTTGGCTCGCATCGTCCCGCCCCGCTGCGGGGGCTCTGGGTATTGACGTCGGGCACCGTCATCCACGCGCGTCTCGCCCGTGCCTCAAACTCAGGCCGACGCCCCTGCACCACAATGAACCTGACCGCGCCAATCAGCCGCGCCGCCCCTTTGCCAACTCCTCCCCCGCCTATGCTAAGGCCGGCGGCGGGATGGGTTCCCACCACGTAGTAGCGTCTCTGCGAACTGTAGCAGCGTCTCTCCGAGACGCTGAATGCGAGCCTCGGAGAGACTCGCCTACGCGAAGACGGGCAACTTCTCGTCGCCGCTCGCCTGTCACCGATTCGTGTCTCCGAAATGCGCCCCCAATCTCCTCAAGGGTTCAATTTTCCCCTTGACAAATAAGTGTATATATGTATACTGATATGACCGATCCGTCTCGCCAGACCCGGAGCGGCCCAAGACACGCAAATCAATTCCCATAACGACATTCGCCCCCACCATGCCCACAGGCCCCCAACCGAGACTCCAAGACGAAACTGCCCCCGCGGTCACTCCCTCTTTCGAGCCAAAAGTACCCGATCATTTCGCGCAAACAATGCAAACAATGCGAATCTATGGAGCAGGCAACCTAGGCAATGCCACCCCCACCTGTGACCCACGCCTCAGCCCAAGATATTGGCAGAATCCGCCTCTCGTTGACCAACTCCCAATCCCACAGGATCAGCGTCGATGAGCGTCGATGAGTGTTCCAGCCTCCTCCCCTTCCGCCAGCCTCGCCAGGCCGAATTCTCCCGTCATTTCCACCGCCTCACCGAGGCCCCCCCATTGCGATCGTCGCAAGTGCCTTCAAAGCAAGCACTTAGAGAAAAAACCACCAAGCGCCGACACCCCCATTTTGCATGGTAGTCAAAATGATTCGAAGCATCCGACGACGCCGTAAACCACCATGCCACAACACGTTAACCACGTTCGTTCGATGGAGCAATCGATCGATAAGTGCACCAACCGACGCCACCACCCGCAACCTTTTCGCAGCAGTTTTTCACCGCCGGTTGCCCGCAACCGCCGACCGCCGGTCCTGCCACTTCAGATGCCCAACTTGCGCCCCTTCGACTCGGCTCTTTGACAATTCGTCAACCCAGCTTCCACGGCGCCCGATACTCGTAGTGCAGCAACTCGTTCGCCTCGGGGTAGTTGGTGATCTTTTCCGCCACCGGGTCCCACTCGAGTCGTTTGCCGATCGTGTGGGAGATCTTGGCGAGCAAGCTCATCAGGGTCGACCGGTGCCCTTCCTCGACGTCGCAGTTGGGCTTCTCGCGACTGCGAATGCAATCGAGGAAGTTCCGGGCGTGCAGGGCCGTGTGGTTCCGGTTGCTTCCGGCATCCTCGACCTTGATTTCCTCCCCACGCGGCTTGGAGTCCTGGAACTGGCCGCCCCGTTCGGGAATGACCTCGAAGTAAGGATCGCTGCAGTACATCGTGCCTTGGGTCCCGCGGATCTCGAAGTACCCGGCCCGTGGCAACGTCCGATTCCCGCTCGATTCAAACATCCCGAAATTGAGCAGACGCCCCGAGGGGAACTGGAACGTCACGTGGAGCGTATCGGGAATCGTCCGATCGTCGTCGACCACGTACTTCCCGCCAATCGCGCAGATCGACGTGGGGGCCTCGTCGCCCGTGATCCACCGCACGCAGTCGAAGAAGTGAACGCCGTTGTTCGACGTCTGCGAGGAGTAGAGGGTCCACCAACGGAACTTGTAGGGCGCGATGTTGACCTGGAAGGGCCGCTCCGGTCGCGGGCCCAGCCACATGTCCCAATTCAAATCGGCCGGCGGATCGCTCGGCTTCTCTTTCCCGATCCCCATCGGGAAGAGATTGCTGCGATGATAGGTCCGCGAAACGGTCACCTGTCCCAGCTTTCCGCTGTGGACGAATTCGGCCGCCTGGGCGTAGATCGGAGCCGAACGCCGATGGAGCCCCACCGTCACCACCCGCTTCGTCTCCCGCGCCACTTCGACCATCCGTCGCCCCTCGCGAACCGTGATCGACACGGGCTTCTCCACGTAAACGTCTTTCCCCGCCCTGCAGGCCTCGATCGTCTGGATCGCATGCCAGTGGTCGGGCGTGGCGATGACGACGGCGTCAATATCCTTCCGCTCGAGCACCTTGCGGAAATCCTCGTAGGTGTCCGGCTTGCCGCCCAGCTTCTCCAGCCGCTCCTTGGCCGCCGCCAGGGTGCTCCCCTGGACGTCGCAGAGAGCCACGACCTCCATGTCGTCATGCGTCAAAAACGCCGAAAGAAGCTGGCCGCCCCGGTTGGCCACACCGATGAACCCGAGCCGTATCCGATCGTTCGCACCCGTCTGTTTCAGAGCCATTCCAAATCTCCGTTATCTGATTCTCACCAAATATCTTGCCATCGACAGAAACGGTCGCGACTATCCCAGCTTCCACGGACTCCGATACTCGTAGTGCAACATCTGGTTGGCCGCCTCGCTGCCCGTGAACTGCTCTTTCTCGGCGTCCCAGTACAGACGCTCGCCCACGGCCAGCGAGATATTGGCCATCAGGCTGAAACTCGTGGAGCGGTGCCCGATCTCCACGTCGGCCCTCGGTTTCTCGCGGCTCCGCATGCAATCGAGGAAATTGCGGGCGTGCAGGGCCGTCAGGTCGGCGTTGTTGCCTTCGGCCTCCACCTTTTCGGGCGCCATGCGAGGATCCCGCGGTTCCTGGAACTGCCCGCCGCGCTCGGGTTCCACTTCATATCCACGCCCGCTCGGGTAGACGTAGACCGTGCCCTGGGTCCCCCGCAATTCGATCTCGCCGACCGGGAACGGCGGGTTTCCGCTGGCCTCGTATTGCCCGAAGATCGCCAGCCGGCCGGAAGCGAACTCGAACACGGCCTCGAGCGTGTCGGGAATCGTGCGGTCGTCGTCGACGGCAAACCGCCCCCCCATCGCGCAAACCGAACTGGGAGCCAGTTCGCCCGTGCACCAGCGAATGGCGTCGAGGTAGTGGACGCCCCAGTTCCCCATCTGCGACGAGTAGAGATGCCACCAGCGGAACTTGTAGGGGGCGATATTGTCCTGGTAAGGCCGCTCCGGTCGCGGACCGAGCCAGAGATCCCAATTCAGGCCGGGCGGCGGCGCGGTGGGCTGCATGCGCCCAATCCCGGTTGGAGCCATGTTGCTCACCCGGTACGCTCGCGACACGGCGATGTGGCCAAATTCGCCCGCCGTCGTTCGTTTCGCCAGCGACTCGTAGAGCGCCGAACTGCGCCGATGGGTCCCCACCTGCACCACCCGCTTGTTGCGCCGGGCCGCCTCCACCATGCGGCGTCCCTCGTGAATCGTGATCGAAAGCGGCTTCTCCACGTAAACGTCTTTGCCGGCGTTGCAGGCGTCGATCGTCTGAATGGCGTGCCAGTGATCGGGCGTGGCGATGACGATCGCGTCGAGATCGTCGCGATCGATCACCTTCCGAAAATCCTCGTAGGTGTCCGCCTTGTTGTCCAGGCGGGCGTTGGCCTTCTCCAGCGTCGGTTGGAAGACGTCGCACAGGGCGACGATCTCGCAGTCCTGGTGGGACATGAACGCAGACATGACCTGTCCGCCGCGATTGGCAACGCCGATGCAGCCCACGCGAATCCGATCGTTCGCTCCGAGCACCCGCGAGGCCTCCAGCTTGGGGGTCCTCAAGGCTTGCACCGCCAGCGCTGCCGCAGCGCCGGTTCGCGTAAAAGTCCTTCGCGAAATCTTGTTCGCCATGGTCGCTTCTCCAGCCAACTTGGTCGCAGTCCGGAAACCCCTTCAATTCAGCTTCATCGCACGGATGCCCCGATGTTAGCTTTCCCGGCAGTCGCCCGTCAACGCAATCGAAAGTGCGGGGGATGATTTTGTCTCTTTCTTCAGCCCGTGCCGATCCCCTCTGCATGAAACCAGCGGCCGGAGGCCCCCCCGGGCGTTCCGCGTCTCTGGCCTTCTGGTGCGTGCGGAAACAACCGCTGAAATAGCTTGATATGGGGGGCCGGGTCCCCGGCATTTAAGGGAAACCGGTATGGACTTCTCGCCGGAATCAGCTATTCTTTGGTCGGGCAGGCGTGAGACACCGGGTGCTGGACAGGGTTGAGGTGTGGTCGTCGCGCAGCTCACATGAGGTTCCAGCCATGACGACAAAAACCGTCCTGTTGGCGGAAGATGATCCCGGACATGAAGCGCTCTTCCGTCGCGTGGTACCCCACGCTGAGGTTGAGTGCGAACTCGTGGTGGTCCACGACGGCGTTGAGGCCCTTGAGTATCTCTTCGCCACCGGCGACTATCAGGACCGCGATCCCAACGACATCCCCGATCTCTTTCTCCTGGATCTGAAGATGCCCCGGATGGATGGTCTCCAGGTCCTTCAAGTGCTTCGCCGAGTCCGAGGTGTTGACCGGCGCAACCTTCCGCCCGTAATCGTCCTGACAAGTTCGGAACGGGACGAAGACATTGCCCAGGCCTATGAACTGGGGGCCCAGAGCTACATCTGCAAGCCCATGAGCTATCCAGAATTCGCCGATACGGTCTGCGACACCCTGGAGTACTGGCTGGGCTTGAACCGCCCAATCCCGAGGCGGGAAGGATCTGTGGCACCGCCTCACGAGGGCTTGCGGACCGAGACCCCAGCCGGTAACTGAGGCATGGGGCTCTCATACGCCCGGGGCGGAAGCGAAGTCTCCAATCTCGCCAGGGCACTACCCAATCTGGCGTACCACTCCCACCAGCACTCCCAACACCTTGGCATTCTTCACGTAGATCGGCTTCATCGACGAGTTGGCCGGTTGCAGGCGAATCCGGTTCTTCTCCGGAAACCAACGCTTCAACGTGGCTTCGCCGTCGTCAGTCTGCGCCACCACGATCTGGCCCTTGCGAGCCGTTCGTTGCCGGCGAACTACCACGTAGTCCCCGTCGGCAATCTGCACATCGATCATCGACTCGCCCTGGACCTCCAGTACGAACAAGTCCTTGTCGGCCACGTCGAACATGTCGCCGAAATCGACCCGCTCGTCCTGTTCGATCGCCTCGTGAAGCACCCCCGCGGCAACTCGACCCACAAGCGGCAGGCCTCGGTCGCTGGCCGATTCAGTTGACAACTGGATCGCCCGCGACATATTGGGCTCGCGAGTGATCAGTTCCTTCTTCTCCAACGCCTTCAGGTGGCACATCACCCCATTGGGGGATCGGATCTTGAAGTGTTCACCAATCTCGCGAACCGTCGGACCGTAGCCTCGCGAACGGATCTTCTCGCGGATGAACTCGTAAACGGCTCGCTGCCGCTGCGTCAATTGCACGTCCATATCCATCAGAAATTCTCCTGTGAGTCCGGATGTAAGGGTAAACTGCACCCCTCATGAACAATAGTACAATATACGGCTGTACACAGTCAAGAGGATCTCAGAGAATTTCCGGGAAAAAAAGGAGAACGTCCGCTCACTGGACCTGACGCAGGAGATAGACCGTGAGAAACGCAGAGATCATCTGGAAGGCGCCGAGGGCGTACAGGCCGTAGAGCAGTACCGAGACCGTCGTCCGTATCTTCGTCAAATGCCGCTCAAGCGACTCGGAAGTCTGGCGGCAGAGCCTCTCCAGAACGTCATCCAGGCGACCGGCTTCCTCGGCTGAAGCGATGGCCGACTTCTGGTCCAATGACAATGATCGGCACCGGGTGAAGCTCTCGCTGAACGACTTACCACGCTCCAGATGGGGCACCGCCTCCAGGAACTCGTCCCGGACCACGGTATTGTCCACGGCAGAACAGGCGGTCTGCACCATTCTCACCGTCGACAGGTTGCTTGTCCGATACATCAAGCTGAACCCGTGAAGGAACCGATTGACGGACATATCCCGGACCGCGGGCCCAAACAGCGGCAACGCCAGGACAAACTGCTCCCAGATGCGGCGGAGTTGCGGCACGTTGAGCACGAGGAGTACGATAGCCCCCAGTACGGCGTATCTCTTGATCCTCCCGATGGCGAAGCTCACCGCGGCGAAGAACGGGGCGAGCAGCAAGAGGGCAAGAGCAGTGACCGCATCGATCAGCAGGAAGAGTACCAGCGGGACCAACCACAGATTTCGCATCGACTCATAGGGTCGTTCCAGCAACGCACAGTGTTTCTGGAGGTAGTGGAGAGCCTCATCCGTGTGCCCGGTCTCCTCGCCGCAGCGGAGCAACGGAAGATAGAACCGCGGGAGATATCCGGCGACTTCCTCAAGTGCCTCGGAGAGGGGGATGCCGTTTCGCACTCGTTCTGCCGCAGCCTTCCCGGTTGATCGCAGCAACCGGTTTGGACAAGACCGCGAGATCGTCTCCAGGCTGTCGGGCAGACTCAGACCCGCTTCGAGACATGTTGCCAGATTACCCGTGAAAGCCGCCAGTTGACCGAACCGAAGCCGCGGGAACAGAGCGCGGAACTCGTAGGCCAAGTCTTGTGCCATCCCCATGGGTGGTCGCGCTCCGTGGCTGGGGTTGGATCCGATTCGTCCAGGGGGCAGACGGACGACGAGAAAATGCCGGTCTAGTGCACGAAGCGGCACGGTTCTCCCGCTCGCCTTCGCTCACCCGGTATTCGTCCGTGTGACCAGAAGATTGTCGCGATGGACGACTTCTTCGTACGGGCAATGTCCCAAAACCCCCGGGATCTCCGCGGTCTTCAGGCCGCGGATCCGGCGTATGTCGTCGCAACCGTAGTTGCTCAAGCCCCTGGCAAACTCCTGACCCTCCGCGTCGCACACCGCCACCACGTCCCCCTTCACGAAATTGCCGCTGACCTTGACCACTCCGATGGCGAGCAGACTGCCCCCTTTCTGCTGCACCGCCCGTTGGGCCCCCGCGTCGACGAGCAACCGCCCCCGCGGCTGAACCGTGTAGCCGATCCAGCGCTTTCGGGCGGCAATCTCCTGGCCCCTGGCCAGAAAAGCCGTCCCTACCTGGCGGCCTTCCAGAATCTCGCGCAAGATCCCCGGTCGGCGACCGCTGGCGATGATCACGTTCTCGCCGGAACACGTGGCCTGCCGCGCCGCCTCGAGCTTGCTTGCCATGCCCCCCTTGCCCAGGCCCGTCTTGGCATCGCGAACCAGAGCCAGGATCTCCGGTCCGAGGTTCTCAACGGTCGACACGACCTTTGCATCGGGCAGGCTCGGGTCGCTGTCGTAGAGTCCTTCCACGTCGGAGAGCAAAACGAGCAGAGGGGCCCGAATCAGGTTGGTCACGATGGCCGCCAGACGGTCGTTGTCGCCGAAGGTTGTCTGCAGCTCGGCGACGCTGATCGTGTCGTTCTCGTTGATGATCGGTAGGACGCCGTATTCCAACAGGGCCAGGATCGTATTGCGAGCGTTCAAATAGCGCTGGCGATGGTCCAGGTCCTCGGCTGTCAGCAGCACTTGCCCCACGTGGCGCCCGTACTTCTGCAGACTTCGTTGGTACGCTTCGACCAGCAGGCTTTGTCCCGCGGCCGCCACGGCCTGAAGCTGGGCCAGATTGGTGGGGCGACCGCGAAGCCCCAATCGCCCAACCCCGGCACCGACGGCGCCGGAACTTACCAGAACCACCTTCCTCCCGGTTGCCATCACCCAGTGAAGGTCCTGGGCGAGTAGGTCGATCCGTTCCAGGTCGAGCACTCCGTTGGCCTTCGTCAAAACGCGAGTGCCCACCTTGACGACCATGGTCGTGGCCGTCGTGGCAATCTCCTGGCGTACTATGTCGGTCATAAATGCCAAAACCTGAACAGAGAGGAAAGCCGCGAGTATACGTAAAGCCAACCCGCACCGGCAAGTCCACCCGCCGCGCACAAGCGGCAATTGCCAGAGACAGGCCGGTTGTTCGGCTTGCAGTTCGACCTTACAATGAACTAACGATCTGACGCATCGCTGGGATCGGTCGCGGTTCGACTCCGGAGCAGGAATCCTCCGGGGAGCCTCCGTTTGGCCTGCTTCATCCTCCCCTCTTGGTATGGAGTCGACCGTTGGTACGGCGGTCGATCAGACAATCACGATGAGTGAGTTGCGAGAAGAGTGCGGCGTCGCCGCGATTTACCATCTTCCGGGGGCGGGCGTCAGCGCTATCTGTCCCGACCAAGGGCCCGAGGAAATCTCCCGGCTCATGCCCCGAATGCTCCTGGATATCCAGAATCGAGGGCAGCTTGCGGCCGGAATGACCACCTACAATCCCCATCGGAATCAGTTGATCGACACCCACAAGGAGGTGGGGACCGTCTCCGAGGTGTTCCGCCTGAGCCACAAGGCCAAATACGAGAGCCTGATGCGGGAATACGTCGGCCGTGCTGCCATCGGACACGTCCGCTACGCCACCTGCGGCGCCGAGGACCGCAGCTACGCCCAACCCTTCGAACGCCACCACATCAAGAAACACAAGTGGTTCAGTTTCGCTTTCAACGGGCAGTTGGCCAACTACGACGATCTTCGCGACCAGCTCCTCACCGACGAAGACAACTACCTTGCCCGCCAGACCGACACCGAGATCTTCATGCACGTGATCAGCACGGCCCTCTCCCGGGAGAGCCGCCCGCCGCTCATCGAAGTCTGCAGCCAACTGGCCCAGCGCTTCGACGGCGCCTACAGTCTCGTGTTTCTCGACGCTCTGGGCGACATGGTCGTCGCTCGCGATCCCTTGGGCATCAAGCCTCTCAGCTACGCTCTGGAGGGACCGCTGTTTGCCGCGGCCAGCGAGAGCGTCGCCCTGGTGAACCTGGGCTTCTCTCCCGAAAGCATCAAGTCGCTGTTGCCCGGCCAGGCCGTCACCATCACCGAAGGCAATCTGGAAATCCGCCAGTTCGCCCCCAGTCCGCGCCGAGCCCATTGCTTCTTCGAATGGGTCTACTTCTCCAACGTCGCCAGCACGCTCGACGGACGCGGCGTCTACATGACCCGCAAATCCCTGGGCGAAGAGCTGGCCCAGATGGAAGACATCGAAATCGACGAGGATACCATCGTCGTGCCCGTTCCCGACACCAGCAAGGCGGCAGCCGACGCCATGGCCTATAAGCTGGGGATTCCCTGCCTCGAAGGTCTGATCCGCAACCGCTATAGCGGACGCACGTTCATTGAGGGCGGCGCCAAACGCGCCCAGAAGGCCCAGACCAAGTACACCCCTCTCCGCGAAGTGCTCGAGGGCAAACGGGTCCTGCTCGTCGAAGACTCCATCGTCCGCTCCACCACCATGCGCGTTCTGCTCAAACGCATCCGCCAGCATGGCCTCGCCCGCGAGGTCCACGTCCGCGTGGCCTGCCCGCCGATCATCTCCCCCTGCTTCTACGGCATCGACATGTCGACCATCAGCGAGTTGTTCGCTCCCGGCTTTTTGCAGGGGGGACCGCTGACCAGCGAAGTCCAACAAGCGATGGCCGACGAACTAGGCGCTGATTCCCTCCGCTATCTGCCCGTCGACTCCATTTCCCGGGCCGTCGGCCTCGACAGCGACCAGCTCTGCCGGGCCTGCATCACCGGCCAGTACCCCACCGAAGCCGGCCGCCGCCTGGCCGCCCGGGCGCACTCGAACCACCGCAACGGCGTTACCTGCCGAACCTACGAAGCGCCGGCACCCGAGGAGTCTGTGATCTGACCGCATAATGCCCCGCTGCTCGATAAGGAGTTCCTTCTGACATCGAGGTTCCCATGGCAAGATCTCTCCCCCACGCCGTGCTTGTTGTCCTGGCCTTCTTCCTCGCCGTCCAACTCCATGCCGCCGAGTCCGATCGCCCGAACGTCCTGTTCATCGCCTCCGACGACATGCGGCCGGAACTCGGCTGCTACGGGGCAAACCAGGTCCACAGCCCCAACCTCGATCGACTGGCCGCTCGCGGAACGACCTTCCTGCGCACCTATTGCCAGCAAGCCGTCTGCTCGCCTTCGCGCTCCAGCCTCATGACCGGGCTCCGCCCCGACACGATCCGTATCTGGGACTTGGCGACCCACTTTCGCGACAACGTTCCCGACGTCGTCACCCTCGCCCAGAACTTCAAGAACCACGGCTACCATACCGAGCGGCTCGGCAAGATCTTCCATACCGGGCACGGCAACCGCGACGACAAGTTCTCCTGGTCGCGCAGCGTCAACTACCCCGCGGCACCCCGCTACGGACCCGAAGGCGACGCCCACATGAAACGCCTCTTGGCGGAAGCAAAAGCCAAGGGAATCGACGTGAAAGATAATCGCTTCCGCCCCCGCGGGCTGCCTTGGGAAGCCCCGGACGTGGCCGACAACGAACTGGCCGACGGCATGATCGCCGAGAATGCCGTCAAGCTGATGAACGAGTTCAAGGACCGCCCGTTCTTCCTCGCGGTCGGCTTTCTCAACCCGCACCTCCCCTTCGTGTCTCCAAAGAAGTACTGGGACCTTTACGACCGAAACTCGATTCGCCTGGCCGGCAATCCTTACGCTCCCAAGGACACTCCCGATTTTGCCCTCACCACCTGGGGCGAGCTGCGCAAGTATTACGACATCCCAGACAAGGGCCCGCTCACCGACGACCAGGCTCGCAGTATGATCCATGGCTATTATGCCGCCATCAGCTACGTCGATGCCCAGATCGGCCGGCTTCTCGGCGAACTCGAACGGCTCGGCCTCGCCGAAAAGACCATCGTGGTCTTCTGGGGCGACCACGGCTGGAAGTTGGGCGAACACGGCAGTTGGTGCAAGCACACAAACTTCGAACTCGATTGCCACGCGCCGCTGCTCATCAGTTCCCCCAACCAGAAGGCCGCCGGAAGCAAGACGAACGCACTGGTCGAGTTCGTCGATATCTACCCCACCCTCTGCGAACTGGCCAGCCTGCCAGTTCCCGCAGAGCTCGAAGGTCTTAGTGCCGCTCCCCTATTGGACGATCCCGATCTGCCCTGGAAGACGGCCGCCTTCAGCCAATACCCGCGCTCGGTCGACGGCAAGAAGCTCATGGGTTACTCCATGCGAACCAACCGCTATCGGTTCACCCGCTGGCAAGTCCAAAGCAACCCCAAAAAGGTCGTCGCCGTCGAACTCTACGACCACCAGGTCGACCCGGCCGAGAACGTGAATCTCGCCGCCGATCCGGCCAATGCGAGACTCGTCGAACAGCTTACGAAGCAGTCCTTGAAGGGTTGGCGCGGGGCGCTGCCCAAGCAGGGCCACTACCGATGAATTCCAAATCCCGCATCCTCGCCGCCATGGCCCACGAACCGGTCGACCGCGTGCCGGTCATGTGCCAACTGGCCATCGGCCACTACCTGCTCCATACCGACGTGAAGCCGGCTGAACTCTGGTTCACCAGCGAAGGCTTTGCCCGGGCTCTGATCGAACTGGCCGATCGCTATCGTTTCGACGGCCTCCTCATCAACCTGCCGGGGACCGATCCCGACTGGATGCGCGTGGTCGATCGAATCGAAACCGCCGCCGACGGCGGCCAGACCGTCTGGTTCGTCAACGGAGACCACGCCCGTTGCCCGGCCGACGATAACGTACACCATATCCCCCGTACGCCCCGGCGGACGCCCACCATCGACGAAGTCGATCCCGAGCGGATCTGCTACGACGATCCGCACGGACTCGGCGGCATCAAGTATCCCTTCTACTTCGGCCTGGAACCCTATGAACTGGATCGGAACGACTACTGGCCCGACTACTTCTTCCGCACGATCGACCTGGCTCTCGAACGGGTGGGCGATCGCCTGTCGGTCCACAGCGAGTTGTTCTCGCCCTTCACCCAGTTGATGGAATTGTTCGGCTACCAACAAGCCCTCATGTACCTCCTCGATGAGCCGGACCGCGTCAAGGCGATTCTCCAGGCCTATACGCAAGGAGCGGCCGACTTGGGCGTGCGGCAGGCTCGCCGGGGTGTCGACGCCGTATTGATCTCCTCGGCCTTCGCCGGCGGCGGGTTCATTTCGCCTCGCCAGTATGAGCAGTTCGTCTTGCCCTACGAGGCCGAATTGGTGGCGAAGATCAAGGCGGAAGGCGTCTTCGTCTACACCCACACCTGCGGCGATATCGGCGATCGGCTCGAACAAATGGCCGATACGGGGATCGACGGAATCGACACCCTCGACCCGCCCCCGCTGGGAAGCGTCGATCTGGCCGACGCCAAACAGCGAATCGGCGACCGCGTGTTCTTCAAGGGCAACATCGATCCGGTCCATACCCTGCTCGAAGGCACGCCGGAGCAAGTCTACGCCGACGCTCTCCGCCGCCTGGAGATCGGCTCGCCCGGCGGCGGCTACATCCTCTCCAGCGCCTGTTCCGTTTCTCCTCGCGTTTCTCCCGAGAACCTGGCCATGCTGGTCCGGGCATCCGAGGATTTCGGAGCGCCGACGACCTGAACGGTCGATGACAGTGCGAAACAGTGGACTGCCTGAAGCCAGACCCCCTCAGAGACACTACGTATAGGGTGGCACGCTCAGAGCGTAGCGATGGGCGTGGTGATCTGACCATCCACGCCCATCGCTACGCTCTGAGCGTGCCACCCATGACTAATCCGGGCCAAGCCAAACCAACGAAACCGGAACTGGCGGAGCGGACTCAACTCGTTGCCGCGTGGGCGGTTAGCATGGCAGCCCTTGCCCCAGCCGGCGTAATCGGGAGAATGATGTTTCGCGAGACCTCCAGAACGAACCTGATTCAGGCCGAACCAACGGCCTGTATACCCGAAACGCGGAAAGGAGCCACCGATGCTGAGCCCCAAGATGGAAGCGGCCCTCAACAATCAGATCAACGCCGAGTACTACTCCTCCTACCTGTATCTCTCCATGGCAGCTTACTTCGACTCGATCAACCTGCCCGGCTTCGCCAACTGGATGCGGATCCAGAACCAGGAAGAGATGCTCCACACGATGAAGTTCTTCGACTTCGTATCCGAGAGGAACGGCCGGGTCAAGTTGGCCGCCATCGACGGTCCCGAGACCGAATGGGAGAGCCCCCTGGCAGCCTTCGAGGCCACCCTGGCTCACGAGCAGCACGTTACCGCCCTGATCAACAAGCTCGTCGATCTGGCCCTGGCCGAAAGCGACCACGCCACCAACAACTTCCTCCAGTGGTTCGTCGCCGAGCAGGTTGAAGAAGAGGCCACGGCCGACGGTATCCTCCAGCAACTCCGCCTCATGAAGGATGCTCCTGGCGGACTGTTCATGATGGACCGGGAACTGGGACAGCGCGTGTTCACCCCGCCGGCAGACGCATAGGCCTGCCTCACCCGTCCCGCCCGACGAAATCCGCGAAGCTCCGGCGAAGATCGTCGCAAACCTGGTGCCAGGACGGTTGGTCCCACCAGTCGCGCACCCGATGATCGGGCATCGTTGCATGTTCGGTCAACGCCGGCTCCGCGTTTGTCAGCCGGCGGCATTCAGTGCCGTCGTGCCAATGGGCGCAGTTTCGTCCCCCGTGTTTGGATGCGTAGAGTGCTGCGTCGGACCGGGCAATCAACGAGTCGGCGGTTTCGCCCTCGCAGATCATGGCGGCTCCAACGCTGATGGTCACGGGCACTCGGCTTTGCCGGATGTGGATCGAAGCGGTTTCAACGGCCGCGCGAATTCGCTCTGCCGCCGCCATGAGCGCGTCGGCCGATGTATTGGGGACCACGACCGCAAACTCTTCACCGCCAATTCGTGCGACCAGATCGGTCTGTCTCGCCGCCTTGCGAATCGTGGCTGCCACCGACTTGAGAACCTTGTCGCCGGCGGGATGCCCCCATCCGTCGTTGAGTTGCTTGAAGTGGTCCACGTCCACGTGGATCAGTCCGAAGCCGACGCCTTTCCTTTGATGGAGCGCCGATTGCTGCTTCATGGCGTCGTCGAAGGCGCGCCGGTTGGGCAACGACGTCAGCACGTCGGTGCGAGCCTCGGCGATATGCGATTCGATCTGTCGCTCCTTCCGTTGGAGTTGTTGCTCAGCGCGAAATAGTTCGTTCTGCAGCCTTTCGTTGGCCTCGATCACCCGTGAAACCGAGCGGAAGATCGCCGCTGCCAGATCGTCCTGATCGTCGGGGTCGTGGCGAAATTCGCCGCGAATCCGCCGGATCTCCGCCTGGTGCTCGTCAACCTGGCCGTGTGCGTCCCGAACCAGGTTGTGCACGTGCTGTGCGAGCCGGTGGAGTTGCGAGGCGTCGTTTGCGCAGGAATTGTGCGTGGCTCGTCGTGCCAACGACCAGCCGATGACGATCCCGGCAAGCAGTTGAAGGAGCCCGAGCCCCAGTCCCAACCAGATCGCAGTCAACGTCCAACCTCTCCTATCTGTCGCGCAGAGTTGCCACGTCATGGCGTGCCGCCAGCCAGATCGATTGGCAGATAGCCCCCGCTCGGCAGGCGACTTTTCAAAGGTAGCCCACAAGATGAGGCACGACTTGACTTCGCCCGGTTCGGACTTGCAGAATCCCCACAACCGGCACAACTCGACCCGGCCGCGGCGTCTCGGACCCCGATCTTCAGAACCGCAGCCGATCGGGAACCAGACTGCGGAGGCGGCCCAGCACTCCGCTCGACTCCTTCTCCTTCGCCGGTTCCGGTGCCGGAGCCGGGGCAGGCTGGGCGGGCGTTTGGGCCGTCTGTTCCATCGGCGGCACGTATTCGAGCAGGAATCGAGGCCAGTAGCTTTCGAGGATCCGGATGCACTGGGTGACCTGGCGACCGACGAGCGTGTCCCTGGCCGGAACCACCGTCTTGAGCAGGGCCGCCGCCTCCTGGCGACCGAAAGCCAGGTCCTCGAGCCCGACGTCGTCAATCCAAACCTCACCCGGGCCGACCAATTGAACGTACAGCCGCAGGTCCTTGAGACCGGCCGCGGGGATGTCCGGAATGCTGATGGGCGGGACTACCGGGCTCCAATCCTCGCCAATCTCATTGACGATTGCCGACCGGAAAAATGTCTGCCCTTGGTGAGTGCCCAGTACCCCAATGCGAAGTGGGGTTGCCGTTCTGGGCGTGCCCGATCGTACCCACATGGTCACCGCCAGACGGCCGGTCCTGGGCGGCGGAAAGCACAGGCTCATGATCGAAGTCCGGTCGCCGGTGCTCTTGAGTCTCAACGCCGATCGGCCCGTATGGGCCTGTGTCGAGTTCACCTGGACAAGCTCCTGATTGCCCGGCGGGAACATCCATCCCGGGATCTCGCCATTCTCTCGCACATCAGCCTCGAACCCCGGATTTTCCAATCCGCCCCAGTCATGAGGACGCGAAAGCGCGAAACGGCGGCTCACGAGTTCCGACACTCGCGATTCCAGGGCTCGATCGATTTCCGGAGACCACTGTGCCGTGGCCCCCATGATCTGTACCTTGCCTGACGGTAGCCAGGCTCCCATAGCGTCATAGGCTTTGAGTTCCAGATCCCAATAGCAGCCGTCCTTGTCGGCCCGGAGCGGCGCCGTCGGTCGCATCCCGGTCACCTCCTCCAGTCGGCAGCCGCTTGGAATCTGCAGGCGAATCCGGCCGCTCACCGGAAAGCCCGCCTCGTTGATGACGAGCACATACGTGGCGTCCGCAGTCTGCAGGTAACGCACGGCGAGGGGCTCGCTGCCCGCTTCCGAACGGATCTCCTTGAACCGCGCAGCGGGAAGTCGCCGGTAGAGCGTGATCAGGTCGCGAAGCGAATCCTCTTGCCCCAAAGACATTCGCAAACCGCCGTCCACGGCAATCACCGGATCGAAATGGGCCAGGGCCCTGACGAAGCGGCGGCGGTTCTGCGATTCTGACGGAAGCGCTTGAGTGGTCAAACGTGTGAAGCTCGCTTCAAAGGGACTGAGCCGGTCGAAGGAGGGGAGCGTCGTTTCCTGGGGCTGATGGTAGAACATCGCTCCGGTCGCACCAAAATTGTCTGCCAGGTCTTCCGCTTTCCGCATGCTCTCCAGTTCGAGCGAAACCGACTGCTCGGCCAACGACGTCCACGGACGCACGGTCTCCCCGTAAAGAAGGGTTGGACCCTCCGAGTCCGAAAACCGGTGCGGATCGATACCGACCTGGATCATCGTCCGTTCGAGCGTCAACTGCCGAGGCAACGCGGGACGAAGTTGCTGCTGCATCGCTTCGCCCTCGAACATGCGTGCACCGGCCAGGTAGAGCTGCGCTCCGGGACTCTGCGCCGTCAATTCTTGGTGGACGCGGCGATAGAATGCCGCAACCTCCTCGGCCTTCCAGTCCAACCAGTCGCGTTCCATCGTCGACGAGAGTTGCCGGTACCGTTCGTCGAAACGGCTTGGCCCCTCGCCCGGCACCTTGATCTTCTTGGCTGTCTCGAACCTGGCGATCGTGTCGTCATCCAGCCCCCAGACCGAATCAATCGATCGGGCCGGTGTCTGGGCGAATCCGTCCGCAGACAACTGAATGGCCACGCCCGCAAAGGACCGATGATGGGCGTAGCGCTCGACGAGTTCGCGAACCACCGCGAGCATGGCCTCCTGCACTCTCGGATGCAGAACATTGTAGTAGGGCGCTCGGCCCTGGTACGACCGATAGATCTGGGGCCAACTCCGCCCGTCGCGTCCCACCCAGACCATCCCTTGCGCCTCCGGTCCGCCCTGGCGAAGAACCGCTTCGAGTTCGGGCAAGGGAGTCGCGAATTCCAACGCCGGAACCAGCTTGAGCCCTTCTCGATCGAACAGCCGCAGCAGCATCTCCAGCATGTCCTTCCGCACGGGATCCTGTCCCGTTCCCAGGTAGACGCCCGTATCGTAACGCGTCGTCGGCTGCAACAGACGACTCGGATAGATCGTGCTGCCGTCGGCATACACCGAAAGGAACAAGCCGCCGTAGCCCACGTGATTGAGATACTCGACCAGCCGGGTCCCACTCTGGTAGAAGGTCCTCCAATCGTCCATGCCCAGTCGGCTCGGCGGGACGAAGACCTCCTCGGCCGAGAACGACTCCGGAAGCAGGGGCCGATCCATGTAGGCCGCAAACAGCCTCGCTGGTGCCGGCCCGCCGATCGAATAGGCTCGTGGCAGATGGTCGCCGATCCGCAGCACGCGGATCGGGCCGTAGTAGGCCGGATCTTCGTCGCGGCGATTGGTCACCAGCACGATCGGAGTCTTCGTCCTCGGCCAGAAGATCACCCGGTGACGCCGCCATTGCGGTTTCTCATCCGCTGCGGCCACCTCCTCAAACTGGTCGACTCCCGTGTCGAGATTGGCAAGATTCGCGGCTCCGGTCTCGTTCGGCTCCAGAATGCTCACGCCAAAGGTCTGGTGGCGGTCGCTCGGGTAGCTGACTTCGACCAGATGGGGCTTGCCCGGCTCCTTGATCGGAATCGTGTAGGCTTCCCAACTCAGGTCACCCTCGCTGCCGTTCGGTTTGAGTTCGACCAACGAACCGAGCGAATGACTGACCGTACTCGATCGATTGTTGCCCAGCGGCCCGTTCCACAAACGCTTGAGCCGCGGCAATTGGGGGAGACTCGCAAAACGTTTCCACCAGTCCGGGTGCGTCGGGTCGATCTCCTCGACCACCTTCACCGATTCAAGGTCGTTCAACGTTCCCGATGGAATACTCGGACGCTGAGGATTCACAACCACAAGTTCGAGCATCCGGCTGGCATGGCGGCTCCGCGATCCTACCAGGGACGCGTCGACGGCCTGCGGAAGCCAGCTGGGTTGCGTGGCCGTGATCGTCAGTTGATAGATGCCCTCCTCCACGTTCAGAGGCACCTCCCAACGAAGCGTCGTGGTCTCGCCGATCGTGACCGTCTGCTCCGCCTCCCAGGCCGGTTTCACCTCCGTCTGCCAAACCGGCTTCTCCGCGTAGGGGTTCTTGAGTTGGGCAACGAATCGCACCTTCTCCGCAGATGCCACGCCGAGTCGAGTTACATCGACCAGGAAAGAACACGTATCCCCCGGCGCAAACACCATCGACTCGCCGTCCAGGTGGACCGGCAGACTGTCGCCGGGTTGCCTCTCGATCCGCAGCCGGCTTCCCTGATCGTCCAGATTGGCGCCGAACGTCCCGCTCACAATCTCCTGAAGCGGTACCTCGATCCGGCGATCCGAAGGCTGGTCGCCGTAAGCCGCAAGCTGCACGGCGAGCCTCGCATCCCCAGGGGCACGTACCAGGAAATCCACGGCGTCGTAGTCGCGCGGGCTCCGCTGGCGGATCATGAGCCGCCCCTCGTTCAGCCACATCGACCCCGGTTCGTCCGGTTCCACTCCCAGCGGCTGAGGATCTTCAATCGTGCCGCTGGATAGACAAATCGTTCCGTACCACTGGCGAGCCTTCCCCCCCCACGACATCCGCAGCCGGTACTCGTCCGCAACAGATGGGGCCGCTGCACCCAATGTCCAAAGTGCAAGCGCGCAATACACCTCCACACGCGTGAACGCGCGAAGGCGGGATACATGCAGATGCGAGCTTCTCGGACTTCCGTGTCCGACCATTTTGGACTTCTCGCCAACGGTTAGACGCCGAACAGCATCCTGCCGCCGCACGCCCACCCGGAACCGCGGGCAGCCATGCAGCATGCTCGGCGCGCACTGATTTGCAGCCAGAGGGAGGATTATAGTCTCAATTCGGGTTCAACAGCCAGTCCGAAATCAACTCGACCAAATCGCTACGGCTTTGCCTAACTTGCCTGCTTACTCCAGCCCCAGCCGCAAAACGTCGTCCAGCGGCGGCAAACCGTCCACTGCGGCCAGTGACAACTTCGATTGGTAGTCCGCCAACATCTCGGCCAGTTTCTCCGCAACGTCCGGCCGACGGTCGGCCAGGTCGTTGATTTCCCACCGGTCGTCCGGTTTCGCGAACAGTTGATACCTGGAGCCGGTGGTGAGATACCAGGCCGGAGTTCGCAAGGCACAGCGACCCTCCGGCCCTCGCAAGCCGATTCGATCTCGCCAGGGCACCAAGTCGTCCCGAATGAGCGGAACCAGATCGGCCGCAGCCAATCGGCGAGTGCTCGGCCGCTCGGCGAGCAGGCGGAGCCAGGTTGCATGAAGATCGGGCGGCTGCACAAACTGCTGAGATCGGGCCGACGCAGCATCCGGAACCGGCACCCGCAAGATGAGCGGCACGTGGACCAGTTCCCCGTCGAGCCGATCCTCGGTCGGCCCCACGTACCGATGCTCGCCAAGGGCCAGTCCCCGCAGCCCCACAAGAGCCAAGGCCGTATCGTTCTCCCGGCCTGCCTCCGCAAGGGCGTCACTGAACGCCCCCAGGCACAGGTCCAATAGGGTGACCTGCCCGGCGTAGGCCTGAGCCGCTCCAAGCAGAAGGTCCGGATCCTCGTCGTCGTCCATCCGGCGACAAGGAACCGCGGCATCGTCGGGCGGGTCGGGGTCGTCGGCCTCCGCATACCGGCTCCGCATCTCCCAGGGCGCGTCCCAAACCCGTCCCAGGCTCGACAAGTGACACCACAAGAAGAACGGGCCGTCAGCCGATTCGAGTCTCTGAATGATCTGGGCAAACACTCGCCCCAGATGCGTCCCCTCAACCGACCGGCTCGGCTCGATCTTGCGCGGCTCCGGCAGCAGAATCCGCTCGCCGAACCCCTCGGCCCCCTCCAGCGAGGCGACGACCGGATCGTCCGTCATCAACACCGCCCGAACGCCGCGATCGCCCACCGTCGCCGGCAGCGCACCCGCGGGCTCCCCCGTATCACCCTCCAACGCGTGCCGCCCGTACCAATACGATCGATAGAGCGACGTGACGTCGAGCGAATCGACCAGGAACTGGTCGAACACGAACCCGTCCGCCGCCAGCCGATCCATAGCCGGCGTCTGCACCCACGTACTCCCGCACGCACCAACAAACCCGGCATGAAGCCGATCAATACACAAACATATTCCGTTCATCGGGATGGTTCTGTCGCAGAAGCTCGACGCACACGTATCGTTTCCATAATTTCCACTTTCGCTTCCTTCAGCGGCAATGCCTGACCTGGTTCGCGGTTACCGAGCCGATCCGCAACAACCGTCTTGTGCCAGTTCGGCGATTGGAAGGAGCCAGCATCCCTTGTGAGGTCCCGCCATATCAGTTCCATTGCGGCAAGCTTCTCATCACGCGTCAAATTGGCGATCATCGTCTCAAGCGACATGGTTCTTTTTTCCCAATGCCTACCGTCATCATATCGATGCCCAACTCGGGTGACAAGCAGCAGAGAGGCTTGTATCTCGCGAAATCGTCGCGTCGATGTCGGCAATCGTCAGACATGCACTCAGACCGTCATTATACTGTAACGAAGTCGTCATTAAGAATCCGTAGTGGAACTGAGGCACGAAGCACAAGGTAGGATCCGCGGACCTGGCGTTGGACGCTCCACCAGACGTGTAGTGATGTGGGTATCAATTCGCGGCGTCAGAAAGCAGCCGAGTCACTGCACCAGTTGTGTTGGCGGCCGGGAATTGGCGCAGCCAGTTGGTGGGGAAGGACAAAGACATTGTCTGGGTGTAAGTACCGGTAATAGTGTTTACAGGTGTGTCGCATCCCAGGCGTCTCTAGACATGGCTTGGTACCCGGTCACGAAGACATGGGCACAACCGTGCCAAGCATGCGTCAACTGCGGTGGACGAGACACACAAACGCCCGCTGATCGGTTGCGGTTGCGTCGGACCGCACTGGTGCGAGACGGTTGCCTCGCCGTGGTCACCGCAAATCCATATCTACCAGAGTCCGAAGTGTGGTCTTGCTTTTCATGCGGAATCGCGTCGCACTGTCGGGGTTGCTTGACAACCAACAGCCGGAGTCGATAATCGGCGATTGAACGGCTTGGGAGTTTGTCGTTGGAACGAACAGCATATTGCGAGGCAGAGTGCGGTTGACGCGGCGTTTCGGATGATCGCTGGTTTGGCAAAAAAGGCAAAGGGCACGCAGATGGCCAGGCTCGATACGAAGCTTGAAGCAGAAGGCGCTGAGTTTCTAGTGCTTGGCCAGCTTCTCCTTCATAGGATTCCAACATACAAGACCTATACGAATATACCCGGATACGACCTCGTGGCAACGAATACTGCCGCGAATAGGTCAGCACGAATCCAGGTTAAGAGCCGCTGGCGAACGGGGGCGCCGTTTTTCCTTATCAAGAACTTCGATTGTGATTTTGTTGTTGCAGTCCGGCTCAACCGGGGCAGGAAGGGCGGCAATGGGCACATGCAGCCGCCTGAATACTTCGTGTTGCCCATCGAACTTGTGAAGTCGGTCCACCGGCCAGGACCATGGTGCAAGGTGGTCTTCCGGGATATAACGGACTTGGAGGCGTATCACGACAACTGGTCGCTGGTTGATTGCTTCCTTCGAACCGACAGCACGCACCACGTTGACGCCTAGCAAGACATACAGTGCGAACAAACTAGGATGTGTGCGTTAAAGAGAGGTTCTTTCTATGCCGCTCTTGTTCAATTCTATCCTTCGAGAACACCATCTGGATCCCGCACGCGTCCGTCTCGTGCGTCACAAAGATCAACGCTCATCCCCAGGGCGCTCGCCCTACGAGCTCTGGCGTAATGACAGAAAGGGATTCGACAATTACCAATCGACGCAGCGGATACGGAACCGCAAGATATTCTCGGCCCCATTCTGGTCCGTGTTTCTTTGCGATGCCTTCGATGAGACGGTGTTTGTGGGCTTATACGCCGCAGCATGGAGTGGTGTTCTTGACCATGATCAGCCGATGCCACATAGGATCGGTGATGTTGACCGCGCCGGTAGTTGTGACATTTACCACTTGGATCTTGACGACCGAATGCAGGATTTGATCGGACGCTTGATTATCGACTGGGGCCCCGGCCAACGAGCTTGGGTGCAGTATGCTGATCGGCGTGAGAAGCAAATTCTCGAAATCCGACGTGTCGAGAGTTCCCCACCTTACCCCGGGCACTTGAACTTTGTCCAACCATTGTCAAGCATTGGCAAGCTGCCTGTGGGTTGGATCGAAGCCCTTAGCGCTGCACGCGGTGTCTATATTCTCACATGCCCCAGAACCAAGGAACAGTACGTTGGGTCTGCCGATGGCCCAAGCGGCTTCTGGGGACGCTGGATGGAGTACTTCAAGACTGGTCACGGTGGCAATGTGGGCCTGAGATCTCGCGACCCAAGCGACTACCAAGTCGCGATTCTCGAAGTCGCTGGATCGGCGGCGGATCACGACCAGATCCTCACGATGGAAGGACGCTGGCAACTCAAATTGCGGAGCCGAGAAATGGGCCTCAACCGAAACGTGGCGAAGTCCAGTTAGTGGTTGCCGGCTGTGCTCGTGTTTCTTCGGCTCCAAGTCTCACCGCCCCACCTCAACCAGATACCACGTCGTCACGACCTCTCCGATCGGAATCCGACAACCGCCACCGGCGACCTCAATCTTGCTGGCCGAACCAATCGGGCCACCTTCGGCCGTCAGCGGCGTGATTGCCACCGTCTTAGCGTCCTTCAGGCCCGAAAGAGTAATGCTGCCGCTTACCGGCTCGATCACGGTCGGAGCGTGGCCCCAGTCCTTGACGGTCTTGCGGTCGGCCTTCCACTCGAAACCCGAGAGCGTTGCCCGGGCCGTGGCCGTCAGCAGCATCCGCCCTGCCTCGGCAATCGGCCGGCCGTCGAGCGAAGTCAGGTAGACCGCCGAGAACTCGTTTTCCACATCGGCTGCCAGGTTCGACGTCCTCTTGCCGCCGTCGCGGACGAAACCCACCAGCGCCTGGGTGCAGGGTGTATCGATCCGCACCAGTCCCTTACCGGCATCGGCGCCGTACCAACCGAGTTGTCCCGTGTCGGCCTCGATCTGGCCAAGCGGAGCGGCCTCGGGATAGGCCGACGGCTGGCCCGAAGTCGCCCATCGCGTGGCATGCCGGAGTGCCACGTCGCGCGGAAATGCCGGATCGAAGAAGGGCCGCTCCTTGCGGTCCATCCGCAGGCCGTCGATCATCTGGTCTTCAGTGTAAACCCGTAGAATCGCCTCTTTGGCCGCAGTCACATCCTGCCGGTGATACATGGCGGCGCAGGCGGCCAGATGCGTCATTTTCACCGGGTCGTTCGAAAAATCAAACGAGCTTCGCCAGCCTTTGTCCGGTTCCTGCATCCGCCCCTTGCCGTAGGTGAACCAGTAGATGCCGTCCCAGTCGTGCATCAGGCAATAAGCCGTCAGGATCGGGATCCCCTCGCAGGCATACTCGGCCGGGTAGGGATGGTTCGTCTCCGAGATCGTGTAAGGCAAGCCTGCCACGGGCGTGCGGGCGAACTGCGTGACCGTCGAATCCAACGGGTCGTTGACCATTGGCGTGTTGGCGATCCAGAAGTCGCTGCCCGTACGCGGGTGCTGCCAGTAGCCGTGGCCGTCGATGAAGTCGAGCACCATGTTACTCAGAATGTGCGCGTACCCGCAGTAGCCGTCGTTGTGGTCGGCCGTCCCCACCACCGGCGCCTTCACCCCCAACTCGTCGTGGAGCAGATGCTTCATTCCTTCGAAGAACTTGCGTTCCACCTCCATGTAGAACCGGGCTTCGGTCGCGAATCGCAGCCGCGATGCCTTGCCAAACTCCGGCGGAGCGAGGCGAGCAACCCGCTGCCCGCCCGCCTCGCGGCGAATCTCGGCCAGTTCGTCGGCCGATACGTTCTTCTCCAGCCACGCGTTGTACTGATCCGTCAGTTCCTCGGCATAGGAAACGGGGATCGGCCGCCAGGTACCCCTCTCCTCCGTCGTGTCCCGCCCCACCAGCCGCCGCCCGACCCAGCCTTCGAGCACCGAGTTCTCATTGATAATCTCGACCGTGGCAACGGCCGGCTCGTAGCGATATTCGTTCCCGGTATACGGGTTGCGGTGCGTCAACAGCTTGCGGGCGTAGTCGTGCTGAAGCTCGATGAGCCGCGGGTTGAAGTAGGTTGCCGACTTGCCGTAGCCCAACAGTTCGGCGTCGCGAACGCCGTCACCCGGCTTGTATTGCCGCGAGACGTTCAGGTTCAGATTGCTGTAGATCCCGCGGTTCTTGAGTTCGGCGATGAAGAAATCGAGCCGGTCGATGGCCTCAGGATCGAACTCGGCGGTGTCGTCTCGGCTCTTGTCGAACAGCGGACTCCAGGGGCCGTCCATGTGATGAAACCGCACGCAGTTGACGCCGAACCGGGCCAGGTCGCCCGCGATCGCCGGCGCCAATTCCTTCGACGGAAAACAGTCGGAGCCCGTCAGGTTCACTCCCCAGATCCGCTGCCGGCTCCCGTCCGCCCGCACCAGCCGCTGGCCTTCGACCCGGACGAAGCCGTCCCGCCCCGCCGGCGATTGCAGAAACCCCGACATGTCGATGACCGATTGGCCGGTCTTCGACCAGTCGATCTGGTACGGTTTCAACTCGATCTCGCCTGCCGTTGCAGTACCGGCGAGGAGAATCATAATCACCGCAACGAATCTGCCAAAACGCGAGGCGTCCATTGCCGGCTCCTTGCTGGTTGGGGGTGAGCGAGGGGAAGTTGGCCACGCGGAGGAAGCTTTGATGCTACCACGGCGCGAGTGACCCCACCAGATGGCTGCGTGCCGAAACCCGCTGAAGAATTTCGTGTGTCACGGAAGCTCAGTTCGCCCGGATTGTCGGCATCGGAATGCGATCATTGCCCCGTCCTCTCGGGCAGGACAACGGCGGGCTTCTGTCAAACACCACTCTCTCCTTCGGCCATGATTGTAGTACGTGAGGTACCTGGGTACAACGCCTTAGCTTGCTCTGGTGTCGCACCGCTACAGTTGCCCGCCTCGGTCTGAGATGCCCTGCTGCTCGGCCCTCAGGCAGGGTGCTTCTTCGCAATCAGTGCTCGGACTTCGGGAGCCAGCTCGGTCGGCACGGCCATCATGGTGATTCCCTCGGCGTCGATGGCGGCTTCGATCTCTGCAAATTGCTCGTCCTCGCTCTGGCTCTCGTAGTGTGCGAGCACTTCGCGAACTCGTCGATCATCCCAACCGGGAGGGAAGTTCTGCTTGCTCATCTGGGCTTTCTCCGTTGCCGTCGGCGGAACGCAGTTTTCGCTTTTCCGCGCAGTTCGTATGCAGTGATCACAAACACACTATCGGGGTCTTCATCAGGTACGTAGATTACCTGCAGATAACGCCCGGCCGCCGTCTGTCCCAGCTTCATCCGTGAGTCCCTTGTTCCCGGCAGGTCTTCTCCTCGCGAACGCAGGACCTGACGCACCTCCTCTTCACTGACGGCATGCCCGTAGATATGTGGCAGGCCAGTGTCTGGATCCTGATAGAAGCGTAGTTCCATTGCGTGTGGTTCCTCAGGTGCCGTGTCGACACGCCGGATCTTTCACTCAATGCACCCAACGCATAGTAACGGAGGTCCCTCTGCAATACAATAGAGACCTCCCGCCAAGGTGTGGCACTGCGTCGAATACCGATATACACTGAAACACACACGACCGCCCTCGGCGAATGCCTCACATTTTGCCGCCGATGCTGGAACACGGTCGTTCCGTACCAATACCGATGTTGACGTATTGTCACAGGAGAAACCGCATGATCCTCTCCCGTTCAGCCGCGTGCGTCTCTCTCGCACTACTCGCCCTTGCGCCCGCCGCACCGATGCTCCACGCCGCGGACCCGCCAGCAAAAGAAAGCTGGACCCCGCTCTTCAACGGCGAAGACCTTGCCGGCTGGAAATTCCACCTCGGAAAAGAGGTGGCCGGTAACGATGGAACCTTCAAGGTCGAGAATGGTATCCTGATCTGCAGCGGCAAGCCCTCGGGCTACATGTTCACTGAAAAGTCCTACGGCAACTACACGCTGCAGGTCGAATTCGCCTTCAAGAGACCCGAGGGACTCAGCGACGACTCGGAGTTTCGCGGCAACGGCGGCTGCCTCATCCACGTCGGCCAGGAGAATGCCCTCGGCGTCTGGCCGCGCAGCATCGAGGTCCAGGGCGCCAACCGCAGCATGGGCGTCATTCTGCCCATCCCCCGCGACCTGAAGTGCTCGCACACCTTCGACCGGGAGGCCATGGCCAAGGCGGTCAAACCGGTAGGCGAGTTCAACACTCTGGAAATCAAGGTTAGGGGCGGTGACATGGTCATTTCGCTCAACGGCGCCGTCGTCTCGACGGTGGACGACTGCGAACTGACCGAAGGTCCCATCGGACTCCAGAGCGAAGGGGCCGAGACGCACTGGAAGGTCGTTCGGATTCAAGAGAAGTAGCCTGGTGAATGCCGAGTTCACAGGCAGCGGCCGAAAACGATCTGACAAGACCTTCGCTACGTCGCTTCCCGCGCGCGTCGCGGCAGGTAGCGCAAGGCCCGTTGCAGGTACTCTCCAGCCGCCTGGACCAACTGCCGCTTCTCATCCGGATTGAGCAGAAACGTACCCGTTGCGGCATCGAGGATGACGGCCGCCAGAACGACGGTCGCCAGCCACGGACCAAGGCAAACACAAACCGGCAAGGCAACCGCAACCCACGTCGACCGCTCGAGTCGCAGGCCGAAACGCCCGCAGAAGTAGAACAGAATCGCCAGGGCAACGACGTTCGCAACGGCCGTGGCCAGAACGGCACCCAGCAAACCCATACGTGGCAGCAACAGCATGTTGAGGCCCACGTTGAGCACGGCGCCGATCAGCAGGGCGACCATGGCCGACTGGGCCTTCTCGCAGCACCACACGTAGTTCTGCAGCAGGGCGAATAGGGCGAACCAGCAGCAGTAGGCAAGCGTCCAGGGCAGGATCTCCATGGCGCCGACGAATTTCCCTTCGAACGCGACCCCGAACAGAAGTGGCGATGCGTGAAGAATGAGAACGCACGAGGCGGTCAGCCCGAAGCCGAAGAGCTTCAGGAGCATCTGCATTCTCAAACTGACCTGATCCCTCCTGGCGGTCTCCCAATCGTGGGCCAGGTGCGGCGTGATGATCGAACCGGCCATGGCAACCACCGACACCAGCAACAACGGTACCACGCGGCAACTGTGATAAAGCCCCACCTGGGCCAGGGCCTCGGACGGCGAGAACGTCGAAAAGTGCACGATCATGTAGCGGTCGGCCACGTCGAACATCGATCCCATCAAATTGGCCAGCGACACCCAGCCCACAAACGGCAAAATCTTCCTCCACACGGAAGAAGCCCCGTGGGAACCGGCGGTTTCCACGAACGAGGGCCACACGCGGCGTACGGCCATCGTGCCCAGCGCGGCGCAGGCCGCACAGGCAATCCCGAAGGCGATTACGACCGACGAGGCGTCGCAGCGACAGAAACTGAGCATAAGCATGCCCACTATGGCAAAGATCAGGCTGTTAGCCATCTGAATGCCCGCCAACAGCCGGGCGCTGCGAAAGGCGCCGAACAGGTCGACGAAGTAATGAAACGCGATGATCGCCGCCAGGCACAGAACCATCAGCGTCACCAGTTCGACCCGGTCCGGACTGCCGAATACGAGTGTTGAGATCCAAGGTCGCACCGATAGCGTCAGAGCCACCGACACGCCGCCAATCGCGAAGTAAGCCGCCGTCGTGTGGCACAGGAATCGCCGCAGCAGGCCTTGCTGGCGATAGTGTTCCACGTAACGCCGGAATGAACTGGAGAGAGCGAGCACGCTCAGCGGTGCCGCCAGCATCAGGAAGCCGAAGGCCATGTCCCACTCGCCGAGTTGTTCCGGATCGAGCCAGCGGCAGAATAGAATCGATCGCACAAAACCCACGGAGCGTTGAACGATCGTCAGCACCAACAGAATGAGAATTCCGTCGGCCATGCTCTCTGCGACCATTCCCGGCTCGGCGTCGAGTTGTCGTTCCTGACGGTCGTTCATATCAGCCGACGCATCCGCTTGTGGTGGGGACGTCGCCAAGTGCGTCGATCGGGGTCGGGCAATACCGAACCGTTCCGGCCATCCGCGAATCAATTGTCACTCGGTTCTTCACCCGGATCATGCCGGGGTCGGCGTGGATGCGCTGAAGATGGAACGGGTCGTCGCCGGGGTAGTTGTAGCCGCCGTAAGCGCTGCACGCGGCCTCGAAACCCGCCTCCCGAGCCATCTGAAAAGCGGCGGAACTCATGTTGACGTATTGCCCGTAGGGAAAGGCAAAATAGCGCACTTTCCGCTGAACGATGTCCTCCAGCAGCCGCATCGCGTCGACGATCTCGTAGTGCAGTCTTGCCTGGTCGCGAATCGCTCCCAAGTCGGCGTGCGTCGCCGTGTGGCAACCGATTTCGATCCCCGCCGCCGCCATCGCCCGGATCTGCTCGACCGTGTTGGGAGCACATCCGTCCGACGCAAAGGGTTCACCCGAAACAATGTGGTCCACGGCGACAAAGTAGGTGCAGGGAATGCGATGCTTGATCAGCAAGGGAATGGCGTGCCGGCAGTTGTCGGCGTGGCCGTCGTCAAAAGTGATACTCACCGCAGGCCGTTTCGCCGGGGCGGCATGCCCCCGGATGCGTCTCTGCACTTCCTCCAGCGGAACGATCTCGAACCGCCGGGTGAGCCAACGGATTTGCCGCTCGAAGTCGCGATTGGAAACCGTCCACGAATTTGCGCAGTCGTCGGCCACGCGGTGGTAGAACAGGATCGGCACCGGGGCTTGACCGGCGGCCGAGGCTCGCCGGTTGCGCAGGGTTCGGGCGGGCCACGTGCCGTAGTAGTAGGCATGAAGCAGAAGCGATCGGCAGCAAGTGAGTTTGCGGATGGGCATCCTTCAATCCTGGAGCGTCTAACCGGTGAGTACTTTTCGTCCGCCCGCCTTGGAAGACCCGCTTTGTCCGGTTCATCGGAAATGCATCGCCGTCATGGCGCCTTTGAGCCATTCCTTGGCATCGACTCCGGCCAGCCACATCCCGTGACGCAACTGTGCCGAAGTCCGATCGGCGACGATCCGCAATTCCAGGTTCGGTTGATGTTGCGCCCGCCATTGTTGCTTGTAAGGTTCGTTCCCGCGGAGGAAGTCGAACGCCGTGTATCCCTGTTCGATCGCTTCTTTGAACGCGCACAACAGGGCGATCCGTCCTGGCGATCGCTGGGAATCCTCCGGCGATATCCCGCCCTGATAGCAGTAAACCGTACGCCCGCCGAGCAACAGGTACTCGGAAGCAATCGGCCTCCCCTCGAACTCGACCCACTTCAGTCCCAGACGCGACTCCCGCAGCAATTCCGGCAAGACTTCCTCCTGAAAAGCCCGGTAACGAGGCCATGCAAAACAACCGGGTTGTCCCAAACTGTTGCGGCGCCTCTGGTGAAGATCGACGAGCACCCTCTGGGCAACGGCCAACTCCTCCTCCGTACGCGCCGTGTGCCAAACGGTCGATCCGCTATCCAAATACTGTCTCCGCAATCGCTTGATCTGCGAGCGGAAGTTCTTCGACGGCATCTGCAGGTATTCGTCCCAGGTCGGCGGCAGGATCACACGCCAGCAGCCGTGCCCGGGTCGAGTGTGCAGACGGCACCCGCGTTCCGTCATTTGCTGAGCCAACGCCGGCACCATCGAGTCGTTACCGTCGACCGGCGCCAGTTCGAGAACGTCCCAACGATCGGCCCCCCGCACCTTGGACAGCCACTCGACAAGGGCGGTCGTGACTCCTTCCTCGCGGCCTCGTCGGCAGAGAACGGTTGGATACTCGGAACAGACCTCCACGTCGCCCAGAAAACGGATGGTTTGCCCGTGGGAGGCGGACGTTGTCCGGTACCAAGGCGCAATCCCGACGAGGTCCGCACCCTCGAACACCGCCAGAACGCAGAGCTGTCCGATCGCCCCGTAGTGCCGCCACCACACCGACTGCCAGGTCCACGATCGGAAGGGAATGTCTCCCGCCAGATCGTCCCACGCAGCAGCGTGGATCTGCAGTTCTTCAAGCGACGAATACCGGACGACTTCCATCGATCGACGTAGCTCCAGCCAAGACACAAGATTGCCCAATGCTGCTCGTAACAACTCTCCGTTACCTCCACGCGAAAGCAAACGATTTCACCCGGCTTTCGGAGCGAAAAAACCTCGCTCGACACCGTGACTCCCACGGCAGAAGGAGTTCGCCGCGGCCGGCTCGAACTCCGATTGTCCCGATTCTGCGATTTGCTCCGGATTCGAGCCGTACACGTTGCCTTTTGTCAACATGGCGAGGAGGAAAGACGATCACCAACGGCTACGTCAACACGTCGAGACGGTAATCCAGATGCCATACTTGCAGGGGCAGAGTAGGTGCCGGGCGCCGCACGGCTCCTTGAAACGGCATCCTCGACGGGAGCACAGAATGCAGGACATTAGACCGACGTACGTTGACCCGGCACAACTGGTGGCGTGGCTGTACAGATATCGTTGGCGCTGGATCTTGCCGGCCGTCCTGATCGCGGCGGCAACCACCGTCTTTGCCGCGTTGAAACCGTCCGAATGGGACGCTTCGCAGGCCCTGACGATTCGCAACGAGGCTGCCAACAACGCCCTGGGGCCGGGAAAATTCGGCCACTCCGAAGAACGGCGCACCGCCCAGGAAACCGTGCTCGAACTGGCCAAGAGCCGCGCCGTGCTGGCCGCCGCCCTCGAAATCGTCGGACCTCCGGCAAGACGGCAGTATCCTTCCGCTCCCTGGCCGACGGAAAAGGAAGTCGACGATTTCCGCGAAAACGTCGCCCTGACTCCTCCCAAAGGCGCCGAGTTGGGACGGACCGAGGTCTTCTACTTGACCGTACGCGACCGCGACCGGCAACGCGCCGTTGCGCTCGTTGCCGCCGTCCGAGACCAGTTGGAACAAGACTACCAGCAATTGCGGGATGACACCGCCAAGAGCATGTCGGTGGAACTTCGCCGTGCCGTAGACTTGGCCCGAAAGAACCTGGACGAAGCCACAACGAGAGTCGCTAAGACCGAAGCCGAAGTCGGCGAAGACCTGGGCGATCTGCGAATGCTTCAGAACTCCCTGACGGGCGAGACCTCGCTCCAACGCATGGCAACCGAGATCCGCAACGAGTTGCGACAGGTTCAGAACAGCCGCAATTCTACTGTGGAACTCATGGATCTGCTCAAGGCAGCCCGGGAAGATCCCCAGCGGCTGGTGGCAACTCCCAACCGCCTGATCGAATCACAGCCCGGCCTCCGCCAACTGAAGGAAGGCTTGGTCATCGCCCAGTTGAGAACGGCGACCCTGCTCGGCACGATGTCCGACATCCACCCCGCGGTCATCGCCGCCCGCGAATCGGAGCAGGAAGTGCGCCGGAATATCCACGCCGAACTGTCGGAAGCCATCTCCGGCCTGGAACTCGAACTGCGGCTCCAGGAGAAACAGCGGGAGTCGCTGCAACTACGCCTCGACGACCTCGACAAGCGGCTGGCTCGGCTCGCCTCGCTCCGGGCAGCCTACGGCTCGAATCTGGCGGAAACCGCCAACTGCGCCGAACTGCTTCGCCAGGCTGAAGACGATCTGTCGCAAGCCGAAGCCGCCCAGGCCGGTGCGGATGCGGCCAGCCTCATCGGACGCATCGACGTGCCGACCGTAGGCACCCGGCCAGCCGGTCCCGGACGCAAACTCATCGTCCTGGTCGGCGCCGTAGCCGGCCTGCTGGCAGGAATGGGACTCCTCGTTCTCACGGCCCCCATGCCCGGTGCCGAGTGGGAATTAAGTCAAAGCAGCCCCGAGGTGGTGGTCGTGCTCGAATCCCCCGACAGGACGCAAGCTTTGCAGAACGACGAAAGAGAGTCTCGGCCTGCTCCGCCACGAACGGAACCGGTGAGAGTGACTGCTCCCGCTGGCACCGGCACCAAGCCGCTACGGCAGCCGATCGAAGCAGAACTGTTGACCTCGATCCAACAGGATCTACGGATGCCGGACCGTGATTTCTCGCAAAACGGCGATGCCGGGATGACACTGAAGGAAGCCCTCCGCCGCGTCGGCTCGGCGTGATGTGAGGCCAACGCTCATGAGACCCTGATGATCGCCGTACTCGCCTTACTCGCTCTGGTCGCCGCCCTGTGGCTGGTTTTCTTCTACCGCCGAGGCGGCCTGGTGGCAGGATGCCTGCTTGTCCTGGCCGCGGGTGTTTGCCTGGGACCCTTCTTCTTCCACTTCTCCGCCGGTCCGGTGCAGATTTCGCTCGATCGCCTGCTCTGGGGGGCCCTGATCGCCTACTATGCCGTCGCCCGCCTGACCGGTGCGACCGTACCGCGGCCCTTGACGCGAGCCGACCTCTTCCTGGGGGCTTTTTATCTGGTTGTCGTCGCCAATGTTGTCGCCTTCGACTTCCGCCACGCCGACTCGCGCCCCCTTTCGCAATTGCTCTTCTACCACCTCCTGCCGCTCGGCGTCTACTGGGTTGCCCGGCATGCGGACTACACGAAACGAACCGTCATCGGCATGCTCGCCGCATTTGCCGCGTTCGGCGTCTATCTTGGCGTCACGGCCGTCGCCGAAACACACGGCCTGACCTGGCTCGTCTATCCCAAGTACGTCGCGGCAACCGACAACCTGGAGTTCCTCGGACGCGCCCGCGGACCCTTAATGAACCCGGCCGGGGCGGGAATCCTGCTTGGGCTGTGCCTGGCATCGACCGTTCTCCTCTGGCCGAACACGGGCCGGCTCGGCCGCATGCTGTTGGGGGCGACCGCCCTGCTCCTCATGGCCGGCGTCTACTCCACCATGACCCGAACGGCCTGGCTCGGTGCAGGTTTCGGCCTGGTCGCGATCGGCGGCCTTGCCATACCGCGACAATTCCGGCTGCCCATACTGGCCGCTTGCCTCCTGGTTGCCGGCGCCGTCGGCGCCACCCAGTGGGAAAGCCTGCTCCGCTTCAAACGCGACAAGGCCCAGACGGCTGCCGCCACCGCCGATTCGGTCAAGCTGCGGCCGATCCTGGCCGTCGTGGCACTGAAGATGTTCGCCGACCGACCCCTGACCGGCTGCGGGTTCGCCCATTACGAGGAGGAACACGACCAGTACCTGAGCCAGCGGCCCTGGGGCCTGCCCCTGGAAAAGGCGGAGCCCTTTATCCAGCACAATGTCCTGCTCAACTTCCTGGTCGAGTTGGGTCTGGTCGGCGCCGGACTGTTCGCGATTGTCCTCGCCCTATGGCTGCGCGACGCGTGGTCCGTTTGGCGCGATCCCGACACGCCCCTCTGGATGCGCCAGTTCGCCCTGCTCTTCCTGGCTTTCTTCGCCAACTACTTCGTCAACGGTATGTTCCACGACGTGACGCTCGTCCCGATGATCAACATGATCCTCTACTTCCTGGCCGGCACGATGATCGCCATCCGCCAGGACGCGGACCGATACGCACAGCAACGCAGCAGCGATCGGAGCAACAGCGTGCCAGCCGGCGCCGCGGCCGCCTGAGCGACCTGCGATCCGCTACGTCTTCTTGGCAACCTGCTTGGTGAGCCGCGCCTCGGCAGCATCCACCAGCGGAAGAAGTTCTTCCCGATCGAGAATCTGCCGGGCGGCATCGAGCGAGAACCACTCCCGCTGCCGCCATGACTCCTCCCAGTGATCCTCGATCGAGGTGACCTTCATCAGGAACATGGTGCACACGAGTTCGACACCCCACTTGCGGTAGCGATAAGAGCCGATCGCCTTGCCGTTGACTTTCCCGCTTAGACCGGCCTCTTCCTCAGCTTCCTTGAGCGCCGTCTGCTCCGGCGTTTCGCCCGGATCGATGATCCCTTTGGGGAATCCCCAACGCCCCTTGCGCGTGGTGATCAGGCAGATCTCGAGTCGCTCCTTTCGGAAACGAAAAGGAACGCAGCCGGCTTGCAGGATCTTATTCTCTTTCTTTGCCATGGTCGCAACATTCTATCGGCAGGGTACTCCGATGAAAAGGCGATTTGCGCTCAGGCAGGCGGACGGAAGGAATCTGGTTCATCCGAACCGCACATCGGTGCAACGTAAATGGGATGAAACGTTACGGCCTGAAAAACGTACGCCTCCACTTCCTTCACGTCGACCACCACGTGATCCACCGTAAACCGCGGAGCAGCAGTTCTCGTCCATGGCATTGGTCATTCGTTGTCAACTTCTGCTGCGCCATCCGATCGTGGTCTCCTCGGCATGCCGCTTGGATGCTCGTCCGTTGATCGGCCCGGACGCCGCCAAACACTGCCTTTTCACGTTTCCCGCAAACCGGTATCATGGGGGATTCGGTGTTGCCATGCCCTGGCGGTTCATGACACGAACGCACGCGTAAAAGTTGTGGCGATAACGAGTTATATCAAGCATCCCTACATCGGAACGGGACGTCTCCAACGCCCCTTGCCCCGCCATGAAGACCGACGAACTCCGCGAGAAGTACCTTGATTTCTTTGTCTCGAAAGGTTGCACCCGTCGACCCAGCGACGTCCTCGTCCCGCGCTGGGATCCGTCGGTCCTGTTCACTCCCGCGGGCATGAATCAGTTCAAGGACCATTTCCTCGGTCGCTGCAAGCTCGAATTCACCCGCGCTGCAACCTGCCAGAAATGCCTCCGCACCGGCGACATCGACAACGTAGGACGCACGGCCTATCACCACACCTTCTTCGAGATGCTGGGCAACTTCAGCTTCGGCGACTACTTCAAACGCGAGGCGATCCACTGGGCCTGGGAATTCCTCACCGACAAGAAGTGGCTCGGCCTCAGTCCCGACCGGCTCTCGGCTACCGTCTACCTCGACGACGACGAAGCGGCCGCGATCTGGATCGATGAGATCAAGCTGCCGGCCGCCAGGCTCCAGCGTCTTGGCGAGGACGAGAACTTCTGGCCTGCCAACGCCCCCAGCCAGGGTCCCGACGGCGTCTGCGGCCCGTGCAGCGAGATCTACTACCATACCGATTTCGGCGAGGTCGAGATCTGGAATCTCGTGTTCACCCAGTTCAATCGCGTCGGCGATCCGCCCGACAACCTGCGCCCCCTGCCGAGCAAGAACATCGACACCGGCATGGGGCTGGAGCGAACCGCGGCCGTGCTGCAGGGAGTGGAAACGAATTTCCACATCGACATCTTCCGCCCGCTGGTCGAGGCGGCCGCGGAAGTTTGCGGACAGGAATACGAGCCGGGAACCGAGAACGGCCGGCGATTGCGCCGCATCGCCGACCACATTCGGGCGTGCGCCTTCGCGGTCCACGAAAACGTCTATCCGGGTCCCAACAAGGAGAAGTACGTCATCAAGCGATTGCTTCGGCGGGCCGTGCTCGACGGCCATCAGATGGGCGTCCGCGAGCCTTTTCTCCACAAGCTCGTGCCCGTCGTGGCCCAGCTCATGCAGAATCCTTATCCCGAACTGAGCGGCACCGTCAAACGCGTCGCCCAGGTGCTGGAAGGCGAGGAGGCCAACTTCCTGGGTACGATCGACGGCGGCCTGGCTCGAATCGAGAAGGTCTTCGCCCAGATGAAGTCGGCCGATCGGGGAGTCGTCTCCGGCGCCGAAGCGGCCGAAATGTATCAGACGTACGGCGTCCCGCCGGAACTGTTCGAAGCGATGGCGGCCGAGCACAACTTCACGTTTGATTGGGCCGGCTATCGCGCCGAAATGGTCCGGCACGGAGAAATCTCCGGCACGGCGGAGAAAGGCGCCCTCTTCCAAACCGGGCCGCTCGAAGCGCTCAAGAAGGTGGTCCATACCACCGAGTTCCTCGGCTACGAGCAGGCCGAAGCAGAGGCAACGGTGGCGGGTATCATCGCGGGCGGAAAGCTCTGCGACCAGACCGACAACGTCGGCCACGCGCAGCCGATCACCGTCGTCCTGAACAAGACTCCCTTCTACGGGGAAAAGGGCGGACAGGTGGGCGACCACGGCGAGATTGTCGGCAAGAACTTCCGCTTCGAGGTGACCGACACCCAAGTCGACGGCGAACTGGTGTTGCACCTGGGCCATCTCCGTGAGGGCAAATTGGCACTGAACGCCAAGGTGACCGCTCGCGTGGACGAATCGCGCCGCCAGGCGATCCGCCGCGCCCATTCGGCAACGCACCTGCTGCACCACGCCTTGCGGAAACACCTGGGCCAGCATGCCGAGCAACAGGGCTCCAAGGTCGACGCCGACTGGCTGCGCTTCGACTTCACCAATCCCAAGGCCGTGCCGGCCGACACCTTGGCCGCGATCGAGGCCGAAGTGAACGTCTGCGTCACTCAAGGCGATCCAGTGGCCTGCCAGAGCATGACCGTGCCAGAGGCTCGCCAGGCCGGGGCGGTCATGCTGTTCGGCGAGAAGTATCCCGACGTCGTCCGCGTCGTGTCGATGGGTGACTACAGCAAGGAACTCTGCGGCGGAACCCACCTGACCAACACCGGGCAGGTCGGCCTGTTCAAGATCGTGGGCGAGGAGAGCGTTTCGGCGGGAACGCGGCGAATCACGGCCCTCACCGGCGCCGGAGCCGTCGCCCACGTTCAGAAAAACGAGGCGGTTCTCTCCCGGCTTGCCGCCACACTGAAAATCCCCGCCGACGAGATTCCCGACCGGGTCGCGGCCATGGCCAAAGAGATTCGCGAATTGAAGAAGAAGGCCTCGGCCGGGGCTGTGTCCGACACCCTTTCGGTCGACAAGCTCCTCAGCGGCGCCGTTCAAATCGCCGGCACGAAAGTGATCGCTGCCGAAGTCTCCGGCGCGAACCCGAACGTGCTCCGCCAATTGATCGACCAGTTGCGCCGCAAGGCCTCGCCCGTCGCGGCGATGCTGGCCGCGAAGCAAGGCGACGACAAGGTCATGCTCGTGGCCGGTCTGAGCCGCGACCTGGTGGAAAAGGGCTGTGACGCCGTGGCCTGGGTGAAGGCGGCGGCCGTGAAGGTGCAGGGGAGCGGCGGCGGGCGTCCCGACATGGCCCAGGCCGGCGGCAAGAAGCCCGAGGGCATCGCCGATGCGCTTGCTGAGGCCAGGACGGCCGCCGAAAAGATGCTGGGCTAGTTGACGCCAACCCGAAGTGCGCAGGTTGGCTCTCCGGAGCCAACGATAAGGCCTGCCGGAAGACTCGTCTATCGCGAGCCAAGCCATGGGACGGTTGGTGCGTTCGGTGGCGCAAACGTCGATCGATAGGTGCATGAGCCATGGAGTAGCTAAGGTTCGGCGACGCATGGAGTTACGGCGATTCTGGGGGTGCGGAACCGGCAGGCCCCTCTCCATGGGGGAGCGGGCAGATGCGGGTTGTTTTGGAGCTGGCGGGGGGAGCGGGAGCGGCGGTGGCAGGAACCGGCGATTTCTTTGGGGAACCGAGCACGGGGATTTGGAGTCTTGGTTCCGAGTTTGTATGCGTCGTGCGGGCGTGTTTGTGTGAAGGGCGGATTGCGGAGTTGCCGCGGCTTGGGCTCGAGTGGTGGATGGTGGGGATTGTTTTGGTCAACAGACTGAGAGAATTCCGAATTGGGCTGTGAGCGGTGGGGATCGTTTTGGTCAACAAACGGAGAGAATTCCAATTCGGGCGGTGGGCGGTGGGGGTGATCGCGGAGGAGGTCGAGGGGATTGTGGCGGGGCGTGTATATGTTCATGCGTACAGTATATCGATTTGGGCGGATAATTCAATAGGAAAAGTGAACAGTTGGGGAGGTTTTTGGTGGGGTTGACCGAGCCGATTCTGCAGATGCTTCGGGAGGTCTGGAAGACCCACCGCAGCCGACAGTGGCTCTTTCCCAGCGCTCAACTGACGACTCCCATGTATTATGAGGCCGCGCGTCGCGCCTTCATTCG
>JAAYAY010000324.1 GCA_012719125.1 Planctomycetaceae bacterium | reverse complement strand
TGCACCTACAAGGTCTGCAAGATGGTGCCCGAGACCTGTGAAAAGGAAGTCTGCTACCGCGTCTGCCGGATGGTTGCCGAGAAGTGCGTGAAGCAGGTTCCCTACACGGTCTGCAAGCCCGTCGAGTACACGAAGACGGTCAACTGCGTGCGGATGGTCCCGAAGAAGGTCCCGTACACGGTCACCCGATGCGTGCCCCGCGTGATCTGCAAGCAGGTCCCGGTCACGGTCTGCTGCCCGGTTCCGGTATGCTGCGATCCGTGCGGCTCTTGCGGAAGCACCGGTTGCGATTCCGGTTGCGGCTGCGACGTTTCGACCGAGCCCGCCGTTGAAGAAGCTGCTCCGACGCCTGCACCAGCTCCTGAGAAGAAGGCCTAAGGCCTGAAAATCGACCGCCTCTCCTTCGCACCGAGCGATCGACAGGCCTGGTTAGAGAACGATGCGGCGGCTCAATCCCGCAATTGAGCCGCCGCTTTTTGTTTCTTGGGGGTGCTGATTCGCTGCCGCGCGGCGGGAGGGATGGAAGGGCGCCTCTCCTCGCTTACCCTTCGGGTTGGCATGGCGATCAGGCGGCCGATTTCTTCGCCGCGTACAGGTAGGGATTCAACGACGGATCGTTGTACATCTTCAACCGGCGGTAGACCTTGAGTCTTGCCCGGCCGGCAAGCAGATCGGCCCAGAGGAGTTCCAGCGAGCGGGACAGGTCCGCGTACTGCTCCTGGCAGAGCCGCAGTTTTGCCCGGGCTTTTTCGCGATGGCTCTCGTCGACATCCTGGCGGTCGATCTGCTCCTGCATGTGATACATCCGGAGCGACATGATCGACAGCCGGTCGATCGCACTGCCCGGCGTCTCCGTGTGCTGGCGAGCGTCCGCGGCCGGACGGCTGCCCGACTCCGCCAGGATCGCGATCAGCGCGTCGTCCACCTGCTCGATCAAGTCGTTGCGACGCTGGTTGTAGCCGTCGATCGCCCGTTTCACCTCGGCAATCCTGGCGTCGCCCACGTCCGGGCTGCGAGCGATGTCTTCCTCGTGCCAGAGCCGGAAGTTCTGCTCATGCTGCCGGCACACCAGTCCCAGAAACCCTTCGTACGGAACGTCGATCTCCTGCTGATGCCAGCGTCGAACGGTGGTACGATGAAGTCCGGTGATTGTCGCCACGTCGAACATGAGTTCATTCCTCCTTCCTGGAGCCACCGGGTCGACCACGTGTCAGGGTCGGATCGTAGTCCTTTTCCCAGAGAGGGGCAACATGAGATTTCGGCGTCGAATGCCCCTGATCAGTGTGGGACTGTTTGCCTTAATCGCCTTTCTCTTCGGCGAACGGCGAATGTCAACCAGCCCCGACGGATGGGGGGAATAAAAACCCGTTCCCCAGGTGCAGCTACTCCGCGTGATAGGACATCCCCGCTCACTGCGATCCTCGCATGGAACGGTTCTTGACCGAGTCGGACGCGGTCGACGCAATCACCGAGGGAGGAGTCGCGGGCAACGATCGCATCGACTGGATTCTCAGTCTAGCCAAGGTCGGCTGGGTCGTGCGAGAATGGCTCAAGACGGCCAAACCTGCAGCAGAAAACAACTGATTCCTCGTCAACCTCAACCCTTCACCTCGGGTGGCTCCCATGGACGCCGATTTCTGGATGTCGCTGGCGATCTGCGTGGCCCTGGTCGCTCTGGCACTGTGGTTGGTCCGCGTTCACTGGGAACATTGGCAGGAGGTCGACGCGGATTCCAGCCTGCCGCCGTGGGAACGCGACCATCTGCGAAGGCGATACCGGCGGCGAATGCAAACCAGCACGATGCTCGGATTCGTGGGAGTTGCAGTCCTTGCCGGCCGACTCTTCCCTCCGGATGAGCCGAGCCTGGTGACCATTTTCTACTGGACGGGCGTCATTCTCCTGGTGCTGTGGATGGGCCTCCTCGCCTTGGCCGATATGATTGCGACTCGCATCCACTACGGGATTCAACGGCGAAAGACCGACTCGGAACGGGATCGGATCGAGGCCCAACTTCGGCGTTTCCGAGAAGAACACCCGAGCCAATCTCCCGGCCACTTTGGAGACAAGAGTGGACCAGAATCCAATGATCGCGACAAAAGACGTTGAGCGGAAGAGCGATTCCTGCGTTGTCTTTTCTGTTGCCTCGGCGCAGTCTGGAAGGAATGGGGAATCTGTTACGGTAGTTCAGGGGATTGCAGGGCTTTTCGGCCGTGGGCGGTTCCCATAGAATTGGGGTTGTGCTCTCCTCGTCCTACCGTCTGTGGGGGCAGTTCATTTCCGTGGGAGCGTCTCGCCAATGGACCCGTTTCGACTTTGTGTGGCCTTGGGCCCCGTGGCGGTCTATCTCCTCCTGATAGGTGCGCTGAATCTGTTCCGCCGGCCATTCTGTGTGTCGGGGAGCCGCGACACGGCCGTGCTCGGGGTAGCCGTCTCGGGGTTGGTGCTGGTCGGCCCCATCGAGTTGCTCATGCCGGTTGCCGCCTCGATCCGGTTCGGACCGATCGTCTGGCCCCTGTTGATCGGCTTGTACTTCGCCCTGCTCTCGGCGGTTCTTCTGTTTCTTCGGCCGCGGTTGGTGATCTACAACATTTCCCGCGACGAACTCCGTCCGGTGCTGGCCGATTTGGCCATCGACTTGGACTCCGACGCGCGCTGGGCGGGCGATTGCCTGGTAGTTCCCAGCCTGGGAGTGCAGCTCTACCTGGAGTACTCGTCGACGTTCCGAAACGTCTCTCTGGTGTCGGCCGGCGGTGTTCAGAACCCACAAGGCTGGCTTCGACTCGAGGGGGCTCTTGAGAACTCGCTTCGCCGACTCGAGGTCTCCCGCAACCCGAAGGGTGTGAGTCTGCTCAGCGCTGGCGTCGTGCTGGCGGTGATCCTCGTTCTTTCTGTGGCTTCCGATCCTGAAACCGCTGCCAAATCGCTCACCGAAGTGATGAATCTGTAACTCGATAATGAGTCGCGATCCGGCCGAATCCCGGACCCGCCTCATCCGCCAAGCACCTCTACGACCGGGCGCACGGCCACCTCGAGGAAATACCAAGCGACGGCCAGGGGTATAAATTGTCGGAATCGAGAAGTCCGGCACCGCAGCGACGGCAGGCGTCGTTGACAACGACTAGTTCGTTCATGGCGGTTTTCGACACTTGGAACATGTACAAGCGGACGCGTCTAGTTGGACAGCGCCACTTGGAGCAGTCGCTAGTAATCGCAACTTCCTGAGGGTTGCTCGTTTAACGCCCAGCCGCAGGCGCCGGCTTCCTTAGTGCGGCCGGCGCCTTCGGCTGGGCGTTAAACGACTGCACTGCAACGGGTTCAGGTTCTCAGACTGCACCAAAGTGACGCTGCTTTCGCGAAGCGAAAGGCGACAATACGACGGTTATCGATTCGATGGTCCTTAGTATTGGAAGTGTAGCTCACGCGAGCCGAGCGGAGCTAAGCTGGTGTTGTCCCCCGCGTCATGCAGGAATCCGGTTCTCTGTCGGATTCTGATTTTGATTTGGCAGTTGGTCGCGAGTCAGCGTGCCCCCAGCCGACGGCCGAAGTCCGCCCGGTATCCTGTGCGATCGAACGGGATCCGAATCCCCAAGAATGACAGAGCACTAGAAGTTGTCCTTGTGCCATACATATAGTCGTTCCCTGTCTCGATCGTACATCGCCAAGAAGTGGTATCCGTCCGGACCTCTCGAATCTCCGGGGAAGTCGGGTGTTGACAGATAGCGGTTGCCTCTCCTATGCCACGGCCGCCACCACGGCGGAAACTGCCGCCGGAATGCCGCGGGAACGTCCTCTGTACGAACGGACGTCATCCCGTACTCCGCAATGATCGTGCCGAGTTTGTCGGGGGCAATCGACAGCCTCCATGCGTATTCGTGATCGAGGAGACCGCGGCCGCTCTGCGCAGCTCTGACGTCGGCCGTGCCTCCTCCGGCGATCTTAGCCATTCGCCACAGTTCACAGGGCCACGCGTTTCGAGGCAGTATTGGACCGATGCCCAAGAACAGCCATCCCGCCAGCAACAATAGGAGAACGACGATGGAAAAGCCCGTCAAGGCAACACCACTGGAGAACATCCACGGTTGAGAGGCAAGATCGCCTCGACGAATGAAACAGCAGCCGAGAACGAGCATGACGACTGAGACGCCGGTAACGCCATAAATCGAGAATCCACCGAAGACGCAGGCGACGGCGGCGATAAGGATCATGAGATCGCGGAGCGAGAACTGAAAGCCGCGTTTGGCGGCGATGACGAATCTTCCGGGGAGCGAGACTGCGTCCTGTTTGACAGCCGGTTCTCGTAGGACCATCCCAACCGCCCCTCGCGGACACTGCTCCACACAGTACCCGCAGCCGAGACAGTCCGGCGACGAAGGGTGCAGCCCGTAGGGGCAGACCTCTTCACACACGCGGGAATCCCGATCCCGGCAACCGTCGCACTGCGGTCCGCGGACGGCCCGGACCGGCGACGGTCGCACGGCCTCGCGTACGCCGGCCCTGTAGGCCCGCACGACGGAACACGTGGCTGCACAGCAGTTGCACACCTCGAAAAGCGAGCCGAAGCTGTAGATCGCGTGGTGGATCAGGCCGGACTGCGAACCTCGCCGGCAGAGATCCCTGGCCTGATCGGGCGAGAGACGCTTGCCGAGCCCGCTACCGATCTGAACAACTGCCGCAAGGCCGAAAGAAAGGCAGACGTCCGGATCGTGGTCGCCGTGATGAGGGATCTTGCACGCCGGCCGGCCCGCTCGGCATGCGCACGGAATGGCGGCAATCAACCGCTGACGGCCGATCAACTCGTCGAGTTGCAGGGGTGTCACCACGTCGTTCGTCCGTCGTCCGTCGACGACGTACGGCCGGGCGTAGAGGGCGAAGCGGCAGAAGACACGAAACAACGGTCGGAGCGTGCAGCGTCCGCCCCTGGTCTCCGACAAGACGAGGAGCCACTGCGCGAACTGAATCAGCAGGGCCCCCGGCCAGAAGAACAGAGCTCGAGATAGGCGATTGCCGGCCATGCACCACTCAAGAAAGAACCTCAATTCACATGGCGGCAGGACCGCCGGCCGTGGGTGACATCTGCCGGACGTCACTCGAAGCATGGGACACGGTTCTACCATGCTTCTTCGTGCCCGGCAGATGCAACCCAGCATACGTGCTAACGCACGTCGGCGATTGCCCGGATCGTCCCCACGTACTGGCGATCGGCCTGACTGAGTCGTCTCATGGGAACGTCACAGTATTGGCCGTCCGACTTCAGCAAACGGACACCTTCGGCGGATAGGCTGACGAACTGTGCCTGCGTGCTGTACCTGCCGGTATCGTCGGTCCAACAGCGGAGTTCGGAGGCTGATGTGGTGGTTGCGGCCGGAGCCGGCGGTGGCGACGGCTCAGCCGGCTTCTCGGCTGGCTTCTCGGCCGGCTTCTCAGCGGCAGCCGGCGGGGCCGGAGCCGGCTCTGGCTCGGGTGGAGCGGGAACCTGTTTGGGGGTGGCTGAAGCGTCGCCCGGCGACTCGGAAGGGGTTTCGGCGGCAGCCTTTGCCGGAGCCGGTTCAGGCGAGGGAACCGGGGCGGGAGGCAGCTCGGGAGCTGCAGCGGGCGCCGATTCCTGCGTCTCAACCTCGGTCACTTCGTCGAACTCCGCAGGAAAACACGCGACCGGGGCGCAGGTCACCGGCCAACAGGTTCTTGGACGGCACGTTCGCGGGCGACAGGTTCTGGGAGAACAGGTCATGGGCGTGCACGTTGCCGGAGCACAAGTCGTTGGCGCGCATGTCACCGGACTACAGGTTACCGGCTCACACGTTGCAGGGGCACATGTGACGGGAGAACAAGTCACGGGTGCGCACGTTGCCGGACTGCTGGTCCGAGGCCGACACGTGCGTCCGGCTTCGGCCGCCGGAGTGACGAAGAACACCGCGAGCAACAGGGCGGTGCTTGAGACCACGATTCGTCTCATAGGAAATCCTCCAGATGCCAAGGGTGTTGAGACAGGGAGGCGATCCGCGCCCGCCGTTTCCGGAGCTTTGGCGAGAATCCCAGGAAAGCGAACCAATCCTCCCATTCCAATGTGAGGACATGGCTCACCCTAAAGGTGTAGCAGGGTTTCCCCAGAAGTCAAGCATTCCGCGTCATGTCCGCACCCCCTGTTTTAACGAGTCACATCCATCTGTTGCTTGTGCGGCACAAGTCTTCCCTTATTAGGCTCCGATTGACCGGTTCCGGCGGAGGGGGTACGCTGGCGGCTTGAAAGTCAGGCCGACCACCGAGACGGGAAGTCCGGTGGCCAGACCGGGTTTGCGTATAGGTCTCCCTGGGTTGGCTTGCATGGAAGCAATCTGGATCGCCGTTTCGGCTCTCCTCGCCGTCCTGGCTGTTGTTCAGGGCGTGCTGGTTGCTGCGCAGGCCTACGAACACCGCCGCTTCACCCACAGCCGCCTCCGCTCGCTCGACAGTTACCGTCCCACCGGCAAAGCGATTCTCTTCGTGCCTTGCCGAGGCCGCGATCTGGGGCTGGCAGCCAACCTTGTCGCATTGTTTGAGCAGGACTACGACGACTACGAGATTCGGTTCCTGGTAGAGACTCCCGAGGATCCGGTTTGCCTCGCGATCATGAAGGTGGCCGCCAAATACCCGGACCGGGTGAGCCGGTTGGTGTTCACGGGAAAGGCAACCGACTGCGGCCAGAAGGTCCACAACCTGTTGCGGGGGACCGAATCGCTGCCCGAGGACGTCAAGTACCTGGCCTTTGCCGATTCCGATGCGAGGCCCCGATCCTACTGGCTCCGAGCTCTGGTCCACCGGCTCAGCAACGATTGCATCGGCGCAACGACCGGTTATCGTTGGTTCGTGCCGATGCGGAGGACGACGCCCAACCTGCTGGTCACCAGCGTCAACGCCAGCCTCGGCATGCTGCTCGGCAGCGGCAACCCGAACATCGTATGGGGCGGATCCTGGGCGATTCGGTACGATCGTTTCCAGCAACTCGGCGTTCGCGATGCCTGGCGGAAGAAGCTGAATGACGACCTTGTGGTCACGGGCATCATGCGGCGGGCCCGGTTGCGGGTGGAATACGAACCGGCCTGCGCGGTTGCGTCACCGCTCAACCTCAGTTATTCGCAGATGCTCGATTTCGCGAGGCGTCAATACCTTCAGGCTCGATGCTACTTGCCGGGTTGCTGGCGCGCGGGATTCCTGCTGGCCACCTTTTCGATGGCCGCCTTCTATCTCTCGCTTTCGGCAACCATGATTGCGTGGAGGAGCGGTTCCGCATCAGCCTGGGCGCCGACCATGATAACCCTGACGCTTTGCACTTCGTGGATCTATCGTGGCTTTCACCGCGTTCGACTGTCGCGGGAGTTGTTCCCCGACTTCGAACGCCAACTTCGCACCACGCGGTGGCTGGACATGTTCGGCGGCCCTCTCGCCGCCCTGGCCAACTGGCTGGTTTTTGCCGCGTCGGCATTTGGACACCGACTCGTTTGGCGCGATATCCACTACGAGCTCGATCGGCGGGGAACCGTGATCAGCGTACGTCACAAGGAAGGCCGACCTCTCCGAAGGGTCTCGGCGGCAGGTCGCCCAACGCCGGAACCGGAAATAGACGTGTCGAGACCCAGGCAGAACACACGCTGAGGGTGACGGACGAGAGCCTCATGGCTCGGTTACGGGCTGGGGGCTCGCTGACACTCGACCACCGGCCACTCCATCATCGGAACTTGAGGCAGCACTAGCGTCCGTCCCCTTCGGCGGATTCCGGGCTCTTCGTTCCCGTCACCTCCCAGGCCAGTTCTTTGAGGCGTTTGAGGTCGAGCTTGCCCGTCCCGAGCACAGGAATCTCGTCGACCTGGTAGAAGCTGTCGGGGGAAGGAATCCAGATCGGCGGCAGGCCTGCCCCTGCCAGCTTGCGGCATATTTCGTCGGGGGCCAATTCCAGCGAGCGGTAGAGTACGACGATCCGTTCGCCTTTCTTCGGGTCCGGCACGCCGGTCACAACCGCCGCTTGCTCGCCCTCTTCGTCTTCGCCGAGGAGCCGGCTGAGGACCTCTTCGATGCGCAGGTGGGGCACCATTTCGCCGCCGATCTTGGAAAAGCGGCTTTGGCGGCCCGTGATATGGATGAATCCATCGGCGTCGATCTTGGCGATGTCGCCGGTCGTGTACCATCCATCCTGAAGGACCTTGGCCGTCAGCTCGGGCTGCTCGAGATAGCCTTTCATGACGTTCGGCCCTTTGATCAGCAACATGCCCGACTTGTCGGTTCCGAGGTTCTCGCCGGTCTCCAGGTCGACGATCTTGGCCGAGATCCCTGCCATGGGCTGCCCCACGGAGCCGATGCGGTTGCCCTGTTGAAACTCGCTCATGAGACGCGAATTCGGGATGTTCGTAGAGACGACGGGAGCTAGCTCGGTCGTCCCGTAGCCTTCCACCGGCCGTACGCCGAATTTCTCCTCGAAGGAATCGGCAACGTCTTTGGGCAGTTTCTCGGCGCCCGTGATAATCACGTCCAGATTGGCGAAGTCCTCCGCGTCGCAGCGGCGGGTATAGGAGCGCAGAAACGTGGGTGTGGACAGCAGAATCGTGGCTTGGTGTTTGGCAGCTAACTTGCCGACCTGGCGGGCTTCCAGTGGGCTGTAGTGGTAGACGCACATCGGGTCGAGGACCAGGGCGGTCCAGATCGTGGTGGTATAGCCGAAGGAGTGGAAGAAGGGGAGGATTCCGAGCAGCACGTCGTTCGCGTCCAGGTGGAGCACGTGGCAGAAGGCCTCCACGTTGGAACCGATATTGTGATGGGTGAGCATCACGCCCTTGGGGAGCCCCGTCGAACCGGACGTGAAGATGACGGTGATCAGATCGTCGGGCTGAATGCGGTTGAGTCCGAGCAGGCGTTCGTGGATGCAGGAGGGGAGGAGCCAGGACGCGGCCGCCCCGGCCAGCTTGTCCGTCAAGCGAAGCTTGCCGAGCAAATCCTCGAGATAGACGACGTCGGTCTTGAACTGGAAGTCGAACTTTTCCATCACCTTGCGTGAAGTCAGCACGTGCCGAATCCCCGCAATCTCGATGCACTGGTTCATGATGTCGTTCGAGACGGTGTAGTTCAGATTGACCGCCACGCGGCGATCGAGAGCCAGGGCCGCGTTCGCCAGCAACCCAGCCGCCGAGGGCGGCAGCAGGATTCCCACGTTCGTCTCGTCGTCGCGGAACACTTCCCGCCGGAACAGGCGGCGCAGGATCAGCGAACGGGTCAACACGGAACCGCCCGTCATCTCCATCCCCGTCGAGTCGGCGATCTTTCTGCGGAACCGGTTCCGGCGGCATGCTCGCAACATGGCCCTGGGCAGCGACATCGACTTGTTCTTGCTTTCCAGCATGGTTTGATAGGCCAAGGCTTCGACTTCGAGCCGAACCTCCTGCTGGTCTTTGACGCCGTACATCGGGCGTCCGAAGACGATCGAGACGGGATAGGGCAACCGTCGCGGCCATTTCCAGAAGAACTTGCCGCGTTCGAAGCTGAAAATACTGCCCCACAGTTCGCCCAGATGGATCGGAATGACCGGAGCATCCGTGCCGTGGAGGACGGAGACGAATCCGCGGCGGAACCCCTGGATCTGCCCGGTTCGGCTCAGGCCGCCCTCGGGAAAGATGCATATCAGTTCGCCGTCGCGCAGCGCCTGCCGACCCGCACGAAGGGACTCCACCATGGATTTTCGGCCGGGTCTGATAGGAATCGTCTTGTAGTCGCGCGCGAGTCGACCCAAGACTCCCTTCTCGACGAAATCGGCATAGGCAACGAACCGGACCGGCCGGGGGCAGAACAGAATCAGGAGCACGCCGTCGAGCCAGGTCACATGATTGGCGATGAGCAGAGCTCCCCCGTTTTCCGGTATATTCTCCAGCCCCCTGACGCGGACGCGGTAGAAGACGGAAATGACGATCCTCGCCGTAACGCGGATCATGGGCGTGAAGGCCAGGTAGACAATGGCGATGAAGACGGGGATGGTCAGAACGGCCGCAATGCCCCAGATCCAACGGGCCGACAGATTGAGCCCGTCCTCGCGGCCGAGCACGCCGAAGAGCACTCCGGTGAGCAGCATGCCCGAGAACGAGAGGAAATTGTAGGCTGCAAGGATTCTGCCGCGCGATTCGGTCGGGCTTCGCTCCTGAAGCGACGACAACAGGGGAATATCGTAGAGGCCGGCGGACAGCCCCAGCAGCGAGAGAAACAGGCACGTCCAGCCGAAAGGCGTCTGCCAGTTCCCGCCCTGCGCAGCGGGCGACACGGCAAGGATCAACGACATCACAATCAACCCGCCGGCTCCGAACGGCACGAGTCCCAACTCGACCTTTCCTCTCGACCAGATACCCGCGAGAACACAACCGGCGCCGATTCCCAAGGTGAGCACACCGAGCATCAATCCCACGTAGGGTTGGCCGACCGTTCGATTGTCGAAGAACTGCTGCATTGCCATGCGATCGATATTGGACTGGGCAAGCAATCCGATCGACCAGAAGTAGGCACTCCCCAATGCTGCCCAGTAGAGAGCACGGCGAGAGAACAGCACTCGCAGGTCGCTCACAACCTGTCCGACCGGATCGCGAGGAAACCGGCGATCGGGGCTGGCCGCCTCAAGGCGTCCGATGAAGAGGCTCGCCACCCAGCCGACCAAGGCAACACCGACCAGGACGGCAGCGGAAATCCACCAGCGATGCTGACCGGGCCCCAGGCCCGTTTGAGAGCCGTCGGACAGCGTCGTCAGCGAGAAGAGGTTTGTGCCGACGCCGGCACCGACGATGCAGGCGATCATCGTGGTCATGCCGATCAATCCGTTGGCCGACGAAATGTGTTCGGTGCGCACGATTTCGGGAATGCTGCCGTACTTGGACGGACTGAAGAAAGCACTTTGAGCCCCCATCAGGAACAGCACGAACATCATCGTGTAGATTTCACCTGTGAGGATTGCGGCGATCCCCAGGACCATCACGATGATCTCCGCCACCTTGCAGGCGATCATCACACGGCGTTTGCTGTACTTGTCTGCAAAATAGCCCGCCGGCCCCGCCAGTGCGATGAACGGAATGAGGAATGCGACACTTCCCCATTGCATGGCCTTCGCCTGGTCCCCCAACATGACCGCGCCGATGGGAACGATCAACCAGCGGAAGATATTGTCGTTCAGGGCGACCAGAAACTGAGTGACGAGCAGGGCGACGAAGCTCCGCGACCAGAGTCCGCCACGAGCGGTGTCAGGCGTGCCGGGACCCTCGTGCTGCTCGGCCTGCGCTGCGAGACCGCCGGTTGCGCCGGATGCTTCGATGGTGGAAGTGTCGTGTCCGTCTGCCATAGGTTCTACTCGATGTGGCTGGAATCGCCCGAACCGTTCTGCGGAATGGTACCCACGTGCCGGGATCATCGGCACGGAAGCGGCGGCCGGACGGTATCCCGGCCGGCTAATGCGTGGCGGCCCGATCCCCAGAACCCTCCGATTGTAGGATGAACCGCCGCCGGGGCCAAGACTGCGGTCTGGGATTACCGGGCGGCGTTTTCGAGGTGATGCAACGCGCCGAACAGGCCGCTGCGCCGGCAGGAGAACCAAAAAACAGAAACGGCCGCGGGCGACCGAATGTCCGCGACCGTCTAGAGAATTGACCGCAGGTCAGCGTATGCCGCTCAGTTCGAAACCGTCTCCGGCAGGCAGCCTCGGAGCGTCTCCTGGAGTTGCTCCGGCAGGAAGGGCTTGGCAATGAAGTCCTGGGCCCCTTTGCGGATGGCCTGCGAGATCAGCTTGGTTTGGTTCAGGGCGCTGACGACCACCACGCGAGCTCGAGGGTCGAGTTCCATGATCTTCTCCAGCGCGTAGATCCCGTCGGTGCCGGGCATGACGATGTCCATGGTCACGGCGTCCGGGCGAAGATCGTCGTAGAGCCGGATTGCCTCCGCACCGTCTCTTCCCTCCGCGGCGATTTCCCATCCGGCATCGGCCAGACTCTCGCAGATCATTTTTCGCATCAACATCGAATCGTCGACGACAAGTACGCGATTGGCCATCGTGCAACCCTCTTCTGAACCGCAAATAGAACCGTCGATTGAGTTCGATTAAGTATAGGATGCAGAACGTCCACAGAACGGACTTCTGTCCAAGAACGGCCCCCGGCAGTCCTTGCTAAATCGATTGTGCGGATCTTCAGAAAGTCGGCGGGCCCGGCCGTGGAAACCTTGATATCCCCACATCACGAAGATTCGTCGCGACCGGTACGGCATAACCGTTACTCAGCGTGTCGCCCTGAAGAACTTACGCCGCCCCCATCGATAACACTTCCAAGACGAAGGACCGGCAAGCCTTCGGAGGGTGTGAAATGGACATCACGCGGAATCAGTATTTCCTCGCAGGACTTGTGCTCATCTTCCTGGGACTGGAATTCCGCGCGATCGAATCGATGCAGCTCACCCAGGAGTTCACCCAGTTCCTGGCAAGGCGAACCAACCACCCGGCCGTCGCCACCACCGACACCGTGGACAGCGTTTTGGGGACCAACACCAAGCTTCCGCCCAAGACGATCACGCCGCCGGAATGGGTCGGCTACAGTTTTCTCTCCCTCGGGGCGGTGCTGGTCCTTCACAGCCTTGCCATGCCAAAACCAGGTTGATTCCCCGGATCGGCGGTGGACGGGATGAGACTCTGCGGCCGCGGCCTGCTGTCACCGCGACGGAATCCATGCCTGTCGACGGTAGTTCTCGCCAGGAAAATGCCGGTAGCTCGTCCGCTGCTCCTGCCAGTCCCTCATCGGCTCGAAGGGTCGCAAGCGAAGGTCGCTCAAAGTTCGTTCGATCACTCCCGATCCCGGCACACTCAGTCGCACCTGCAGGACTCCGTGGGGCCACCAGTCCGAACTGGCCTGAGGTTGCACGGTACGCAACGGCAGTCGAAAAACCAGGCTCCCGGACTCAAAATCGCCTGCCCTGATTGTGCAGGTCCAACGTTCCGTGGGCATGGCCAAACGGCCGCCACGTCCGGTCGTCTTCCATGTTTCCAGCCTGAAGTTGACCGTGCCGTCACAGACCGTCTGGTTTCCGTCACGATCGTAGGGCGTCAATTCGACAACGAGTCCGTCGACGGCAACGTCCTGGTCCCAATTGGCAAGCTCGGCCGAAACGACCAAGGCGTGGATCTTCGCAGGTGTTGCTGCAGACAGCGGAAAGATCGGCGATTCCGTCTCGATACGTCCGGACGGCCCCATCGTTTCGAGTGACTTGCTGTCGAGCCGCACAAGCCGTGCAGAGGCCGGTTCGGCGATTGCCAGCGGGTTTCTTTCGCGAATCACGGCCACCACTGCTCGAACGACCCGGCCCTCGAATGTCCGCCCGTCGATCTCAACGTCGCCCACCTGTTCCCAGGGAATTGCCTGGGCGAGGGTTCCGCGGCCGAGAGAGGTGGTCAGCCAGAGATTGTCGGGGTCCGTTCTCCGGTCGATCACCGCATGCAAGCGTTTCCCATCGGCCAGGCGGACCGTGACAGGGGAGTCGGCGGAAAGCACGGGCGCCGACAAGGCAGCCAGAAGGAGGACGAGACTGAATCGAACGCTTTGGGAAGGCAAATGCATCGGGGATCTCGCGGCTGCCAGGACTGAAGAAGAGACCTCAGGAGCCCCTTGGGGGCAAACTCCGTGCCCAGCCCTCGAGCCGCGAGCCGCAGCCATCCGGAAACTGTTGAGAACCAACGTGTTAGGCCACCCTGCCGGCCTTTGCATGATCTCCGTGTCCCCGAGTGAAAGATGCGAAAAGTCCACATCGCTGCCAAGAGGCAACCGATCGCCGTGCCCATCAGAATGGCCGGACTGAACTGCGGGACGGGGGGGAATCGATTGTATGGATTCTGCCGGTTCTCGCGGTTGTGACGAGAGCTCCGTGAATAGGGGACAAGTGTGGCAAGAAAATCCGAATCGGAGGATAGAGGCGGTTCTGCGGATAGGGCAGCGTCCCCCGTCGTCGATCGCGGCGCTGTGACGTAGGCTTGCATTAGGGCCGTCGAGTCAACAACTGTCGCATCGTCGTCTTTCGCCCCGCGAAAGCAGCGCCACTTTCGCGGAGCGAAAGGCGACAGTCAGTTCCGCATGTGGTCGTGCCAGGCTGGAGTGAGAAGTCGATGAATCCGAGAATTGGCGAGAGACGGCAGGTGTGGTCGCGAGTGCCAGGCAGGGTGCGGCGCGGCATCCTCGTGGCAGTCGCGGTATCGCTGATCGGGTGGTCGGCAGCGTGGTCCCAGTCCCCTCCGCCGGCGCCGGTCCGACTGCTGGTGACTCCCGACGCGGTCTCACCCGACAACGGGGCAGAAAGGACGACTAGGGACCGGTTGCGCGAAGGAACCGACCTGAAGGAAGAGCGAGGCTACTTCCGATTTGTGGACGACCGCGTCGTCTTCTTTCCTTCAAGCGGCGACGCACGGTACGTCGGGTTGGAGAATCTGAATCTCGAACGGATCGTCTCGGAGATCACCAACAACCCGACCCAGTTGGAATGGACGGTGGTGGGGATAATCACGGAATACCGAGGTGCCAACTACCTGTTGGTCCGCCGCGCCGTCTTGTCGCGATCCAACTCAGACTTCGATGCTTCGCGGGCGCTGCCGACCGCAAAATAGCCGTGGTCGGCAAACGTCATCGCCGGAACCCTCGGGGCCGTCTTGACACCCATTTTGGTGGTTATATCATACGGAGGTAGCAATCTACACTGGGAGCGGCGTTCCCTTCAGCAGGACTTGGTTCTTTCGGCCGCAATTTGCCCCTTACGACTGGATGGGGCCCCGGCCGAAATGGAGGGGATCTGTGCAGATCCACCTGCGGGGGGCAGCAGCCCCGTTTTGCAGGCTTGAACGCAGACTGGCGGAGCTTCTCCGGCTGCTTGGTTCAATCCTACAGGAGCGCGTCCGATGGCCGCATATCGACGGCTGGATGTCAACGAGGTGGGCGACGTCACGGTAGTTCACTTTCGTGACCAGAAGATCATTGAGGACCTCGGGATCCAGGAGTTGGGGCAGGAGCTGTTCCAACTCGTGGAGGTCGAGAATCGCCGAAAGATGGTGTTGAATTTCTCGGCAGTCGATTTCCTCTCCAGTGCGGCCCTGGGCAAGCTCATCACGTTGGACAAGAAGATGAAAGCCAAGACGGGGAAGCTGAAGCTCTGCAACATACGTCCCGAGATCTACGAGGTCTTTGCCATCACGCGTCTGAACCGGCTTTTCGATATTAAGGACGAGGAGGCGGATGCCTTGGCGGCCTTTTGAACGTTCGTCCTGGCGGCCTCCCGCAGCGGGTCGGCCTGGTGGTGTTCAAAGTTCTTTGCGCCGCCCCGGGCCGTCGGTTTCGTCCATCTTCCTTCTCACTAAACCAGAGTTCGATGAACGACCAAACTTGGATCTGGACCTGCGATGAGGAGATCCCGAGCAAGGTGGAAGCCGGCAGGGACGTGCTTCAGACGATGCTGGGACAACTGGAGGCCGCAGGATGGTCGGACCGCGACTTGTTTGGCGTGCATCTGTCGGTGGAGGAGGCCCTGGTCAACGCAATTCGTCACGGCAATCAGCTTCATCCGGAGAAGGTGGTCCGTTTCGAGTGCCGCCTGTCGCCGGACTTGTTGTGGGTCCAGATTTCCGACGAAGGAGACGGTTTCGATCCGGCGGACGTGCCCGACCCGACCGACCCGGAACAACTCGAAGCGCCCAGCGGGCGCGGCATTATGCTGATGCGGAACTTCATGACCAGGGTCGACTTCACGAACGGGGGAACGACCGTGATCATGGAGAAACAAGCCACCCCGGCGCAAGATAGCCAGGCATCGTAACCCCCCACCCAAACGAGTGACAGAGTGTGCTGGCCGGGGATTCGATTGGGGCTCGGCCGTGCTCCTTGCCGAATACTATTCGGTGAAGTATCATAGCTTGTCTCAGCGATCGGCAAAGCCGCTTGCTGAGACGCACAATCCCCGATAGCTCAGTTGGTAGAGCGAGCGGCTGTTAACCGCTAAGTCCAAGGTTCGAGTCCTTGTCGGGGAGCCTTTTCACCGTTATGACGCAATTTCGCGTTTGCGGTTAACACATCGGGACTGCCACAATTTTTGGTGGGAGTCCCGTTTTCGCTTTCTCCCCCCGAATGTACTGGCCCCACCTCAGGGAACAGGGCCAGGGAATACTCCGCCCGTTTCTCATCGGCGTGCACAAATCGCAGCGCCAAGGACTGCACAAAGTGCTGCAGGATGCAACGTTTCTCTTCCGGTTGGGCTTCCGCCAGGATCTCACCGATATCCTGCCAGTTCTCGATGAACTCCCGGGCGGCATCCGACACTCGCTTCAGCGGTGATTCCTGCTCGGTCAGTTCCTTGATCTGGGCCTTGAGCCTTTCCCGCTCCTCTTCCAGTTGCTTGAGTTCATCACGAACAACGGCCAGTCCCAACTTGCCCATGTGCTTGAGCACCTGGAGAAGATTCTGGATCTCGGCCTGAACCCGGGTGAGGCGGTGTCGGGCGATGTCGATCTTCGAGGCCAACTTCCTCCCTTCGTCATCGATCTCTCGTAAAGCGGCGTCCACGATTTTCTGTCTGTCACCGACGTGCACCCCGATCTTCGCCACTCGGTCGAGAACCGCTTCCTCTAGGGGTTCGGCGGGAATCATGGGAGCCTTGCAGTCGGTCTTGGTGCCATGGTGCGTCTGGCGTGTACAAACGTAGTAGTAATACTTGTTGTCTCGCCCCCACGAACTCTTGGGCGTCATGATCGCACCACAGCCACACTGAAGCACCCCTCGCAGGAGGTAACAGCGTCCGTCGCTATGTCTGTGGTTTGACCGTGTCCTGGTAGTCTCGTCCAACTTGCGTTGCACTCGTTCGAACTGTAGCCTGTCGATGATCGGTTCGTGGGAGTCCGTGCATGTCGCGTCTCCCCAGTGAAGCTCGCCGAGATAAATTCGGTTCCGCAGGATCCTTGCAATCTGCTGCTTGGCAAAGTAACTTCCACCTTTCAGCTGGCCGTGCTTCGTCTTCCATTTCGGAATGCGAATGCCGGTCTTTCGCAGATGCCGCTGCACCGCTCCGATCGATCCCAGCTCTTCAAAGGCGTCGAAGAAATGCGTGCGAATGATAGCCGACCATTCGGGGTCAACGATCAGCTTTCCAGGATCGTTCGGATCGGAGATGTAGCCGTAGATGAATCCACCGTTCCAGAGCCCCCGCTCGGTGCGGTCCAGCATTGTCGCCAGTGTTCGCTCTGCCGTGAGTTTACGTTCGAGCTCAGCGAAGACCATGATCAGCTTGATCATGGCTTCACCCATTGCTGACGATGTATCAAAGTCTTCCCGCAGACAGACAAGCCGGACGTCATGTTTCGCGAATAGCTCCCAAAGCTCCACGAAATCCAACAGGCTTCGCGTAAGGCGGTCGAGTTTGACGACAAGAACCACATTTACCAGGCCGGCAACAATGTCGCCCTTGAGTCGCTGGAGTTCGGGGCGATTCTGGTCTTTCGCACTCCGGCCGGCGTCAATGTAGTAGTCGACTTTCGCGACCTTCCAACTGCCCATCGATTCCCGGTACTCGATGCCCTTACGGCTGTCATTTCGCTGGGCCTCGAGGCTGTCCCCTTCTACAGCTTGCCGTGTGGATGAGACACGGATGTAAACCGCAAAGCGATCGCCATCGGAATCTCCTCTCGCCGGGCGGTTCTTCCTTCCTTTTCGAGATGCCACTCAATGCTCCTTGTTTTAGCCCCCGTGGTGTTGACGCTCCTGAGACTCGGTCGACGCCCTCTGCCGGCGCCCTGCGATCGCTGCCAAAACGCTACTTAGCGTCTGCTGTCGAGACTCGTTTCGCCGATTCCTTGATACATTTTCAAGTGGATGTCTTGGAGCAATCGTGCACTCCTTCGCGGGAGTTTCAATAGTCAGCTGCACTGTCCACTTCTTTCTTCGTGATGGTTTTGCCGGCATGGTTGCGGCCGCTCCCTTGCGTTCCGGGAAACGCTCAAGGAGCGAACAGCGACCAGCGACGAAAGAGCCGTCCCTTCGCCCGGTGGTGTTTGTTCGATCAAGATGAATCGAAAATGCATGTCCTATCTCCAGCTTGCTTTGAGAACTCCGGCTTGCACTGGTGGAACCGGATGGACGGTAACAGTGTCTGGTAACGGGGATCCTCACGGAATCCCCTGTTCTCCGGTCTTGTTTCGGAAGTCATAGAGCGAGGGTCCCCGCAACGCTACCTTTGTCGGCGGGGTACCCCTGCTCCATTTACCCGATCGACTAGCGATCTCTGGATTCCTGGCAATCTCCTTAGCCAGCAACCGCGGCCAGTTGGCCTCACGGCTGCCATCGTGACTTCTATCAGGCGTGGCCTGACTGGCCGAGAGACGCCAACCTCTCCGATTGCGCCATCCGGCTATCTAGGGCGCCCTTTTTCTCGATACACGAGCAGGCGAGATTCCGGCGATTTGCGGTCGTACAGGCTGGCATTCCCTCTCAGCAACAAGTCCACAGAGCCTACGTGAAGTCTATTCGTCCTGAGCCTCATGACTCGTGATCGCTCGAACGAGTTGATCAACCTCGTGGACCTCAAGCCCTGGAGATATGACGGATTCAAGCGGCACCTGGACATTCCCATGGATGTAGACTTCGAGCATGATGGAGCCGTCGTCACGAATTTCGATCCAGGACAGATCTGCATCCTCGCCGTATTGCCCGTCGAGTCCGTGCTCGGAGAGGTCAATCAGTTCAGGACCGCTGGACCTGCCAAGGGCTCCCTGGATGATCTTCCAGACGGCGATGACCGCCTTGTCCGTTCTCGATTGCTGCTCCTTCTCCACGGCGTTCTGCCAATTGTCTTCGGTAAGTGTCATGAGAGTTGTGACCATACGTATTCTCCTTTTCCGGAGTGACTGAGGTTCGGCCAAATCGGCCAGAGCAGCGCGGGCGAGACATTCGTCCGCCAGCGTTACATTCCAAATACTTTTTCAGCCCTCCATGAACGCGTATAATCGATGTAAGTAACGTTAATGCAGAGACTTAGAACGCATGTAGCGAATGAATCCTAATGCAATCGCAAGCCACTGCCACAAAAGGACTTATGGCAAATGACGCGGTTAGCTGGTTTTCGCCCGGCACGCCTCCGAATGACAACGAGCAATGGACGAAACAAGAAATTTGACCGCGATGGGCTACATTCGCTGTGGTTTGCCGGACGATTGGTGGGACTCCTATGACAAAGCATGGAATGTGAGACACCGGGTGCTGTCTCGGTCAACGAACAACCAATGGTTCTATGAGCAGCGGAACCTGATAAGGCGATTTGCCAATAAGATCGGAGCAAGATTGGAGCGTTGCTTCTTCGATGCGGAAGACAGCCCGATGGAGTTCGTGGGTCCGCTTGTTCTGTTTTGTCGCGATGAGTTAGCCAAGCTGTTTGTCGCGGCATCGCAGCAGATGTGTGACATGGTCATCGTTGACGATCGATGCCGCCTCGACAACGACAAGTTGATTTGCAGCATGGTGTGCAGAGAGTTCGCTGCGATCGACGTGCCGGTTGTCGAAGCCAAGACAGGTGCTGAATTGACGGTGTCAGAATTCTGGGAGCCTCATATCGCTGCTGCTTCGCACGCGAAGTACAGGACAACGGAGAGAAGGCTCCGATCGTGGAAGGCACTGACGACGAGAATTCGGTCAGATACAAGAGCAGGCAGAAAGCCTTTCGGCCAGAACGATCAAGAGCAACTCGCGATCTCGCGAATACGCGAACTCCGCCGAGTTCTTCCGCGAGATCAATGGAAACGTCGGAGTGGCGGGGTCGTGAAGCGGCGGTCGTATCGAGAAATCGCCCGTTGTCTGAACGAGGAAGAGGTTCCCACAAGAACTGGCGTGCCTTGGTCTGATCGAACGGTTGCCGCTGTGCTGAAGAGACTTCGCCCTCATGGCGATGCGTCCTGATCCTTCTCCTGGTCCGTGCCGCTTGGGTCACACGCTTCGAGCCCGAACAGGTGGTCACGGAATTCACAGAGTGATGCCAGGAATCGTTCCGTATCCTCGATAAGTTGCTCGGTAACGGGCAAAAGTGATGGGGAATTGATGGCCTCACTGCCACCGTCGTCACCCGGAACCAGACCGGGGAACTTGTATCCCGGCTGGACGCGGTAGCACTGGGTCTTCTTGCAGAAGTACCATGGGACCCCAGCCATCGACAGTGTCTGGAGGTGGCGGTGAATTGTCCGTGGGGAGCATTCCAACTCTTCCGCCAGAGCGTCTGCATCCCACCGGCCTGGACCCAAGATACAACGGAGTACCCGCAGTAGCCGACTCATCCGCTCACATTGGCGGAGTCGTCGCTCCGCATCAGTCCGGCTCGCCTTCGTCTCGGCTTTGGACTTTCGTTTTGCACTCGCCTTCTTCGCCATGTTGCCGTTGCGTCCTCGTGATCAGCGTTGGTCCTGATCTTCGCAAACGGCGTTGCCAACGGTAGGTCATTCTGTTCCAGGGTGCCAACTGTGGGGCTTCGGTTGACACGGAACGGCTGGCGACAATTTCACAATGACCTACTGTTGGCAATATGTCCCCGTACCATCAACAGGATGAATGACTCAAAACCACAAAGCACGTTGCCAAAGTCGGAGGAGTCGACTTTTCGGAAACTCCTTTCGACACTCATCGAGAAACGCGGAGATACTCCCGATTGGCCGCATGTGTTGTTGCCTTTGCTTCAGGGCGAGTTTCAAGCCAGGCTGAAGCAACGCGTCTGGTATACGGGTGCAAGGTTGCTGATAGATCGCGATGACAAAGATCCAACAGATGCCAAAGCTGGCCTTGAGAAATCGGCCACACGGATGCTGTTCAAGCGGTGCCGCGACGAGGCATCCGGCTGTTTCACAGTCGGCGACAGACGCTTCTGGCTTCTGAGCTATGAAGTTCCCAACTTCAGCAATCGGTCCAGGCAGTGTGCGGACCTGGTTGGCCTGTCTGATGCTGGCGGAGTAGTTGTGTTCGAGTGCAAACTCGAGAACCCGTATTCGCCCCTCACCTCGCTTATCGAGGGACTCGATTACTTGTCGTGCCTTGTTGCTGAGCCGAATTTCGGTCGACTTCGCGATGAGTTTCAGCAATGGCGAGCTAAATCCGGGCAACTCATACCACAGGGGTTCGAGGATGTTACTCCCCGATCGTCAGCCTCCGAAGTGATTGTCCTGGGGTCGCCCGCGTACTACGCACCATATCGACAAAGCAGACGGGGTGAGGGTTGGGGAGATCTTGCAACTCTCTGCGAACGCTGGCAAGATCAACCGAAAATGGGATTTGCGGTTACCGATTTCCAGTCCACTTCAGCAGCATGGATTGCTTCGTGAGGCCGCTCTAATGGTCCAGCCATTGAGCAAGTCTGGCGTGCCGTAATCGCTTGGATCGTCCAGTCTCGTCCTGGCCGGCCACCACCGCCCGCAGACCGAAGTAAGTGGGGTTTAAGGTGGGATTTCCGCTTCGGTCACGCAATGTCATCACGGACCTTTCTTCGTCCGTCCAACTGCTTATCCAAGCAACGGGACGGACCCCGTGTTCCGGGGCTTCGACGCTGAACTCCAACGCACCAACCACGTGAGCGTGCCGACGGTTCGCCGTGCCGAGCTTGAACCCGGTGACGAATGCTTCCATTTGTATCGATCGCTTTCGCTTGATCCAATGCTTGCCCCGCCGCCCTGGTTCGTAGATGCCGTTGGCGTCCTTCCAGACAGTTCCTTCTCCGCCCTGCTCGACGATCCGATTGTGACCGGCTCGCCTGTTTGCTGTGATGGACGGCACGATATTGATGTATGGGGTGTCGATTGCGTCAGCCAGCCGACCTGCGTACTGCGAGGCAGCCACCAGCCATGGCGAAGGCTGATCTCTTCATAGCGGTAGGTGGGCAGGTGGTCGCCCTTGTTCGAAGTTGTCAGGTGAGCCAGCAAGCTGGCGTCCGCCGCCCCTTTTTCGATCATCTGCGGCGGCTTGTCCGCCACCACCACGTGCTCGTGGCAGCACTGGCAGAAGCCTTTTTCGTGGACGTGCTGGATGCCGTAGATCTCGGCCGGACGGTGGGCCCACTGCAACAGGCCATTGACCAGCACGATCACCAGCGGGGCACCGCACTTGGGGCACACCTTCTGCTCGTCCGTCAGCTTGTGGACCAGATCTTCTCGAGAAACGTTCTCGTCCAGAAGCCGACGCCCCTTTCCACCACGCCTCTTCTTTTTGCCTGACGAATCGTCGTTGTCCTCGTCGGGCGATCCCGACGATTCGGCGATCTCGCCCGGTTCACCAAACAGGAGCCGTTGATCCGGGTCCGCGTAGCGTTCCCGCTTCGGGGCGTAACGTTGGTTAATCAACGCCTCCATGGCTGCTTCCAGTTCGGCGATGCGGCGATCCCGCTCGCACAGAGTCCGAGCAAGATCTTGGAGCATCTCATGACACGACCCGAGGTCGTCGGGGAGCGAAACAGCGGCGGTGTCCTGGCTGGCCGACATGAAGGCTTCCTGCTACGGCCCGGTTCCGTTGACTGCGTGTACAGGTGCAAGAATTGTCAGGAATGCGGCCACAAGATGTTCGGAACATGCGGACCTGCGATATTGATGTGGCCCAGGATGTCTGGGTCTACGAGCCGCACACTCACAAGAATGAACACCACGGACATCCCCGGAAAATCGCCATCGGCCCGAAAGCCCAAGCCATCTTGACGCCATTTCTTAAGCCGAACAATCCCGAATCGTTTGTTTTCAGCCCCCGGGAAGCTGCTGAGGAAGTCAAGGCCGAACGGAGAAAGAATCGAAAGACGCCCATGACACCGAGTCAGCGGAAGCGGACTCCCAAGCCTGCTCCAAAGCGGAAGCCCGGCGAACAGTACACAAAGAACGCCTACCGTTGGGCCATCGTCCGAGCCTGCGACAAGGCGAAGGTGCCCCGTTGGCATCCGCACCAACTCCGTCATAATTGTGCAACGAAGCTTCGCCGGCTATATGGCCTGGATGGTGCCGTTGCCGTCCTAGGGCACAAGATTGGCATCGTAACCGAGATTTACGCCGAACAGCATTTTCAGAAAGCCATCGACATCATGCGGGAAATCGGGTAGCAGGTGGGAATCGAGCGGTGCAGTTTGCCAATGAGGTCCAAGGTCAGATCCAAACCCAAGACGTATTGACAGTACTGGCCGACACAATTAGCGGACAAGTATGTTCACAGGTATTAGAAAGGGAGCGAGACATGAGTGCTTACGTAAGCGACCGGGAGCGTCCACACTTGAAGGCTCACCGGCGATTGATCGAGGACGCTCCTGACCTAGTTGCGTCTCTAGAGGATGAAATTCGTAACTATGTAAGATCTAGGAATGAGTTCAACAGCAGCGAGGCTGGCAAAGCGATACTTGCCAAATGGCCTCGCCAAGACGAATGGAGTCGCCGTCTCGGCAGACTGAGTGGGAGCGTGTTTGGCATTGTTTTACTGCAAGAACTAAGAGACAAATGGGAGATAGAGGATACACAAGCCCGAGGCAAAAGGGGTAAAACCTATCGCAAGAAATAGCATTTCTCCTATAGATGGCCATTCACTTGATCACTAGAGCGGCGGTACGGTCTGGGAATTCCGGTTTTGCCAATCGAGAGAATTGCCTACATTAGGTGCCCCCGACCGTTACGGATACTTGCAGATGCGATATTGACTCACTTACCTTCTGCGACTGACGTCTTCTGCAGCAGTCAAGAGCAAATCATACACGTATCGGTTCGGCACAAACTCGTTGAAAAAATGACGGCCATGGCCACCGAGCATATCACAGATCGCCGCTGCCACGGCGGGGCTTCGGCTCATGCCCTGCTCGCAGTGGACGACAAAGGTATCCACCTTCTCTTGCCATTGCCTGACGAATTGCCAGATTGATTTGGCGTGATCCTTGTTCATCAGAACGACTTCCGGCGGCAGCGTGAAGCCTTCCACGGGTATGGCGTCGTGAAACTGAAGTCGTAGGACGTCACGGAAGCCAGCGGACTTGAGGATTCTCGCTGGTCGGCTTCCTGGGTCCGTGATGGAAATAACGACGTACGCTGAGCGCACGAGGATACCCGCTTCAATCTCCTGTCGGCCTGCTACCACAAAGTCCATGCTCGCTTACACCTCGAAAGTCTCGCCGTCCCGGAATGTTGCCACATTGCTGAAATGGTCTCGGAGAGCTTCCGGTTCAAAGGTGTGCATCGGCACGGTCTTCGTTGGATTGACCTTGCCAACAAATGCCTTCAGATCATCGACAAAGGCATGACCGCTGGTGTGCATGAGAGCCAGCTCACCGCCGGCAACTTCCAGTTTCTCCCGTGTCTGCTTCCACTCCGATTGTTCCAGGTAGCCTTCCCAGCGGGAGAAGAGACAAAGAGTTTTCTCGGGCATTTTGCCGCCGAAATCCGAGTCGAGCATCGAAGTGCGGAATAGCATTATGTGACTGGCGGGTTCGGTCAGGATTTCGTCCAGAGTGATTCGGTCTGCCAGGAAGAGGTCATGGATCTTGCGTTTGCTTTCATGACGGGACATGAAATGCTGGGGGTAAAAGATGCGAATGCCCTCAGCTTGCGTCGGTGGCGGAATGTTGACTTCGGACTGGATCAGATACATGACATAGGCTGTATACACATCGGCCACGAATGTACGATGCGTCCGTTGAGCCGCTCGGATGAAGCATACCAGCCGATCGACATGTTGCGGGGAAAACGAAGCCAGCACCAACCCGTCGCTCGAACCGACCTTTCTGGCGATTTCCTTTTCAAGATCGTATTCGTTCACTCCAACTGATCGGCCGCCCCCGAGAAGTGTTCCTTCGATGAGCAGCAGATCGACGGGCTTGTCTTTCAGGGCCGCGAGCAGAGTCTTGGCCATTCCCGTCTTGCGGCCATGGAGGCGAAGATCACCCGAGTAGAGAACGGTCTTGCCTTGGCCTTCAATCAGGAACGCCACGCTGCCATAGACGGAATGGTCGACTGAGAAGGCGGTTACCCGAAGATCTCCGATTCGAGTCGGCTTCTCGGGAACGAGTTTTCGGTATCGCTCCCTTGGAATCTCCACCTGGCGGGCGAAAATCGCTCCGGCACTCATCATTTTGCTCGTGCCGGTTGTGGCGTAGGCGGGAATCTCGCTCCGGGTGAAAGGCAGAAAGCCCGTATGATCCATGTGGGCATGGGACAACAGAATGCCATTTGGTAGCAGGCCCTCACTGAACAATCCCGACACATTCGGCAGAATCCCCGCCGAAAGTAATTCGTCGACAGTTTTACCCCGGACGACTTTGTCGTCGAACGGTTTACGGTCGCCGTCGAAAAGCGGCATGCCCACATCGAGGATGATCCTTGTCGAGTCGGTTGCGATCTCGACACAATTGCCCCCGATCTCATGCGTGCCCCGATGGATGGTGAGCTTCATGTCGTCTCGTCCGGTCTTCAGCAGGTCGCTTCTGTTTATCTTCTACATGAGAAACTCTGTCAACCAGACGCTCGCGGGCAAGTCGTCGCATGGCTTTGTGGGCAGAAAAGGAGTCTGTGGCTCCCAGGGAGCATGGGGGTTGTCGGTGCTCAACGTCGGCCGCTGATCCCGTATCGTGCCGACCCGCAGAGTTCAGAAGCCAAAAGAGCCTTCGTTTCTCTCTGATGGCGGGATTGTGCCGACTCGCTGCCTCTCAGTGAGGCGTACGTCTCGCCGGGAACCACAGGCACTCTATATATCGCACATCGTTCTGCCATCAGTGGGTCAAAGCACCGGGAAGCCGCCGATTTTGAGACGATGCTCGCGTGATTTCCATTCCGAAATCTGGCGGCAGGCTCGTGTTCTCAGTCGCTGTCCCACTGCTGGCAAGATTGGCAGCTACTATGCCTGGGCATATCTGGCTCGACGCAAACAGAACTGCCTCCATTGGAACAGGCCATGCCACCAAGATACCCGATCGCGGAAGCTCCCTACCTCCTGATCGACCTGGATGACACTCTGGCCGAGTACGACGGCTACAAGGGCTGAGCGCACGGTCAACTTCGTGAACCGACTCTGCCAAACGACGGCAACGACGTCCCGGGGAGGTCCGAAACAGCTTACGAGCTCATGACGACAACACCGACGGCAGATGCGCCGAATTTGTTGCGCGCCAATGAGTATCCGTCCTGACTCAGGAACTGGCTCTCGCCCAACGAACCGAGGAGATTGCGGCCTCAGTGTCCAAGCGTCGCTGCCCAGCACGCAATGGTTCACGGCCGACGACCATGAAAATGTCTACATCACGACTGGCTGATGACGTAGACGCAAGCGGCCGAACCGAGCGGAGGTCGATTCTACCGAGGCCGGAAACGGATGTGGCCAGGTTCAATCGGTGTGTCGGACCGAGGCGGTTTCCGGCCGGTCACTAGCGCGCTCAGGACACGCCTACCAGCTCGTGCAGTTCAGGCTTCCCGTTCGTGATGGGAGTTTGTCCAACCAACGCGAGTTGGCGTTGACGCTAATTGCATGAGGTATCCGCCACTCAAGCGACTTCGGGCGGATGTGGAAGTGCTACAGGCTGTCAGGCCGAGGGGGCTTCAGGATCAGTAGAAAATGTGTCCCTCCGCTTCACCGACAGGTAAAAGCTGCCTCAAAAAAAAAGGTGCACGAGTGTGGTGAACTGGCTTCCTGACCGGCGGCGCACCGAATAGAATCGGGAATTGCCAAAACCCACAGAATCCCGAGTCGGATCACGGAGGCGCACATGTCCAAGATTCTCAATCGCTACGACCTGCAGACTAGGCGAGAGGACTTGGATGCGCTGTATCCTGGTGCGCAAGTATGGAGCGCCCGAGACACAACCGACGGTGGCGATGTTACCGTAGTTGCCTACGCTACGGGAGCCGGAGAAACACAAAGCACGACAAAGAGGCGACTCTGGTCAGCGGAGGTAAGGAAACTCTTTCGGTTGTCGTGCCAACCGTTTGATCCATCGTTGATCGGGTTCGTCGATGGCGGAAGCGACGCAGATCGACAATGGCTTGTCTTAGTCATGCAGCCAGTGGACCTACCTAGCATGGCTCATTGGGCTCGAAATGCAACTGATGCACAGCCGTGTTTTTCGCAATGGCGAGGAAGTAATCAGGAGTACCGTGCCGAAATCTGGGGACATATTGGTCATCTGTTCAAGGCGTTGTCAGCATTACATGAAAGTCGCATCGTTCACCGAAGGATTCAACCAGAGAATCTCTTCATCGATGAGAGCACCTCCCGCGATCAACCGGGTTTTATCAAACTTGGACGATTCGAAGCGAGTACATTCTTTAACGCCGTGAGGAGGACTGAAGGTGAGCCAGCCGACGTGCTGAGCATCGATCAAAGGTGGTATCATCCGACACTTCCGAATTACCAAGGACGTGTCATTGCAGGTACACCAGCGGGTGACATCTATTCCATGCTAATAACAATTGTTTGGTTATTGACAGCACGCCCTAACAATAAGCAGGACATGATCCGATTCCGCGAAAAACTAGTGCAAGGCACAGGCGCGGACTCCATACGGAGATTCATTCTTACGGAAGCGATCGCGATGCTTCCGCAACAAGCCGAAAGGCGTTTTTTTCGCCAATTACTGAAACCGCGATTTCCTTCTACCGCGCTGGCAAGCGACTATCAACTACGTGCCAAAGCTGTCGAGTCCATCTTTAGGGGGGAAAAGGGCGACAGCGGCCCGCTTTGCATAGTCGTCTCAACTACTACGATCGACGAATTGACTCGGCTGTTGACAAGCAATGGCTGTTCAGCCAGTTGGGATGAGTGGTTGCCGAAGCAGTTAGCCGATGCTCGGTTGGCAATTGGGACCTGTGACGTTGAGAAAGGTGTTTGGCAATGCCGCATACTCCTCCCAAACGGGTGGCAGCTTCTATGTGCAGTCTTTCGAACGCCTTCGGGCGCGAGTGATTGGAAACGTCTTTCCGTAAACAGAGTTCTTGAGTTTCCCTGGAACGAACGGAGCAAGAAGTCGATTCAGCTTCGGCACGTAGAACTGCGAGTCAATTCCACGAAGACGCCGCCGCCCTCCGCACGCTCTTGGCGTGGGATCTTTGATGAACTTGTGTCTCCCCAAGAATCAGTGGATCCAGCTGTGGAGGCGCTCGATTATCTCAACCTCGCGGAGCTTGCTTTTTGGGAGGAGCATGTAGTGCCAGTACGTGTGGAGGAGTCTACCGTCACGTGGAAGAATGACATCGGGACGGAGAAGGTCGTAATCCGCCAGTTGGAAGGCCAAGCCGACATGCCTCACAATCGACTGATCCGCAGACGGCAAATACCGGATTTCTCAGTGATCCTGCGTGAAAAATCTGAAGTGCGTGTCGAACTTTCTAATGACCAGCGGTTATGGGATCGTCAAAATGGGCGAACGGTGTGGGTAAGTGCCGACTTTGAAGTCCGAGACGTTCCACAGTGTGGCAGTGGGCAACATGAATTGACACTTTATCGCGAGGGACTTGCACGTGCGGATGCACGGACTCCCTGCGGATTAACAGCGTGGTTTAAGACGCAAGATCAAGCGTGGCAAATGGGCCTTTTTCGTCGAAGGAAGGATGCACTGAGTGAGCTGGAAAGGCACGCGATACTCTCCGAGGTGCTTCGTAATCCCCGAGCCAGACACCGCTGCATCGACCCCGTACCCCTATCGTTAGACTATGCGAATTGGAGTGAAGAAAAATCGCAGCTCGTAAGTCGGACAATGGCGACAGCTCCGTTGTTTCTGGTACAGGGCCCCCCTGGCACCGGGAAATCAACATATGTTGCTGGACTAATGCAGCACATTCTGTCGGCCGAAGAGGACCCACAGGCCAGGATCTTAGTTGCCGCCCACATGCACTTCGCGATTGATCACCTTGCAAGTAGAGTGAAGGAACGATTTGCCACATCGATTGGGGAGCAGCCGCCTATAATTCTCAGGTTAACGTCCGCAGATCGGGCAAAGACACGTCAGCAAATGCGTGATCAAGCACGCCAGTTGTTTGAACCTTGTTGCAGGACACTTCGTACGCGTGGTTCTGATCCCATTTACTTGGCAATCGCTGACAGCATCACCAGTGAGCTCGATAGTGAGTTGACAGACGAATCAGTCCTGCTGCTCGCCGAGGCGGCCAGCATCATTCTCACAACCTGTGCAGACGCATGTCTGGAAGGTTTTAGCGCAGGGTGTTTTGACTGGGTCATCATTGAAGAAGCCGGTCGAGTTGTCGGATGTGACCTATCGATTCCAATGCGCCTTGGTCATCGCTGGGTATTGATTGGTGATCCGAACCAACTGGGACCGTACCGGAAAGAGGACTTCCGATCCGTTGTCGATGATCTGGTTAGGGACTCCGTCAATGACGGCGAGATAGATGTTCACGACCAAACGCGAATTACGAGTAATTGCGAACACTTGCTTGGACCGTTTGAAACGTTCTTCGACGAGATACCGACCAGCGCGAAAGAAATGCTGTCTGAGCAACACCGAATGCACCCGGACATTTGCCGGGTCGTCAGCCACGCCTTTTACGATGACAAACTCGTCGATGCTCCCAGCGTGGACCGGAGCTACCTATTCGGCGACGACCACGCAGAATTCGGAGGGCGTGCCGTGGTCTGGATTGACGTGCCTCATTTGCACTGGCCAAACGGCCGGTCGACGGAAGATGAGATCGAACGCGACGGTTTTTCATTTCAAAATGAGGTGGAGCTGGAGGTCACCGAGCAGGTGTTACTTCGTCTCACGCGTACTTGGCCCCAAGCTCAGTCTAAATCAGATACACGTGTGCTTAAGCTGGCGACGATCTCACCCTACCGTCGTCAAGTTAGCAGGCTCGGAAGCCTGCTTAGAAAAATCGACCTGCCAGCTGGATTGGGGCTTTGCGAAAGGGCCGCAGCCACTGCCACTGCCTTTCAAGGCCAAGAGGCCGACATAGCCATTCTCAACCTCGTCAGAAACAACACTGGATTCGAAATGGGCTTTCTGGATGCCCCACAAATGAATGTGGCACTTTCTCGAGCACGCAAACTGATGATCATTATTGGGTGCTTTGCGATGCTTAAACAGAAGGCCGAATCGAATGCCCCAGAACTTCAGTTCTGCAAACGCCTTGTCCAAGTGTTGGCTCCATCGGTGATCCCCGCTGCCACTTTTATACCAGGAGTCAACCAATGAACCGGCTTCGCCTTTGCATACCAGTTATAAGGTGCGTGTTCTCCGTCGAGGCGATGGAAAGAGGACCGTTACAGCCACTTGATTTGTTGTTACTTGCTGCGATCAGAGACGGGATCACTCGGCCTGGGAAGATCGCGGAGGAGTTCGGCTTACATAGGAACATTGTGGACCAGCTGATTGTACGGTTGGTCAACGAGAACCTGATTGGAATGGATTTCGAAACTGACGCCCTTCGGTTGGAGGGTTCGGCGGTCTTGGCGGCAAAAGAGGGCACGTTGCAGGACCTTGCGTTTCCGGGAAGTCCATCCGAGAGGTTCTTTCACGCCTTTCAGGACCTAAAATGGGGGCACGTCGTGGCGTTTCGTCCGGACGACGCGCGAATCCAATTCGTCCATCCTGGCGAGGACGAAATCAGCGTCGGTCGCTCGAGTGACTCTCTGAACTCAATTCTAAGTCTACAAACTTCATCCATCGCGTCACTATTCAATTCACAGAGGTGGCTTACGCGGGATCGCGGTCGTCGGTGGATGGCTTTGAGCGGTGAGCTAAAGGGGATGCCAGAAAGCCGCACTCTGTTATTTGAGTTCGCGCCGTTTCTTATATCTGATTCGATTGACTGGTCCCCGGTTATGCCCGAGCGGACTATTGAGTCCTGGGGGCAATGGGGCCCGCTCATCGCTGACCTTAGAGAGTGGATACTTGATCACCCAGAAAATATTAAGGAGTCAATGCCTCCTGAACACACGATCGAGCCAAATAGACGCGGACGGCAATTCATCCCCTTCTACGCTCTTAAGTGCCTTGAGCACGTTGGCGACGCAGAACAGTCGTCGGAGGCGAACTCATCGTACGACGAGTGTGAGTTTCTCAATCGATCGCGAATGCCAGTACAACTGGTCTACGATGCGGCGGCGCACATCTCAACGTGTAAGGACATCCTCGACAACGCGCGAGCTTGGTGCGTCATTCACTCAGCATTCTGGTCAGATGACGGGATTGGACAGTACACATCCACTATTCTCAAAGCCGTTGAGAGAGGTGTTCAAGTATATCTTTATCTAGGACTACTTGATGAGAATGCCGAGCTGCAGAGGCCTGCGTCCCTCGCCAAACTTGTGGCCGACACAGAGGGCCTTGAAGGCGATCTCTTTTTTAATCAGACACCAACACATTCGCATGCGAAAATCGTCGCGGCGGACGACGACACTGCTCTCGTGTCCAGCTTCAACTTCCTTGGTGCTACGGGAGGAAATCCGCAACTGAATATCGGACTATTATTTCGCCGGGCGGCCCATTCATCTTCGACGCTTGTGGCGGACGTCGTTCGTTGTCTTACATCCAGGCCAGTATGGGACGAAAGTATTAACCACCTTGAGCAGCAAGTTGGGGCGACATTTGCGGCTTCTGAAATTGCTCAAAGTGATGGCGAGAATGCGCGCGGTAAACAATTTCTGACGCAACTTCAGGCCGTGATCCGTGACGCACATACTCCAAGCGTCGTCTGGGAACTAGTAGAGAGCGCTGCGCACCGTGATGCCCTCCTGAACGCACTTTACAGCCGGTTTAAGTTTGCTTTCTTTTTCATTTGTTTCTTCTTGTTCTTTTTCTGTTACCTCTGTTTCTTCTCTTTAATGGTCCGGAAAACGCTCCGGGAGACCTGCTACTGATCTACGCCGCAGGCGTGGCTGTGGATTCCATTCACATGTGAGGTTGAATTCCGTTTCGAACTACTTCACCTACTCGATCGAACCGACATCGTCTCTTGCGAATGGGAGATTCCGATTATTGAGCCGCGACGTAGAATCGCTATGAGTCCATCCCGTCTTCATCCTTGTCAGGTTCGTCGTAGCCAGGGAGTGGACGGTAGGGCAAGGGAGCAGGAGTATATCGTTTCTCGCAACTTTCGGTGGTGGCGGAGTCTTCATCCAGTTGTGGTGGCGCCGGAGTCAGCACGGCTTTTCGGTCGGTCTCGGTAAGGACTGGATTCAGCAGATGTTCCACCTGGAAGTCGACCACCTTCGTGCGCAGTTGGGCCAGGATCGTCTCACGTCGGTCTGCAGCGGCATGCTGTCGTTCGACGCGCGACATCTGCCGATAGCCCTCGACGTCAAATGCACTCCATCTCAACGCGGTTTCAAATAGCCGTAGACAGTGAATTCTCCAGACTTCATGCACGATATTGCCACGTCGGACTTTGAGAGTATTCCGGTCCTTGTTACGAGTCGCGATCCAGTTCTGGGAGGCCAACATTTTCCCAAATGCTTTTTTGCCAGGCAGGCTCAGCATACCCGCTCTGCCTGCCATACTATTTGCCTCAGCGAGAGCAGCCTCGGGTATCAGATCAATATGGATCCCGTGCAACCATCCGACTCGCTTTCCGTGCGGCCTGTAGACGTTCTCGTGCTCAACGTATTTACTGCCGTTACGATCAGCACCTTTCGATGTCGCGTGGTTCAAGTCGCAGCTCGCTTCTGCAGCTGACTTCTCAACGACCGTGTTCACTGCGGCTTCAGGCGAGCCGATCTGATCCAAGCACGCTTCTTCATCGCCCGATTCATTGCTCAAGTCAGTGACCGCGACTTCGCGCTCGGTGTACCCAAGAAGTTCAAGGGGAATGGCGTACTCCCAATCCTTATGGTTGTCAATGTCCATCACTTCGATGTGGCAGCGAAGAGACGATAACGCAGCTTGAACCAATTGTCCAAATGCCTCAGTGGGCGAGTCTTCCAGGGACTCAAAATATGCACGATCCAAGATATTGGAGGCTGCGTCAATGGCTAATGAGTCATGACGCTCACACTCGGCATCGGAACAGGCGCCAATTTCACGTGCGAATTCGAGCATTGCGACCGAACCAGACAGTATGTACTCCGTTGCTTCGAGTAGTCGCAGGTGAGTTGGATAATCGGGCACAATATCGTGTCCAGGCTCCTCGAGAAAGTCACGATGATCTGGGAGCCTGCCCGCTACCCAGGCAATAAAGGCTCCCATTGCCTGCGCGAGCGTCCCCTGGCGGGCCAGGGCTTGAAAGTGGTCAAAGCGATTTGGTCTGGTGCCTTGGATCGCTGCCTCGAAAGTTCCTTTATCGACAGGAAGGTTGATGGTCCGACGTCGCAATGACTCAAGCCCGTCCGGAAGAATTTCTCCTGTGATAATTGGTAATCCGCGGGGCCGGTCGATCGGCCTGAGGGAACCATCGCCGGCACAGCGATCTTTTCCTGTGCGGTTGACCACTGAGCGGATCAAGTTCTCTGCCTTCTTGGCTTCGTCGCCTCCGTTACGGCTTCCTGGCAATTGAATATAGTCATCAATGACGATTGGCACGTTTCCGCTTGAAGAGAACAAAGCACGGAGTGCGTTTTCAGTCGACTTGAAGGATGCGCAGTCACGCTCTTGGGCATTCGGAATGAAGAACGAGAGCAACAAGAGGGCGAACTCAGTCTTCATTGAGCCGCTTTCTCCGTAGAGAAATATAGCGACTCTTGGATCTTGTATTGCGGCCGCGAAAAGTGCGGGAACAGCGACATACGTGACATTCGGGTCGCCGAGTGCCAGGAGCTCCAGAACGGCCCGAACGGAACTACGAGCTTCTTCCTGAGTCTTGGGCGGGTCGGGCCGATAGCCCGCGAGCTGCTCAGGAACGCGGACATGGACTGCCGATATGGGCCTATGTTGTCCTGCCAAAATCGGAACATCGGAACAGGCCTTGTCAATGTCAATCACGTCAAGGAGTTGCGGCGTTCCGGATGGGTCGTCCAACTCAGATTCCCAGCAGGCAGAATCGGCACTGATGATCCCGCCGGCGTGTGCAAAAACGTATTTGCCCTGCCACACATACCAGCCGAGGGTTGTCAAGATTGCCTCGAAGCTTGCCCCTGGCAGATCCTCCATCAGGCATTCACGTAACAATGCAAAAGACCTTGAGTTCGCCGACAGGGTGAATCCAGGAAGGGCTACCTTAAAGAAGGCTTGTTCATCGGCAAGATCTTCATGTTGAATGATCTGACAAGGCGTCCCGTCTGGCGTCAGGAACTCAAGAGTATAGCGAATCCGAGTCTCTCGCTGACTAATGACAAACAAAACCGTCTTGATGCAGATTCCGTGGCTGGCGATCCTGACATACTCGTAGTCATGGTCCTTGGGGCGATACCTGATTTCGAACGTGCCGTTTGTCGTTCGTAGCCATCGACTGTTCGAGATGTCCTGATCACAATCATTGCCTTTCGAGTGCAGCGGGTTAGCTATCGGCATTGGTACGACTCCTGTAGCGCTAGATTTTCTTGATGATGATTGACCAAAGGCGGGCCTTCGCCATATGTCGGAAGGAAGAAGAGTGGGCACAGACTTACGGATTGGCTGCCATCTTTTCGAGAGCAGCAGCGAGTTGGCTGGCGGTGTAAGTGACCGTTCGGCCGATCAGCGTGTGATTCAGTTTCAGTCTGAGCCTCGCATCACGGAGAACGTGAACCTTGACTCCCAGGCACTCGGCGGCCTCACGTTCATTGAGGGCGACTCGACCGAGGGGCCAACCAGGAAGACAGCCCAATGATTCGAGAACAGATTCGACGAGTGGCCGCAGACTCTGGACCGGCACCGACAAGCAGACGTTGGAGTCCGTTGGAACTGCGGTTGGTTGCTCCTGCAACATTTCGTGGCCTCCCACACGTGGTGAATGATGGGGCGGCCTTGGCAGGGGCGAGAGTCCCTAGAAGGGAGAGCAGGCATACCGCAAGACCGCCAATCCAGTGATTGACTGTCTCGCGGTGCTGTAGGGGGCCAACACGATGTGCGAGTGCGAGCGAATCCAAGCTCGAAGACGGCACCACCCACTGCAGCCTTGTTTAGCAGGGGTTACAGCGGCAAGAGCCACTGATGTAGCAGTGCCAGCCTACGCGTCCGTGCGATCTCCTCCCTTTATACCCCTGGCGTCCAAGATCCCGCAAGGGATGACCTCGATGCTAGAAATGGGCTGTGAACTGGCAGCGGATAGCCCCCCCCAGGAGTGCCCCGATCCAATCGAGCCTAGCACGATGCCGGGACAGCTATTCGGTCGAGTCGCACTGCCGATACAATCGTGTCAGCGAAGACGGCAAATGGGCACTCGGTCGTCTATTCCTTGAGCCGGCGAAGAACCTGCGTTACACGGGCTCGGCTCACCCCCAAATGGCGGGCAAGAGCCGCTCGGCTTTCGACCATTCCATTGTCGAGCAGAGTTTGGTAGAATCGCGCTCGTGCCAGGGGATCGTGTTTAGCCCTGGCCAATTGTGATGTTTCCAGATCGGCCGTCACGTCGCCCCACGGGAGCAAATGGACGTTTCGTTCCTTTCTGGAACTCGTTACCAGACAAAGACCTACCTCCACGAACGACTTGTTTGCCGAGTGGTCGTCTCGGGGAGCTTTTAGTATTCCTGCGAAGATGCGCGACCGTCCAATGAACGCCTGGCGCCGAGACGATGGCCGCTGGGCGTTTTGTGTTTGGCGCCATCCACGAGAGAAGGACGCCTCTCAGCCCCTCTTACCGGGCAAAACCAATGCCGCAACTCGACCGTATTACGTTCGACCCCAATGTGATGGGCGGTAAACCCTGCATACGGGGAATGCGAGTGACGGCAGGGACCATCGTCGGCCTGGTTGCCTGCGGCGCCTCGCACGAGGAGATTCTCGCCGACTACCCTTATCTTGAGCCTGAGGATATAGCCGCTGCGCTTTCGTACGCCGCCTGGCGAGCCGAAGAGGTGGATGTTCCATTGGCACGGCCGTGAGATTTCTCATCGACATGAACTTGTCGCCGAGATGGTGCACACTACTTCGTGCCGAGGGATGGGATGCTGTTCATTGGTCAGGCGGTTCTGTCTCGAAGGCTCACCGAGGAGGCCAAGCGATTCTACCAGAAATGGGACTTCGCGGAGATGCCCGGGCATCCGTACCGCCTGTTCGTGAGTTACAGGCAGCTCGAAGCGATGATGTTGGGCAGTTGAATCTCTCGGGCCGTTGGCCGTCCCGCAACTGTGGGAGCGGTATTGGTCCCCAAGGGGCAAGAATGAGCTGGTTGCCCAGCAACCTGACGGAGATGTCAGAGAAAGCGCACTATGATGCGCATCTAGCTTGACTGCCGTAGTTCTGTGTTGTAGAATTCTGCCAAATGCGCACTAAATTGCGTTTTCAGAACTCGGCCGGCTATCTTCTGACGAGAGACTCACCCGATACGCACCGAAATGCGCCCTAATGATGACGCCTTGCGGAAAGATCGGACAGCTCTTGCGTGCTCGAAGGAAGTCCCTCCAGCTTCGCCAGCGCGATTTGGCAGAGCTAGCGGGAGTCGGGCTACGCGGGTTGACCGCAATCGAAAGCGGTCGGGGAAACCCTACGCTCAACCAGCTCTCGGAGATTGCGGGCGTTCTGGGGCTTGAAGTCACTTTGACCCAGAGACGCCCCGATGCAGACAGCTAGAGTCTATTACCGGGATACCCCCGTAGGAACCCTCAGTCGGGACCCGGAAGGATACGTCTTTGAGTATCTGCGCGATTATCTGGGGAATCCCGCCATGCCGGCCATCAGTCTGACCTTGCCGAAGCAAGAGGCGGCTTTCAGGTCGACGGTGCTGTTTCCGTTCTTCTTCGGCCTGCTGGCGGAGGGAGAGAACAAGGCGTTGGAATGCCGTTTGCTCCGCATCGACGAGAACGATCATTTCACGCGCCTGTTGCGGACCTGCACGGCAGACACGATCGGCGGAATCACCGTTAGGGCAATCTCATGACCAACTGTCCGGGTTGCTTGAAGGAAGGGCATACCACGTATTGCCCGCCTTGCCGGAAACGCCTCTTTGACGGCAAGAAGGTCTCCCACGTACTCCCTTTCTCTCGGCCCGTCTACGAGGAAGCACGTTTGGAGGCCGCGGGGCAAAGGCTGTCGATTTCCGGCGTCCAATCCAAGATGCCGCTGGTCTTGCGTCAAGGACGACTGGAGCTGGCCGAGAAGGGGGGGCAGTACATTCTCAAGCCGGTTCCCCACGGGGCGTTTCAGCGTTTGGAGACCGTCCCCGCGAACGAAAACCTCACCATGCAGATTGCCCGACAGGTTTTCGGCATCCGCATCGCGGAAGACGCGCTGGTCGAGTTCGAGGAGGGCGAGTTGGCCTACCTGGTCCGACGGTTTGACGTGCAACAAGACGGTGCGAGGCGCCTGCAGGAGGATTTTGCCCAGATCGCCGGGCGGTCTGAGGAATCTCATGGGAAGAACTACAAGTACGATCTGTCCTACGAGGAGATCGGCGAACTGATTCGCAGGCACGTTGCCGCCTATCAGGTTGAGATGGAGAGGTTCCTGCACCTGGTCGTGTTCAACTACCTCGTCCATAACGGTGACGCGCACCTGAAGAACTTCTCGCTCATCCGCAACGAGGAGGGCGGCGATTACACGTTGACGCCGGCCTACGACCTTCTGAACACCCGGCTCCATGTGCCGAATGAGTCAAGGACGGCGCTGCCGCTCTTCAAGGGCGATTTCGAGACGGAGAGCCATCGTATCAACGGCTTCTACGCCTACGACGATTTTCTTGAGCTTGCCAATCGGCTGGGACTGCACCCGGGCCGCTTTCAGCGGTTCATGCGCACTGCCGTCGGCAAGGGCCCCGAAATATTCTCGCTGATCGATCGCTCGGTGCTTCCCGAGCAGTGCAAGCAACTCTACAAGGACCACGCGAGCGACTCGATTCGAGCTCTTTCCTACTCCTACGCCAAGGCTTCCGAGTAGACATCCCGATCGACGAGCGCGACTTCGGGGCGTTGCCCTACCAAGCGGTGGTCGGCATCCATCTACGATACGGCGTTGGCCGGCAACGGCCGGCTACGAGCGGAACGACCGGTTGAATCAATGCCAGATCTTCGACGACGCCACGGGCCCCCACAACAACGATTTGATTCTGCAGGGTCTGACGGTGAACGTCGATTGTAGTTTCTAGGGGCGGTGGTGAAGCTCCAGAAGAGCTTCTCACCGAGCGCCCATGTTGTGAACTCGGAAATACCACCGCTACGCTCTTGTTTGACGCTTGGTGCGATGTGCATCTGACCGGAGAATCGTGCAATGAATACTCAGTTGTAGTTGCCCACGTGTTTGGTTCTCGCGTGATCATGTTAGCGACGTGCGCCGCGCAGGGGTTGCTCGGCAGGTGCATCACCCGGTATGATGGCCCAGCATGGCTCAACGCATCGGACGATTTGCCACGGAGAGACTTCGGCTCCATGACAATCCGAATCGTCTCCGTGCGGACTACGAAGCTTCCCCAGTCTATGGCAAGGGTGGAGACGATTCTTGCTATCGAACCGCTCCGCCGCCTAATCAGATCCGGAATGGTCGGGTAGAAATGTTCCAGGCGGTCCTGTTTCGAAAACTCGACGAATCGCTGTTCGCGATCGAGGACATTCTCACGTCCGACGTTTTCGGTGCGTTCAAGTATCTTCCAGCCGATTACTTGCATGCCTGGATTGCCAAGCTGCGCGACCGTCATCCGTTCCTTACGCCCGCTTTCAGGCTGGTCCACGGAGTCCCGGACATCGAGTTCTGGCCTCAATTCAATGCAGCCAAAGAGGGGGCACACATTTGCGAGCCAGACGTCGTGCTCTGGTGGGAGCAGCTTGCTGTCGTTGTGGAAGCCAAGCGTGCCAGCAATTTCTGCATTGACCAATTGAAGACAGAAAGAGAGTCAACTCAGCTTGCGGTAATGGCGAGAGGATTGGCTGCCCAAGTCATTGTAGTTGCGGTAGGCAGGAGTCGTCCTTCGTGGTGGTTCAACCAGAGACAGACCACCAGGCATTGGCTCGCTTTCTCCACATGGGGAACACTCGCAGACGCATTTCTGACAACGCTGGGTGCCAGACAATTGGCTGGAATTCAACATGACGGGGAGATAGCTCTCGTGCGAGATCTCTTGGTCCGCCTCGAAATGCGCGACATCCAGCCGTTTCGTGGTTTCAAACGCCTCGCCAAGACGAGTTTGCCGGCACTGCAATCCCTCCCGTTCTCTGCGGCTAGACGACTTGCTGGCATCCGTCTGCTCGGCATTTCACCTCCCAAGCTTAGAGTTGCAGAGATCTGGTCGCCGCCTTCCAGATCTCGAATAGGTTTTGCCCCCCTGGCAATACCCGCACCAACAGGTAGGGCAAGCCGCCTTGTGGCACGGCGTCTTTCCTGCTGTGCCCACGGCGTTCCGGATCTTCGTCAAATCAGCCTCGCGGTTCCGGGGCCTCTGGCAGATATCTGGCCGCTTGACCTTGTTCGCGATCATTCCTCGAACTCCGGCATTCTCGTCTGGAAAATGGCCCCCCAGGGCCGCCTGGCGAAGTTGTGGAATCCGCCAGTTCGGAGTAGGAATTCTATTAGAGTTCGGCGGGTACCGATGACTGAGGCGTCTTGCCTGTTTTGGACTCCGCATTGATATCAAGGGTGCAATGATGACAGAGATGACTATCGAACAGATTCAGGATGAGCTTCGCCGGGGTATTGAATTCTACAAGGAGTTGGATGCGCAGATTCTCGCCTTCCTGAACCGTCTGGCGGAAGTCCTGGAGGACAAGCACGAACTCGGGCGATTGAAAAGACCCTTTGCAAAGAATCTGCGCCGTTCATCTGTGGTGCAAAGCTATTTGCTGCTAATGAAGCCTACGGACGCCGAGATTGAAAGTGAGGAGGTCGACGATGATGCGGAAGGCGAGGAAGAAGAGGACGAGGTCGATACCCGTGACCTCACATTCTCACCCGATGCAAAACTGCCCTACGTTGTGGTACAGTTGATCGGGAAGATCCCTGCAGGAACTGGCGGCAGCGCGACAACTCCTTTTATCCAGTATGGAACGTTGGTTGTGACCGGACGCAAGGACGGGAAGGAACTCCAGAACCCGGTGGTAATGCGTACGGGATACTACTCGGGTGTGTTCCGCAACCAGATGTGCAACCCACAACGCAAGGCACCGTACAGTCACAAGGCTTATAAGGGCGGGGCAACGCTCATTTTCGAGGAACACACCACAGCCGTGCAGCCACTCGGTTCGATCCAGACGGACTCGGATATTGAGCAACTGGCCCAGAAAGTCGCGGAGTTGGTTGGGGTACAAGGCTAACGCAAGGTTCCACACATAGCAGATGTTCTGTCGGCAATGGCCGAAGGGAATTCCGTGACTCTGATTCCCATTCATGCCGAGTTGACGACCCAGCAGGCGGCAGACCTCCTGGGCGTGTCTCGGCCATTTCTCATCAAGCAATTGGAAGAGGATGCGATTCCGTATCGCAAGGTCGGCACGCATCGCCGAGTGTTGTTCAGCGACCTTATGACTTACAAACGCGAGATGGACCGCAGACGTCTCGAGTCCCTGGACGAACTTTCCGCTCAGGCTCAGCAGCTCGATATGGGCTATTAACCATGGCGAGTTTCACTGCCCTCTATGATGCATGTCAGGCGACTTCGTGAATTCGATAAGCTAATCTGACGCACAACAACAGCGTCTCTCGCTTCGACTCCGTTGACAAGATCGCTGCCGCGCCGCAAACTCAATTGTTTCAACCACTTGCCGGCTCTCTTCCTCTCCTGCCCCCACCGCCATGTCGTTTCTTCGCATCTCCAATATCCGGGTCGACGTCACCGAACCCGAAGATCGCTTGCCTCGTCGCGTGGCGAAAAGGCTTGGATTGCATGGGACGGATGTTACGCGGTGGCGGATCCTTCGGAAGAGCCTCGACGCGAGATCGCGGCGCGAGTTGAAGTTCGTCTATACGGTTCTGGTCGAACTGCCCGACGCAGACCTGGTCAAGAGGCTCTTGGCAAACAAGCCCACCGAGGTGGAAGCCTTTGTGCCGTCGCAGTTCGACGACCCGGAACCGGGCCGCGAACCGTGTGAGGCCAGACCGGTGGTGATCGGCTCCGGACCGGCAGGGCTGTTGGCGGGTTACTACCTGGCGATGAAGGGGTATCGGCCGCTGATCATCGAGCGAGGGCAGGCCGTCAAGCAGCGGGCGCCGGCAGTCCGGGCGTTTGAGGCGGGCGGCGGGCACGATCCCGAGAACAACTACCTGTTCGGCGAGGGGGGGGCCGGCACGTTCAGCGACGGCAAGTTGACCAGCCGGATGGGCGGGCCGGACGTCGATTGGGTGCTGGAGCGACTGGTCGATTGCGGCGGAAAGCCTTCGTTGGTCTACGAGCAGCGACCGCACCTGGGCAGCAATCGCCTGCCGCTGATCGTGCGGAACCTTCGCCGCCGGATCGAAGCGTTGGGCGGCGAGTACCTTTTCGGCTGCCGCCTGGAAGGGCTGGATACTGTCGACGGGGCCCTCCGCGGCCTGCGCACGTCCCACGGCTACATCGCCGCGACCCAGGCCGTGTTGGGGATTGGGCACAGCGCCCGCGACACCTACCGCATGCTGCTCGACGCCGGCATTCCGATGCGGCAGAAGGGTTTTCAACTGGGCCTGCGGATCGAGCAGCCCCAGGAGCAGATCAACCGGCACAAGTACGGCCGGCCCGAATATCTGCCGCTGCTCGGGGCCGCCGACTACACGCTGACGGCCCACGGTCAGCGCGACGTCTATTCGTTTTGCATGTGTGCGGGCGGCATCACGATCCCCAGCATCTCCGAACCCGGCTGCATCGCCACCAACGGCATGAGCAATTCGCGGCGTAACAGCCCGTTTGCCAACAGCGGCATCATGGTGACGCTCGAGCCGCACGAATTCGGGAGCGAGCACGTCCTGGCCGGCATGGAATTGCAGCGACGCTTCGAGAGCCTGGCGTTTGCCCTCGCGGGCAGCGACTACTCGGCGCCCATTCAGACGGCAGCCGACTTCCTGGCAGGCCGCACGCCGCCCAAGGGGCAGCGAGTGGAGAGTTCCTACCGGCGCGGCACGACGGCGCTCGATCTCAACGAGGTTTTGCCGCCCGCCGTCAGCGCCGCGATCCGTTCCGGGTTGCCGATCATGGACCGCAAATGGCGGGGCGACTTTCTGGCCCACGCCCACCTTCTCGGTCCCGAGATGCGCGGCAGCTCGCCCGTGCGGATCGAGCGGGATACGCTGTCTCGCCAATCGCCTGCTTGTCGGGGCCTCTATCCGGTCGGAGAGGGAGCCGGTTTTGCCGGGGGGATCGTCAGTGCGGCCGTCGACGGCCTGCTCAGTGCCAAGCAGATCGTGCGGCAGTCCGCCCCGTGCCGATGACGCCTTCTGCAACGCGAAGAACGGTTTTTCACCCGGCCGGCGTCAGCGAAAGTACTCCGATACCAGCCGACGAAAACCTGCCAGATCGCGCACGCGGTGGACGGCGCCGCGGAATTCGTTGAAGTCGGGCAGGCTCTTGGCGAAGTAGCAACTGGTCCGTGCGAGGCGGCGGATGGCCACGGCCCGGCCGTAGTAGCGGAACTCGCCTTCGACCAGTTGCAGCAGTGCGCGGCCCCTTTCGGCACGCGTCGGCGGCGGACCGGCGGAATTTCCGGCCAGGAGAGCCCGGGATTGGCGGAAGACCCAGGGGTTGCCGAGGCACCCGCGGCCGATCGCCACCCCGTCGGCACCGCTCTCCCGCAGCCGATGGACCACGTCGCCAGCCTCGCGGATTCCACCACTGCCCAAGACCGGCACATTCACGGCCTGCTTGACTCGCGAGACGACGTCCCAGTCGGCATCGCCTACATAGGCTTGAGCTACACTCCGGGCGTGGACGACGATCGCGACAGCACCGGCATCCTGGGCTCGCTGGGCGATTTCGGCCGCGGTCTCGTGCTCCAGGTCCGGTCCAGAACGAAGCTTGAGGGTTACCCCGATCGACACGGCGCGGGCAACCTCCGCCACGATCCGCTCGACGGCGGCCGGGTCGGCCATGAGAGCACCCCCCTCGCCGCGGGCCATGAGCCGGCGAATGGGGCATTCGAAATTCAAGTCGACGAGGTCAAATCCATGCTCTTCGACCACTCGCGCGGCCGCGGCCATCACCGCGGGCTCGGCGCCGCTGATCTGCGCGGCTCGGGGGCGCTCCTCGGTCGTGGTGTACAGCATTCGCAGCGCACGGCGATCGCGGCGCGCCACGTCGGCCGCGTCGATCCGTTCGGTACACACCAAGCCCGCCCCGAAACGCTTCATCAACAGGCGGAACGGGAAACTCGTGTGCTCCTCCATGGGAGCCAAGGTAATCGGAACGGACAGATGCAGCTTGCCGATATTCATCGCGGTGCGAATCATAGCTTCTCCGCGGTCGCCATCGGCAGGAACATGCGATGCGGCAGTTTTGGCAGCGAAAGAAAGCCGAACTTCGAGTAGAAACGGACGGCTGCCTCGTCCTTGGAATCGACGACAATGACGCTTGCGGCAATCTCGGACGCCACTCGAACGGATCGCGTCAAGGCATCCGAGAGAAGGAGTGAGCCCACACCTGGAAAAGACAGGTCGCGCGCCAATCGTCCGATGAGAATGGCGGGTACGTCCGGATACCTGGCCAGTCTTCTCGCCAGGTCGTCCGGCAAGGATGACAACTCGATAGACGTCGAGCACAGCGTATAGAAGCCGGCGATTCGATTCGGCTCGGCCGTGGGCGACAGGACAAAGACCGCGGCCGCCTTACGCTTGACGTCTTGGCCGGCAACCTTGGCAAGATAGTCGTTCAGAACGGGAACACCACAGTTGAAGTGCCGACGGTCGTGGTGTTTGCGCAGCGTCTGGCAGATGAACTCGCTCATCGGCTTTCGACGCGTTTGCGGTAGTCTTCAACCGCGCGGCGGAGTTTTCTGCCGGGATGCTTCGGCGCAAGCAACGCATCGACCAGAACTCGAGTCTGTTCTCGATCGAGATGCAGCCGTTCGTACTCCTCGACGACCTTCTTGGCGGCAACTTCAACGTGAGCCAACACAAAGTCGGAAACCGTTCGACCGGCGTAGGCCGCCGCACGTTCGATCAGATCCTTCTGTTCTTGGGAAACACGAGCCTCCAACCTCGCCGACTTCGCAGATGCATTTGCGGTTGCCATAGGATCTCCTTCCTGCCTTCCTTAAGTGTACGGCATTTGTCCGTACATGTCAAGCCTGAGGCTGGCTGCGTAGGGGAACTGCAAAGTAGCAGGCACGCTCCGCCGTGCCGTCCGCAGAACTGCCGGAAATCCCGATTCCCCGCGAACGGCGTTCGGAGAGTGCCTGCTACTTTTCTTGCCACAATAGGACTTTGCAGTTCTCCTGCAGGCTGCGTGCCTCACTTGGATCGGGGAGGCACCCCAGCCGCCGATTCTCGACCCCCTTGAAGAGGTGCTGGGCGTTCAGTACGTTGGAGGAAGATGCCGCGTCGATCCAGTGTATGATCGATCCGGCGTCTGTCCACCTCGTTCTGACCACGCTCCCATGTCCACCGAAAATCGCCGAATCACGGTTCCCCAGTTCGCCGCTCTGAAGGCGGCCGGGCGCAAGATCACCATGCTGACCGCCTATGACTTCGCCATGGCGAAGCTCATCGACGCGGCCGGAATCGAGGGAATTCTAGTGGGCGACAGCATGTCGATGGTCGTGCAGGGGCACGAGAATACGCTGCCCGTCACCCTCGACGAGATGATCTACCACGCGGAGATGGTGGGCCGGGCCGTGCAGCACGCCCTGGTGGTGGTGGACATGCCCTTTCCGAGCTTTCACCTGGGCAAGTACAAGGCGATCGAGAACGCCGGGCGGATTCTCAAGGAGGCCCGCTGCCAGGCCGTCAAGTTGGAAGGCGGCGTCGAACAGGCGGAGGTCATCGAGGCACTGTCGTCCTCCGGGATCCCAGTGATGGCTCACGTGGGCCTGCGGCCGCAGAACGTCCATTGCCTGGGCGGTTACTCGGTTCAACGCGATCGGGAGAACCTGCTCGCCGACGCCAAGGCGGCCGAATCGTCGGGCGCTTTCGCGATCGTGTTGGAGTGCATTCCCGCCGAGATTGCCAGAGAGATCACGCAGACGCTTGCGATTCCCACCATCGGCATTGGGGCAGGGGTGGATTGCGACGGGCAAATTCTTGTCATGCACGACCTGTTGGGGCTGACCCCCGGCCGCACTCCGCGACACGTCAAGGTGTACGCGGATCTCAAGACCCAGGTCATCGGTGCGGTGTCCCAGTATCGCGACGAAGTGCGTGAAGGCACGTTTCCCGACGATCGGCAGACGTTTCATTAAATGGAACTGTGTTGGTTCCTTGAGAAATCCGTGGGCTCCCTTGGCCGTCATTCCCGCGCACGCGGGAATCTAGTGCGGTTCGCCGAGTTCCTGAATTGCCGCCTGCGTGGGAATGACTGTGGGTCTCCGGCGACGAAGCCCGATCTGGTTGCCCAAGTGTCCGATCCCGGTTCGGCCTGCGCATAGTGGACGCGCAAGGCACCCCATTCCGGCGAATCCGTAGAATTCCGCGACATCCCATCCTCGCAGGACTTCCGAAGGTCTCAGCCATGCCCAATCGCCTCGTCGACTCCCTGAGTCCCTACCTGGCTCAGCACGCGGACAACCCGGTGAACTGGTTCCCTTGGGGAGAGGAAGCCTTCGCGAAGGCCGGCAAGGAAGACAAGCCTATCTTTCTCTCGATCGGCTATGCGGCCTGTCATTGGTGTCACGTGATGGAGCACGAGAGCTTCACGAACGACCGGATCGCGGCGATCCTCAACGACCATTTCGTGTCGATCAAGGTCGATCGCGAAGAGCGCCCGGACGTGGACGCCGTCTACATGGAGGCCGTACAGGCAATGACCGGCAGCGGGGGCTGGCCGATGTCGGTATTCCTGACGCCGGACCGGAAACCGTTTTACGGGGGGACGTATTTCCCGCCGCAGCGCCGTGGGCCGATGCCGGGGTTTGAGGAACTCCTGCTCGCCGTGCACGACGCCTGGAAGAACCGTCGAGCGGATGCCGAGCAGCAAGCCCGGAGCCTGACGGCCGTTTTGCAGGCTGACAACGTGGCCGCGACCGCGGGGACTGCCGGGCTATCAGATCTGAAATCGCTTGTGGATTCAGCCGCCGAATCGCTGGCCCGGTCGTTCGATTCCGTCTGGGGAGGCTTTGGGGGCGCCCCCAAGTTCCCTCGCCCGAGCGATTTCGGCCTGCTGCTCAGGCACTGGCATCGGACGGGCAGCCGGCGGTCTCTCGAAATGGTTACCACCTCGCTCAATCACATGGCGGACGGTGGAATCTACGACCACGTGGGAGGCGGCTTCCATCGCTACAGCACGGACCGGCAATGGCTGGTTCCGCATTTCGAGAAGATGCTCTACGACAACGCCCAGCTTGCCCGAGCCTACGTGGAAACCTGGCAGGTAACGGCAGAGGATCGCTACCGACGTGTTGCCGAGGAGACTCTCGGCTACGTGCTGCGCGACATGCGTCACCCGGATGGAGGCTTCTTCAGCAGCGAGGATGCCGACAGCGAAGGAGAGGAAGGCCTGTTCTACACGTGGACGCCCGACGAACTGGTTGCGGTACTCGGACGAGAACAGGGCGACACCTTTGCCCAAGCTTACGGCATCACCGAGCAGGGCAATTTCGAAGGCCGCTCGATCGCTCATTTGCATCGTCCCTTGGCGGCGACCGCCGAGGAACTGGGGCGCGACTTGGCGGAAGTTGTGCAGGAGCTGGAAGAGAACCGAACTCGCCTGCTCGCCACCCGCGAAAAGAGGATCCGGCCCCTGCGAGACGAAAAAGTGTTGGTCGGTTGGAACGGCCTGATGATCGACACGCTCGCTTTCGCAGGAGCCTCGCTTCAGCGGGAACAGTATATGGAGGCGGCGATTGCGGCGGCAGAGTATGTGGAACGATTGCTTCGCGATGGCGAAGGGCGGTTGCTGCATTGCCGGCGAGACCGCCGAGCCAGCCATCCGGCCTATCTCGAAGATCACGCGGCCCTGGCCTGCGGGCTGGTCAGCCTTTACGAGGCGACGTTCGACGAGCGCTGGATCGATCGGGCGATTGTGGAGGCCGATTGTCTGGTGGCGGAGTTCTTCGACTCCGACCGGGGCGGCTTCTTCTCCACGTCGCACCGGCACGAGGCGTTGATTGCCCGAAAACGCGATCTGTTGGACAACGCGATCCCAAGCGGCAGCAGCCTGGCGGCGACGGCGCTGCTGAAGTTGGGAAGTCTCTGCGGTCGCGGAGACTATCTGGCCGCTGCGGAAGAAACGATTGAAGCGACGGCCGCGGTGATGCAGCGGGCACCGCAAGCGGCGTCGCACATGCTGATCGCGTTGGACTTCCTTCTCGGCCCATCGCCGGAAATCGTGCTGCTGGAAGGCGCCGGATCGCAACCATCGCTGGTGCAGGCTTGCGGCGTTCACCGGCGATTCCTCGGCAACCGCGTGCTTGCCTATCGGTGTTTGTCCGAACCGCCGGACTATCGTTCCGACAACCTGGAGGACCTATTTCGAGGCAAGACCCTGCAGAACGGCGAAGCCCAGATGTTCGTCTGCCGGGGCGGCGTCTGTCGAGAGCCGATCGCCGGACAGCATGCGATTGACCAGGCCGTTTTCGACATGGCCCATCGAAAGTCGCTCATTCTTTCTGCTCCCGGAGCCGCAAGATGAGTTCGACCTCGCCCGCCGGTATCGCCAGACGGCTGGCGATGTCACCGACAGAAAACCCGTAGTCGGCAAGCAGGCAGGCCTCGTCGCGAAGCCCGGCCTTCTCCGGGGGCCGGGATTCGTCAGCCGGCGATTTGTCGGCGTCTTCCGTATGCGGAGCAACTTGGCGAGCGGCGTCAATCGCCTTCTCAAGTCGGCCGGCAGCCCGATCGGCATCCCGGATCAGGTGGCCCAGGGCCACCATCTTGCTGTCGATCTCGCCCTTGAGATCCCGGGCGAGCTGGTGCATCTCAACCTCCCACTGGACGACGCTGTCTGGAGCTCCGGCACGGAGACCGCGGGGGTCCGGCTGCACGTGGCGTGCCGGCAGACGGCACGAGGTCTGCCGCCTGTTCCGGGCTTGGTAGCGGTAGAGCCGTAGCAGCATGGTGAGGGTCAGCACCAGGATCGCGGCGATCAGGAAGACGTGGGCGATATTGCCTTCCGCCAGCAAGGCCAACCATACAAGAAGCAGATCCATTGGTGTCCCTCCATGGGGGTCTAATCGGCTTCAGACCATTCCACCAACGAGGGATTGAAGGCTCGCTGGACCATCTCGAAGACCTCACGGAGCGGCACGTTCTCGCGCTGGGCCACTTGCCGGCAAGCCTCGTACTCCGGAGCAAACCGCAGCGATCCGTCCGGCAGTCGGCCGACTTTGCCTGCCACGCTGCCCAAGGGAGTTTCGACGGTGTGGGCGGTTCGGTCAAGTACGGTCCTCTGGGCCTGCCAGCGGCGGATGCCCAACGTCGTGGTCTCGCGCAAGAGGGTCTTCTCAGCATCTTCAATCCGATCGGCGGAACAGAGAACGGTCAGCTTGACCGCCGGCCGATTCTTCTTCATCTGGATCGCGGTGGTGTAGACGTCCAGCACGCCGGCGTCCCACAGGCGTTCGGTGCAATAGGCAATCTGCTCGCCCGGCATGTCGTCCAGGTTGACTTCGAGAATCCAGATGGCGGGGCTAGCCTCCCGCAGTTCGGTCTCTCCAATGAGGAGCCGAAGGATGTTGGGTTGCTGTTCCAGTTCGCGCTGGCCGGCGCCGTAGCCGATCTTCTCGATTCTCATTGCCGGCAACGGGCCGAAACGGTCGGCGAGAGTCGCCAGGATCGCCGCGCCTGTCGGCGTCGTCATCTCTTTCGGGATCGAACACTCCGCAAGGGGAATTCCGGCAAGCAGTTCGGCAGTTGCCGGTGCAGGCACGCTGCACAAGCCATGGGCGATTCTGACGGTCCCGCACCCGGTTGGAACGGGCGATGCGGCGATTCGCTCGACTCCCAGCAAGTCCAAGCCAACCGCCGCTCCAACGATGTCGGCAATCGAATCGGCGGCCCCCACTTCGTGGAAATGGACCTTTTCGATGGTCGTCCCGTGGACCTTGGCCTCGGCCTCGGCAAGCCGCCGGAACACCCGGGCGGCCATGTCTTTCTGACGATCGTTGAGTGCACTGCCCTCGATCATCTTAAGTATGTGAGAAAGGTGGCGGTGCGCATGCTCCTCTTGATACAGCACGGTGACCTGAAGGGCACGGAAGCCGTTTTTCTTGACCTCCGCCGCAGCCAGGTGGCAGCCGGGCAGGCCTAAAGACTCGATCGCGACGTTGAGGTCCTCCAGAGGGACGCCCGCGTCAACGAGGGCCCCCAAGGTCATGTCGCCGCTGATCCCGGAAAGACAGTCAAAGTAGGCAGTTTTCATAGATCGTGGACAGGTAATGCGGGAACGAGTGGTTTCGTGTTTGCAGCCGAAAGGGTTGGCCGATGGCGGGTCTTGCGAAACGGGCAGGGGACTATCTTAGCACCGGGCGGGTGTGTCGTCGAACGGCAAACCGGCGCCATCCAGGCAGAGCGCCCTCGCTGATTGCGGTTTACACGTTGCCCAAGGCTCGGGTATTCTCCGTACGTTGACTGATCCTGCCCATATCATGTGGCGGAACGGATTCTCACCATGGAGAAGATTGCGATGGACAAGCCGCTGACGAGCCCCCCCCTGTCGCTGGGAGTGTCGTTGATCTCGGGAATGATCGTTTGTGCCGCAAGTCTGCCGTCCTTGGGCGAGGGGTTTCGTGTCGAGAATCAGGTATTCGCCGAGGACGCGGAGGAACCGAAGATCCGAAGCACGACGATCTTCTACGAAGACCTCGTTTACGATTATCTCGAAAATCCTCAAGAGATCACGGTTTTTGACCGTGCCGCAAACCGTATCATCCTGCTTGATCCCCTGAGAAAAGTCCGGACGGAGCTGAATTTCCGGGAGTTGGAAACCCTTTCAGAACAACTTCGAACGTGGGCGCTGGGGCAGCCTGATGAGTTTCTTCGGTTCTCGGCAAAGCCCGAACTGGAGGAGGTCTTCGACGCATCGACAGGCAAGCTGCAGCTACAGAGCTCCTGGCTCACCTACGAGGTCGATACGCGGGAACCGGCTCGCGGCGAAATCCTCCGGCTCTACCTGGAATTCTGTGACTGGCAGTGTCTCTTGAACACTCGCCTGAATCCTGGCTCGCGACCGCCCTTTCCACGGATCCAGCTTAACCGGGCCTTGCAGCGGCTCGGACGAGTACCACAGGAAGTTCATCTTACGGTCCGTCCCAAGGGTGACACTTTCCTTGGGGAAGAATCGTCAGCGAGAAGCGAACACCGCGTGATCCCTCACCTTCTGGAATCCGACCGGAACCGAGTCGCGCAGACGGATCAATTCATCGCCATGTTCCGCTCCCTCCCGTTTGGGGAGTACCAGACCCTGATGCAGCCAAGTCGGTGACAATTCCGGGGGGGCAAGCGCGCGCCCGCCGCAGAACCGTCGTCCTTGCGGGATCTGGTGATCCGTCTGGCCGTATTCGGCTTCTTCCCTTTCTTCGTGGCGGTCGGGGTCTTGCCCGGCGCGATGAGTGGCATGCCAACACGGGGCAGAGTATGATGGCGTCTGCGCCCTGGCTGCTGAGGCGGCTGATCGGGCCCGCTTCCGAGGATCTGCCAGTCTGAACCGGATGAAAAAGAGGAGTACGTCGATGCTGCGCGCCATGACTTGCGTTGGAATGTTGGGTGTCCTGGTTCTGGGGACGGTCGCCGAGGCCTTTGGAGAGATCGCCGTCACCCCTTCCGAAAAGGGCGCCGTCGTGAAAGTCGATGGGAAACTGTTCACCGAGTACCTGACTGGGTTCGGCGAGGGCGAGGTTTTCGAGACGCCGATTCTCTGGCCGATTGTGGGACCGACGGGAAAGGCAATGACTCGTGCCTATCCGATGGCAGAGGGACACAAGTCGGAGCGCAAGGACCATCCGCATCACCGCTCCCTGTGGTTCAATCACGGCGACGTCAACGGCTGCAGTTTTTGGCATCGCGATCCGATCAAGCACGTTCGGTTCGTCGAGATGTCGAGCGGCTCGACGGGCAAGATCGTCACGGAAAACAACTGGGTCGATCGGGACGGAAACGTCCAGTGCACGGATCAACGCACGTTCGTGTTCGGCGCAGACGCCCAGTCGCGATGGATCGACGTTGAGATTATCGTCAAGGCGACCGATAAGCCGGTCACGTTCGGCGACACGAAGGAAGGCACGTTTGGAATCCGCGTGGCAGGGACGATGAAAGTCGATGCCGCCAAGCCGAACGCTCGCATGGGAGTGCCGGAAACCGACCCGAGTTGGGGTGGACATATCGTCAATTCCGAAGGCCAGCGCGACGATGACGCGTGGGCAAAGCGGGCAACCTGGGTCGACTATTACGGTCCCGTAGAGGGCGAGACGCTTGGGATAGCCGTTCTCAATCATCCCAGCAGTTTTCGCTTCCCAACCTACTGGCACGTGCGGACGTACGGTCTTTTCGCAGCCAACCCGTTTGGCATTCATGACTTCGAGAAGGACAATCCTAAGGACGGTTCGCACACGCTCCAGCCTGGCGAGTCGATGGTGTTCCGCTATCGGGTGCTGCTCCACCAAGGCGATGAGAAAAAAGGAAGGGTTCAAGAGGCGTTTGACGCCTATGCTGCCGAAAAGAAATAGGCAATCGAGCGAGACTTGACGGGTCGTGCAGGCATAGCAAGGCTTGCGGCAAAACAGGTCGGGATTGTGCTCGTGAGAGACGACTAGCCCTAGGTTCGTATGTGCCATGGGATAGCGCCGACAGAAGCACCCCCCCACTCTTCTTCAGTCTCCTAAATTCGCGTTTTTGACGCAGAACTTGCTTGCCTATTTTGCCGATAGTATTTTTTGTCAGCACCCACCCTAATTTTCCTCACTTGCACGCTCCCGTCAATTTGCGCCGGGATTGTGCGCAGTACGGAGGATTCCCTGTAAAATGCACACTCGTTTGACCCAGATAAGCAACGTAGACGCCCTTCGAGAATTCGTGAACGAGACCCTGTGCGAACACTATGAGTTGAAGCTGGACGCTTTTGAGATGACAGAACGCGTACTCCGCCGGGGAGGCCGGCCCTGCGGCATGTACTTCTGCCTTCATGGCCCGCGAGCCGTGAAGTTTACGGCCATCTGGGAAACCGACCGCAACCAGATCCTGTTCTACGGATCAACTGGGGAACGTTTCCTGAAAATGCAATTGTTGGTTTCTCCCTGTTTGGACCGCGCCGCCGCTTAGGCCTTGCCGCAAGCTGCACGACGCAACCGACGAACAACTCGGATTGGTTCGACATCGAACAACGTCACGCTGTTGCGCGACACAAATCAAGTCCCGTTTGTTGTTCCTCGTCGAGGGTCGATATGTCGCGGGGACCATGGACCATTGCCTGTCGCCGAACCGGCTGCGGTCCGGAATGGAGTTTCCAACCGGCGCAATCCGATGACGTTTGGTAGCCTGGGGACGGTTTCCAGGGTCGTCCCGGCCAGGTCCGGGCCTATACAGGGCTGCCAAGCCGGCATCGATGCCGCCGTGCAGGGTCTCATCCGGACGCGTCCCAATCGCCACACCTTGGGACGCGTCCGGCACGAATCGGATTTCGCTCTCCTTCGCCCCTCGAGAATGGGCAGCCTCCGTCGGCACACGATCGCCGCCAAGCCCGGATCATTCTGGGTGGCACGCTCAGAGCGTAGCGATGGGCGTGCATGGTCAGGTCACCACGCCCATCGCTACGCCCTGAGTGTGCTGCGTGTGCGCGACATGGCGATTCTTCACACGCCTTTCCCAATCGCCCCATTTTTGTTATTCTCCCTTGGAATCTCGGTTGACCGAATCCCTCCTCTCAGGGATACTCACGCGGCTTGCCGTGCGCCTGGTGAGCCACTCGACCGAATGTAGCAGGTTGCCGTTTCGCTGCCTGGCGACCGATTGAGGCCTATGATGGGGGTTTGATCGCGTGGCCGGGACGAATTGTTGCGGTCGCGCTGCCGCGGCGAGCAAAACGCCAACCGGACTATTCTGGAAAGACGGACTCATGACAAACAACGGTGAAGAGCAACTGCAGGATTACTGTGTCGATGTGGCGCGGCGGGCCCATCGTGCCGCTTCCGAGTTGGCTTTGGTAACGGGAAATCAGAAGAATGACTGGCTGCGCCGCAGTGCAAGGCTTCTTCACGAGCGCTCGGTGGCGTTGGCCGAGGCCAATCGAGTCGACCTGGCGGCCGCCCCGGAGTACGGGCTTTCGGAGGCGCAGATCGATCGCCTGCGACTCACGCCGGACCGCATCGCCGCCATTGCTCGCGCGCTTGAGGAAGTCGCCATGCTTCCCGACCCCGTCGGGCGGATCCTGGAGTCTTCGGTTCGCCCGAACGGCCTGGAGGTCCAGAAGGTCCAGGTGCCGCTGGGTGTGATCTTCTTCATCTACGAGTCGCGCCCGAACGTAACGGCAGATGCCGCAGCCCTGTGCGTGAAGAGCGGCAACGCCGTGATTCTGCGCGGCGGCAAGGAGGCCTTCCATTCGAGCGTGGCGATAGCCGAGGTACTGGCGGAGGCCGCGGCCGACGCAGGCATACCCCCAGACGCACTTCAACTCGTATCGACGACGGATCGAGCGGCGGTGGGGTATTTCCTCAGGCTGCCGCAGTACATCAGCGTGGCGATTCCCCGCGGCGGCGAAGGCCTCATCCGCCGGGTCAGCGAGGAGGCGAAGATGCCCGTGATCAAGCATTTTGCCGGCAACTGCCACGTATACATCGATAAGGCGGCCGATCCCGATGTAGCCGAGAGGCTGGTCGTCAACTCGAAGTGCCAGCGGATGGGCGTGTGCAATGCGGCGGAGTCGTTGGTAATTCACGCGGAGGTCGCCGAGTCGCTTCTGCCTCGAATTGCCGGGGCGCTGTTGCAGCGAGGGATCGAGTTGCGAGGCGATGCGGCTGTTTGTCGCCTGGTACCTGAAGCGGTCCGGGCCTCGGAACAGGATTATCTGGAGGAATACCTCGGCCCGACGATTTCGGTCAAGGTCGCGGGATCGTTGGATGAGGCCGTGGAGCACATCAACCGTTGCAGTTCCGCGCACACGGAAGCGATCGTCACGACCGACCTGGCCGCGGCAAGAGAATTCGCTGCGAGGATCGACAGTTCCGCCGTGATGATCAACGCGAGCACGCGGTTTAACGACGGAGGCGAATTCGGTCTGGGGGCGGAAATCGGCATCAGCACCGACAAGTTTCACGCCCGCGGCCCGTGCGGAATCAACGAATTGACGAGTTACAAATACGTGGTCTACGGCAGCGGCCAGATTCGCGAGTAGTTGCCGGAGTTTGCGATCGTTCGGCGTTGTCGGCGAAGGAGCGTACCAGCTTGCAGTTGGTCAGATTCAAGGATTGAATCGATGGGTGGAGACGTCTTGAGCCAGGCGGAGGTCGAAAGCCTCCTGTCCGCAATGGCTTCAACCGGAGAGTCGGCGGCCTCGATCGCCAAGCCGAGCGCGCCGGCCGCTCCCATCCCTGCACCGGGAGGGGCGCCCACAAAGCCGCGAGAGAAGATCACGCCTTACGACTTCAAACGCCCCGAGCGCGTGGGCAAGGAGCAGATGCGAGCTTTGCAGACGCTTCACGAGGGCTTCAGCCGCAACTTCGCGGCCGGACTCTCGGCGATGCTCCGCAGCATGATCGAAGTGAAGCTGACCAGCGTCGACCAATTGACCTACAGCGAGTTTGTGTTCAGCCTGGAGAATCCAACCTGCTTCAATCTGCTGAGTGCCGAGCCGCTGGAAGGGAATCTGATTCTCGATATCAACCCCTCGATTCTCTATCCGATCATCGACCGCTTGCTCGGCGGCGGACGCGAAGCCAGCCCCTTGGCTCGCAGACCCCTGACCCAGATCGAACGACTTCTGGTCAAGCGAATTACCGACCTCTTCCTGGCCGAGCTGGCTCAGGCCTGGAGAAACGTGCTGGAACTGCAACTCGAGGTGGTTCGCGTCGAGAGCAATCCGCAACTGGTCCAGATCGTCCCGCCGAACGAAGTGGTGGTTCTCATCAGCTTCGAAGTCGCGTTGGGCGAAATCCGCGGAATGCTCAATCTGTGCATCCCGTACAATTCGATTGAGCGGATCAGCGGAAAGCTGTCGGCCAACAGTTGGATCACCTACGGGAAACGTAAGGCTTCGGAGGAATCCATTCAGCAGATCGGGCGAGCCTTGCGGAATTCGTTGGTGGAACTGCGCGTCCGGCTTGCCCAAACGCGGATCACGACGGGTGAGTTGGTCGCACTCCAGGTGGGCGACATCATCACGACTCAGAAAGACATCCGCTCCCCTATGCTGGTCACCATTGAAGGAGTCCCGAAATTCCACGCCGCCCCCGGTTCCTTCAAAGGGCACAAAGCCTTTCAAGTGGTGGACCTCATTGAGGATCCCTCGACCGCAATCGGGGATTAGAACTCGAGACGTCACCGGTCGAGGCGTCTGCCTCCTCCCGGGAGCCGTCGCGTCGAGCCTGGGAGGTGGGTGCGTCAAACAGGCCGGAGATTTCGGCCGCTTCGTCCAGTTCGACGGGGCCGGACTCAATGGGCTCAGCCAGCTCAATCGGTGTCCCGGAAGCCCCCCGAACGTCTCCTGCTCCGCCTCTTTTCCGAGCACCGAGACCGGATTCGTACCGGATTTCAAAGGTCAGAGGGCCGATCGAGAACCGATCGTTGGGCATGAGCAGCACGGACTGAATCCTGCGGTCCCCGCAGAAGGTCCCATTCAGAGATCCCAGGTCGCGGAGCAGGACCGCACCGTTCTGCTCACACAGTTCGCAATGCGTGCGACTGATGAGCGAGTGAACGATGGTCAGATCTGCTTGCCGGCTCCGTCCGAGGATGACCGGAAGCTCGAGGTTGAGTTGTCGTTTGTCGGCTTTGCCGCCGACGACGACCAGGGTCGCATGCATCGAATCGGCGACTTTCGATGAGCGGAGGTCAGATTGAACTGGCGAAAACGGCCACGAGTCGCGAAGTTGGCTGCATGATAGCCGGCAACTTGCCCGGCTGCAAGTGCTTACGGTTGTAGCGGTTTTGTGCAGGCAAGAGCGATTCGAGAAAGGATCAGGAAGCAACCGGCCGAAACAAGAGGGGAAACGTGGCAAATTGTCACCTTGAAGGCGTTCCCAGGGAAGCTCGGCCCGTGGGTCTCTGACGAGAGCCATTGACGATCCCCCTGCCATACGCTCTACTACGGGGGACGGCCCCAACCCCTTGAATGCTTGCGGGGGAGTCTTATAATTCGATTTTTCAGGGTCTTTGTGCCTTCCCTGGGGTTGAAGGTGCAGGGCTCAACCGTTGCGGGTGTAGCTCAGCTGGCAGAGCACAACGTTGCCAACGTTGTTGTCGTGGGTTCGATTCCCATCACCCGCTCTTTCTATTTCTTTGAGGCAGCCTTTTTCCGCAAAGTACGCAGGTATGGCCGAAACCGATCGCCCCGAGAACGACTCTCTCCCCTCTGCAGAGGATGTCGCCGTTGAGGAAAACACGGATCAAGAGGAATCCGAAGAGAAGGTTTCGCTTGGCCTGGAAGTGAAGATCGACGCTCGAAGTGCTTGTGAGCGCCATGTGACGGTGAGCATTCCGCGCGAGGATATCGAACGGTACTTCGACAAGGAGTTCAGCGAGTTAATGACGTCCGCGCAGGTACCCGGCTTCCGACCCGGCCGGGCTCCCCGCAAGTTGATCGAAACCCGCTTCCGCAAAGACGTTGCGGATCGGGTGAAGAGCTCCCTGTTGATGGACAGCATCGGCCAGATCAGCGACTCGGAGAAACTGTCGCCGATCAGCGAGCCGGATTTCGACTTCGAGGCCGTCCAGTTGCCTGACGAGGGCCCGATGACGTTCGAATTCGATCTTGAAGTCCGGCCGGAGTTCGAGGTCCCCCAATGGAGAGGTTTGAAGATCGAACGCCCGGTGCGGGAATTCAGCGAAGCCGACGTCGATCAGGAATTCGAGCAGGTGCTGGCGCGTTACGGCCAATTGGCGCCGAAGGACGGACCGGCCTCCCCTGGCGACTACATCGTCACGAACCTGTCTTTCGTCCACAGTGGGCAGACGCTCTCGAGTGCGGAAGAGGAGGTCATCCGGATTCGTTCGTCCTTGAGTTTCCGCGACGGCACCATCGAGGGTTTCGACAAGTTGATGGAGGGGGCAAAAGCGGGCGACAAGGTATCGGCGGAGGCGACGCTGACCGACGACGCCCCGAACCGGGCCCTGCGAGGCGAGGCCGTCACGGCAGAATTCGAGATTCTCGAAGTCAAACGCCTGGAGCTTCCCGAGTTGACTCCGGCTTTTCTCGCCAAGATTGGCGACTTCGAGTCGGAAGCCGATCTGCGCGATGCCGTTCGCGATAACCTCAAACGCCAACTGGAGTACCAGCAGCACCGCCGCGCACGGGAGCAGGTGACAGCAGCTCTGACGGTGGCCGCCGACTGGGACCTGCCACCCGGCCTGCTGGAGCGGCAGAGCGAGCGAGAAATGAACCGGGCTGTGATGGAATTGCAGCGTAGCGGCTTCGGCGAGGATGAGATCCGCTCGTACGAGAATCAACTGCGTCAGAACAGCCGCGTGGAAACGGCGCGGGCCTTGAAGGAACACTTCATTCTCGAACGGATCGCCGAGGACCAGGACATCGACGCGGATGAGGCGGATTACGACGCCGAGATCGCCCTGATCGCCATGCAAAGCGGAGAGACGCCGCGCCGAGTCCGGTCGCGACTTGAGAAGAGCGGCACGATGGACGCCTTGCGGAATCAGATCATCGAACGCAAGGTGATCGACTTGATCTTGGCCGAGGCAACGTTCACCGAAGTGCCGTACGAGTTGGGTCATCCCGATTCGACCGCGATCAATCGGGCGGCGGGAGGTGGCGAGGAGGAATCCGAGATCCCCGAGGCCCGGGCTGAAAGCGAGCCGGAGGAAGCCAAAGAGGAGAGCTAGATTCCCCCACTTAGCGGGGTCGAGTCTCTCCAAATCTGAGGCAGTCGGGTCGGTTGCCCCGGCCGGGTCGTTCTTTTCCCGTCCCGGCCCGATGCGCTCTTGTGCAAATTGGCCGTTTGCGCTAAAGTCTCTAGCCCAACCATGTGAAATCGCTTCCCGATAGACAAACATCCCCAAGATCACGTCGGAGCTGACATGAGCCGTCTTTTTCATCCGCTGCCGGTCGACCCGATGGCAAGTTACCGAGAATACCAGCGGCAGCGTCAGATGACCTTGGGCGATCTGCTGCTGGAGAATCGCATCATCTTTCTCCAGGGTGTGATCGTTGACGAGAACGCCAACGAACTGGTGATGAAATTGCTGTACTTGCAGAGCGAGAATCGCCGCAAGGATATCCATTTCTACATCAATTCGCCCGGCGGAAGCGTGAACGCTACGTTGGCGATCTACGATACGATGCAGATCCTCTCCTGTCCTGTGGCAACCTATTGCGTGGGCCAGGCGGCCAGCGGCGGCGCCGTGTTATTGGCCGGCGGGGCAAAAGGGAAACGCTTCATTCTGCCCCATGCCAAGGTCATGATTCACCAGCCTTACGGAAACGTCGGCGGGCAGGTCTCCGATATCGAGATTCAGGCCGAGCAGATCCTGAAGACGCGGGATACGCTCAACCAGATTCTTTCCCAACACACGGGAAAACCTCTGGAAGTGATCGCCAAGGATACGGACCGCGACTACTACATGACCGCCGAAGAGGCCAAGGCATACGGCCTCGTCGACGATCTGCTGACCAAGACGGTGTCTGCTGCGGACGCCGACGACGAGGACGATTGAAGGCCGAACGAAGAAGGGTCGTCTGTCTCCGGCTCCAATCCGGAAACGCACTCCTCCAGATCCAACCAGCCGGCCGGCCATCGGGTGATCTCAACCATAGGGAGCGAAGAAATCCATGCCGTTGATCCCATACGTCATCGAGAAAAGCGGTCGCGAAGAACGGGCGATGGACATCTACAGTCGCCTGTTGAAGGATCGCATCGTGTTCCTGGGTACGGGAGTCAACGACGAAGTGGCCAACGCGATCGTGGCCCAGTTGCTCTTCCTGCAGTCCGAGGATCCGAAAGCCGACGTCCATCTTTACATCAACTCTCCGGGCGGGGCGGTCACGGCGGGTCTGGCGATCTACGATACCATGCAATTCATCACCTGCGACGTGGCGACCTACTGTGTCGGCCAGTGCGCGTCGATGGGAGCGGTTCTGCTCACCGCGGGAGCGCCGGGGAAACGCAAGGCTCTGCCGAATTCGAGGATCATGATCCATCAGCCGATGGCCGGGATGGAGGGAACGGCCGAAGACATCATGATCCATGCCAAGGAGTTCAGAAAGATCAAGGACAAACTCAACGGCATCCTCATCAAGCACACGGGTCGGAGCTTGGCCGAGATCGAGAAGGATACCGATCGCGATCGCTTCATGTCGGCCGACGAGGCTTGCGCTTACGGCCTCATCGACGAAGTGATCGAACGGGTTGTCAAAGAGTAGAGAAGACAAGCGGATGCGACGGTGCAGGGATGGCGTCGTCGCCGAGGATCGCCCGGAGAGTTCTCCCGGCCGATCCGCATAGCAAGGATTGATCGACGCACGGACGCGGTTTTGCTCTCAGGGGGGCTCGCGGTTCAGGCCGCCGGCATCTGCTTCACCGCAGAACCGGGCGAGCGGGAATCGCGAGTAGACGCGGTTCTCCGCTCTGTGCCTGCGAGGGCAAAATGAAATCCCATTGGTTGCTTTTCCTCTGCCTGTCATGCCTCTGCGCCGGCGGCTGTCGGGGCCTGTGCGAACGGCGGGTGGTCGCGCTCGAACGCGAGAACTCGCAACTCAACGGACTCCTCTGGGAAATGGAGTTCGAACTGGAATCGCTCACCGATGAGAACTCCGATCTGAAGCAACGTCTCGCCGCCTCGGAAGAAAACGACGCCCAAGAACCGGCGTCAAGTCGTCCGAAACGAGCGATCCCGAAATCAGACGCCCCGCCGCCTTTCGACCCGGGGGAGTTCCGTCCCCCGGTCATCGAGTTTCCCCCGGAGCCCACGCCCGGCGGAGCGATCCCCGATTCCTTGCTCCCCGATACCGGATCGCGTCCAGACCTCCCCGCAGACCGCCCACTGCCTGGTCCAGGCGACTCGGGATCTCGGCGCCGGTCGAGGACGGCAGTCTCCACGGCAAGCCTCGAAGAACCCGCTCTGCTGGATCCTCGGATCGAGGTTGTACCCCCCGAAGAAGTCGCTCTGGACAGCAGTCGGATCAAGCGGATCGAACTGGCTTCGATGATCGGCACGCTCCACCTGGACGACAAGCCGGGCGACGACGGGCTGGTGATCGTGGTGGAACCCTGGGACAGCTCGAACCAGATGCTGGCGGATGCCGCCGAGGTTTCCGTCGTGCTCATCGACCCCGCCGAACCGGCCGAAACGGCCCGCTATGCCCAGTGGCATTTCGAGGCCGAGGAAGTTGCCAAGCTGTTCCGCGATGGCGACCTGCCCGGGCTGCACCTGGAACTGCCTTGGCCCGGCGATCCCCCGCGGCACGACCAGCTCCAACTCTTCGTCCGATACAAGACCAGCGACGGCCGCAACCTGCAAACCGATTCGATCGTGGAAGTCGAGCTTGGCGGGCGGGGCCGATGGATCGCCACGGATACGCCCCGCGTCCGCCCCTACGAACAGGTTGTTGAGGCCCCGAAACTGTCTCCTGCCATTCCCCAGACTCGCGAACTGGCCGGTGACGATCGTGAAGCGGGGACGTCGGAAGCTCCTCCTGGCACAACCAAATCACCGTTCCGGACCGTTTCGGCGCCTCGCGAGACGCTTCGTTCCGATCCGCCGGCACAGGAGGCAAAACTCCAAAGCCGTCGAGAGCCGGCCCCGGACGTCGACCGCCAGGAGGTACGACCTGTTCCGAAACCGGCGCCGAAATCGGAACCTCCCGCCCGGCAGCGCCCCGTGTGGTCTCCCGATCGTCCCTGGTAGCCGACAGAACAGACGGACACAGCATGAGCGAATCGGCCTTCATGTGGATTGCCGCATTCTGGATGGCCGCCGTGGGGGGTGCGGTAGGCAGTTTCCTGAACGTGGTGGTTTATCGGCTTCCGGCAGGACTGAGCCTCAGCTATCCGGGTTCTCATTGCCCGCAGTGCCGGCATCCGATCCGCTGGCACGACAACGTGCCCGTGTTCGGATGGATCATGCTCGCCGGTCGCTGCCGCGACTGTCGCACCTGGATACCGCTCCGTTATCCGCTCGTGGAGGCAGTCACCGCGGCCCTGTTCTTGCTGATCGCGTTTACCGAAGGGGCAACGCTGGGCGGAAATCTCCCGGTACGACCGCTGCCCGTCGTCGACGGGTTCATCTTTCCCGAACTCACGCTCTGGCAACTGGCGGGCACCATGGGCTGGCACCTGCTGCTGCTCTGCACGCTACTCGCTGCCTCCCTGATTCGCTATGACGGCCACCAGGTGCCTCCACGGCTCTTCCTGCCCGGCATGATCGTGGCGGTCGTCGGATCGCTGGTCTGGCCTCATCTGCATCCCCAGCCGGCCGGCATACTCACCACCGGCCCCGTCCCCGGGCTCGTAGACGCCCTGGCCGGACTCTCGGCAGGAGCCGTCATGGGCTTGATCGGCTGGTGGCTGCTCGAACGGGATCAGAAGCCCGACCTGATTTGGTCGTCGGCACTGGCAGGAGCCATGCTTGGCTGGCAGGCGGCGGTCGCCGTGGGCGGAACCACGATCCTGCTTGCCCTCGCATCGAGGATCGCGGGCCGGCTGCATGCTCCGTGGCGTCGCGTGCCGCCGGTGGCCTGGCTGGGTCTGGGCTCGCTAGTCTGGATTGTCCATTGGCGTTGGCTGGCCGAGACGATATTTGGCACGATAGTGGGCTGAGGTGGGCGGATAGAAGGGTTGGCAGGATTCGCAGATTCGAACGAGATATCACCAGACACAGGAGTGCGTGCGGATGAGTCACGACCAGGAGACGGCAAGAAACATCGAACGGATCCTGCAGTCCCCCAGTTATCGGCTGGCCTACAAGGATATCGATTTCCTTTCGGATCCCCGTTTGCGGCCGGCCCGGATGGAACTCGAACTGCTCAAGCCGGAAATGGCCTTCGAAGAGCAGAACGTGGCCTCAACCATCGTGGTTTTTGGCGGGACGCGGATTGTCGAACGAGCGGCGGCCGAAAAGAGGCTCGAAGAGGCCAAGGCCCGGTTGGCAGGCAAGCCCAACGATCCGCAGCGCCGGCGGGATGTTGCCAGGGCGGAGCGGCTGCTGGCCAAGAGCCACTTCTACGACGTGGCTCGCGAGTTCGGACGGCTTGTCTCAACCACCTGCCAGAAGGACGGCAAGTGCGACTACGTGATCGTAACCGGCGGCGGGCCGGGGATCATGGAGGCCGGGAACCGCGGAGCCTACGACGTGGGCGCCAAATCAATTGGTCTCAACATCAAGTTGCCGATGGAGCAACGCCCCAATCCCTACATCACACCGGAACTCTGCTTCCAGTTCCACTACTTCGCCATCCGCAAGCTGCATTTTCTGCTTCGTGCCAAAGGGTTGGTCGTGTTTCCCGGCGGTTTCGGCACGCTCGACGAACTGTTCGACACCTTGACCCTGAGACAGACGGGCCGCATGCAGGACGTGCCCGTGATCATGTTCGGCCGCGAGTTCTGGCAGAATGTGATCAACTTCCAGCATCTGGCCGACGAAGGAACGATCGACGATCGTGATCTTAACCTGATCAGTTTCGCAGAAACCGCCCAGGAAGCTTGGGATATCATTACCGCGTTCCACGCGAAATGACGCGTCGCCTGCGTCGCCCATCCTGACGAGGTGTCCGACACCACTCACTCGGCGGTAAGCGGCTCGTTAGACAAGAGAACAGGCTTGCCGGGATCGAGAAGGACGCGACAATCCCCTAAGGCTTGCCGAGGAGAGCACTGTCGTCTTTCGCTCCGCGAAAGTGTCGCTGCTTTCGCGAAGCGAAAGGCGACTATATGACAGTCCTTGATTCGACGATCCTGAGCCGGCTGTCTGCTGGCGCTTGGACGTCAGTTCGCGTCAGGAGTTGCTCATGGCAGGTGGGGACTTGTCCCTGGGCGGCGGCGCACGTGCCACTTGAGGTTGTACCGCCCGAGTCGATCCGCTAGCGTGGTACGAGCCGGTTGAGGCCTCCACTTCCCGATGTTTGAGGAGACTGTTTTGTGAGAGTGAACGAACGTGGTCTGCGTCGTCTTATCGCTGTGGCGTTGCTCGGTCTGACGGTGTTCTGTGTCGGCTGTTCGAACGGGAGTGTCGCCAAGGAGCCCCCGGCAGAGGAGGTGAAGGCCGCTGCAGCCCCCAAGCCCGAACCCAAACCCGAGATGTTTCCCATCCCGGAAGGGACGCCGAGCGAACTGTTTGCGTTTCTCGAGGGGCTGGCCCAGGAAGAACCGCCCGCTCGCGATCCGGAGTCCATGCGGGCGTTCGTAGCCAAGATCGGCAACACGGTCGTTGCGGCAAGCGACCGGATTCTGGCCGCCAAGCCGCCGGAGGGACAAGCAAGCGAAGCAGTTCAGTACAAGCTCGCCGGCCTGGGCCTGCTGGATCAGGCGGAAGTCGCTGCGGCGAAGACGAAGCGAGCGGCCATGCCTGCCGAACTCGAAGCGGCCGGCTACGGTTCCCTGGTCCGGCTCGTGAAGGTCGACGAATTCATCCGCCGGTTCCAGAAGCTGAGATCGGCCAAGAGGGAAGAAATCCTCGCGTTCATGGAAGACTTCGCCAAGTTCCTGGAGCAGTCTCCTCCGCCGGCGGAGGATGCCGGCTTGGCGATGCAGTTCATCAACACGCTGGAACGTGTCCTCACTCCCGAAGAAGCGGCCAAGTATTACGAGCGCTACGGCAAGGCATTTGCCGGACAGAAGGACGAGCAGGTTGCTGAACTGGCAGCCATGATGATCGGAGCGGCGCGGCGTCTGCATCTCCCGGGCAACGAGATGCCGTTGGAGGGATTGACGCTCGAAGGGGAAGAGCTCAAGTGGGATCAATACCGCGGAAAGGTGGTGTTGGTTGATTTCTGGGCCACCTGGTGCGGTCCCTGCATCGAAGAGATGGGCAACATTCTGGAAAACTACGAGAAGTACCACCAGCTTGGTTTTGACGTGGTGGGGATCAACGTAGATCAGAGTCGGGGCGCGCTCGTTTCGTACCTGAAGAACAATCCGCTCCCCTGGACCATCGTCTACGACGAGGAATTGAAGAAAAACGGCCGAGAAATGATGGCCACTCGCTACGGCGTGGCCGCCTATCCCACGGTGATGCTGGTCGGCAAAGACGGCAAGGTGATCGGCATGAATATCCGCGGGCCGGAACTCGGTGAGAGGCTGGCGGAACTCCTCGGCGAACCCGATCCGCCCTCGGCGCCGGCCGCCAAGGAGCCGGCAACCGAGAAATCGGACGAGCCGAAATGAATCAGAACCCATCGTTGCTGCCGTAGCCCATCTCCGGCAGTTGCTTCCAGACTTTGCCTTTTGGAGCGATGGGCACGATTTGAATCGAGCCGACCGTAATGGTTGCCCCGCCCGTCAACGTCTTCTTCAGCTCACCCACGCTGGCCCTGGGAACGATGGACAGCAAGGCACTGTCCTTCATCTTTCTCAGATTGAACCGGTCGAACAACTCCCGAGGCAGACTGCCGACCTCTGTCGTGTCGAACGGATAGTCAACCGTCTTGTTCTTCGTGCAGAGATGGTGGATCAGGGCCCCGATCAGCCCAAAAGTCGCCGCGGCCGTATTGGCCGACTCCCACGTATGCTTCTCGTGAAACAGGTAGATGCCTTCCTGATCGACGTAAACGGCGCCGTGGACGATGGCCCCCTTGGCCGCTTCAAAACCCAAGTACTTGAACGCTTTCGCCAGTAGCAGTGGCTCCATGGGATGCTCCCTTTGGCAGGACACCGGAATAGCCTTGAATGGGAATCACTTTGCTGCAGCACATCAAATATGTCAGCCACTCCAACAGATGCCGCCCCATTGAGCACTCGCAATCGAAGTGACGACATCCGGCATATCGCCGGCGCTACGCTTCGACGATGCGATTGCGAGCACCTTGGCGTTCCAATTCGTCGAAGTCGCGTTCTATGTCGTCCAGGTGATTCGACAGCCTAATGTGCTTATTTTCGGCCTGCCATTCGGCAAATGTCTGAAGAACAAGGAGGTTGTCGATGAGCCGTGCGCCAAGATCAATGACCAGCGAGTTGGGAATATGGCGTCTGGGATTCAGGAGTTGGCGTGCCGCTGCGACACCAATCCGTTCATGGCATACCAAGAAAGCGGTTGCAGCGCTGCGTGATTGACCGGCACGGCAACAAACCATCAGGTTCTGCGACTGTGTTGCGAAATCAAGTGCTGATTGAATATCGTGGGCTGTCGGTGTCCGTTTACCGGGAATGTCGGAGTCAACGTCATCGAATCGCAAGTAGAGGTGCCGCCGCGCATGTTGTGCGACGAAATCCGTGTGCGATATCCCAGAGTCAAGAATGACGATCGCATCCCAGACACCAGGTTCACGCTCAAGCAGGAAACTGCCCGACAGATAGTTGTGGATGACGATATTCATTCATCCGAACGGATTGGCAAGGGAACTCGCGTATGGGTAGTTTCTGCCTATCACCTTGTAGGCAGCAGATTTGTGCCCTGACCGGCAGACAGACATTCTTCACAAGTCGCATTCTAGCAGGAAGTTGCCTTATTGCCTATCGGGCCCATGGCACACAGGAGGGCGGGTCATGAGTGGCAAACACCAGCCCCCCAAGACGCTCATATCGGGGCACCGGCATAACCGGTACTCAGAGCCGAAGAGCTTACCAGAAGACGTCCACCGAAGGCGAAGTATCAGAACCAGCGACGTAGTCGGCGGATCACCTTCCGAAATCGACTCAAATACCTACTACAGGCCCGCAGGCTGACTTACAATGACGCCTCGCAGCTCAGTATCCGCGTTCTTCCTCCAAACCAGGAACGAGTAAACGATGTCGTCGCTACATGGCTTCGAGTTGCCCTTCTTCGCAGAGCTGGAGAACAGCCAACGGATCTTGATCGCTGGGGCGGGAGGCGGATTCGACGTCTTCACCGGCCTGCCGTTGTACTTCCTTCTCAAAGCCTCAGGTCGGGATGCCTATCTGGCGAATCTCTCATTCTCCAGTTTGCCGGATTCTGTGGGCCGCCGCCTGGCGCCCGGGCTTCTGGAAGTGACCGCTGACTCCCAGGGCTATGCGTACTACTTCCCCGAACAGGTTCTCGCAAGTTGGTTTCGCCAACAGGGCGAAGAGGTTTCCATCTATTCGTTCCACCGCATGGGTGTAAAACCGCTTCTCGCGGGGTATCGCGAACTTGTGAGGGAACTGAATCTCGATACGGTCATCCTCGTCGACGGTGGAACGGACAGTCTCATGCGCGGCGATGAGGCCGGGCTTGGAACACCCTTCGAAGACATGGCGAGTGTTGCCGCGGTCCGGATAGGAAGACGTGGGAAGAGATCCCGATCTGAGTTCGGATCGCAGGAAAGAAAACCACGTCATTCCCGCGCAGGCGGGAATCCAGAACAAACTCCACGTGCTATTCATTGTCTGGATTTCCGCCTGCGCGGGAATGACGTGGCGATTCTCGCTAGATGTCTGGTACGAGCATATCTGTGAAGCAGGCTTTCACACGCGTGAATAGTCCGGGCGGCCGGCCTTTCCAGCTACTCCGGTTGGCTGGAGTCTTGCTCCTCTTCTTGGTCGAGCCAAAAGTGATGAATTGCTTCAGCCCCCCTCTTCACTCGCCGAGCAGGCGCAACGTGTGCCCTACCACCCAACGGACGAACAGGTTTTCGTCGCTCTGATCGGCCGCGGCCTTCTGCAAGGCGGCCAAGGCCGGCCGTGCCTTCTCGCCAATGCGGTCCAGGGCGTTGGCCCCCTCCAGACGCACCCAAAAACTCTCGTGAGAAAGAGTCTCGACGAGCACGGGCACAGCCTGCTCCTCGCAGTCAACCCGGCAGAACGCTTCGGCTGCGGAAATACGGACCTCGACAGAAGGATCGGCCAGCGTCTTCTGGAGTGCTCGAACTGCCGGTTCGTCCAGCGTTGCGGACGACGGGCTCTCGCCGGCGGCGTTGGTCAACCCGATTACTGCCCAGAACCGCACGGCCGCATCTTCGTCACTCAGCCGATCGACCAGCTTGGGCACCGCGGGCGCTCCTTCGCCGGAGAGAACCGCGGTTTCGAAGATCCGCTCGAACGGGAAGGCCCCCTCGTCCTGTCTGGCCATTTCGTATTCAGACGAGCCGCGGGCCCGGTCTCGCATGTCCTGCTCGGGCAGCAGGCCCAGGTCGCGTGTCTGCCGCGCCCAGTCGAAGTGGGCCGCCCGCATACGCTCGAGGACCTCGCGGTGCTCCGGCAGGCCGGCCAGGTTGACCTGCTCGTCGGGGTCGGCCTGGATCTCGTAGAGTTCTTCGACGGGCTTGCTCTTTCGCATGAAGAAGGCCTGCACTCCCGACAGTCTCCCTTCGGCGTCCAGGCGGCGCCACTCCTGCATCGTGGCGAGCTTCTCCATGTAGTCGAGCCAGGGAGCGAAGGGGCGGCAGGGGAAGTAGTTCCGGTGGTACTTGTACCGGTCGTCGCGGACCGTGCGGCTCATGTCGTAGCGTTCGTCCATCCGGTCGCGGATGCCGTAAAGGTAGCGTCGCGGCTCGCCCGCCCGGGGGCCGAGAAACGGCACGCCCTGAACGTGCTCCGGAATCTCCAACCCGACGAGACTCAGAACCGACGGGCCGATGTCGACGAAGCCCACCAGGCGGTCGATGGCGCTGCCCGGCTGGGCCGGAGCCAGACGGCGGTAGGACTTGGGGAAGCAGACGATCAGGGGAACGTGGGTGCCTGCGTCGTAGATCCACTGTTTCGCTCGCGGCAGCCCCACGCCGTGGTCGGAGAAGAAGAAAACGATCGTCTCGTCAGCCAGCCCGTCCTCTTCGAGCTGGCTGAGGATCTCGCCCGCCTGGCCGTCCATTTGGGTGATCAGGTCGTGGTAGCGGGCCCAGTCTCGCCGCACCAGGAGCGTGTCGGGCAGATAGGGCGGCAGCACCGCTGCGTCCGGGTCGTGGTCAAGCCGGTCGTACTTGGCCCGAATGCGGCTCTCGTGCGTGACGGTGAGGTTGAACACGCTGAAGAACGGCTGGCCGGGGGCCCGGTTTCGCCAATGGGCCTTCGGTCCGCCCGGTATGTCCCAGGCATTCGGCGGGACGGCAAAGTTGTAGTCCGTTTTCGACTGGTTCGTGCAGAAGTAGCCGGCCTTGCGAAGATACTCTGGAAAGCACTTCACGAAGTCGGGCAAGGTCGTCGTACACCGCATGTGGTGCGACCCGAGCGAGGTCGGGTACATTCCGGTGATCAGCCCGGACCGCGAGGGAGCGCAGACGCCTGCATGCGAGAAGGCATTCGTGTAGCGCACGCCCCGGGCGGACAGCCGATCGAGGTTGGGCGTCACCGCGTACGTGTCGCCGTAACAGCCCAGGTTGAGACTCATGTCTTCGCACGTGATCCAGACGATATTGGGCCGGGCGGGCAGCCCGTCAGCCTGGAACGATTGAACTCGCTCCGGCAGCAACTCGTGGACCGTGCCGACGATGAGGTCCTCGACCTCGGGGGCAAGCGCGGCCGGCTTGTCGTAGGTGGGCATCGACCCGGTGACCTCGTAGCCGCCTTCACCGATCACCCGCCGCGAGGCAACATAGCAGGGCACGTCGTTCGCGTAGGCCGTCACCCAGAGGTCGTCACCCAGTTCTCGCTTCAACCTTAGCGCGTAATCAACCACCACCTCGCCGGGTAGGAAGACCATCGACAGCCCATCCCCGAAGTTCCACGTGGCGACCGTGTAGGGGAATGACGTTAGCGGTTCGATGCCGCGGTCAAGCCGCGCGAGCACAGCCCGGGCGTAATAGGCCGGGCGGTCGTTGCCGGCCGCCTGCTGCTCCCATTCCGCCCGGGTCGGCAGCTTGGCCAGCGGCAGCTCAATCCGCTTCATCCGGCAGTTGGGCAGCGACGAAATGGATCGCATCGGACCGGCCAGCAGCCGTTCAACCTCCTCGGCAACCGCCCGGCCCTGCTCGTCCACTCGTTCCTCCTTGAAGGGCTCGGGGTTGGCGTCTGCGCCGCAGCCCGCGGCAACCATGGCGATTGCGTCCGGGTGGGCTGCCTCGATGGCCAACTGGGCGGAGCCGGGCCAGTCGCCGTGTAGCCGGTAGGAGCGGACGTCTGTGGCATGGCAGGCATAGTTCACGAGTACCGCGCGGAGCCTGCCGTAGGGGTCGGTGACGCGAAGCATCGGCAGGGCGTGGTCGACGGGGCCGTCCGGATTGAAGCCCATACCGATCCATTTCCCGTCGCGGATCTTCCGCCGGTTGCCCGCAAACGGGACCGTCCCTTGGGCCCAATCGAGCCGGCCGGGCTGCCTGGCCGCCAGGGCGTCGAGCGCCACCTGCTCCAGGCAGCCGATAAATCGCTCGGTGTAGCGGTCGATCCGTGCCTGGTGTTCCGCAGGGATCGGCTCGCCGAAGATGAAGGGTGCAGCCCCTCGGAGCATCGGCCCGGCATGGGTATGGGTCGCGCAGACCGCCAGTCGTTCCCGCGGGATGCCGGCTTTCTCGTTCAGCCGGTGGGACACCTCTTCGATTACCACCCCCGGCACGATGCAGTTGTCCACGGTGATCAGGATCGCCGGGCCCTGATCGTCGTCGCCCAGCGCCATGGCCTTGGCCCAGAGCCGTTGAGCCACGCCGGTCGACTCGGTCTTGCGAGAGGCGTAGCCGTGCATCCGGATCGGTCCCTCGGGAGTTACGTCGACCTTTGCCACACCGATCGAAATGAACCGATGACGCGACGCCGCTTCAGTAGCCACAGCCGAGACGGAAATCGATGCAATCAGACAGGTGATCGACAGGAACCGTGACATCTGTTTGAGCAACATGACAAGACTCCTATTCCTTGGCGGTCCAGTAGTTCCACGCGTTGGCGGCATGCGCGAAGACCGAGTCAATACAACGTGAAGTTCAGGCCCGTTCCGGCAGGCGCCTTTGCCGGAGTCGAAGCGGGCGTCGGATTCTTGTAGAGATAGACCTTCTCGACCCGGTCGTTATCGGTCAGGAGCATCACGTCGCGCAGGCCGTGGCCGGTGAGATCGACGGCCACAAGTTGCCAGGGCTTTTCATCCTCGTCGACCTGAAAGGTGAGGACCCGGCGGCCATATCCGTCGAACAGGCCGCAAGGGAGCGCCGATCCGATTTCCATCAGGCCGCCGCCGTCCCAATCGACCAGTTTGTGGTGCCGGGTGTAGTCGGTATCGATTCGTCCCAACTCCTCGCCCGTTTCGTCGAACAGGCAGAGCGGCTTGGGCGGCTTAGGAAGGTGGTCGACGTCGACGACGATTTCGAGGCCGGGGCGATCCTTACGGATTTCACCGACGTCGATCGATTCGTAGTGGAAACCCGACTTTCGCCAAATCAGCTTGCCGGCGCCGTCGGTCATCACCAGGGCGTTGCCGCCGCACATCGTCATGACAAGCCGGGTTTCTTCGGCCTTGTCGGCCAGACGGACAACCCGCCAGCAATCGGCATGGCCGCCGTTCTTTTTGCCTTCCTCGGCCTGGAAAACCCAGAGGACGGAGCCGTCGGCGTTAAGCGCCGCGTAGCCGGCAAGAATCTCGTCGCGCCCGTCGCCGTCGAGATCGACGGGCAGCGGTTGGTGGGCCGTTCGGTAGCCGCCGGGCATCTCAACCGTCCAGAGCAGCCTTCCTTCCGGCGAGTAGGCCCAGATCTGCTGATAGCGGTTCTTCACCAGTATTTCCGAAGGCCAGCCCTTGCCCGAAAGATCGGCAAATACGACGCAATCGCTGGCGTGCTCCGGGATAGGGAACGAGCGGACCGGCTCGCCGGTCTTTCCGTCGAGCACCACGAGCCGGCGATCGGCGGCCACGATCACCTCGTTGGAACCGTTGTTATCGAGATCGTGGATCTGGCAGGCGACGTCGTGGTGCAGGTTGCGGCGGCCGATCGCCGGATCGCCCCACTTCCACAGGACGCTGCCGTCGAGCCGCTGGGCCACGACCGCCGACGTGAAATGATTGTCGTTCAGGTCGACGTTCCTCGCCGCAACGATCTCGACTTGCCGGTCGCCGTCCACGTCTCCGAGAACCGTCCACTGGCCGGCGTACTGCGGATCGAGGACGACGGTCCGCCAGGGCGAAACGACCGGCGCGTCGGCGGAAGGCTTGCCCTGTGCATCGGCCTGGAAAGGGGCCTGCTTGTCCTCGTCGGCCGCAAGGAGGGGAGCGGCGGACACGAAGATTACAGACGTCAGGATGGCGGCAGGAAGGGGGCGGAAGGCGGATCTCATGAGGGTCCTCTGCTGACTGCTCACAGGGATGCGATGGAAGAAGGGGGCATGCGAACCGCCATCTTGGCACAAGTCAGGTCACAAAGCAAGAAACAGCCCCGGTTTGCGGAGCGTCACCTTTCGCATGGAATTTGCCGACATCGGAGGAAAACGTGACCTATGTTTACGATAGGGACATACTTCACCAAATAGCTCATCCATCAGAATACTTCTCGTCCGATTCCACCGGGAATCACTGAGCCCACCTCGGCCGATTCGCAGACGGCAGGCGTGGGAATGATGCACCGGGCGCAACCTTCCAGAACCGAGAGAATCCTCTTGGTTGCGATTGCGCCGTACGGAGAGGCAAACATGTTATCCGGAAGACGAAGGTCGCGCCGACCGAGGCGAGGTGCCACGCTGGTCGAGTTTGCCATGGTTGTTCCGGTAGTCTTCGTCTTCGTGTTCGGCATGATCGAACTGAGCCGCTACGTCATGGTGCAGCAGGCGCTCACGAGCGCCGCTCAACGGGGATGTCGCAAGGCCATGTTGGCCACGACCCAAAGCAATGGGGCCGTGGAAGCTGCCGTTCGCGACTATCTCGGCGGATCGCTGGGGGCGATGGCCGATTCGAGGGCCGTCCAAGTCACGGTGACTCCCGAGACGCTCAGCGCGATTCCTTCCGGAAGCGACGTCACGGTGCGAGTGCAGGTGAGCACGGCCGACATCAGTTGGGTTCGAGGTACCCTGTTCGGCAAGACAACCGACGTCATACTCGCAGGGCAGTCAACTCTTGTACGAGAGTGAGCTCGAAAGGCACTGGAGAAACGGCCATGATGGGGGCAGAATCGCGAAACAGACCGTCTCTGCGTTGGGGTCCGGGACAGGCCCGACGCGGGGCGGCAACGGTCGAGTTCGCCGTGGTGGCTCCGTTTCTGTTTGCCCTGCTCTTGGGAATGGTCGACATCGGCCAGTTGGCCAACGTGGGCCAGGCAGTCAGCGGCGCCTCGGCCCTTGGAGGGCGGATGGCCGCGAAGGCCGACACCGACACGGTCGACGAAGTCAAGTCGCGAGTGGCGGGATACCTTGCCGACCGCTTTCCGGCCCTTTCCAGCGAGGCACTTGCCTCCGCATTGGAGGTGAACGTGGCGGATTCCGCCGGAACCGTTCTCTCCGGTGCGGCGTTGGATGACCTCGATCCGGGAAGCCCGGTTTCGATCCGTGTTGCCTTTCGGTTCGATGCCGTTCGCTGGCTGGGCGGTATTGGGGCGGGACAAGGCAGGGTCTTGCAGACGACGACCGTGGTCCGGCGCGAGTAGGCGTCCTGCCTGCTCGGACCACGGCCGCCATATTTCGGCCTTGAGGGCGAGGAAAACAAACGATGCGACGAAAAGGGCAACGCGATCAGCGGCGGCGGCGAGGTTCGATTCTTGTGCTCGTGGCCCTGGCAGTCGTCCCATTGCTCGGCATGGTTGCATTTGCCGTCGACTACGGTTATCTGCTCAAGGCCAGGGCTGACCTGCAGCGCGCCGCCGACGCGACCGCCCTGGCCGCCGTGCTGAGCCTCGAACCGGCGCCTAACGGCGAGCAGGATCTCGTCGCGGTTCGGGACGCCGTGCGCGAGTATGCGGCCGCCAACGTCGGCGCCGGATTCACCGTCCTCGACGGCGACATCGTCGTCGGCCGATTCGAACCGACCACGATCTACAGCAACCTGCAGATTCTCCAGACGGGGATCTTCGATACGGTGCGAGTCACCCTGCGCCGCGACGGCAACGCCAACGCTCGCGCGCCGCTGTTCTTCGCCCGAGCCATCGGCTTCGGCGAGGCGTCGATTGTGGTGACGGCAACGGCGGCACTTCAGAAGGCAAACGGGTTGAAGGCCGGTTCCGATATCCTCCCCTTCGGCGTTCCGCTGACCGAATGGGAGAATATGAATCAGGGGGAGGCGTGGACCATCTACGGCGACGGAAAAATCCTCGACGATTGGGGCCGCGAACTGCCGGGGAACTGGGGCACGATCGACGTCGGCTGCAACAGCAACTCGACGGACGACCTGAACACGCAGATCCTCGAAGGGCTTCAGCAGTCGGATCTCGACGCGTTGTACGAATACGGAACCATTCCCACCAATACCCACATCAACGCGTTCTATGCCATGTGGCTGGATGCCGACACCGGGCTCTCGATCGGTCTGAAGCACTCGATCAACCAGATCATCGGAGAGCAACGCCTGGTACCGATCTATGACACCATTACGGAGGACGCAAGCGGCGACAATGTGGCGGCCCACATCGTCAACTGGGGCGTGGTGACCGTCAGCGGTGCGACCTTCCACGGTTCCAAGAACACCAGCGTCGAGATCACCAAGTCGTACATGTACGACGGCGACCTCTACGCACAATCCGCCCTGAACGACGAGACGAACGTGATTGCAGGTGCCTACACCTCTCCCGTTCTGCTCCAATAACCGTCGCTCGGAGGCGGAATCGCCGAAACACAACTTCCCGGTTTCGATCCCAGGTCGAAATTACCGGGCCGATAGGAGCAAAGGCAACTTGCCCGGCCTTGCTTCCGATATCGGGACGCTGAACGACTCAGCGGCCCGGTGGGTCGGTACGGCTCGACCTGGCAGAAGCCGGGAAGTTGGTTTGAGGGTATTCTGTCCTGCCGCCGCTCTTCACCCCCGTCCTCGCCCGTTCCCCTTGCCGTTTCCATTCCCGTTTCGGCTGCGGATGGGGGCGGCCAGAAGCTTGAAGTTGCCGGGGCCCAGGAGTTCTTCGACGCGGGTGCGCATTTCCTGGTTGTTTTCGATCCGGGTCCCCCGGCAGGCCATGGGCACCCGGGTGCCGTCGGCCAGGTACATGACCAACTGCAATTCGCCGCTGCCCGGATAGCCGCGGAGGATCTCGTAAAGCAGATCGAGCTTCTCGATTCCGTGTTCCGTCTCGGAGAACCGCAGCTTGACGCCGCGGGTGTAGCGGCTCTGGAGATCCTCCAGGGGAATCAACTCGTTGACGATCAGGTTGGCCTCGTCGCTGCCGGGACGCTTGTCGATCGACCCCAGAACGACGAGGATGGCGTCGGGCTTCACCATTTCTCCGTACTGGGCGAACTGCTCGGGCCACAGGATGCAACGCATGATCCCGTCCTTGTCCTCCAGGTCCCACATGGCGTAGCGACTCGGCTTACCCGGCTTGGGATTCTTCGTGTGCGAGAACTTGATCGACGAGATCATCCCGCCCAGCATCACTTCGGTCCGATGGCTCAACTGGGCAGCTTCCGTCGAGGTGTGGGAGCAATAGGTGGACAGGATCTGTTCGTACTCGGCCAGGGGATGGCTGGTGAGGTAGAACCCCAGGACCTCCTTCTCCTTGTTCAGCTTGTCCCGCTCGTCCCATTCGGGAATGTCGGGAAGGGCGGCGGCGGCAACGTCTTCCTCTTCCTCGGCGGGCGCGGTGTCGAACAGGCCAAGCTGCCCGTGGCGCCGGTCCGAGGCGGCCGCGGCCCCGGTCTGGATCGCCCGGTCGACCACGGCGGCCAACTGCGAGCGGCGAGCGCCGAAACAATCGAAGGCCCCGGCCTTGAGCAGCGTTTCGATCGTCGAGCGGTTGACCGCCTGGGGGTCGACGCGCTTGCAGAAGTCGAACAGGCTTTTGTACGGACCCTTCTTCCGGGCTTCGGCGATCGCGTCGGCGGCCGGTCCGCCGCACCCTTTGATGGCCGCCAGGCCGTAATGGATCTTGCCGTCCTTGACGGTGTAGTCGCGAGAAGATTCGTTCACATTGGGTGGCACGACCTCGACTCCCATCCGCTGGCAGTCTTCGAGGTGCTCGACGGTCGAATCCTTGCGGGTGAAATTGCGGTTCGGCACGTCGCCCGAGAGCAGCCCCGCCATGAACTCCACCGGGTAGTGCGTCTTCAGATAGGCCGTCATGTAGGCGATCAGGGCGTAGGCCGTCGAATGGCTCTTGTTGAAGCCGTAGCCGGCGAACTTCTCGATCATCTCCCAGAGTTCTTCGGCGTCTTTCTTGGCGACCCCCTGCTGCTGGGCCCCTTCCAGAAACTTCTCGCGATTCTTGGCGATGATGGGCAGCTTCTTCTTGCTGATCGCCTTGATGCACTTGTAGGCGTTGGCCAATTCGATCCCGCCCAGACGGTTGAGGATCCGCATGACCTGTTCCTGGTAGACCATCACGCCGTTCGTCTCGCCGAGAATCGCCTCCATGACCGGGTGGAGGTACGTCGCCTGCTTCCGCCCGTGCTTCACCTCGATGTAGTCGTCGACCATGCCGCCTTCCAGCGGGCCGGGACGATAGAGGGCGTTGGTGGCGATGATGTCGCGGAAACTGTCAGGTTTCATCCGCTGCAACAGATCGCGAATGCCGCCGCTTTCGAGCTGGAAAACGCCCTTCGTCTCTCCGCGGCACAGCAGGGCGTAGGTCGCCTTGTCATCCAGGGGGAACTTGTAGGGATCGATCCGTCTGCCCGTCGTCTGCTCGATCAGGTCGACCACTTTGGTGAGAATCGTCAGGTTCCGCAGGCCCAGAAAGTCCATCTTGAGCAGGCCGGCGCCGTTCTCGACGTCGCCCATCGACCACTGGGTGATGATGTCGTCCTTGCCCGGCACCCGACCGAGCGGGCAGTAGTCCGTCAAGGGCCGGTCGGCAATGACCACGGCCGCGGCATGAGTGCCGACGTTGCGCGCCAGACCTTCGATCTGCTGCGCCAAGGTGAGCAGTTCGCGGACCTCCGGGTCCGTTTCGTACATCTTCCGCAGCTCGTCGCTTTCGGCTAGGGCCTTCTTGAGCGTGATCCCGAGATGGTCGGGCACCTTGGAGACGACTTCGTTCACTCGCGCAATCGGCAGCCCGAGCACGCGGCCGACGTCGCGAATGGCCGCGCGGGCCGCCATCGTGCCGAAAGTGCCGATCTGGGCCACGTTCTCCAGCCCGTACTTCTCCTTCACGTACTGGATGATCTCGCCGCGGCGCTGCTGGCAGAAGTCGATGTCGATATCCGGCGCTTCGAGGCGGTTGATATCGAGAAAGCGCTCGAACAGCAGGTCGTACTCCAGCGGGCAGACGTGGCTCAGCCCCAAGGCGTAACAGACGATCGCCCCCACCCCGGATCCGCGGGCGGTGGTTTCAATGCCGCGCTCGTGGGCCACACGCACAAAATCCCAAACAATCAGAAAGTAGTTGGGAAAGCCGAGCTTGTTGATCACGCCCAGTTCGCGATCGAGCCGGGCCATGACCTCTTCGCTTAGCTCGCCCTCGACCATCCGCTTCGGATTGTCGGCATAACGCCGCTTCAGTCCTTCGAGGCAGAGTTGCCGCAGGTAGTCTTCCGACGATTGCCCCGCGGGCGGCGTGAAGACCGGGAAATGGCGCTGACCGAGTTCGAGTTGGATGTCGACGCTGTCGGCGATCTCCTGGGACCGTTTGAGGGCTTCCTCCTGGCCAGGCAACGCGGCGTACATCTCTTCCGGACTGCGAAGGTAGAACTCGTTGCCCTCCATCCGCATGCGATTGGCGTCAGTTCGGAACTTGCCTGTATTCACACAGAGCAACACGTCCTGGGCTTCGGAGTCCTCGCGGTTCACATAATGAACGTCGCTAGTGGCCACCAGGGGGATCCCCAGGCGATCGGCCACTTCGATCGCACCGGCCATGGCGAGCTTCTGAATCTCGAGTCCGTTGTCCTGGATCTCGATGAAGTAGCGATCGCCGAACAGTTCGCGGTACCAGGCGGCCACTTCGCAGGCCTTCTCAAAATCCGGTTCCTTGCCCGAAGTCAGCGCGCGGTTCAGTTCGCTCGACGCACACCCGCTCAGGCAAATCAGACCCTCGTTCCACTGGGTCAGAATCTGCTTGTCGATCCGCGGACGGAAGTAGAAGCCTTCCAGATAGGCGGCCGACGCCAGTTTCAGCAGATTCTGGAACCCCGTGCGGTTCTTCGCCAGCAGAGTCAGGTGAAAGCTGGCCGCCTTCATGTTGCCCGAGTCCTTCTCGAACCGGCTCCCCGGCGCGATATAGGCCTCGTAGCCGATGACCGGATTGATGCCGATGTCCTTGGCCTTGCGGTAGAACTCGAGGGCTCCGTGGAGGTTGCCGTGGTCCGTAAGGGCCAGGGCCGTCATGCAGAGGTCTTTCGCTCGCGTCACCAGGGCGCCGACCTGGCCGGCACCGTCGAGCAAGCTGTAGTGGCTATGACAATGAAGATGGGCAAACGCTGGAGTGGTCATCCTGTCCCCCCAAGAAGGTTATGAACGAGCGCGTCCTGCGCGAGGCAGATGATATAGCGCGATTCTAGCAGCCTGAGAGGAGAATCCTAGGCTTCCCGATCGGGGGAGGAAGGACCGCCATGGATAATTTGGGTCGGGTGTTACGGCCTGGAAAATGTCTTCCACGCCCGGCCGCGAGGCCGGGGCGTCGATTCAAGGCCGTTCAACGGTTTTGTCGGCTTGGTGCAAGACACCTGAAGGCTTGGGGGACTCTTTGGCGCGGTCGGTGCTGGGCAGCCAGACCAGGGGGACCAGACAGTCGAGGTCGCTTTCCGATCCGTGCGAGCCGCGCGTAGTTCCGTCCTTCTTCGGGACGTCGTGCTGGCCGTGGTCGGCCGTGATGATGACGGCATAACCGCGAGGACGCAACCACGGAACAAGCTCTGCCAGCCATGCATCGGCCCCCGCACACGCATCTCCGGCTTCCTTGGAGAACGGTCCCCGGGCGTGGAAGACATCGTCGGTCTCCCCGTACTGGACGATGACGAAATCCGGTTTCTTTTCTTCGACGACCGCTTTGAGTCCGGCCATCACGTCCGCGTCGGTGGCCTTGTCTGAAACGGAGAAATCGGCGTAGCGTCCCAGCAAGCGGTCCCCGGTATAGTCCTTTCTGCCGAAACCACCGCTCTGCCGGCCGTTGGCCCGCAGGACGCTGCAGAGGTCCTCACAGGCGAGTTTCGAGTCGAACGTGGTGATGCCGGTCGTTTTCTGGGAAGCACCGGTGATCATGCATCCGAAGTTGACGCACGTCACACTCGGCAGGACAGAGCGAAGCTGAGCCTGGTTGTTGCTGGACGCCAGGCCGTTCAAATAGGGCGTCCTGTTGCGCATCTTGTTCCAGATCGCGCTTCCGAATGCATCGATGCCGAGAATCGCCACCCGTTGGGAACCGCGCAGATCCCTGACGACTGAGTCGATCGGCGGTGCTTCGCCCTGCTTTGGCGCCGGCACACCGAGGATTGCGGCGACGGTCGGGGCAATCGCCTGCATGGGATAGACCTGGAGTTCGGTATTGACGGACGATACTTCGGAGGCGACCGCCGACAAAACTGCGCATGTCGAGACAAGGAGGATTGCTGAGGATACTCTGCATACGTTCATGATGATTCTCCAAAACCGTGAAAGCGTACTCCGGCAGCCCGTCTTTCTGCTCGACCAAAACCCTACGCCGCCGATGGTAACATCGCGGGTGCGGCATGGGCAACCCCCTTACATGACCGGCCTGCGCCGCATGAACCGCACGTGAGCGCCGAGAATCTGTTCCTCCCTGGTTATCTCGAAACCAAACCGCCCATAAAGAACGACATTCCGGTCGTTGGCCGTTTCGAGAACACATTCGTCTCCGGCCGCATCGAGCACGGCGGCGATCTTCCGGAGCATGGCCGACCCCAACCCCCGGCCTTGCAGGGCCGGTTCGACGCCCAGAGTCTCGAGGTAATAGTGAGGTGTTGTGGGATGCCTGCGCCCAATGCGCAAAGACCAGCGTATGAAGCGAGTCAATCCGCGAGGGCCGATTCTCCGCACGACTCGCCAGAGCAGGCCGATTTCCGTCCCGAGCGGCAACGGATGCGTCCCCGGCCGATGAAGAATCGCCGCGGCACGGACCGCGCCGCCGTCGACGATCCCGAGAGGCTCGTTCCATCGCGAGTTGACGGCCAGCATCTCCTCGAACATCACCGCCAGCTTGTGCGCCCGCTTCTCCGGCAAAATGCCGGGCAGGATCGATGCGATCACCGGATCGTTCTGAAAGGCCCGGGCCAGCAGAGTTGCCGCCTCTGGGAACCGCGACGACGAAAGGGGCTCTACCGCATATTCGGTGGACATCGTGTTGATCCAACTGCCCAGGTGACCGGCTACTGCGCAAATTCTGCAGGGCTGTGCCGCGCCGTTGTTTCCAAAACGCGACACTCAAGCAGTTTCTGGCGAAATCGAGGGAGAATTGTCTTGGAACACTGCTATCATGAGCGATATATTGGGCACAGGGCAAGAGTTGGCTTTTCTATGGGAGTTCTTCTCATGAAACGAGGATTGTGCTGGACCTGCGTTGCGACGTGCCTCTTGCTGTTCTGTGTCGGCGCCGCCCTGGCCCGTGCCGACTCGGCCGGTGCAATCGCCATCGAGGTCGCGCCCAATGTGCTCAATCTGGCTTCGGAGGGATCGTGGGTGACCGTCCATACCGACATCCCATACGGCGCCGTGGGGGACTCCGAGGTTACGCTTAACGGCGTGGAGATTGCCTGGTCGAAGGCGGACAGTCGCGGATTCTTCGTGGCGAAATTCGTGATCGCCGATATCAAGGGCGTCGTTCAGCCGGGCGATACGGCCGTTCTGGAACTCGTCGTCTACACCGACGCCGGCCCCCTCGTCGGCACCGACACCGTCAAGGTGATCAGCGTGAAAGGCCGTTAGGCACCTTGGCCTCTTTCCCGGGCTGCAATCCTCCTGTGCATTGAAGATGCGACGTCGCGCAGCTTGGGAGAGATGAATGGAGTGTGAGGGCCGGCGGCGGCAACTCGTTGCTTTTTTTGAGGTGGACCGGGCCTCTTGTCGTCGATCAGAGCGGGGTTGCAGACGCTTCCAACACGACGTCCCTCGATCCTAACGTCGGATTCATGTTGGACTTATGGCCGCAATCCGGCTGGCTTCCGCAGACGGCCATCCTGGGGGCGGTGCCCATCACGTTGGGCGGCAACCGCTTTGCCATGGAAAGTCTCCAGCCCACAAGCGGCGTGCTCTATCAGTGGCGGTTGACCGACAGGCTTTCCTTCGGAGGAGATTCCGGCCTGGCCTTCTTCCGCGAAGACGGAGACCACTATCTCCAGTGGCAACAGTCGGTCGACGTCGACTATCTGCTGACCGATCGGGTCGGCCTGTTCTCTCAATGGCAGGTGCTGGCCGACGACGGCTCGGTCGACCACTCGACACGTCACATGCTCAGCGCCGGAGTGAGCTGGCTCTGTACGGATCGGCTGCAAGTCACCTGGCAAACGGGCGTTGGCCTGAATAATTCGGCTCCCGACCTATTGACAAACGTGCGGTTTGGCGTTTTATTCTGAGGAAGCTTGGGAGCGATTCTGGTACAACTGGTCGGGCCTATCTCTCGCCACGACGCGAAGGCGCAAAGCAGAGACGTCATAACCACTCGGTGGAGAAGAACTCCGTGTCTGCCGGACGCAGGAGTTCATCGGTCTTAGCGTGCAGAGTTATTCTTTGCGCCTTCGCGACTTGGCGAGAGCCCTAAAACTCCGCGCTCCCCGGCGTTCGCGGATACGGGATCACGTCGCGGATGTTGCCCATCCCCGTGATGAACTGGACCGCCCGCTCCAGCCCCAGCCCGAAACCGGAGTGCGGAACCGTGCCGTAGCGGCGCAGATCGACGTACCACCAATAGTCCTTGGGGTCGAGGTTCTGCTCGCCCATCCGCATCTCCAACACGTCGAGCCGCTCCTCGCGCTGGCTGCCGCCGATGATCTCGCCCACCTTGGGCACCAGCACGTCCATGGCGCGGACCGTCTTCTCGTCGTCGTTCAGCCGCATGTAGAACGGCTTGATCGTCCGCGGATAGTCGCAAAGGATGACCGGCTTCTTGAAGTGCTTCTCGGTCAGATAGCGTTCGTGCTCGGCCTGCAAGTCCACGCCCCAGTTGACCGGGAACTCGAACGACTCGCCCGAAGCCTCCAGTAACTTGATCGCCTCCGTGTAGGGCAGGCGAACGAACTCGCTCTCGATAATCCCCTGCAGCGTCTCGATCGCCGTCCGGTCGATCCGCTCGTTGAAGAACTCCATGTCCTCCGGACATTTCTCGAGAACGTCGGAGAAGATCCGCTTCAGGAAGCTCTCGGCCAGGTCCATGTTGTCCGTCAACTCAAAGAACGCCATCTCCGGCTCGACCATCCAGAACTCGGCCAGGTGGCGCGACGTGTTCGAGTTCTCGGCCCGGAACGTCGGCCCGAACGTGTAAATCTTGCCCAGGGCGCAGGCGAATGTCTCGCCCTCCAATTGCCCGCTCACGGTCAGGTAGCTGGGACGATCGAAGAAGTCCTGGGTGAAATCGATCTTCCCCTCCTTCTTCGGCAGCTTCTCCAGGTCGAGCGTCGTAACCTGAAACATCTCGCCCGCCCCCTCGCAGTCGCTGGCCGTGATCAACGGCGTGTGGATGTAAAGAAAACCGTTCTCCTGAAAGAACTGGTGGATCGAGTTGCACACGCAATTGCGGACCCTCGCGATCGCGCCGAACGTGTTCGTTCGCGGGCGCAGGTGGGCGATCGTCCGCAGAAACTCGAAAGAGTGGCGCTTCTTCTGCAAGGGATAAGTCTCCGAGTCGGCCAGGCCGTACACCACGACCCGGCTCGCCTCGATCTCGGTGGCCTGCCCCTTGCCCGGCGATTCGCGGACCGTGCCCTCCACGCCGACCGAACAGCCGGCCGTCAGACGCTTGATCTCCGATTCGTAGTTCTCCAAGTCGGCGGGGGCAATGACCTGGATGTTGGCCATCGACGACCCGTCGTTCAGCTCCATGAAGCTGAACCCGGCCTTCGAATCCCGCCGCGTCCGGATCCACCCTTGCAGCAATACCTTGCGGCCGACCGATTCCGCCTTCCGCGCCTGGGCAACGCTAATCTTATCCATGAACGTGTCCTTCATAGTAGCAGGCACTCTCCGAGTGCCGTCCGCCATAGTAGCAGGCACTCTCCGAGTGCCGTCCGCCAAAGCCGCAGCGTCGGAGCGTGTCTTGACGATCGATGGAGTCCGGGCTTCGGCTTACTGTTGGAGTACAAGCTTTAGCTTGCCGTCCATAAAACACCTCATACGCCTCAGCAGTCCAAATCCTGGACTCCAACTGCGGGCTGCCTCCGTCACTCCTTCTTCTCGGCCGGGGTTTCCGGCTTTTCTTCGAGCGTGGCCTCAGTCTTCGCCTCCGGCTTCGGTTGCTCCGAGGCCCCCGCGTCAGGCGACGCAGCGGCTGGTTGCTCGCCCTCCGGGGCGGATTCCTCCGGTTTCGGGTCTTCCGCAGGAGCAAGTCGTTCCTCGGGCTGCGGAGTCGGATCGGAGGTCACTTTCGGCGCGGCTGGTGCGGCCGATTCCACCCCAAACAACGCGCGAACCTGAGGATTCTGGATCACCCGGCTGTTGACCTGAATGGCAGCCCCGATCACCGACACGGCCAAGGCGATTACCAGAATGAAATTGAAGACCGCGCGGTTCGGCGACTTGATCATCCCGTCGCCCAGAAAGCTCGCCTTGTTGTTGAGGATCAGGAAGAGCAAATAGGCGATCGGCAGCATCGTGAAGCAGATCGCCGAGGCGGCCACCGGGAACCAGAACGGCAGACTCGTCACCACGCCGAGAATTCCAATGGCCGGCACCATGGCAAAAATACGGAAACGAATCTTGGTGTATTCCAGCCCAAACATCTCGCAAAACGTGAACCCGCATACCACCATGTGGGTCGAGATGGCGGTGCAGGTCATGGCGATCAACCCCAAGTTGAACACGATGCGTCCGGCGTTCTCGCCCAGCACCCCGCTAAGCGAGGCGGCCGCCGCCACCGGCTGCAGCCCCGCTCGAACCGCGTCCGTTCCGTCATGGATCGTCACCGCCATGGCCATGATCACCAGCGACGTGACCAGGGTGAACGGCAGGAACATCGACATTCCCAGGTCCCAGCGAGAAAGGGCCTTGTGACTCTTGCCCCACCCCTTGGCCAACAGCGAATAGGGGTAAAGAAACGTCATATTGATGCCCACCGCGGCCCCCAGCATCCCGAGCACCAGCGTCACGTTCTCCGTGTTCTGATATCCCGGAATGCCGTACCAACCGATAAAGCCTTTGCCGACTTCCAGCCATTGGATCCGTCCGGCGCTGGCCACGACGACGATGGCGAACATCAAGACAATCAAAGCAATCACGCTCCGAAGGAACCACTCGTAAAGCTTGATGCCCCTGGCGCTGCTGCCGTAACTGAATACCGTGAAGATGTTGATCGACAGAATCACGCCGCCGATCAGAAAACTGACCACATAGCCGGCCGGTGTGAAACCGCCTCCGTCGGTGCCGGCCACCGTGACTCCCGCCATCGAGGCCAGATCGCGGGCGGCTCCCGCCGCCAGGCCATACTGGGGAAAATGCCAGATGATTGAGGCCACGATCGTACCCAAGGCCCAGAGAAAGACAAGAATCTTGCTCGACTCGCGCCCGAACGACTTGTAGGGCCGTTCCCCGGTCGAGAGCACGATATTGCCCAGCGCCGCCAACATCATCACGCCCAGGAACATGGCGACCGGCTGCACCCACAGAAGCTTGTAGCCGAACGACGCACCGGCCAGCACCGAAGCCGTGGCACTCCCCGCTCCCAGCGTCATCGCGCTCTGCAGCAACCCCGGACCCGTTCGCTTGATGTACCCGGCCGCACGAGGTAGAAACGGCTTCTTCGCCAGGGCCTCAAGCTCGGCCGTCTCTCGCTGCAGTTTCTCCGGGTCCCATTTGGCCGTCATGGGGAGGCCTTTGGATTCCGCCATGTTCGTCAACTCCTCGTCGTGTCTGCGGGGATGGATGTCTGCAAACAGCCGCTTCAGGCCCGTTGCAGAGGATGTTCGTCACAAGCCACCCGCAACACCCGGCCGCGAGCCGGGAGTCACAGAAAAAACAGAATAGCAAAAGAACCGCTCGAAAGAAAGCATTTCCCCTGCGTTTCTTCGCTCTCCTCTGCGATTGACACCCCGATTTGCGCAAAGTGGCTGTCGCCAGCATCTTTCCCGCCGCCATTCCGTCATTCCCAGGCCGGGCCGCTCCAACACAAGCCGGCAGCGGACAAGAGACGGAAACCGGTCCCCAAGTCCCCGTCGTGCCCGTCTCTTGCCCGACAGAACATCCGCCGGTTATCCTACCCTCCGATCACCGGCCCACATGTCCACCCGCAACACCGTGAGCTGCATGGCCCAAGGCCAGGCGGCCGGCACCGCCGCGGCCCTGTGTTCGGCAAAGAAGTGTACAACCCGCGAGTTGCCCTACGGCGACCTGCGAGAGATCCTGCAACGAGACGGAGTGTATTTTGAGGGATAGCTGCCGTCGCCTTGAAAACCGCGGATAAACGCTCATCAACGTTGATACTGGGTGAGAGATCCAAGCACTGGTTATGGGTTATGGGCTGTGTGCCCGGAGTGTGACGGATACGTTGAGCGACATTAGCGTACATCGACGTTCATCAGCGGTGCCTGCTGGAATCCATTCACCATCAAGCCGGGGGAATAAGACATGAACCTATCACGCCGCCGCTTTCTCCAAACCGCCGCCGGTCTCTCGGCAGGCACACTCCTGGGCCGTGCCCCATCACCCGCACGCGCCGCCGAACCCACCCTCGCCGATCTCGACGCCGCCGCGGCCCGGCCGGTTCTCAAGAGGGAACTGTTCGACACGCCCGTCGTTATCGACTCCCTCCGCCTGCTCAAGAAAGGCAGCGACCACTTCGTCCACGTCCGCTCCAAGGACGGTGCCGAAGGGATCGCCCTGACGAACGAGCGCGGGGCCTACCTCTATCCGATCTTCAACAAGCTCGTCGCCCCGTACTTTCCGGGCAAGGACGCCCGGGACCTGGAAGAGCACATCTGGGAGGTCTACCGCTTCCGCAGCAACTACAAGCTGCAAGGAATCGCCCTCTGGTGCCCGGTGGCCTGGATCGAGTTTGCCATTCTCGACATGCTGGGCCGCATCGCCGGCAAGTCGATCGGCGAACTGCTGGGCACGATCGTTCGCCGCGACGTACCCTTCTACGTGGCCAGCGGCAACCGCGACACGACGCCGGAAGAGGAGGTCGAATACCTCGGAAAGCTCCTCGAAGAGACCGGCGGCAAAGCGGTCAAATTCCGCGTCGGCGGCCGCATGAGCCGCAACGCCGACTCCATGCCGGGCCGCACCGAGAAGCTCATCACCCTTTCCCGCAAGGTGCTGGACGACGACATCGCCATCCACGCCGACTCGAACAGCTCCTACGATCCGCCCGAGGCCGTTCGCTTCGGCCGTCTGTTGGAAGACATCGGAGCCGTCTACTTCGAAGAACCGTGCCCCTTCGACCACCTGGAAGACACCAAGGTCGTGACCGACACGCTCACCATCCCCGTGGCCGGCGGCGAGCAGGAATACAGCGAGCGGCGTTTCCGCTGGGCAATCGCCAACCGGGGCGTCGATATCGTCCAGCCCGACCTGCAATACTACGGCGGCCTGATCCGTTCCACCCGCGTCGCCCGCATGGCCCAATTGGCCGGCATGCCGACCACCGTCCACATCTCGGGCGGATTCGGTTTCATCTACATGCTCCACTTCGCCTCGTTCACTCCCGAGATCGGCCTCTACCAGGAGTACAAACGCAACATCCAGCGCTACCGCGACTGGTTCGAGCCGGCCCTCACGATCAATAACGGTGCGTTGCGAGTCCCCGACGGCCCGGGCGTTGGGATTCGCAATGTGGCGAGCGTTCTCGACGGTGCCGAGGAAGTGAAATAACAGGCCTGCTCGTCACCGCTTCAGGCGAGCGGCAGATGAGAATTTACCCGTCTTCGCGTAGGCGAGTCTCTCCGAGGCTCGCATTCGGCGTCGCGGAGAGACGCTGCTACGTGGTAAGAACCCATCCGCCGCTCGCCTCATATGCGCGATTCTCCTCCACAGGTACGCGCAGACAAATTGCCGCGATGCGATAAGCGAAAAGCCGGATCAGAGAAGAGGCACCGGTACTCTCTTCCGACGTACCGGTGCCTCTTCTCTGGTCCGGTTCTCTTAAATGCCTCGCCGTCTCGTCCAATCCGGGGGAGATTTTCCCAACTCTTCATCTCCAACGCGTCCGGCCTCACCTGCGAAGAATTGGTAAAAGATCTCTTGGCAGGAAAATTGCCATTTCAAAGGAACGCCCTGACCAATATTTCCGCCCGAATCGAGAATTCCTGCTGGGGGGAGATCACTTCCAATTCCTCCGAGGGTTGCTACACTCACACTTGTACCCTCCGGCGCGGTGGACGTCGAATGTGGGCGGGCGTCCGGAGGGTCACAGACACGATACCTTCCATTCAGAAGGGGTTGAGCGATGAGCGAATACTTGCCGGTCCCCGGAACCACGGAGCACGCGACTTCGCGGCGGCGGCAATTCGGCTGCGTCATTGTCCTGCTGGGCATGCTGTTGGTGGGGCTGCTCGTAGCGGGATACCTCTGTATGTTCCGTTCCGTGCCCCTCAGGATCTCGAAGGAAACGACCTACATCACCAGGCCCCTCAAGTCCGACGGCAAACGTGTCGACTACTTGGCCGCCTGGGAGCAGGCAACCTACCCGAAGAACATCGCCACCGAAGAAAACGGCTACCGGCTCATCGTCGAACATATCGGCAAGTCGCCGGAGGCCACGACCGAGTACTTTTCCCAACTCTGCGAGAAGCTCGGCCTTTCCGCCGATACTCTCGAACCCGACATGCCGTTTACCGAACCTTACGAAGCACTCAACGCCTACGTCGAGAGTGCGGACTATGACAAGGCCTTGATCGACCGCTTGGCAGGTATGGAGAATCCACCAGCCGAGAAGGTCCCCGAAGAGTTTGCCTCGGTGCCCGACACCCTGGAAGTGCTGGAAACCCGCCTGCAACAACCGTGGACGCTCGACGATTTGCCAATGATGGAAGCTTGGCTGGCGCAAAACGGCCCGGCCTTGGATCTGGTCGGCCAGGCCGTCCGAAAGCCCGTGTTTCATATACCGCTGGTAAGGCAGTCCGAAGACGAGCAACTTTTCAACCTGCTGCTCCCCGACATCCAGCATGCCCGCAGGTTCGCCCGTGGCCTGAGTGCCCGAGCCAACTACCGCGTCGCAACCGGCGATATCGACGGAGCAATCGACGATCTCGTCGCCTGCAAGCGATTCGGCCGCCACATCAGTCCGCGCGGTTGCCTGGTGCAGATGCTCGTGGGCATAGCCATCGAGGGCATCGCCGATTCGATCGGCATCGCCGGCTCGCTCGAACATCCCCCCACGAAGGAACAACTCGAACGACTCTCCCGCGAACTCAAAGATCTTCCGCCCAAGGCCAAGTTCGAGGACGTCATGCCTTTCGAACGCTTTGTGATGCTCAACGAGGTCCAAGCCATGGCTCACGGTGACGAACAGGAGTTCCTCGTTCATATACCCTTCGGAATCGGCACTGACTGGAATGTTGTTGCGACGCGGCTCAACCAGCACTTCGACGCGATGCTGGCCACCGGCCAAGAGCCGGCGCGACCTTCGATGAATCCCGCCGCACTTATTTCGGTCCGCTCGCGATCGCGAATGTTCGCGGACATGATGGGCGCCCTCATGCTTCCCGCCTCCGGCGCCGCGCACGAGGCGATGCGCCGCAGCGTCTGCGTCGACCGGCTCCGTCAAATCACTCTGGCCATGCTGCTCTATGAGCGCGACCACGGAACACTCCCGCCCGCCTACACGGCCGGCTCGAACGGCGAGCCGCTGCACTCATGGCGTGTGGCCCTGCTCCCCTACCTGGGCCAGCAGGAACTGTACGAGAAGATCCGTCTCGACCAGCCGTGGGACAGCTCGCACAACCGGCAGTTCCACAAGCAGGCGGGTGACTTCTATCAATGCCCCAGCGCGAGTCTGTCGCCGGGCCAGACGACCTATTCGGTCGTCGTCGGTCCCGACGCGCCGTTTGAAGCGGACAAAGGCAAGCCGCTTTCCCAGTTCGGCCCCAAGAGCGCCCGTATGATCCTCGTCGTCGAACGAAGACAAGCCGCCTGCTGGATGGATCCCAACTTCGAGCTTCCCCAAGCCGATACGGAACCCGGGATCAATCGGCGGGACGCAGGCGGAATGTCGATAGGCAGTCAGCACCCGGGCGGGGCCAATTTCGGACTCCGCGACGGTTCGGTCTACTTCCTCTCCGAAACAATCGACGCCGAACAGTTCAAAGACCTGCTCCACGGAACGGGCGACAAGGTGCCGTAGGCAGCCCTCAACAACCGTGGATCCGGCAGAGACCGATAGCCGCGTCGGCTTGCCCCGCGCTTGGCCGCGACTCGACAAAACTCACACTCGCAAAGAGCAAGAGAGAGGCGACTAGGGTTGAACCTCGCCTTACTCGCGAACTGTCCCCTTCGCCTCCTCCGGTTCGGCAAACACCGGCGTCCCATAGGGAATCTCCGGTTGATAGACCCGTGCTGTCTCGATTGAGGCGATTGCCCAGCCGCTCCCCACCTGCTCGAGCCGGAACCTCTGTACCTCGTTGCGATCGGCAAAGACCAACTCGACCTCGTAATCCGCCATACCCCCCGGCGCTCCCGGCAACTCCCGCACGGCCTGCCCCACGATCCCGTCGTTGGTGCGGCGCAGATTGGCCTGGAACGTCTCCGCCCCCTGTTGCCTGCGGAGCTGATCGAGCGACTTGCGCAATTCGCCCGACGTCAGCCGCAGATAAGCCCCCATGTTGCCGTCCCGGGCCGCATCAAAAAACGCGGCAATCGTGTCCTCTGGCTTCTGCGGCAATAGCTCCTTGCCGCGCAGCAACAAGGCAACCGCCCCCAGAACGCCGATCAGGCCAAGTTGAAGAATCCACTTCTTCATAAAACCATGAGAATCTCGCGCAGAGGCGCGGGGACGCAGGGAAAGAAAGCGAAGAACTCTCTCTGCGTCCCTGCGCCTCAGCGCGAGCCCTCCTCACTCCTCGGGCTGCATGATCCCCAGATCAACCGACTCCGACGCCTCGCGATCCGATACGATCTTCTTCATCCGCGGCAGAACCTCTTCCATCGTCTCCAGGATCAAACGGCGAACAGTCAACTCGCGGCCGTTCGCCAGTTCCGCCTGGAGCAGGCGAAAACGCTCGGCGCCGCTCTCGGCCAACAGCGTCGTCTTCTGGGCAAAGCCTTCCGCCTGTTGCAGCAGGCTGTCGGCGTCGGCTTCCGCACTCTGTCGAAGCCGGGCCGCATAGCCCTCGGCCTCGTTGATCGCCCGCTGACAATCCTCGCGAGCGGCCGTCACGTCGCGAAACGCGTCGGCCACTTCCTGGGGCGGCCCCGTCCGCTCGTCGAGCAGCACCGACGTGATCCGCACCCCGGCCTCATAACGGTCGAGCGTGTCCTGGGCATGACGCTGTACTTCGGTCTGAAGCCAACCGCGCCGAGTCGTCAGCACGTCGTCGACCTCCATCTTCGAAACCTCGCCGCACAACGCCCCGGCCACGGCATTTTCGACCAGAACCGGCACGTCGGCCGTACCGAACAGATACCGGTGAACGTCCTCGATCTGATACTGAACGTTGGCCGATAGCAGAATCACATTGTTGTCGCCGGTCAGGCACTCGGCCTGCTGCGGCTGGATCTCCCGCCCCAACGCCCGGCTCCACTGATTGATCCCGACGCCCGATTGGCTCGCGGGCTCCTTGGCGGAACGACCCAGGCGGCTCATGCCCACGCCCACCTGCTTCTGCTCCTCGACTCGGACCTTCACCACGCGGTCGATCCCGTAGGGGAACCCGAAATGCAATCCCGGCTCGCTGACCTGGGGCAATACCTTCCCGCAGCGGCGGACCACGGCTCGCTCGTTCGGCTGGACCGAATAAAAGCCCGTCAAGGCGTACGCGACCGCCAGCCAGGGCAACACCCGCCACCAGCGGAATCGCTTCTTCGGTAGTCGCGGCGGTGGATGATAGGCGCGATGCATCAGGAAGCCAAATCCGAAATACGAAGCACGAAATACGAAACGAATTCAAAACCGAAAATGCCAAAGGTCGAAACGGGTCGTCAAGGTTTGCCCGACTCCGCCTCCGGTTTCTTCTGCTCTGCGGGGCGGGTCAGGAACTTCAGCAGGTCGGAGTCGCCCGACAGGACGACGGTTGTCTGGTTATCCAAAAAGCGCTTGTAGGCCTCCAGGGTCCGCATCAACTCGTAGAACTCGGGGTCCTGGCCGTGGGCGTCGGCATACGTGCGGGTGGCTTCCGCCTCGGCCTTGCCCCGGATCCGCTGGGCCTCGGCGTCGGCTTGGGCCAGGGTGATCGTCTTTTCCTTGTCGGCGGCCGCTCGAATCTTCTGGGCCTCCTTCTCCCCCTCAGCCCGGTACTGCCGAGCGATTCGGGCCCGCTCCGCCCGCATCCGCTGAAACACGCTCTCGCGGACCTGGTCGGGCACGCCGATCCGCTTGAGCCGCACGTCCACCACCACGATCCCATACGCCCGGGCAGCTTGCTCCGCACACGCCTCGGCCACGGTCTGCTGGATCTCGTCGAGCTGATGCTTCTCGGGATCGTTCGACACCAACGATTCGATCGGATGGCTTCCCACGGTGGCCGCCAACTGGGACCAGACGATATCGTGCAATCTCGCCTCGGCGCCCAACGTGTCATTCACCGTCTCCAGGAATCTCTGGGGATCGGTGACCCGCCAGCAAACGTAGACGTCCAAATCGACGTTCTTCTTCTCGGCCGCCAGGAACTCCGACGGCCTGGGATCGTACACCTGCAAGCGCCGGTCGATGCGAATCGCCGACTGCCACGGCATCTTGAAATGCAGCCCCGCGTCGCGAGCTTCATACTTCTCCCAGGTGCCGATCAGCCAAGGCTTTTCTCCGGAAACATCCAGTCCGACCAGCCGATAGGCGTCGACCGGACGACCGAACTCGGTCACGATAACCATTTCCGTCTCGTCGACCAGCAGCAGGCACCGATAGCCGGCCACGGCGAGAATCACGAACAGGATCAGCATTAGAAACCGAAGTCTCATCGCATTCAGTCCTGAGGAACAGGGGTATCGTCATAATTGCCGGTTGCGTCCGGCTCTTGGCGGAGCGGAATGCTCCACATCGTTTTCGGGCCCAGGTACAACTGGCGTCGTGTACCGCCCGCAGCGTGGTCGACAATGATCTTCCGCCGCCCGGCGAGCATCTCCTCCACGGCCTCCAGGTGCAGGCGAAGCTCGTTGACTTCGCGCCCCGCCTGGTGCGCCTCGGCAATGGCCGTGAATCGTTCGGCCTCGCCCGACGCCTTGGCCGTCTTCTCCGTGCTGAACCCTTCGGCGTCGAGCCGTTTCTGCACGGCCTCGCCCTCCGTCAGCGCCTCCGCCTCAAACCGATAAGCCTCCGCGTCGTTGACGGCCGCCTCCTTCTCTTCCTGAGCGGCCGCCACCTCGCGAAAGGCCGGCACGACCTCCAGAGGAGGATGTACGTCGGCCAGGCAAACCGATTCAACCGAAAACCCCGACCCGCATTTCTGCATTTCCGCTTGAAGCCCGGCAAGGATCGCCTGTTCGATCTCGTCGCGCCGAAGACTCAGCACCTCGTCCGCAGCCCGGCCGGTCAACACAGCCCGCAATTCCGATTCGGCGTAGATTCGCACCAGCCGATCCCACTTGCTGGTCCCGTCCGCTTCGGTCTTTCCCACGCGGACCAGCGCCGCCACCGGATCGCTGACTCGATACTGGACGGTCAAGGTCACGTCGACCAGGCTCTCATCACCCGTGAGCACCGTCGATTCTTCCGGCCAGCCTTCAAACCGGCCGCCGCGATGTTGCACGTTCCATTCGTAGGCCGGCGGCTCGGTGAACTCGCCCGGCACCGTCCGAAACCCGACTTCCACCCGCCGCATCTCACCCGGGTTGACGATCGTGTGCCGGCCGAACGGAGCGGGCAACCGATAGTGCAGCCCCGGCGGTTCCGCTGCACGAACGATCTTGCCGAACTGCTGCACGACGGCCACCTGGCCGATCCGCACCACGTGAACGCCGCTGGCGGCATAGGCGAGCAGTGCGATCAGGACCGCCGCGGCCACCAGCTTTCGGCGGCGTCTCGCCAACCCGGCCTTCCAGTCGGCCCACCAGTGCTTCCAGGCGTGGTAATCGACGAGCAACCGCATCGAATTGAGTACCACGATCAGCGAGCTGACCTGGTGCAACACGGCCCCCATCAGCGGCGACACCCAACCGAGCCCCGCCGCCACGACCGCAGCCACGTTGAACGCCACGGCGAACCACAGGATGTTCTGCCAGATGATCTTGAGCATCCAGCGGCTGAGCCGGATCGCATGGGGCAACTTGCGCAAGTCGTCGCCCACCAACACCACGTCGGCCGAGGCGATCGCCACGTCGGTGCCGATATCCGCCATGGCAACGCCCACGTCGGCCGTGACCAGCGACGGGGCGTCGTTGATCCCGTCGCCCACCATCACCGTCGGCCCCGCCGCTTTCTGAATCTCCTTGACGGCCGCGACCTTGTCGGCCGGCAGGAGTGCAGCCCGAACGTCGTCGATGCCCAGCCCCTCGGCCACGGTGCCCGCCGCCGCCCGGTTATCGCCCGTCAGCATCACGATCCGCTCGACGCCCAACTCACGCAGTCGCCGGACCGCCGTCGCCGCTTCAGCCCGAACCGTGTCCTTCACCGCCACGGCGCCGATCGCCACCCGATCCTTCGACACCAGCACGACCGTCGCCCCGCCGTCGCACAACTCGTCGACTTCCCACTGCAAGGCCGCCGGAATCACCACCTCGGCCTGCTCGAGAAACCGCACACTCCCCACGCGAACGACATCGCTGTCGACCAGCGCTTCTGCTCCCAGGCCCGGTTGCGCCGCAAACCCGCTCGACTTCGGCGCAACAAGTCCCTCGGCCTCGGCACGCTCGGCAATCAGCTTACCCACCGGATGCTCGGAATGGCGTTCGACGGCCGCACCCAGCCGCAACACCTCGTCTTCGTTGTAGCCGTCGGCCGCCACAATGCGGTCGATCCGCAGCCGGGCCAGCGTCAGCGTCCCCGTCTTGTCGAACACGATCGAACGCAGTCGCCCGAGTTTCTCCAGGACGGCCCCGCCCTTGATCAGCACGCCGCGGCGAACCAGGGCTCCCATCGTGGCGGCAATCGCCGTCGGCGTGGCCAGGACCAACGCACAGGGGCACGCCACCACCAGAATCGCCACCGAGCGGACCAACTCCCGCGTGAAGTAATACGACAGCCCGGCCGCAACCAACACGATCGGCACGAACCAGGTGGCATACTTGTCCGCCAGCCGCTGAGTCGGCGCCTTGGCGGCCTCCGCATGCTCGACCAGGTGGATAATCTGTTCCAACGCCGTATCCTCACCGACACGCTCGACCTCCAACTCCATCGCCCCGTGCAGGTTGATCGTGCCCGCAAACACCTCGTCACCCGCCATCTTGTCGGCAGGCACCGATTCACCCGTGATCGGGCTCTGGTCGACCGTCGAGTGGCCCGAAACAACGCGACCGTCAACGGGGATCCGATCGCCAGGACGGACAACCACAATATCGTGCCGTTCAATTTCGTCGATGGGCACGACGTGGTCGTGGTCGCCCGCCCGAACCCTCGCCGTCTCCGGCCGCAAGGCCAGCAAGGCGGCGATGCCGTCTCGCGTGCGATCGATGGCATAGTGTTCCAGGGCCTCCCCGATCAACATGATCAGGATCACCTCGGCCGCCACCAGGTACATGTTCTCGGAGTACCCGCCCGTATAGCCCAGGTAGAGCGCCGCAAAGGCCGCCAGGCTCACGGCCAGGTCAGCCGAGATCTGCTTCCTCGCCAGAGCCGCGAGCGCCGACGAGTAGATCGGAAACCCGCCCACCAACGCCGCCAGCATCGCCAGATCGAAACCATAGATCGTCTCGATCGTGCCGGTCAAATAGGCCACCAGCGCCGCCGCGACCAGCACGGTGAGCGCACGATGTCGTTGATGAGGATCTTGGAGAAAGGCGAGCATAAAACGATATGACAGAACCAGCGGCCTGCTCCAAACGGGGGCTCACGGGACGTATTTTGCCTAACCTACCCAGGATAACGGGGGATGGGGCGGCGTGCAAACGCTTGCCGAAACCGCTGAGGAACGCGGATAGACGCCGATGAAACGTCAATCATTCGTAATCAGGTAATACACCACGTCCGGCAGCAACCCGATCTCGGCCGCGTTGCCGACCGCCTTGATCGCTCCCCCGTTTCCGTCGAGCGCCGTCACCTTGAGCCCGGCCGCATCGGAGCGCTTGAAACGCACCGTTCCCTGAATCTCCTTCACCAGCCACGGATTGCGGCCGATCGAGTCGATTCGCTTCACATCGCCCTGTTCGCTCGTTTCGAAGCCGTTGGCCTTCTCCTCCGACATCACCTGGAGCAGAATCCGAGACGACGTGGCCAGCGGCTCGTCGTCCAGCGCCACGGCCACGATGGCCCCCAACTCGAGTTCAGACTCGATCTCCAGGTTCGCCAGAGTGATTTTGGGAACCGCGCCCAACGCCCCCACCGCCGCCTGGGCCTTCGGGGCGTTGACGGCCATCAGCCCGCGGCCGTAATCGAGAGTGACCTGCCCGTGACTGCTGCGGACCCGCTTCGCCTGGCGATCGATGAGCGATTCGAGCGGCACGATCCGCGACGGGCCGCCGCGCTCGTCGATGGTCACACTCGTCCGTCCGGCAAAATGGATCAGCGGATCGATGCGGTCGCCCGGCTTGACCTCCGTCCCCTTCGGCACGTCGGCCAATCGAAGTTCGTCGAAGGCCGCGTTTTGCGGCAACGGAGTTCCTTTCAGCGCCAATAGATCGTCGAGCTTCAAGTGAATATCCGCCAGCACCTCGCCTTCCGACACCAGCCCGCGGCGGTAAATCAAAGCGGCCGCCGGGAACTGGCCCATCTGCGTGGGCGACATGAGCGTCCAGGGCTGCATCCAGAACCGCGGCTTAACGTCCCAGCGGCTCCCGTCGAGGGCGAAGTGGACAATGCTGTCGGAGCCCTGCAGAGCCCCGTAGACGGAGTAGAACAGCGGGGCCTCGGTGCGATAACGATTGGGCCGGGTGAAGGCCGTTTCCGAAATCATCGAGGGCCGACCGTTGTAGTGAACGTCCATAACCGGATGGTTGAAGGCCTTCGGCTTACCCGCCTCCTCGGGATCAAACCGCAGCGCGCTGCGGTCTCGGTAGGTGTGCCCGTCGCGGATCGACCAGGCGGCGTTGTCCCCCTTGTGGAAACAGCCGAAATACCCGTGCCGGTCGATGAAGTCGCCGGCCGTGTAGCTGAACTTCTCCAACGGGCCAAACACTTCCGCGCTCGCCGTCGTCCAGTTCGAACACGTCACCAGCCCCTTGAATCCCAGGCTGTGCAGATACTCGCAGTTCCGCCGGTAGAAGCCCGTCTGGCTTTCGAAAAGAAAGGCGGCCGTGTCCTGGTCGCGTTTCGTCTTCTCGTTGAACATGTTCCACAGCGGCCGAAACGCGCCCCGTCCCTCGGTCGGCACGTCGCGTTTCATCCGACCGCCGCCCCAGGTGGCCAGGGCCTTGTCGAGCGAGCCGTGCTTCTTGACGAGCCAGTCGCCGAACTGCTTTTCGAGAATCCGCAGTTGCGGGTCGGGGATGTTGTTCTCGGCGAAGGTCCAGAAGAAATACGAGTCTTCATTGACAATCTCGACACTCACGAGCGCCGGCTCGTCGATCAGGGCCTTGCCCGACGTCTTCCCTTTCCCCGTCAGCAACAATCGCCACCACTCCTGATACTTGGCCTCGAACTGCGGATTGAAGTACAGGGCGGCGAAGGGATGCTGCGAACCGTCGTAGCCTTCCAGCCACGGCAGACCCGGCTTGGGTGTGAACCACAAGGGGAAGTAGATCGACAGGTGCGTGTAGATCCCTTCGGCCCGCATGGCCTCGACGATCTCGCGCAGATGTTCCATCCTCGCCAGGTTGGGCTCGCCCGTCTTGCCGTCGAACACCGCGCCATGGGCTCGAACCAGGTTGACGCCCCGCTTGGCCAGCATTCGAGCGCACTGCCGCAGCGCGTCGCCCTTCAACTCGTCGGGCGGACCGTTGATCGCCCAGAAACGAACCGGCTCGCCCGTCGCCGAATGCACGAAGCGGCCGTCGCGAACGATGATCTGACCCTTCTCGCCGGCGCACTTCTCGTTCAGGAACCGCAGATCGAACCCGCTCGACGGATCGAACTTGTCCTCCGGTGGATCAAAGGCAAACCAACCCTTGTTCGCCTCCATCATCTTCTGCCGCCGCTCGGCCACCTCGTTCGGCTTGGCCGTGCCTTGCGGTTCGAAGGGCTCGTTGACCAGCACGAAGCAATCCAGAAGCCCGTGGTTGCTCAGTTCCCCTTCCATGCGGAAACGAACCTCGTTGGCACCCTTCTTCAACGAAACCGTGCCCACGCGAATCCAGGCCACGAAACGCAGGTCCGGCTTGCCGTCGGCCGCGATGTTGAGCTGTTCGCGGTGCTCGCCCGAGAGATCGATCTCCGTGAACTGCCCTTGGTTCAACGCGTAGGACAACCGAGTTCGGACCGGGTTGCCGTGGACCCAGAACACGTACTCCCCCGCATCAGGAGCTTCGAACCGGTAGACCGCCTCGCCCAGCTTGTCGTCGTTGAAGTTCGAGATGAAGTCGCCCCCCGACAGATTGTCGGTCTTCACATCGGCATACCAGGGGTGGCGGTTCATCGATTGCTCCGCCGGATTCTCCCCCTCGACCCAAATCCAGGCCGCTTGAGACTGGGAGAGAGTGACGAACGACAGAAGAGCAAAAAGCCCAAAGCAACGGCAATGGTGAAGGCGTTTCATGAAATGTCTCCTGACGCCGAGTATTGGTGTCAACAGCGCATCGCCCGAGCCGGACAGCGGCCGTGTGAAACCATCTGGGACACGAAAACCGTTACGGCAGCATCGTTTAACGCCCAGCCGCAGGCGCCGGCTCCTCTCATTCCAGCCGGTGCCTGCGGGTCGACGTCAAACAATCACTCGCGTTAGGCCGATGTTCCCTATCCTCCCTGACGGTGGCGATGCCCAGTTAGTCTATCTTGTCGGAAACCAGGAGACCATAGATTGGGCAGATGTGCGGTTTAGTGTAACAGAGGAGAGGCACTAGACTCTCGCAGTCCCGCAGCTTCCATCCACCCCACCGGACTGCTACGCTGTGAGCAGCCCCTCAACCAAGCCAGGACCCTGCCAGGAGTGCATACCATGACCGCCACCAAAACTCGGTTCGCCCTGCCCCTCGCCGTCATCTTCTCGGCAATCGCTGCCTCGACTGCCCTCGCAGGCCTCCGGCCTGAAGCCCCCCGGCAAGTGATCGCCTTGGACGGCCTGTGGCAGGTCGGACAAGGCAAACTCGAAACGCCCCCCAGCAGCTTCGACCACACCGTCCCGGTCCCCGGCCTGATCGACCTGGCCAAGCCGGCATTTGAAGAGGTTGGCAAGAAGAGCGACCTGCGCCAGGCCTTCTGGTACCGGCGGACCTTCAAGGTCGAGGGCGACGTGCCCGACGTGGCCCTGCTCAAGATCCACAAGGCCAAGTACGGCGTGAAGGTCTGGGTCAACGGCCGGGTCGTCGGTGAGAGCCTCGCCTGCTTCACGCCGGTCTATTGCGACGTGAAGGCGGCCCTCAAAGGCGGCGGGCAGGAGAACGAACTGATCGTCCGCGTCGGCGCCGATCGCGACTCCATGCCCCAGGACATGCCCACCGGCTGGGACTTCGAAAAATACCTCTACATCCCCGGCATCTATGACTCCGTCGAACTGATTCTCTCCGGCAAGCCCTTCATCAAAAACATCCAGGTCGTCCCCGATATCGACGCCCGGAAGATCCGCGTCGTCGCCGAGATCGACTGCGGAGACAATACCGCTGAAGTCGCCCTGTCGGGCAGAGTCACTCCCGCCAAGGCCGATACCGTTGTGGGTCAGACACGGGTCACGCTGTCGCCCGCCAACCTCCAGAAGGCAGAACTGGCCATTGCGATCCCCGACTGCCGCCTCTGGTCGCCCGAGGATCCGTTCCTTTACGAACTCACCCTCAGCACAGGCCAGGATGCCGCCCGTGTCCGCTTCGGCATGCGTTCCTTCCGCTTCGACCCCGAGACCAAGCGGGCAATCCTCAACGGCAAGCCCTACTTCCTTCGCGGCAGCAACGTGACATTCCTCAGGTTCTGCGAAGACAAGCCGCGCGACGACCTTCCCTGGCGTGCCGACTGGGTCCGCACGCTCCACCAGCGATTCAAGTCGATGCACTGGAACTCGCTCCGCTACTGCATCGGCTTCCCGCCCGAAGCCTGGTACGACATCGCCGACGAAGAAGGCATCCTCATCCAGGACGAATTTCCTATCTGGCTGCTCAGCGGCCAGAAGAGCGATTGCCCCGAGTGGCCCGTGGCCGAGAAGATCGTGCCGCAATACACCGACTGGATCCGCGAGCGCTGGAACCATCCCTGCGTCGTCATCTGGGACGCCCAGAACGAAAGCAACACGCCCGAGACGGGCAAGGCCCTCCAGCAGGTCCGCCACCTGGACCTCTCCAATCGCCCCTGGGAAAACGGCTGGGCCGAACCGCAGGCCGCCACCGACTGCGTCGAGTCGCACCCCTACCTGTTCATTCGCCAGTGGTCCGGCCGGGCGCCGTTCCGCATGAGCGAACTGGCCAAGACCTCCGGCGTCCCTCGCCTCAACCAGGCCCAACAGAAGATCCCCGTGCCGATCGTCATCAATGAATACGCTTGGCTCTGGCTCACCCGCGACGGCAACCCCACCTGCCTGACCGACAAGATCTATGAGAGCTTGCTCGGACCCAATTCGACCGTCGACCAGCGCCGCCACCTCTACGCCCGATACCTGGCCGCCCTCACCGAGTTCTGGCGAGCCCACCGCGAATGTGCTGGCGTCCTCCATTTCTGCGGCCTGGGCTACTCCCGCCCCGGCGACATCCCCCGCCCCGAAGGCGGCGCCACCAGCGACCATTGGCTCGACCTCGAACATCTCAAGTTCGAACCTGAGTTCGAACAATACGTCCGCGACGCCTTCAACCCCGTCGGCCTGATGCTCGACTTCTGGGCCGAAGATCTCCCCGCCGGCTCAACCCACGAGACCAAGGTCTACGTGATCAACGACACCTACCAGGAGTGGCAAGGCGACGTCCGCCTCCTGCTCCAGCACGGCAACAACAGCCAACTCCTCATATCACAACCCGCCAAGGTCGCCCCCCTCGGCCAATCGATCCTGACCTTCAAGTTCACCGCCCCCGCAGCCCCCGGCGATTACACCCTGATCGCCGAACTCCGCGTCAACGGCGACGAAGTGCGCAGCCTGCGGGATTTCAAGGCAACCCAATAATCGCACCCACACCCCAAGCCCCCATCACCTCGTTTAACGCCCAGCCGCAGGCGCCGGCCCCCCTAACTCACCCTCCTATTTATTAACTCCTCGTTTACCCTCTCTACCACAGACGGTAGGGTGGGCCAACGCGAACCATAGCACAACCACCCCCATCGCCGTTCCGCTGTCCAACACCGGGAACGCCCGAATGATCCCACTGCGAGCCGCGGCCCACCATGTTCCGCCCCCCACTTCATACCGCCCGCATCGCAATCACCGACATTCCGCCCGAACCCCAACATCCGTTCGCCACCGCCCCCCTCGTTTAACCCGCTGCCGCAGGCGAGGCCGTTTTACCCAACTCAACGACTCCTACGCTCTCGCAACCGCGCACCATCCAAACGCCGCCCCGCACGCTCACACCACATGCCAACTCCTGCGAACCGCACCGCGCTTCAACACCGTAGCCCAGCAGCAGGCCGTAGGGTGGGCCAAGGCGAACCATAACACAAAAACCCCCATCGCCGTTCGGCTGTCCAACACCGAGAACGCCCGAGCGATCCCACCGCGAGCCGCGGCCCACCATGTTCCGCCCCCCACTACATACCGCCCGCATCGCAATCACCGACATTCCGCCCGAACCCCAACATCCGCGCTTCAACCCCGTAGCCCGGCAGTCGGTGGAACGGTGATTGGGTCGTTGCGCCATGGTCTGCCTTGAACCGCCCTGCGCCACCAAACGAATGCCCTATTCTCAAAGCGAAAAGCCAGGATCAATCGGCGACTTGGTCTGCTTGTGAGGCCAGCCACTCGGTCAGTTCGCGTTCCTGCGCTTCCGATCGCTTCAGGTGCCTGTCAAGGATCCGCCAATGGGCGAAGCCGAGAAGCCCATACCCGACCGCCGGAATGAGAAGCATCGGCCTGAATAGAGCCGGTAAAAACGGCGCCAGGTAAATCCCGACGACCCAACGCATGCGGATTCGGCATTTGTGAGTATCCCGTCCAAGGTCGTTCAGCCGATATTCCGCCTCCGTCCGGGTCTGCGGCGGTCCGCTGGAGGCAACCGTGAGCACGCGGCCTGCTGGGGCATGGCGGATGAACCAGCGAGCGATGGTCTCAGCGTCCGCTCCACGCCAGTTCGGATTGCCCTGGTGTACGAACGCTTCGACCGGCTTCTCGGGCAGATCGATTCGGAGTCGAACGAAATCGCGGCGATCGCGCTCCAGCCGCTCGATGACAATTCGCTCAACGTCCTTCCATGCATACAGGCGTTCCGTGCGGCCGCGGCGAACGTCAATGCCGTCAGCGCGAAGACGTACCTTGGTGCGGAGCACGCGGAAGGTCACCTCCTCCGGCAGTTCCCCCTCCGGCGGCGCGATCCAGAGCCGCTTGATCAAGGCATCGACTTCTTTAGCGTCGGACTCCTCGATCATGTCGAGGAGCAACTTGCGATAGGTCCAGCGTGCTTCCGGCCAGATATAGGCCCGAAGCACGCGGTCTTGCTTGATTTTCCCGGATCGAAACGCCTCCCAGGGCCAGACATACCAACGCCAGAGTCGCCGGCGGGCGATCCCCTCACGATCCACCCGGAGACACCACTGCCGGAGAACCAGACAGAACACGGCGGCCGCAACCACGGCCAGCCCCATGATCACCATCATTTCGCCAGGATCGGCCTTCGGTCTGGCGAACTGCTTGACCAACGGCGTCACGGTAATCGCCACACAGAAGCAGACGATTGCACCGACCAGCACATAGATCCCACAGCGGCGGAACTCGGCACGGATTCGGTAGATGCGGGCGTCTTCTGCGGCCATGGGCGTTCGGTCACTCGGTGATTGCCTGCCCACTATAGAGGATTCGCCGCACCGGGGCAATTCTTGAGACGCCGCCCGTTGCTCTCCCGCCCAAAACAAACGACTCTCACGCCAGACGCAAAGCCCCCTCTGCGCCTTCGCGACTCTGCACACCTCCGACGCCGCACCCGCCAATCCCCCCCCCTACACAACGCCCGCCAATTTCTTCCCAACTGTTCAGTTTTCCTCTTGACAAATAAGTGTATATCTGTATACTTACAAGTTGCGACGAAGCACTCGACAAAAGCCCGCCACCCCAGATATCGCCAAAACAGCATCCTTGATGACCAACTCCCGTCCCACAACATCAGCACCGATGAGCGTCGATCAGTGCTCCCCTTTCCCCGTCCTCGCCCCACCCAGCACACGACTCCCCCCAAACTGAGCCAAAAGTACCCAAAGATTGAAAAACGCGCGCATCAATGGCATCAACGCTAACAATGACAACTATGGAGCAGGACACATAGGCAACATAACCCCTGCCGCAGAGGCGGTTCAGCCCAAGATATTGGCAGAAACGCTCATCCGTTGACCAACTCCCGGCACCACAGATCGACTCACTGTCCATCTGTCCACACCAGTCTATCCACCTTCAATCAGTCGTTCACCCATCATTTCTCACCACCTCACCAACGACCATCCTGGTCATGAACCCAAGTCCCATCAGCACATACACTTAGCGAAAACACCGCCGAATGCCGACACCCCCATTCTGCATGGTAGCCAAAATGATTCTGCGCGCCCGACGACGCCGTAAACCATTATCCCATAACACGATAGCCACGCCTTTTCGATGGAGCAATCGATCGACAAGTGCACCAACCGCCAACTTTGCCCGCAACCATTTCGCCACAAGAAATTAGATCTGACCGGTTCACCCCCTCCGCTGAACCGGCTCCAACCACGTTCTTTGACAACTAAACCATCGCCCCTAACCGCCCTACCCCTTCGGCGTCACCACCAGCCGCAACGCCTTGCCCGGTTGGATGCGAACCGCCAAGCCCTCGCTCAGCGTCTTCCCCGAAACCGTCTGCGACGAACCGCCATCCACGTCGTCCACCCGATACTGATGCGCCTCGTCAGGCTCCACCGTGAACCATTCCGGCACCGCGTTCATCCGCGGCCAATCCTGCGCAAAGCCCATCGTGAGACGATGCCGCGGCACATCGAACTGGACGCGACCTTCGTAGGCTTGCTCGGATTGCAGGAAGAGACAAATCCCGTCGCCGCAGGGCGCCGCCCCCAACTCCAGCCCTTGCTGCCAAGGCCGGGCAATCGTGTTCCTCGTGTGCAGCATCGTATGGATCAACACGGTGCGGACCGTATTCGCCTCCAGCTTGTGTACCCCCCACAGCCGCTCCGGGTCGGTATGGTCGACAAGCAAGGTCGCGATCTCCCGATCGGCCCACAGGAATGCTTCCGGCGTCGGATAACGATAGAGCAGATAGAGCCCGCCCTCGACCGAGTCGGCCACGTTGTCTCGCGAACCACTGTCCCAATCGAAGTGGAAATATCGCGGCTTCAGCAAATTGGCCATCGGCTTGCGGATGGCCGTCTCGTAGCGCGTCGTGCCCAAGGCCATGTCGTAGTCGAGAAACCCGACGAAATCGTATCCCCAGCCGTCGCGCAAAATCTGCTCATCGTGCGGTCCCGCCGTATCCTGCAGAGTGCCGATGACGACCCCGTCGGAATTAACGCCGCGTTTGAGAATCTCGTCGAACATGAACTCCAGGTGAGGCTTGTACTCCTTGCACTTCTCCGGAGCCGCAGTCGAATCGACCGCGAACAGAAGGCCCAGGCCCCCGATGATCTCGCAACCGTGGTCCGAGAGCCGCGTCGGCACGAATCCGCCCGGCAGCAGGTAGTGATCGGCCAGCCGGTGTGCCCAATCGAGATACTTCCGATCGCCCGTCATGCTGTACAACCGAGGCAGTGTCTGCAGCAGGTCGCCGTTGACCTCCACGTTCGTCGACGGAATCTTGCCGTACGGCGTGTCGTAACGGGCGTGCTTGAAGATGTCGTCGACAATCTCCTGCATCCGCGCAAACCAGGGATATTCCTTGCCGGTGATCTCCACGATCGGCACCAGCCCGTCCTTGGCATACTCGCTGGCGCCGAAGATCATCGCGTCGAAATCCCCGGGGTTCTTCTCGCCCGCGTCCATGTTGTAGTCGACCGGCAGGCGATCCAGGTGATTACAGAGCCGCTGCTCGGCCTTGAGCGCGTCGATCATCACCGTGTCGAGCACCTCTTGATCGGTGTAGTACGCCGCCCACACATAAAACGGATAGCAGTCGGCCGCCGTGTCGCGGTAATTCCACACCGCCCCGGTTGGCCGAAACAGCCCCGACCGCTCGTCGCGAACCGGCAGGCAGCACTCGTGCAGCCAGCGCTGGACCTTGCTCAGGGCGATTCCCGCATAGCCGGCCGATCGCCAAGCCCGGTCCCAGTCGGGCTCCTTCGGCGACGGAACCCACTGCTTGCGGACAACGTCCGTCACCTCTTCAAACCCCGGCCTCTCCGCCCACACGGCCCCTTGCTTCGGGTCGGCCGCGGCGCCGGCAACGCGAACCGGATTGACCTTCAGTTCGCCCGTGGATTTACCCACCACCCGCACGCCGGCCAGGAAGGCGACCCGCTCGCGGCCTTTTCCGGAGAGCACGATCTTCGCTCCGCCCGTCAGCCTGTCCAACGGCAGCGGCAACCACTCGTAAGGCGCCTTGGCCTCCTCGGCAAACGTCCCCCGCTGCTCGCCGCACTCGAAGTCCATCGTTCGTCGGCCGGCCCCCTTGCTGCCGAACAGCACCTCGAACCGGTCGCCGGGCGCGACGTCCGCTGGCAGCGTCACCTCCAGCTTCCACTCGACCAGCCAGTAGTATTTCTGCCCCTGATACTCCTGCGGCCCGTTCGTAAAGATAACCTCGGCAGCCGGAGCAAACGACGCAGCCAGAAGAATCGCAAAAAGCACAAGCAGCCGTTTCATCGGTGACACCTCGTTCAGACGGGCCTCGGATCGGGGTTGCAGACCTGCCGATAGGCTAACAGATGGAATCCGCAAAGTGAAGCGATCACCGACCGACGCGGCTAAATGACATTGCACGATTCCCTTCACCCGTCATTCCCGCGCAGGCGGGAATCCAGGCACTCAATAGATGTCCGTCACTCCCGCGAGTTACACCCCCTCGGCCTCAGCAGTACAATCACCATCGACCCGCAAAGGACGCAGTAGCATGACAGTGAGACGCTTGTCGGGCAAGACGCTATAGCGGCCCAACACACCGGGAGCGACCTATGGCCCACAACTCCTTCAACCGACGCGGATTCTTCAGCCTGGCCGCCGGCGGCGCCGGGGCGTCGATGATGTTCTCCACAACCTCGACCGGGGCACAGGACAAACCGGGGCAATTGCCCTTCCATCGCAACCTGCCCCTACATCGCCCCTACGACCTCGTCGTCTGTGGCGGAGGACCGTCGGGAATCGCAGCCGCCCTGGCGGCCAGGCGGAGCGGGCTGAGCGTGTTGCTCGTCGAAGGACAAGGGCAGTTGGGCGGCACGGGCATCTCCGGACTGGTGTCACATTGGCTCGGCGGACGGACCAGCGACTGCGAGCGCTGGGCCGTCGGCGGGGTGTTTCAGTCGCTCACCCTGGAAGCGGTCGAGCGCGGAATTGCCCTCATCCCGGTTCCCGACCCGGAGAAGAAGTACCAGCCCCACGGCTGGTACAAGGGCCAACTCGCTGCCGGAATCCCCTTCGATCCCTTCGCCATGGCGGCTTTCCTTGACCGGAAGATGGAGCAGGCGGGCGTCGACGTGCTCCTGTTGACCCAAGTGGTCGATGTAAACGTGGACGGGCAGAAGATCTCCCACGTGGTTCTGTTCAACAAGAGCGGTCTGGCGGCCGTGCCGGCACGGGCCGTGGTCGACGCGACCGGCGACGCCGACGTGGCCGCTCGAAGCGGCTGCCCCGTCGTCAAAGGCGACGACGAGGGACTCATGACACCCACCTCGCTCATCTTCCACGTCGATAACGTGGATCAGGACACGCTCGACTCCTACATCCACGAACACGACTCTCCGCGATTCCGCCAGTTGATCCTCGATCTGCGCGAGGCGGGCCAGTGGACGTTTCCCTATGAGATCTTCATCAGCGCGCAGCTTGTCGAAAAAGGCACGATGATGATCAACACGATCCGCCTGCTGGGAATCGACGGCGCCGACGGCGCGTCGAAGACCGAGGGCATGATCCGCGGGCGGGAAGACACCGAACAACTGCTGGCCGTGATGCGCAAACACATCCCCGGCTTTGCCAGTGCCCGCCTGAAAGCCATCGCCCCGTCGTTGGGCGTCCGCGAGACGCGCCGCATCGTAGGCCGCTACGTGTTGACGGTGGACGACCTGCGGAAAGGGGCGCCCTTCGACGATATTGTCGGCTACTCGGCCTACGGCTGGGACCTGCCCGATCCCAAGCGACCGAGCTACAACCCGAGCCACGGCAAAAGGCCCGAGGCCGCCGCAATTCCTTACCGCATCATGATCCCGGCAGGGATGGAGAACCTCGTGTGTCCCGGTCGTGCGGTGAGCGTGGAGCGGTTCGTGCTCGGCCCCTTGCGCGTGATGGCCCCCTGCATGGCCATGGGCGAAGCGGCCGGCGAAGCGGCGGTTCAGGTCGTGCGCGACAAAGTCCCGTTTGGTGCGGTTGACACAGCGGGACTTCGCGGACAACTCCGAACGAACGGTGCGATTGTCGACTGGTCGTGACTATGGGGTTAAGAACCCACACAGGATAGCAGGTGGTGATGGAATACGTCGTTGGCTACGTGGGGCTTTTCAGGCAAGCCCCTCTCTCCAACAGTTGTCTTCGAAGCAAGTCAACATCCACCTGGCCCGGCGAGACCCCCTCACGAACCGCCATGGCGGCCGCTCGCCCGGCCGCTTCGCCGGTGGCCATGCAGGTCGACATGACGCGAATCGCCGCCATGGCCTCGTGGGTCGTCGAAATGCAGCGGCCGGCGACGAGCAGATTGTCGACCGCCTGCGGCACCAGCGAACGGTAGGGGATGTCGTAGCAGTCGCCGCACCACTCGAGGGTACAGTCGTTGTCGTCGGGGCGATGCAGGTCGATCGGATAGCTGGCGACGGCAACGGCGTCGTCGAACCGGCGGCAACTCAGGATGTCTTCGGCCGTCATCACATACTGCCCCACGATTCGCCGCGTCTCGCGAATTCCCAGGAAGGGTGCGACAGCGACGAGGCGGGCGTTCTCGAAGCCGGGCACGTAGCCGACGAGATACTTAACGATCTCGCCGACCTGACGGCGGGTTTCGATCTCGCCATGGGTCAGGCTGCGAGGGTCGGTCCCGTCGATGCCCTTCACGCGGGTCATGTTCACCCAGACCTCGCCCGGCCGCAACCCGGTGATGAGAATCGTCCTCTCGGTCGCAATGTTCAGGCCTGCTTCCCGGGCCTGTTGGAGCTGTTGTCTCAGCCCGACGACGATGAACCGGTCGTGCCGGCCGAAGTAGTCACCCGGAATGATATCGGCCTTGTAGGTCTCGGGATCGTCGCCGAGGCGCCCGCGGAGTTTCTCGGTATCGACGCCCGCCAGGCAGAACATGAGCGTCGGCGGCTGCATGCCGCCATGCGCGTCGCCCTTCTCGCACGGCACCCCGGCACGGAAGGCCACGTCGGCGTCGCCCGTGCAGTCCACGACCACGGGCGCCACGATGGCCTCCCTGCCCGCCTTGCTCTCGGTAACGACCGCCTGGATTCGATTGCCTTCCATGACGACGCCGGCGAAAGCCGTATAAAGCATTAGATCGACGCCCCGCTCGGCCAGCATCTCCAGGGCAGTCAATTTGACGGCCTCGGGATCAATCAGCGTCAGGCTCACATGGAGCGGGCAGGCCTGGTGCTCGCCGGCCGCCCCCTGGGCTTTGAGCCGGTCAATGAATCGCTGCGGCAGCCCGGCGATAATCGGTTTGCCCTTCTGGCTAAGGAACCCAAGCACAGGCAGCCCGATCGTCAGATTGCCGCCCACGTAGCTGCGGCCTTCGACCAGGGCCACCTTCAGGCCTTCTTCAGCCGCCGCAAGGGCCGCCGTCAAACCGGCCGGACCAGCTCCGACGACGACAACATCCGGCATCGCCCGAACCGGCAAGTCCCTGGCCGGTTCGTGGACGGATTGGTCCGCCTGCAGATTCATCTCACTTGTCTCCACGGAGGTATGATCGAACGAACTTGTCTCACTCACCTTCGGCGCCGTTGGCCAGGTCCGTCGCCGTTAGGACCAGAAGCAGTGTGGCAATTGCATGCGGCAAATGGTTTAATAACTGAGAGAAGCTCGATAGTCTCACGGTTGTTCGTTCCCGGTTATGAATGTTGCCGGCGATTCACGAGCGCCGCAAATCGTGGTACAAACCGCTTCAGTATCAATGAGGACCGACGCTGCGTCAACGACTCGCCGGCCGATTGTCGGTACACAGTTCTCTTGATAGTGAGGAGGGTGACGAGAATGTTCCGAGTCTGCTATCCGCGATTGGCCGCGATGCCAATGAGTATTCTTCTGATCGTCCTGTCGGGCTCAGATATCCTCGCGGCCGGCGAAGAGGGAACGACTTCGTCGAAGGGAACGTGGCTCGCTCCGGGCGTGGAGGAGTTGCCGGAGTTGCCCATGGGACCGTTTGTCCGACTCGGTGACGGAAGCATCCTCACGGTCGATACAACATCCAATGCGATGCAGAGTCTCGACGAAGGAAAGACGTGGCAGTCGCGTCCGATCTTTGCCGATGCGGACAAGTACAGCATCAGTCAGGAACGAGCGCTGTTCCGAACTGCCGGCGGAGTGGTCGTTCTTGCCTTCATGAACGGCAAAGAGAAGGCCAACTGGAACTGGGACAAGGCGATTTCGGACTCCCCAGGTGCCCGCCTGCCGACCTATGCCGTCCGCAGTCCCGACGACGGCAAGACCTGGGAGACGCCCCAGAAGCTCCACGACGACTGGACGGGTGCGATCCGCAATATGATCCAGACCCGAGCCGGAACGATCGTCTTCACGTCGATGATGATGCAGCACAACCCTGGTCGACACTCCGTGCTCACCTATTCCTCCCCTGACGATGGAAAGACCTGGCGGCGGAGCAACGTCATCGATCTCGGCGGTGTCGGTCACCACGGCGGCGTCACCGAGGCCACCATCGAGCAACTTGGCGACGGCCGAATCTGGATGCTCATGCGAACGAACTGGAAGACCTTCTGGGAAGCTTATTCCAGCGACGAGGGAGTCACCTGGACTTCCATCGGTCCCACCAAGATCGATGCCAGCAGTGCTCCCGGGCTGGTCCAACGCCTCCAGAGCGGCCGGCTGGTCCTGGTCTGGAACCGCTACTATCCGGAAGGCAAAACGGACTTCCCCTTGAGCGGAGGAGACAACCAGTGGTCCGAGGTCCCGGTGAGCAATCACCGGCTGGAACTGTCGGTCATGTTCTCCGAAGACGACGGCAAGACCTGGACTGAACCGGTCGTCATCGCTCGGAACGAAAAGGGATGGATCGCCTATCCCTACCTGTTTGAGCTGCATCCGGGCGAACTGTGGGTAACGACGATGCAGGGCGGCCTGCGAGCCCGAATCTACGAAAAGGACTTTGTCGGAAACTGATCCGGCAACTACTTCGTCTTGTACCACTCCGGCGTGCCGAACCAGTCGTGCATCTCCTTCTCGAAGGGAGCGACGACCTCGGCCGGTTCCGGCCGCTCCCCCTTGTCGTCCGTCTCGACGATCCAGGTGTCGAGCGCCGCCCGCAGGCGGAGTAGCGCCGCCTGGTGTTCGGGATCGTCGGAATCCACGAGGTTCTTTATCTCGTAGGGATCGGCTTGCGTGTCGTACAGCATCTCGGCCGGGAACGGTTTCATCAGCTCGGCCGCCGGTCCGGTCAGCTTGCCTTCCGCCAGAAGCTGACGCATCAGCGGCTTGACGAGGAAACACTTTTCCTTGTAGCGATTCAGGGTGGGAAATCCGGCGCCCGGGGTGAAATTGCGGATGTAGCGGTATCGGGCGTCGCGCACCGAGCGCTGGCGGACCACCGTTTCGTCGATCCGGTCCCGGGCGCTGAAGGCGTAGGTTCGCGGTCGGTCAGCCTTCTCGCCCAGGAACGGCCGGCTCTGCATGAGCGGCGGCCGTTCGATGCCGGCCATCCACAGGGTCGTCGCGGTGACGTCGAGCAGGCTGATCACCTGGTCGTTGGCCTCGCCGGGCTTGTACTGCGGCGGGGCCGGACAGTTCTTCGGCCAATGGAGGATCATCGGCACGTGCAGGCCCGAGTCCCAGCACCAATGAATGCCGCGGGCTTCAAGCCGGCCATTGTCGGCGAAGAAGAGAATCACCGTGTCGTCGGCCAGCCCGTCCTCTTCAAGCTGCTTGAGAATCCAGCCGATGCGAACGTCCATGCCCGAAACCGAGTTCAGGTAGCGGGCCCATTCCTGGCGGGTGATCTCATGATCGGGATAGTAGGGCGGCGGTGAAACGTTCTCGGGAGTAGCGATCTTGGGATGCCAGTCCTCGCCCACCCACTTGGCCCGAGGGTGCTTCCAGGTCTGGCGGTCGTAGATGTCGTACTCCGCCTCGTGCATGTTGATCTGGGCGAAGAAAGGTTGGTGGGTCTTCAAGGCCGACCAGTCGTCGGACTGGTAGATGGGACCTTCGTTGACGAAGTTCAAATCGAGCTTGCCCGTGCCGACTTCGCGGTCGCCGATATGGGTGATGTTGGCGGTGAAGTAGCCGGCGTCTTGCAGGCGGTGCGTCATGGGACGCACACCCGGCGGGAGCCGGAAGTCGTCGCTGCGATGGCTCCGCATGGGGTGCGTGTCGGTCGTCGTCTGGTACATGCCGGTCATGAAGGCCGAGCGGCTCGGGGCGCAGACGGGCGAGGTCGAGAACACGTTGGTATAGCGCACCCCGTCGGCGGCCAGCCCGTCGAGGTTGGGCGTATGCACGTTCTTCGCCCCGTAGCAGCCGAGATCGAGGTCGAAGTTCTCGCCGACGATCCAGAGGATATTGGGCGTCTTAGAGTCTTTGTTCGGGACTTCTGCGCATGGTGCGGGCATGTTTGTGAAGGTTTGGTTGTGGGCTTGCCCCACTTTGGGCTCCGCGGCGGCAGCCGATGAACCAAGGACGAGCACGACAACACCGGCGATCTGGGCGAGCCCGCGTGGGGTCATGGCGGATTCCTTCTGGCGAGGTGGACGGCAAGTCGGGACAACCGGCCTATTGTAGATCGCCCGGCTGCCTGTGCCAAATGCCCTCGCAGCGGCGAATCTTGCGGGTGCCGGGTTCGTGCGTTCATAATTGCTCAAAGTGAAAAGAAGTGGGCTGTGAACAGCCGCCGACTCCCTGAAATGCAAGGCCAAGGCTGGAGACCGGAGACTGTAGGCTGTAGGTTTGGATGCAACGCGGGCCGATAGGGCAAGCCGATTCC
>JAAYAY010000323.1 GCA_012719125.1 Planctomycetaceae bacterium | reverse complement strand
GGCTATCTGCCGCCGCAAATTCCGCCTCTCGTTTTTCGTTGTCATTGTGACCTCACTCTATTGGGTTATGGGTGTCGTCAAGTTGATACCACCCGGACGGACGGACTGTGTCGTCAAAGTGTGGACTAAAGGTTCCTAGGTGATCCCTTTACCTCGCGGAAAGGACCCAAGCCCCCGCCGGGGGGTGGGGTGTGCCGCTCCCATCGCTCGCAGCCTCGCTACGTGCGACCCGCTGAACCGCGGGGGCTCCGGGCGGGGCGGGGGCGGCCGCTGCGGTCGGGGTCGGTGTGTGGCCTGGTGGCGAGCCGCACGCCGTGCGGGTGCGGTCGCTTTGTACCGGGCCAACCAGGCGGACAGGTCGAGGGGGGTATCAGTCATCATCTCGTTTCAACTCCAGAATGCTTCGATACGATTCCGCGTCGGCTCCGAAAAGTCCCTTGCGAATGCCCATACAGATCGAATGCGAAACGTTGTCGATGTGCATCGCATCTGCAATCCGCTCCAGACCGCGTGCGATTGCGAGCAATCCGCCAACCACGTTGACGAGTTCTCCGGGCGCAGGCTCGCCATCGTATGACGAGTACAGCGAATCGGTGCAATGTCCCACAGCTTCGGTGACGATCTCCTCGATCGCTTCTGAGAATTCACTACTCATGAGGGGTGCCTTTCGTTGGGGAGCATGGGGAGCACGGGGAGCATTTCAGCCCGTTCCGTTTTTACATATAAACGTTGAGTTTTTTCCTCGCGTGCGAAGTAGCGGGAATGCTCCCCGTGCTCCCCATGCTCCCCAGAAAAAACGCCGGTTTTGCGTTGCCCATTTCCTCAAACCTTCCTGACATACCAATAGTTGCCGTTATGGTCTTCGCGAACGTCAAAGTACCGGCCGCCGACAACTCGGTGTCGGAACTTCCTGAACTTGACTCCCACGGACCTCGCTGCGGGTAATTGATTCCCCTTCGCAGGGACTAGCTCAATGATCGCCTCACGAACCGTCTGATAGTTCTGTGGCATTGTGGTATCTTGCTTCAGGTGCCAGTCGATCGCGTCGATGACCGATGCCACCGTGAGCCCGCGCCCGTCCTCGTCAATCGCGGCCCATCCTTCGATCAATCGCCGAAGTGCATTTCCTTCGCCGTCGGCGGTCGCGTTCAATTCCGTTCGCGTCTCGCCCGGATCGTCCACACCCGCCCAGGTGATCGCAGACCGGACAAGATCGCTCCATGCGTCGAATGAGCCCCAGGGCTTCAAGCCCATGTTGGGGCGGCCGGCGGCACAATAGCCGCTGAGGATCGTCAGGGCAGCCGTCACAAGGCGGGGTCGTTCCCGCTGAATCCAGTCGAGTAGCTTGGCATGGTGGAAGCCTTGGCGTTCCTCCGGTCGTTCCTCGGGCGACTCAAGCCGGATGTGGAGCGTTCGGCGGGCGGTGTCGGCCTGGAGTTGCACGTTGTTGCCGGTCGCCATCCACACCACGGATAACGGGATGTTGGTAGCCATTTCGGACCGGCCTAGGATTCGATCGCTCCAAGATGTGGAAGTCAGGGCGGCGTCGAGGGCAGGGCAGCCCAGGGCCCCCTCGATGTTGTCGATCAGGATAAGCGTCTCGGCGGCAAGAGCGATGGCGGTGATCCGCTTGCGGAATTCATCGTCGGTGCCCGGTGCCGTCATTCTCGGTGTGCTTCTGCCCTGGACGATCAACCCGACGGTATCTGACAGAAGCCCCTTGCCGGTGCCCCTGGTGTTGCTGTCGATCAGGTGCAGCGGCGTCGGTCCGTGGAAGGCGAACCGGGCAAGCGGCGTCAGAACGGCGGACAACCACCCGCCGCGGTGATACGGGGACGCAAACGGGAAGTCCTCGACCACTTCCAGCAGATCATCCGCCGCCTTCCGTGCGTCATCCTGAGAGGGTTTCGGCGGGATCGGCGGAAAGTCGATCATCGGCTGGTAGAACAAGCCAGACGCCTCATCGTATCCCGGTGTCTGAACCACACTCCCATCTGAGCGAATCACTGGCGCCTCAATCACGCCCTCGATCGGCGGAACGCTCGCCCATTCGCCGCGTGCGTCGATGGCTTGCACAACCCATTTAGGCGGATGCGTCGGCCCGCCTTCACTGTTGCCGCTGCCGGGATTCATCCATATTGCAGCATCGGCCAGATATTCCTTCAGCCGCGGGGGCGGTAGCTGGACGATCCGCGGGGCGTCCATTGCCCGGGTGATGCCCGGTGGCGGTGTGGCGGTCGTAACGATGTGGAACAATCCGCCGGCCCGCTGGTAAACTCGATTCAGAGTAACGAGTGCGGCAATCCCCTCATCGACAACACGAGACTCGTCGACACCGATCAAGATTACGTGTTCGCCACCAGCCGCCTTGGTGTCGCCGGCCTTTCCCTTCGTCTTCGTGTTCCCGGTATTCTTCCGACTTGCCTTCTCCCAAATCTTCTCGCGAGTCCGTCCGGCCGCTTTCTCCCATGTCGCCTGAAAGTACCGCTCGCCCCGTTCGGCGAATTTGCCCACGCCCTGAACACGAGACCACACCTCTTGCCGGTCGATTCCTTGCTCGATACACCAGCAGAGCAGTGAGAAGTCGACCTCGGACCGCTCCCCTTGCGGTGCCGTATCGCATAGGAGAATCCGCTCGTTGAGTCCGTCTTCCCGCTTCGGCGTGAGTTTCTTCGGCTTCGGTAGCTTGACCTTGGCAATCTTCTCCCGTTCGGCCTTTGCTGGAGACTTCT
>JAAYAY010000322.1 GCA_012719125.1 Planctomycetaceae bacterium | reverse complement strand
GGCTATCTGCCGCCGCAAATTCCGCCTCTCGTTTTTCGTTGTCATTGTGACCTCACTCTATTGGGTTATGGGTGTCGTCAAGTTGATACCACCCGGACGGACGGACTGTGTCGTCAAAGTGTGGACTCGGGGTTCCTAGGTGATCCCTTTACCTCGCGGAAAGGACCCAAGCCCCCGCCGGGGGGTGGGGTGTGCCGCTCCCATCGCTCGCAGCCTCGCTACGTGCGACCCAACGAACCGCGGCTCCGGGCGGGCTGGGGCCGGCCGCGGTGGTCGGGGGCGGCGGGCTGCCTGGTGGCGAGCCGCACGCCGCTGGGATGCGGTCGATTTGTAGATCGCAAGCCAGGTCGATAGGTCGAGGTTCGTCGTGTTCATTTCGGTGTTTCCTTCGGGATCGGTTTCAATGCCGGCTCACTCTCGTGTCGGCCATAGCATTCGCCGCAGACACCGACGTTCCACCCGCCGGTAGACCGGAGGCTCCGACAGGCAAACCGCTCCCAGCAGAATGCACACAGCTCCAGGAGGGTCTTGTGGTGTGGGGTAGGGCGAGTACAGATCATGGTCAGAATCCTTTCCGGGAATCACGAGCCGGCCCCGCCCCCGCCCCCAGTGACATCATGGGGATGTGGGGTGGTGACGGCTCGCTCGGATGCTGGAGTGACGAGAGAGAGTCCGGCGGGTGTCAGATACCATCCGCCGCGTCGGCCAACACGAGAGACGAGTCCGGCAGATTCAAGTGTCGAGAGCGTATTCCTGATTGCGGTGCGAGTCTTGCCGGTTACTGATGCAATTGCACTTGTGGGGATAGCATTCTCCCTGACAGAGGGAGCTATGGCAACCATCTCCTTAACTATATTTAAGCGTTTGGTTGCCATAATCCGGCCCTCGCCATGGCAACCATTTCCTATAGGAGATTCCGGCGACAGCTCCCTGATCGCAGCGAGCACCTCCACCATCGCATCCGAGATCGGATGCAGCTCCCAGCCGGCCAGCGGGTACCCCAGTTCCTCCGTCGAGACGACCACCACGGGAATGCCGTGCTCGCAGATTCCGCGACCTCGGCCGACGGCCTGGAGCAACTCGGCGGCAACCACGGCTCGGTGGGCCGAGTGCCAGTCGTGATCGTCGTACGCGAGCGATCGGACGGTATGACGACGGCCGGAGGGGTCGACGCCGGACCAGGCGTCACGGACCCAGCGGGGCTCCCGGGCTGCCACCTCGATCTTGCCTGCCGCTATGAGGCGGGTGCGGATGACGGCCTGTCTGACGCGGGGGGTCCCCAGGACGATCAGCAAATCGCAAGTGTCCGTCCAGGTGTTGCTTCCGCGTGCCTGACCCCCTCGGAAGTGCTCCACGACCGCAATCCGCGATCGGGTAGCCGGGTCGAGGATACTGGGGGTCCGGGGGCCGCCGGCAATCGCAGAAACGTGCTCTCTGTGGCCGATGACGCCGACTCGATGGGCGGCGGGATAGCGAGCCAAGGCTCCCCTGAGGATCTTGGCTGCGGTGGTCGCTGAGGTGCCCATCGTCACGTCGGCGGGGACGTGGAGGACTTCGTGCAGTCGTGCGATCGTTTTGGGGGTGGTCTGGGCGACGATGGGGACGCCGGCCAGGGCCTCGAATTCCTCTGCGTCGGCCGTCGCATCCGAGACCCACACAGCGGCGTGTCGGGGTAGGCGGGTCTGCCAAACGGCGACGATTGCCCTGCGGACCTCTGCCCGTCCCCCGCGGCCTGTCACACGGTCGACGCGGACAGTCAATTCATGGAGCGACCCGTCTGCAATCGCTCGGCAAACCCTCATAGCATCGGCGTCGGGATCGACCTTGGCCCGGACAGCGGCCCGGTACAGCAGAATGTCAACCTGGGGGGGGGAACCGGCGGGGTCAGGGATCTCGATTCGGGCGGTTTGCTCGGCGCCGCGGAGGTGATCGGCCATCGCATGGGCCGCGTCTTGCATACGCACCAGGTAGTGACGAACTGTCTGGTCCTCCCGATCCCAGACGCGATCCTCGGCCATGTGAGCCACCGCCGCAACCGCGTCCAGCCCACTAGCGACCTCGGCTGTCGGCCTCAACAGCCCAGCGGCGTCCTCGTGAATCGTCACGTAATGACAGCCGGCTGAGTCAGTGCGGAGTGTGTGTGTTGCTCGGTGGTGAGTGATAATCCGGTGCCCAGCGTGCTCGGCGTACTCTATCGCGGTCTGATACCCGCACGTCTCGCGGAGGTGGCAGTCTGGACAAATCGCACTACTGGGCGATAATCCCCATTTCAACGCCTGTTCTGCCGCGTCGAAGTTGCCGCACGTTTTCGCCGACAACTCCGGGTAGGCCGCTGCGTCAATGCCGTGCTGTGAGTACGTACACTCTACCTCGTTGCACGCACGATGCGTTTGCAAAACGGTCAGACTGCGGTTGACGATCTTCAGTGCCGGGATATCGGCGTAATTCTTGCCGGCTCCCATGGGAGACATGTCCAGGTAGACGCCGGGGTTGTCGATCGACTGTATCCGGGTTTCGACCAGGCCAGCCCGGTACTCGTCGAGTGGGACCGGCTTGGCTCCGGGGGCGATCGCACGGGCTACCAACTGACGGAACCCCTCCCCGCCGTCTCCGCATCGGACAATAAAATCGTCGATGCCCATTTTGATGACGCAGCCATTCGCATCGCGGACGATCGGTAGTTCGAGGAAGACAACGTGGGCTCCCCTGTCGGTCAGAACGCGGGCCAGTTCGGCACGTGCCAGGTTGACCTGAGGTTTTCGCACCTCATCGATGTCGAAACATATCACAACCGGCCGTCCCATCCAGTCGATGGCGTTCAGATCGGGGATTAACTCCCGCTCGGCTGACTTGTCACTCCGCTTCAGAGTCCAGGCAAATACCCCAGTCAATCCGATGGCGGGTACGCCGGCCTGGTCGGATGCTATGGCTTTCTTTTCGCCTTCGGTGATAAGTACCAACGGCGGGAATAACTCCCCTGTCCTCGTGGTCGCCTCGATCGCACCGTGCGTCAGGAACGCACGCAACCCGGTCTTGCGGGGCTGCTCGTATTTCCCCGCGTTTTTTCGCGGCTTGTCCGGCTTGATCCGGGCAAACCCATTGGGCTGGCCGGTTGCCGGATCGAGGAACGGGAATATGAGGCAATCACCCAGGGCAGCCGCAGGGGCATCCCATCCGAGTATCCGTCCGATCTCCACCGGGTCACTGGACGAGTAGATGCCGTATCGCCGGATCGTCTCATCTAGGATTCCGGATGATCGCAGGTCTGCCAGGTGGCGGGCCGTCAGGGGGAGCCGGTCGACGGGAATGGGGGCCGCCGCCTGGCGCACCGTCTCGACATCGTATCGAGGTGTGCCGGTTGGCCTTTTCGGCCTGGCTTTGGTACAATCCATGCAACGCTCCTAGCCCGGCGAACCGTCCCCGAAAACCGTTTGCTGGGCTTTTTTTGTGGGGTGGGGGATCAGATACCGGCGCGTGCCAGAATTGCTTGAGCCCGGCGAGCAGATTCGCGACGCTGCTTTGCGGTTCTGGGCTGCTTGACCGGGGCCACGGGCTGGGTGGGCTCGTTGGTAGCTTCGAGAAACGCCTCGAGCGCCTCTTCGGAGACGTAATGGAATCCGCCAACGCGAACCGTTTCAAGCCGGACGCCGCGGACCCCCTTGGTTGCCCATCGCCAGATCGTGGACGCATTGGGCCGGGTGGGTAAAAATTTCGCAGCCTCAGAGAGGCGGTGTAGTTTGCCGCCGTTGGCGAGAAGAGCGACCGTCATTGCAAGATCTCCAGCAGGTACCACGTATACCATTGCGCAATAGCTAATGGCAGTTCGTGATAGCTACCGGATCGCCTAGCCCACTCCCATCGCTGGGAATTATCCCCGTTTTGTTTGGTTGGGTCCATCGGCTGTGGCCGATGGTCGGGGGAACCGGATTGACTCCGACACCCAGCAATACGGTCTATCGGTGCGACTGATCCGCTCAGTCCACACCGCACGGGCGGCCCTTACAGTACCCGTGCCACCTGAATTGTACCCGACTCCTTGAATATTGCAATATATGCAAATAATATTTTTCTGCCGGGGCGTTTGTTGCCGATTCGCATACAAGTCAGCCAATTCTCCGGGCGACCTCGCGGGCAAGTTCGTTGTCTCGCTCGGCATAAACCTGCGTCACGTCGGCCTTTGCGTGCCCCAGCACAACCTGGGCGGACTCCAGCCCGAATTGACGCCTGATTGCCGTGCCGGCCGCGTGTCTCAACTGATTGGGCGACCAGAGGGGAAGCAACTCCACGTCGTCCAGGTCGATGCCGTCTTTCTTCGCCTGGTCTTTTCGTTGACGGTTCACTTTATTGACGGCCCGGACGATCGCGTGACGGTAGGAAGTGGTATCGTACTGGTCGCCGGCCTGTCCCTCGGGGTTCCCCTTGGGCTTCGTGCCGCACGACAGCGGTGTCCGGCGCTCCTCATGCTGCTTTGCGCGTCGCCTCCGTTCAGAGTCGGCTGGGCTGAAGCAGAACAACTCCGCCGGCCGAAGCAGATACGGGCGGAGGATCTCTTGGGCGCGGGGGCCGATGCAGATAACCCTGTCCCTCCCCATATGGCGAGTCTTGTGGTCGGGCGGCTGGTAGAGCCACACGTCTTCGGAGCGGTCCAGATCGCACGGACGGAGCTTGCAGGTCTCCCCCGGTCGCATCCCGGTCAATCGCTGAAGCATAACCATGTCGGCCACCACCTCGGGCAGGGCGGGCAGGGTTGCGTTGACGACGGTGTCGGCGATGGGCTTGATGGGCTGGCACTCCCGGGCAGTCGTCCGCCCGTAGTGTAGGGGAGCGACCGTGCAAAGGGCCTGGTAGATGGGGGCCGAAACCAGTTCGCGACTGACGCCCCACTTGAAGCAACCCCGGATTCCCTTGACCAGATCATTGACGCCTTGCCGGCTGTACCCCTCAGCCACCAGGCGGTCCTGAATCCGGCGCAGGGCCACGGGGCCAAACTTTTCCACGAGGACCGATCGGTGGCATTGGAGCAAGGCCTTCAGGTACCGCTGGATCTTGTCGACGTGGGTTACTCTCTGTCCCGGCTTCGGGCAGTAGTGCCCCGCGGCCCATTCGAGGTAGGCCGCGCCCAACTCGAAGACGGCCAGCTTGGAGCGATCCTCTTCGACCAGATCGGAAGCCAGCGGCTTGCCGCCGGAAAGCAGATCAGCGGCCCAACGGTTGTAGGCCTCGGTGGTTGTGGCCTTGCTCCATTTGCCGAAGTAGATGCGCTTGCCGGCATGATGGACGTAGGCTCTGCCGGAGGCTTTGTGCAGCTTGAGATTGGGAACCGGGTTCTTTACTTTCCTAACCATTTCGGGGGGACTCCGGGCAAAAGTGGGTCACATTGACCCGGTTTTTTGCTTTCCGAAGCCGCACTACCGACCGTCGGCAGGTATCGTAAGACTCGATTCGGCTTGCACTTAGAACTAGTGGGCGCACCAAGACTCGAACTTGGGACCTCAGCCTTATCAGGGCTGCGCTCTAACCAACTGAGCTATGCGCCCCCGGCGGGGGAGGACCTCCGCCGTTTGCTTTCTGTAAGCATATCTTACGGTCACTCGGTGTAAAGGGGGGCTGACGCTCGCCGGCATGGACCTGCGATACAGACACCGGGCCGGAGATTGGGGTTCATCGGCAACCGTGTGACTTGGCCTTGCCAAATCTGGACTCAGCCCTCATAACCGCAGGCTCACGCAGCAGGTGGCCCACCATCGGAGGGGGATTTCGGGCCGCATACTTTGCCTAATCGGAAGAATCTCCGTAATCGGATCATGTTGTGGCCTGCTCCGGTCGAAAAAGGGATAAGTCAACGATACCAGAAGGACAGTCGACAGGAGTTTCGTCAATGAGAGGCGTGGCAATTCTGGCACTTGCAGCAACTCTTCCCCTCGGCTTCGCAGCGGCGGCAGAACTGCCGTCGGCCGATCAGGCACTCAAACAGTACCTCCCGATTCACCGCGACGTCGACATCGACCGTCCGACGGCAGACGAAGCCGCCAACTGCAAGATCTTTGCCAAGAAGATCGACGGCGTTACGGCCGTGCTGGTCGAATCGCCCGACGGAATCGTCCTTCGCTCGTTCGTCGATGCCGACGGCAACGGCGTGGTGGACCAGTGGCGCTATTACAAAGACGGGCTGGAAGTGTACCGCGACGTCGACAGCGACGGCAATAACCGCGCCGATCAGTATCGCTGGTTCCATGGGGCGGGGAGCCGTTGGGGCATCGATCGGGATGAAGATGGAAAGACCGACGCCTGGAAGGTGATCTCTGCGGAAGAGGTGACGGCCGAAATTGTGGCCGCCCTGGCCACACGCGATCCGAGCCGGTTTGCCCGAGTCGCGCTGACGCCTGCCGAACTCGGCACCCTGGGGCTGGGGGCCGAAAAGGAAAACGCGATTCAGGCGAAGATCGCCGACCTGGAAAAGCAGTTCTCGGAACTGGCCCAACGGCAGAAGGTCATGACGACTCCAACGAAATGGATGCAGTTCAGCGCGAGTCGCCCTGGGATTGTCCCGGCAGGCACTGCGGGCTCCAAGAAGGATCTGCAGGTCTACGAGAACGTGGTTGCCATTACCGAAACGGACGGCAAGCACGGGCAGGTTCAAATCGGCACTCTGATCCGAGTGGGCGACGCCTGGCGAGCCATCCAACTTCCGTCCGTGGCAGAGAACGGCCAGGAAGAGCTTGCCGCATCGGGTGAGTTCTTCAACAAGCCGCCGACGATCCGCCAGCCGGATATGCCTGCCACCGCGCCGAGCGACGCTTTGCAGACGGCCATGAGCGAGTTGCAGGAGTTGGACGCAAGATCGGCTTCGACGACCGACCCCGGCGCCCGGGCGAAGTTCCATGAGGCTCGCGCGACACTGCTCGAGAGAATCGTGGGAATGTCGACCACCGCCGAGGACAAGGCGATGTGGGTCTCGCAGTTGGCCGACACGGTGAGTGCGGCCGTGCAGCAGGGCGAATACGACGCAGGCGTCCAGCGCCTCGACGCACTGCTGGCATCCCTGAAGAAGACCGGCGAGAAGAACCTCGAGGCCTATGTGGCGTTTCGCAAGATGAGCGCTGAGTATGGGCTGAAGATGCAGAATGCCGGTCCAACTGATTTCGGGACGATCCACGAACAATGGCTGAAGAATCTGGAGGAGTTTGCCAAGGCCTACCCGGAATGCCCGGACACGGCGGAAGCCATGCTCCAGCTTGCCATGGCGCACGAGTTTGCCGGCGATGAAGACCAGGCCAAGGAGTGGTACGACCGGATCGTGGCAGATTTCTCCCAGGCATCGCAAGCCCGCAAAGCAGCGGGCGCCAAAATGCGACTCGAGTCGGTGGGCAACGTGATCAAGTTCAACGGCAAAGCAACCGACGGCAAGACGGTTGACTTGAGCGGATATCGCGGCAGCGTGGTCGTGATTCAGTACTGGGCCAGTTGGTGCGAACCGTGCAAGGCCGACATGACCGTGCTTAAGGATTTGGCGATCCGCTACGGCAAGAAAGGCTTCCAGGTCCTCGGCGTGAATCTGGACAGCTCGTCTCAGGAAATGAAGTCGTACCTGGGGCAGAACCCGTTGCCCTGGCAGCAGATCCACGAGGAGGGCGGTCTCGACAGCCGGCCGGCAAACGAACTGGGGATCCACACGCTGCCGACGATGATTCTCATCGACCAGGACGGACGGGTCGTCAACCGCAACGTTCACGTGGCGGAGTTGGATACGGAACTCCGCAGACTGATTCGGTGAGGTTCGCAGGTACTGCGATCCAGATGCAAGGCACAGGCACAGCTTTGGGAACGGGCTGTGCCTGTGCCTTTTTCCGTCGAAAGAGGGGCTTGTTGCCGGCGCACTTCCTGCATTACCCCCCCTGATCGACTGTGCTGCGGGAAATGGCCAAAGGCACGGCAGGTTGCGGGTCTTGATTGTAACTCATTATTCAGTAGAGACTTATTGTTGGTGTCGTCAGGATTGTCAGGTTCGCTACGATCGGGAACACCGGCAAAATTGGAAAAAAGCTTCCGGTCCGCACAATCCGCAGCCGAAATCTATATTCAGACGGCAATCTCCCATGTGGAGGTTCCGCAGGGGGGACGACACGGATCGGACGAGTGAAGCGATGACAAATCGCGCGAGTGCAGTCCGGCCGCCCCGTCCTTTGGTACGTTTTTGACAGTCCGGAAATCCGACCGACAAAACAACTCACTCCGGAGGCCAGAACCGCAAACGGGGCCTCTGAGTCGCGTGGTTCCGGGGGGAAGCAAGAAGCCGCTTCAAGTTTCAGGCGTAGATGCATACGCCGCCCGACGAGGGCCACGAAGTCGCTGAAAGAAGGAGGGATGGCATGCGACGTTTGTCTTACGTACTCACAGTTGCGGCCGCAGTTCTGGTGCTGCCGACACTGGCCATGGCAGGCAACCAAGAGGTTGCCGAACAGGTGGCCGCGAATCTTCGGCAGAGCGGTCAACTGCAAGGCTACAAGGTTGGTGTGAAGTTCCAGGAAGGCACGGCTTGGCTTCGCGGACGCGTAGCCAGCCACGAGCAGATGAACGCGGCGCTCCGCGTGGCCTTCCAGACCGAGGGCGTGGAACGCGTTGTCAATAACCTGACGGTCGACCCGAGCGTTCAGGCCGCCGGGGCAAGCCAGGAATCGGCTTCCCAGAAGAAACTCTCGGTTTCGAACCTGCTGGGAACGCCCTTGCGTCAGGTGAACAGTGCCACGGCTCCGGAACGCCGTCCGGCCAAGCAAACGGCCACTTTCCAGCGCACGGCTTCCAGCCAACTCGCTGAAAAGGCGGCCCAGCGACTGCAACAGGCCTCGCCGGTTGCGTCGACCTTCGAAGCCTCGCCGGCTCTGCCCGTCGCCGCCGAAGCCAATGTGAACACGCCGTCGGCTCTGACCGAATTTCAGGCTCCGCCCGCTCCGATCAGCAACCTTCTTGCTCAAGCCGAACCGATGGGCCAACCCGTTCCGGTAGGCTACATCCAGAACGAAGCGGCCATGCCCGAACAGCAATACGTGGCCCCACTCGGCAGCGGTGCGGTCCCGGCTCGTTACGATCAGCCGAGCATGCCCAACTACGCTTGGCCCAGTTATGCCGCTCATCCGAACTATGCCGCCGTCACCTACCCCAGGCAGTACTCGCCGATGTGCTGGCCTTACATGGGCCCCTTCTATCCCTATCCGCAGGTCCCCCTCGGATGGCGGAAGGTTACCCTGCAGTGGCATGACGGGTGGTGGAATCTGGACTTCGACGACGGCTGTGCCCGCGGTCCGTTCTCGGGTCTGTTCCGACCCCACAAGTAAACCGAACACCTTCTGGTAGCGACGAAAGCCCTCGCACGGCGGAAAGCTGTGCGAGGGTTTTTTCGTGTGAACACTCAGGCAGGATGGGGTATTCGAGTGGAAAGGGCAGTTCTGGTATTTTGAGCGATTCTCCGTCCGACAACTGCCCTTCCGTCGCTTTTTACCATTTGACTGCTACGAACGGAAAAACCCGCAAGTTTGGCATAGTTTGACACGATAACTAGTGGTAGTCGCGAAGAGGGCTTGCGGTCTGTAGGCCGTCTCGCGTCACCGGGGAGAACTTTTCCAGTCGATTGGCGGCGTCGTGTCCTCCAGTCGATCCATGCACAAAGTCGTCGAGGTGACATCGATGTACCGCAAAACCGCACCGCTTGCTGCAATCGTGGTGGCTCTCATGACGCTGGTCGGATCCAGCGGCTGCACGACCTACGGCCCGAACGTTCGCAACTCGTTGCTGCTCTATCCCGTTCCGTTGAGCCCCTTCTTCCAGGACGATCTGGAAGACAAGGCCTGGGAGCACGAGCGGTACGACATGGTTCCGATTCTCGGTCCGATCACGGAAGGCGGGCCGGTGGTGGCGCTCGATCCGCCGAGCGAGGATGAAGTCATGTGCGCCCTGGAGAAAGCGCGCCCCGTCGAGGGAGGCCTGCCTTTCCTGCACGAGACTCAACGAAACAACGTGCGAATGGTGATTGAGCCGATCGCCGACTACATCGATCCGCCTCGCGTGTATCCATTGATCGGCCCAGCCCAGCAGCACCATGCCCACTACAAGTGCACGATCTACTTCGAAGAAGTGACCCGCGTGGGATGGCCGATTCCTTATACGACCAAGAACGAAGATGCCCAGGAAGTCGTCTACATCGACCACAACCACCTGCATGTCGTCGGCAATGTCGACGGTGGGCTGACCAGCAATTATTGACCGAGGATGCGGCCGCCTGTTCGGTCTCGTTGAAGAACAGCGGTCCCGAAGAACCCACTGCCCGCGGCATGGCTGGGCCGGTTCTCCTCGCACACGACTTTCCGTCCGGCAGCATCGTTCGACCAGTCGCGATGCTGCCGGTTGTGTTTTGAGTTGAGCCATGAGACTCCCGCAGATTCCAGCAACTGTTCTGGTGATCGTGATTCTGGTCACCTCTCGCTCAGGCCCGGTCGTTGCCGACGACGGGAGCCGCCAGTACCAGGTTGCCAGGGGACTGTACGCTCGAGCCCAGTGGGATGCGGCCGCGGAAGAACTGGAAGACTTCCTGCAGAACCACCCGAATCACCTTGAGGCGGCGCAAGCCCAGTTCTATCTCGGGGAGGCCCTCGTCCAACAACGGCGCTATCAGGAGGCCGTTCCTCGATTCGAGACCTACCTGAATGCTCAACCGGACGGTGCCTTTCGCAAACAGGCTCTATTTCGCCTGGCCGAATGCGGCTTCTTTGGGGATCTGCCGACTGCCGGCGGACAGCTTGCGGGCTTCTCCGAGGCCTTCCCCGACGACCGGCTCAACGGGCTGGTCCTGAACTACCGTGGCCAGATTGCCCTGCGTGAGGGCAAGCCGGACCAGGCCGAGGTCCTGTTTCGCCAGGCTGTCGATCGATTTCCCGACAGGATCTCGCAAGACCAGTCGCGTTTGGGGCTCGCCCGAGCCCTCGAAGCGCTGAAGAAGCCCGAAGAAGCCGAACGCTACTTTCTTGCATTGGCAGCCAAGCCGAACAGCCCCGTAGCGATCGAAGCCAGATATCGACTGGGATCTCTGCAGTACGCCGAACGCAACTACGCATCTGCCCTCGAAACCTTCATGGAACTGGATTCTGTTCCCGCCTCCAATCCCTGGGTAGCCAGCGCCGGACTCGGCAAAGGGTGGACGCTGATGAAGCTCGATCGGCTTCAGGACGCCGCCCAGACGTTCGCACGCCTTGTCGACAACCCGGTTGTCGCCGTCCAGGCCCGGTATTGGCTCGGGCTCTGCCGGAAGGCCGAAAAGGACTGGCAGGGGGCGAAAAAGATGTTCGTTGCGGCAGCGGAGAAACTCGAAGAAGAAGAGAAGACCAGTGGTGCCGCTCGATCTGCGGGCGACGTGACCAAGACGGCTATCCTCTTTCACGCGGGCGATGCCCAACTTGCGGCCGGAAACCTAACCGAAGCACGAGACTCCCTGGACCACGCCGTCGCATCTGCTCGGAAGGGCGACCAGTGGCTGGACGACGCTCGCCGCGCCGCCGTCCAGACTTCGTTGCGGTTGAAGGATTACGCCAGGGCTCGGACCGACGCCGAACGATTCCTGGGCGATCGTCGCGAGAATCCGGCGACGTGCGATCTGCTGCGATTGCTGGTGCGGACCCAGTTGGAACAGCAGGACTTCGAGGCCGCCGAGCGGACCCTTCGTGAACTGGCGAAGGTGAATCGCGACGGAGACAGTTCTGCCGAAGACGCCTATCTGCTCGCTCTGACTTATCAAGGGCAACGCCGCTTTGACGCCGCCTTGCGCGCCCTTCAACCGGCTCTTGAGGATCCAACCGGGAAACTGGCGAGCGACGCACGGCTGGTCGAAGGGTCGTTGCTTGTCGCTATGAAGCGGTACGACGAGGCCCAGAGCGGGCTTTCAGAGCATCTATCCGAATTCGAGGCCGAGGCCGATCGGCGTCAAGCCCTGGCTCTTCTGGCGGTTTGCCACGCCCGATTGGGGCGAGGAGAAGAATCGCAGCGACTGTACGAGGAAACGTTCGCCAAAGGTGCGGAATCGACGTCGTTGCATTGGGATACGGCCGAACAGATCGCCGCCGCGGCGCTGGACGCGAAGCAATACGACCGTGCGGAATCACTGTATCGAGAACTGATCGACAGCGACGCGGAAGAAGCCCGAAAACGTCGTGCGATGGTCGGCCTGGCCTGGGTCCAGCACGATCGCTCCGACGACGCCTCCGCTGAAGCCACCCTGGCCAGATTGCTCGACGGCCGGGCCGATTCGGAAGTGCCCGCCGAAGCCCTGTTCCTTCGCGGGCGCGTGCTCCGGGAATTGGGACAACTTGAGCCGGCTCGGCAAGCGTTCGAGCAGGTGATCCGGAATCATGGCGAGTCGGCCTACGCTCGGGATGCCCTATGGGAGGCCGCGCAACTGGATGAACGGCTCGGGCGTCCGGACCAGGCGGCTAGGCTGTACCAGACAATCCTCGATCTCAGCCCGCCCCACAACCGGCGGGCGGGCGCGCTTTACAACCTTGCCTGGATTCACCAGGAAGAGGGGAAGAGCGATGAAGCCGCGGCCTTGTTCCGCAAAATCGTCGACGAGTACCAGAACAGTCCCTATCGGGCCCACGCGATTCTGGCCGTTGCCCAACACGATTTCGACTCGGGACGGCGAGCGGAAGCAGCGGCAATCCTCAATGAGTTGCTGAAAGACGGCGACAAAGCCTCTGTTCGCGATCGCGCCCTCTATCTGGCAGGCCAGATCGCCTTTGCCGATCACCATTGGCAGCAGGCGAGACAGAGATTCGAACAGGTCGTCAGCGAGTGCCCCGACAGCGATCTGCGGCCGACCGCCGCCGTTGCGGCATGCGAGGCGGCGTTCCAGGCCGGCGATGCCGACGCGGCGCCGCGATTCGAACGGTTTCTGGGGGAAACGTCCGACGTGCCCGAGCCCCTCCGTGCAACGGCCCAGATGCGGCTCGCACAGCTCTACGCCGAGGCGGGGCGTTGGGAAGACGCCGCGGCCATTGCCGAACCGTTTGCCGAACGGCATCCGGGATTCACGCAGCAATACGAACTGGACTACATCCGCGGACGGTGCCTGGCCGCACGAGCGCTGTTTGCCGAGGCCCGACAGGCCTATGAGAAAGCGATCCAGGACCCAGCCGGAGAGCACACCGAGACGGCAGCCAAGGCCCAGTTGATGATTGCCGAGACCTACTTTCATCAGCGCGATTATGCCGAAGCCTTTCGCGCCTATATGCAGGTCGAGATCCTCTACGCCTATCCGGAACTTCAGGCCGCGGCGCTGCTGCAAGCCGGCAAGTGCCGGCAACTGCAGGGCAATTCCGCAGCCGCGCTGGATCTCTATCGGCAAGTGCTGAAGAACTACCCGAAAACAGAAGCTGCCGGTCAGGCGGCGCTGCAACTGGGAGCCGAGGCCGACCAACGTTCATCCGGAACGCAAGAATCCTCTGAATCAGGATCGAATATGCCATGAGAAACGAACCGTTCAATCACCGGAATTCGCTTGGGACGTTTATTGCCGTCTGGGTCCTTACTCTAGCGACGATGTCTGCCGGCAACGTGCAGGCCGACACCGGTGCTGCCGCCGCACTCCCGCCCGGACAGCATGCGGCCCCCATGTCCAGCGAAGATCCGATTCCCACACGTGACCTTTGGGACATCATCCAGGACGGCGGCGTTCTGATGATTCCCCTGGGAGTTTGTTCGCTGCTGCTGATGGCGCTGATTTTCGAGCGAACCATCAGCTTGCGCCGCGGCAGGATCATTCCAAAACCCTTTGTGCGCCGGTTTCTCGAACAGATACGCGAAGGCGAACTCGATCGCGACAGTGCCCTGGTCCTGTGCGAGGAAAACGGTTCCCCGGTCGCCACGGTGTTCGCCGGAGCCGTCCGAAAATGGGGGCGGCCGGGCGTTGAGGTCGAACAAGGAATCATCGACAGCGGCGAACGGGCCACCAACGGGCTGCGACGCTACCTGCGAATCTTCAACGGAATCGCCACGATCAGCCCGCTCCTGGGGCTTCTGGGAACGGTCGTCGGCATGATTCGAGCGTTCAATGCCATCGCCACGAGCGACGCCATGGGGCGCCCCGAGTTGCTCGCCAGCGGCATTGGCCAAGCGCTGTTGACCACCGCGGCCGGCCTCTCGATCGCTATTCCGGCGTTGATCTTCTACATGTACTTCGTGAGCCGGGTCGATCGGTTGATCATCGACATCGACGCCCTGGCACAGCAACTGGTGAATGTGATTTCGGCCGAGGAAATCGAACATGTAGCCAAGCAGAGTTCCTCGAAGTCCGGTCGCGGCGCCAAGAAGAAGGAGGTCGCGTGACGAGCCATGCCACTGAAAACCCACTTGGATGAACAACCGACGCTCAACTTGACGCCGATGATCGATATCGTCTTTCTGTTGATCATCTTCTTCATGGTGGGCACGAAGTTCTCGGAACTCGAGCGAAAGATCGGGCTACGCGTGCCCGAGGTGTCCAACGTCGAGGCGCTCACTCCCGCTCCCGAGCCTCGCGTCGTCAACGTGTATGCCGACGGCCAGATCATGCTCGATCGCACCCCGGTGACCGACCTGGAAGAACTCACCCGGCAGCTTGCCGCGGCTCGCAGTCAGTACAGCGACCTGGGCGTGCTGGTACGAGGCGATGCCGAAGGGAAGTTCCAGCGAGTTGCCGAAGTGCTGAGCGCTTGTCGTCAAGCCGACGTGCGGGAACTCGGCATCTCGGTTCGTCCCCAGGCTGTGAGAAAATAGACAATGGGACGGTTCCACCTCGAACAACTCGCCAATCACCTTGCCCAGCTCGACAGGGCCGTGATCGCGCTGTGGATTGGACTGGCCGTCCTTTCCGTCACCCTGTTTGTCCTGTCGCGGACCCGGTGGGGGCAGGAACGACCGCTGCGCAAGTGCTTCGTTCTCTCGCTTCTTGCTCATGTGCTCCTCATGGGTTACGCCACGACGGTCAAGATTGTCTCCGGCATTCCGGTACGCGACCCGGCGCCGGTCATGAATGTCGCCCTGGATGACGGGAACCCTTGGGAGACGCCTGTGGAAGAGCCTGGGGCCCCGGTTCCTAGTCCCTGGGCCAGCCACCACCACGATTCGCCCACCGCCCCGGAACCTCTCGAAGTGGAACGGGCCGATTTGGCCGACGAGAACGAATCGGCTCGGCCCAGTCAGGCGGAAGAATTGGGCACCGTGCCGATCTCACCGGCACAGCGGGTTGCCATGCTGGGGCCCGTTCAGCCCGAACCGAATTCGCCGGGCGCCAGCGTGGAGCGTGAGTCTGCTTCTGCCGAGGATGCGACGCCGATCGATGCCCCAAAACCCGAACGGCGAGATGTCCCCGACGGCCACGTTCCGGACGTGAAGTCCGAACGAATCGAGGTCGCTGCCAGCGACGAGGGCAACCGATCGGCCAGACGCAACGTTGCCGACGAAATCGCCGCCTCGCTGCTACGGCAACACATGCCGATGCCGCGGCTGAGCGACGTGCCCGTGACGGTCGAGCCGAACCGTGTCCTCGCCGGCCCCGAAGACGCGGCCCTGACCGGCCGGAACCGGCCGGCGGAACTGAACGAGTCGCCGGTGTCGGGATCAGATTCGGGTACGGGGGAGATGCAGCCTTCGTCGCTGACGTCTGCGGCGCCCCCTCCCGCCGCTTCGCTTGCCAACATGACATCGGTGGCGATGTCCAATTTGGTCGATGTCGCTCCGCTGGATCGTGGCAGCGATACGATCGGGCCGCCGGTTCTCGGCCAGGCTCGGCTTCCGCAGAAGACCGAGGATGTACCTCGCGTCTACCAACTGCGAGTGGCGCCGAACCGATCCGAGATCGCCCTGCGCTACGGTGCGACGAACGAATCGGAAGCCGCCGTTCGCACGGCCCTCAAATGGCTTGCCGAGAATCAGGATCGCGATGGCCGCTGGGACCCTGCTCGTCACGAAGGCGGGAAGGAACAACGCGTTCTCGGCCGCGACCGCTTTGGAGCCGGGGCAAAGGCCGAGACAGGTATCTCCGGGTTGGCCCTGCTCGCCTTCCTCGCTTCCGGACACACCCATGAGGAAGGGCTCTATCGCGAGAACGTGCAGCGCGGCCTGGAGTTTCTGCTCCGTTCGCAAGCTTCCGACGGAAACCTGGGCGGGCGGGCGAGCACCTACGCCTTCATGTACTGTCACGCCATGGCCACGATTGCCCTGAGCGAGGCCTACGGCATGAGCGGCGATCGACGGTTCGAAGGCGCCGTCCGCCGCGCAGTCATGTACACGGTCACTGCCCAGAATCCGACAACCGGCGGCTGGCGATACAATCCGGGCGACGAGGGCGACACGAGCCAGTTGGGTTGGCAACTCATGGTTTTGAAGAGCGCCGACCTGGCGGGAATTCCCATGCCCGCCCACACGCGGCAAGGCGCGATCCGCTACTTGGAGAGCGTCTCCTCGGGCCGCTTCGGGGGCCTCGCCGCCTATCGGCCCGTCGAGGGACCCAGCCGACCGATGACGGCCGAAGCCCTGGCCTGCCGCCACTTCCTGGGAATCCCTCCTTCCCAACTTGCGGGCGATGAAGCCTCCCAATACCTCCTCGGTGAACTGCCCGGCGAAGGAGACGCCAACTTCTACTACTGGTACTACGCGACACTTGGCCTCTACCAGATGCAGAACGACGCCTGGGACCGATGGAATGCCGCCTTGCAACGAGAACTGTTGGCGAGACAACGGAACTCCGGCACTCTGGCGGGCAGTTGGGACCCGAATACGGTCTGGGGGGGCTATGGAGGTCGTGTCTACACGACGGCCCTGGCGACGCTTTGCCTGGAAGTCTACTATCGCTTTATGCCCCTCTATGTCGAGGCGGCCGCAACCGGCCGCATCTTACGCTAGCCGGCATCAGGGACGGACTCATTTCACAGTCTGCACCTATCCGAAGCGCAAGCGAAGACACAGAGTCCACCCCGACCCAGAACGCGACTTCTGAAGTTGCGTTATCGGAGTTGCCGCGCAAGACGTGAGTTGGCTCTTCTGAGCCGACCACAACAACCACCGGGGTACTCGACGCTGGCGAGCCGAGCCACGCTTCTCGGGATCGTCACGATCGAAGAAAATGGCCAACCGCCACGCGGCACAAAACCGTCTGACCCTTCTCTCACAACAGAGCGTGAGACGCAAACGCTTTGCTGGTGGTTACTTGCAGCTCTCGGGTGAATTCGCCGAAAGCACCCCTGCAGAGGTATGGCTTGTTTGACATGCCTTGGGTCCTCAGTAGAATTGAAGGGATAAGAGGTTACCCGCCCAAGCTCTCCCCTCCTGCGACTTTCCGGGGGATTTTGACCCCGCGGACTGAAGATTGGCTGCCGTACGATGCATGCCGGCAGCAAGTTCCAGGTCGAGCCCCCTTAGCTACGAAGGATCCGGATCATGTTGTCCCCGTTGGCTGTGTTTTTCGGAATGCCCGGCCCGATGGAAATGCTCATCATCGGGATTATCGTCCTGTTGCTCTTCGGCAACCGATTGCCCAGTACGATGCGTTCACTGGGGCGAGGGATCGTCGAATTCAAGAAGGGTGTTCAGGGGATCGAAGACGAGGTGGACAAGGCGTCCAACTCCAAGGAAGACAAGGATTAGCGGTGGCTGCGTTTTGGTTGGGTTTCTCCGCAGCCCTTTCCAGTATTAGGCTCGCGTGGTAGAATTGGCCGCTCACGGCATAGCTCTTTTTGAGGTGAATCACGTGTTGACCCCGTTTGCGTTCATCGGTATGCCCGGTCCGATGGAGATGATCATCATCCTCGGGATCGGTGTTCTGTTGTTCGGAAAGCGGTTGCCTGAAGTCGGGCGTTCCCTTGGCAAGGGGATCATGGAGTTCAAGAAGGGCGTGCAGGGGATCGAAGACGAGATCCACTCGGTCACCTCGACCGCGACGACCACATCTTCAAGTCGCAGCACGGCCACGGCCGATGACTACGAGGAGGCGACGGCACCTAAGTTCGAACCGCCTGCCGGCGAACCGACAGCTTAGGCCGCTTGCCGCAAATTGCGGGAAACACGAATTGTCGCGGGCGATTAGCTCAGTTGGTTAGAGCGCCGCACTCACATTGCGGAGGTCACAGGTTCAAGTCCCGTATCGCCCACTTGTCCTAAGTCACGCTGAAATCTGGATTTAGATTACCTTCCGACGGTCGGAAGTGCAGCCCGAAGCTGAAGAAAAAGGGTACAGTCATACCCTTTTGGCTGAAAGGAGCACTTCCCATGCCCAAGCTCAAACGACCGCCGAAGCTCTCACGCCACAAGGCCAGCGGACAAGCCTACGTCACCTGGCAGTACCAGCGTATCTACCTGGGCGAGTACGGATTGAAAGAGGCCAGCGCCAACTATGCGCGGTTTCTGTCCGATCTGGTCAACCTGGAACCCGCGGCATCGGACCCCGAGCCCGAGGCCCCGAAGGTCGGATGGATTACCATCGTCCAGTTGTGCGCCGCGTTTCTCCGGTTTGCCGATGGCTGGTACCGGAAGGACGGCCAGCCCACCACGCAGTTGGGCCACGTGAAGCAGCACGTCAAGATCCTGGTCGATCACTTCGGTAAGCTCCCCGTCGACGAATTCGGCCCGAAGCGGCTGAAGATGATTCAGTCCTCCCTCGTGGGCGAAGGGTACAGTCGCGTGGGCGTCAACGCCCGGATCGGCGGCATTAAGCGTATCTTCCGTTGGGGCGAGTCGGAGGAACTGGTACCGCGCGGCACTTCGCACGCGCTCTCCACGGTCCGAGGGCTCTCCAAAGGCCGCACAGCGGCGCCGGAACGTCCCCCGGTCCGTCCGGTCAATGACGCCACGGTCGGCGAACCGCAACCGGCAAGATTGGCGTATCGGTAGAAGATCTGGCAGCTATCGACTCCCACGAGTTCGTGATCGCTCTCCAGCAGTATCGAGCCGTGACAAAACTGCGATCGACCTACCTCGAAAAAATGTGCCGCGGTGTGATCCATCCGTCGTTCGATCCAATCAAAGTAACCGGCCGCACCTCATCGCGCGGCGAACTGAACGCACAGAACCTTCCTCGCGACGACCGAGTCCGATCCTGCTTCATTCCATCGCCCGGGAACGTCTTCATTGCTGCCGATTACAGCACCGTCGAACTCGCAACCCTGGCTCAGGCAGTGCAGAGGCAGTTCAACGCACCATCCGCGATGGCCAAGGCGATCAACGAGGGAAAAGATCTGCATCGAATGGTGGCGGCACGGGTCATGCGTAAGTCGGAAGAGACAGTCACCCGTAACGAACGTCAGAAGGCCAAGGCAATCAACTTTGGAAAGCCCGGTGGGATGGGAGACCAGAGCATACAGGCGTATTCCCAAGCCAACTATGGGCTCGCTCTGAGTGACGTCGAAGTCGAAGAGTTCTCACAGACCTGGCTGGGTACATTCCCGGAGATGCGTGCGTTTCTGGATGATGCCACGAATCCCGGGGAGCAAGCAGCCGAAGCGTTCGCATTGACGCCGACACAATATGCCGAACACACCGGCCGGCAAGGGATGTTGTTTCACCGCCGGAGTGATGGTTGCGAGGACTTACCCGATAGTACCCTGGGCTTCATGTGCCTCAAGGTCCTGGGCGAGCGATCGCCTGTGACCGGGGAAGGTCGCACCTACGCTCCGAAAGAACTTGACTATTTTTGGTCGGCGGTTGCACGGCAGATTGCACGTGTGCCGGCAGCCTATCGTGCTGCAGTGCATCAGCGAAGCGCCTCGTCAGAGTTGCGCAGGGCCGTTGTGCAAGAGCTGGATCGGTCTGGAGTGTTCACTCTTACTGGCCGATTACGAGCCAATGCCACGTACACGGCACGCCATAACACGATCTTCCAGGGCCTCGCCGCCGACGGCGCCAAGCTGGCCGTCTGGAAACTCTGGCGCGCCGGCTACCGGATCGTCAACTTCATCCACGACGAGGTGCTTATCGAGGTGCCCGTCGACTCCAATCTTACAAACCACGCAGAGAATATCCGCCGCTTGATGATCGAGGGGATGCAAGAAGTCGTGCCAGATGTCCTGATCAAGGTGGAGTACGCGGCCATGGATCGATGGCACAAGGATGCAGTGGCAACCTACGACGAGCATGGACAGTTGCAGGTGTACAAAGAATCGGCTGCGGGTACCGCAGCCCCGTCGCTCAGCACGCCGAATGATCCCGGGACGTCCGGGCAGATCGGCGTTCCTACTTGTACTGCAGCGTTGGGGGTTGATAGCCATGAACGCGTCTAAGCTTATTGAGAACCTGGTGCGTTATCTGGTGATCGGTCTGCTGCTCCTATGCGCGTGGTTGGGTAGGTGATTGCAGCGACGCGGTCCGCGAACCTCGGGCCGGCTCTCGGAACCTCACACGCAAACACCCTCCCACACACACACTCAGGCGAGGCGTGAACCGGAAAAATCGGATTGGCAACAAAACACCGCGAGTAATTATCAGGGGGCCGAGAGCATGAACAATCGAGGCAAGATCTCAATCACCATGGACGGTAAGACATTAACAGGCCACCGGTGGACGACGCCCATGGATTACGACGAGGAGGCCGATCAGGCCAACTTGCTCCGATCGCTCAAAGGGGCAACACCGGTCGAGCTGCCGACACTGTCACCAACGGATCGCTCGTGGCGAAAAGGGTCAAATTGAGTAGGGCCCAGAGTGCGCAGCGTACGATGGTTTTCGCCGTGAGGCTGGTGATGTATCGGCATTCGTCGTCGTGTGCTTGGCGAGCCGTCAGGCACATGCCGGCGACGCCCGCTGATACGGTGGTCGTCTCCAAGGCCTCTCAGGCTCACCAGACGGCCTCGTAGTCGCTTCCGTCACAGCCAGGGGCCTCGCGGGGGGGCCCAAGCCAACCGAACGCATCTTGGGCCCTTCAGCGAGGTGTCTGCTCAGGGCCGACGGTTGCTGCCGATAGGTTTACTGAACCGCAGCTGGCCGTATGAGTTGGAGAGTGCCATTAGAAACGACCCTCCAAGCCCAGCATCCTGGGCCGGTGATCCGGAATCAAGCCTCGCAGCCTGCTGCTTCACGTCCACCATCCGAAGCCCCAGGTGGAGCAGCGATCTCGACACGTCCGCCGGCGCCAGGCCGATTCTCCGTCAGACGTGGGAGCCCGTCAAGCTGGCCGGGGCCGATCACCAACGCGGCGACTCTGCCTGACGAAACGCATGGTTGGCGACTTGTTTCGGGGGGGAGTTTTTGGCACCAGGGCTGCCAGTTTCGATTTCGACCGCCTGGCAGGAGTCTGCAGGCCGTGGGGGTCGGCCCGGAACCGGTTGTTTGCGTGATCGGCCGCCAGTAGAATCTCCATCGCGGCGTGCGGCAACATGATCAACAAAGAGTGCCATGGCCTTGGGTCGAGCATCAGGAAATGACGGAATTGTGCGGTTGTCGGAGTCTCTCGCCACGGCTATACGCGATGCTGGGTGGCGACTGGTCGCCCTTCCGGCACGACGTGAACGTATGGGCGTATCCAAACTCGGTCGCACTCGACGGCGAAGCGGTGTACGGCGCTCGGCATGTTCGGGCGTGCTGGCATTCTCGATGAAGCCACCTCGGCCGCTACCCTGCCAGGCGGTCGGTAGCAAGTTGACAATTGATGCCGCAAGAGGGCCGGCACAACTCTTCCACGCAGCCCAGGCCTGATCGTGCGTCTCAAGGCGGGACGCGATTCAGGGCCCCTGAATCTTGCCGATCAGCATCAGAATCAGGCAGAAGAGGAGAAATGCCCAGTAAATGATGTTTGCCGTTCGTTGACTCACCTGCATGGTGCTTCTCCCACCAAAAATAGCTTGTCAGCCAGAACGCGTGATTGCTGGCCAGCTGACTCCCATCATTTTACCGGCGCGGGCGTGGTTAGCGCAAGGTCAATAGCCGGATGCCATTCAGCCGAGCAAAAGTGGCGAACCCTGTCGTGCGTGTAGAGTTGCCTGGCGGCTGCGACCCTGCGGCCATGGACCACGCCAGCCTGCTGGCGGCGATTCAGACACAGGCGGCGGCGGTCGGAATCAGAATTCGAGTTTTTAATGGCACTTTTTTTGAAGCGGCAACATCGGCAAACCATCCGGTGCGGATCACATTCCTGACAATGACCTTGGAGTCAAAACCTCCACCTCCAGCCGCTCCAACCTCACCGGCCCTCTTAGAATCACCGTAGATGCCCGGAGAATTGCTTCGGACGCCTGGTCGGCTTCAGACTCGTGCACGACAAAGAGATCGCGTCAGATGGCGTGGTGGGGCGTTGGGAGGCGTGTCGGCTTCTTCACCCACGGCTGCCGCCCGCGTGCCGCCTAGACGGCGTTCTTTTCGCTGGACGGGGCGGGCAACGACCAGACCAGCATCATCGGCAACGATTTCAGCCGGCTATCGTCGATTGTCCATGAAGGGACGGAGATGCGGCTGGCGGCGCTGTTGAAGGAAGGGAATCGGCGGTAAGCAAGTTCATGAGCTGGCGTGCCGCATCCGGGCCGGTACTCCGAGACGGCCGGCGGCATGGTCGAGTTTGACTTTCTCCGGACGGCTGTGGAACTGGTTTCGCATGGCGGCTAAACTCCGGGCATGGCAATCACCTCGATCACACTGCCTGACAGAAGGCCCTGAACCGTGAAATCCATTGTCGTCTGCATCGCCGCATTCTTTGCCGCATCACTTTCCGCGCTGTCCGCTGCCGAACCGGTCGCCATCGACCTTGCCAAATGCACCGGGCAGGACCCCACTGCAAAGGGATTCGACGGGTCCGGTCTCCTGCCGCCCGTTTGGGACCCGGCGCTGGCGGGCGACATTGTGATGCGCCGCCTCGTGAACACTTCCGCAACGCGAGCAAAAGGGGCGCACGATGCGGAGTTCGTCTGCGTGGACGACCGTGCCTACATCGTCGCCGAGGTGAACGACCTCAAGGGCGGCGAGAGCGCCGCGTGGCCGTTCGTCTACGCCACGATGTCCATCGTGAATCTGAACGAGCTGAAGACGGAAGAGATCATCGATTTCGCGAAGGGCGAGCAGCGCTTTGAAAACGAAACGCTGCCGGTTGGCGCCTGTTTCGTGCCGCGCATCATCCAGAAGGACGCCAACACGCTGCGCTGCTACTTCACCAGCGAAGATCCCGGCAAGCGGCAGTCGCAGATGTGGTATCGCGACTTTGATCTTCGAGGCGGCCAGTTCGCGCCGACAATCTACAAGGCGCGGCTCAGGATCGCCGCAGGCACGTTTGATTTCCAACCGCAGCATTTTCATGCGGACGCGGCGACGCAGGGCTTCACGAAGAAGGCCAGCGACCATTCCTTCTTCATCTTCGACTCCTTCAAGCGGTTCGACGGCCGGTTGTACGTCGCTTTGAACAACTTCCGCGGCAAGCAGAATGCCCTGGCACTGGTGCATGAGGACCTGGAGACGTTTGAGGTGATCGGCCACTACAACGAGCCGCAGACCGAGCAGTTCAGCGAGTCGGCGGTGAACCGCCTGCCCGACGGCACCTGGATGGCCATCTGCCGCAACGACAAGGGCAACTACCATTTCACCACCAGCCGGGACGGCAAATCCTGGACCCCCGGCCGCGAGATGCCGAACGTGCCGAACGGCGCAAACTCGAAGCCCACCTTCGACCGCTTCGGCGGCGTCTATTACCTCGGCTGGCAGGAGGTGACAAAATTTCACGGCGTGCATCGCAGCGTGTTCAACGTGGACGTTTCCTGCGATGGCCTCATCTGGGGGCGCAAATACCGCTTCGAGACGCCGAAGTCCTTTCAGTACCCCACCTTCCACGAGCACGAAGGCGCCATCTGGCTCAGCGTCACGCAGGGGGACACGGACGCGAGCCGCAAGGAACGCATCATGTTCGGCAGACTGGAGACCGTGGGCCAGTTCGAGCGGCAAAGCGGCCAGACCCGCATCGAGTGGCCCGCACCGCCGCCTGAGGAACCGGCCGTGATGAAGCGCGGTGCAAAGCTCTTCACCGACCGCAACTACGTCATCGACGAAATGCCCGAGGCGGTGCGGGGACTCCCCTTCCTGTGCACGAGCATCGAGAGGCTGCACGCTCAGGTCACCAGGCCCGGCACGCTGTTTGCGCTGACCCCGACGATCCGCCCCAAGGCCGCCAGCCAGGAAACTGCGCTGCAAGAGGCGGGCTTCACCAAGGTCGACGTGCCCGAAGTGCAGCTTTTCCCCGGCGAGATCAACCGCGTCAGCCTTTACCGCAAGGACGTGAAAGCGGGCGAGCGGTTCCGGTTTGGCAAAATGGTGCTGCTCATCCCGCATGGCGCGGAGTTGAAGAAGTTCGATCCAGAAGTGCCGGTCGTGCTCGCCGATCCGGGTGCGGAGTTTCAAGACGAGGCCCGGCCCGGCGCGATGATCATCGGCATGGACCGCACCCCGAAGGGCCGCCTCTGGGGCTGCTGGACCGGCACGGGCGACAAGGTGGACGGTTATTTCCTGCTGGCCACGAGCGACGATGGCGGCCAGTCGTGGTCGAAGCCGCGGCTCGCGGTCGGCCCGAGGATTGCCACGGATCAACGGCTCAGCGGGGCCCTGGTGGGCAATCTGTGGACCGATCCCCTCGGCCGCCTGTGGCTGTTCTTCGACCAGCAGCTCGGCGATCCGCAGGGCCGGATCACGAACTGGTTCATCCGCTGCGATAATCCGGACGCAGCGGAGCCTTTTTGGACGGAGCCGGTGTTCTTCGCCGAAGGCTGCACGCTGAACAAGCCGACGGTGCTCAACAGGGGCGACTGGCTGCTGCCGGTGTCCGACTGGCACAAGAAGACCGCCCGCGTGTTCGCCTCCATCGACGAGGGCCGCTCGTGGAAGGAGCGGGGCAGCCTGCAATTCCCCGACTGGGAGTTCGACGAGCACATGATGGTCGAATTGCGAGATGGCCGGTTGTGGATGCTCGCCCGCACGAAGGGCCAGCCGCACGAGAGCTTTTCCAGCGACGGCGGCGCGACGTGGAGCAAGCCGCGGCAAGCCGCCACGGTGCAGAATGTGAACGCGCGTTTCTTCCTGCGCCGCTTGAAATCCGGCCGCATCCTGCTGGTGAAGAACGGCTCGCCCACGGAGCGATTGTCGAAACGCTCGCACATGAGCGCGTGGCTTTCGGAGGACGAAGGCCAGACGTGGAAGGGTGGCCTGCTGCTCGATGATCGCACCGCGGTGTCGTACCCCGACGGCTTCGAGGCGCCCGACGGACTCATCCACATCCTCTACGACTGGAACCGGCACAGCGACGCGGAAATCCTGCTGGCCAGGTTCCGCGAGGCGGACGTGCTGGCGGGAAAGATCGTTTCTGCCGATGCGAAGCTGCGGATGCTCGCCAACAAGGCCATCGGCCCAAAGCCCGAAGTGCTCTATAACGGCATCGAGCTTCCGCTCCCCTGGCCGCCGCCGTTTCGCGATCCCGACTCGGCCGAGCCGATGCCGGTGCCCTATCTGATGCGGTTTCCGAGGACGATCCCCATCGACGTGGGGCGGCAGCTCTTCGTGGACGATTTCCTCATCGAAAAGACCTCGCTGAAGCGCACCTTTCACCAGGCAACGAAATTCGAGGGCAATCCCGTCTTCAAAGCCGAAACGGAGCGCGAACTCGGCCCGTCCACGCAGGGTGAGGCGGGGCAGCAGGCCACGGTTTACACCGGCCACGGCGGTGTGTTTTACGATCCGGCGGAAAAGCATTTCAAGATGTTCTACGTCGCCGGCTGGCGCGGCCCGCTCTGGCTCGCCACGAGCGCCGGCATGAAAACGTGGACGCGTCACGGGCAGATTCTCGCCGAGGGCCTGCGCTGGACCGGACCGAAGCTCGTCGCCGGTGGCTCCGACAACTGCGTGTGGCTCGATCTGAACACAGAGAATCCCGCCGAGCGGATCAAGTACCTCACCTGCTGGATGCACGTCGAGCCGGGGGATCGTCCGCCGGGCTTCAGCCACTCGCTGCACGTCTCCGACGGCAGGATCTGGTCCGACACCGTGCCCACGAGCATCGCCGCGGATGACTACTGCTCGTTCTTTTTCAATCCTTTCCGCCGGAAGTGGTGCTTCAGCATCAAGAAAGGCACCTCGCGCGGTCGTAGCCGGTATTACCTTGAAAGCGACGAATTCCTGCAAGGCGCCAATTGGAAACAAGCCGTCTATTGGACCAGCACCGACAAGCTCGACGCCCCCGAGCCGCCGGACCGCTATCCCGGCGCGGGCGACGCGCCGCAGCTCTACAGCCTCAACGCGGTCGCGTACGAGAGCCTCATGGTGGGCATGCACTCCATTCACCGCGGCCCGAACAACGCGATCTGCGACAAGGGCAAGTTTCCCAAGCTGATCGATCTCGAACTGGGCTTCAGCCGCGACGGCTTTCACTGGCACCGGCCGGATCGGCGTGGATTCATTGTCGGCTCGCGCACGGAAGGCTCGTGGGATCGCGCGTATCTGCACAGCACCGCCGGTATCTTCGTCGTGTTCGAGGACCAACTGGTCTTTCCCTACACGGGTTTCAGCGGCCTGGCCCCCAGCGGCCAACGCGGCATGTATTCCGGCGGCAGTATCGGCCTGGCGATGCTGCGTCGCGATGGTTTTGCCAGCATGGACGGCCCCGGAGAGCTGACGACGCGCCCGGTGAAGTTCAACGGGGAGCATCTCTTCGTGAATCTGAACGGCGAGCTGCGCGTGGAAGTGCTCGACAGGGACGGGGATGTTCTTACCGCCTCGGAACCTGTGTCCGGCGACAAGACGAAGCTGCGTGTCGAACTGCCCGGCCTGGCCGAGCTGGCCGGCAAGCCGGTCAAATTCCGCTTCCATGTCGCTGAGGGTTCCTTGTACGCCTTCTGGGTTACGCCGGATGATAACGGCGTCAGCTATGGTTATGTCGGCGCGGGCGGTCCTGCGTTTGGCAGGGTTCGCGACGGTGCCGCGCCGGAGTGAGCTTTTCATGAAACGTTTCTTTGACTGGTTCAACAACCTCCGGAACCGACCAGGCCCCCGGACAGGTCGGTTCGGATGCCCAGCATGGATTCACGGCGTATAATCAGGTAGGCCACTTTTCTTGCCACAAGAATGAGGAGGGGTTTCGTGTGCCGCTCTGCTTGGTTGATGGGGGTAGCCGTCTTGCTGGTAGGGCCGTCGTGTGGTGAGTGCGGCTCCTTGGCTGGACTGCGTGCCGGACGTACCCCTTATGACGCCCTCGTGTTGCCGCAGGAGCCGACTATCTATACGCCGGCCTATGCTCCCATATACGACGGACTCTATGCTCCCGCCTATGCCCCGCCCCTCACCCGAACCTATGTTCCCGCGTATGCCCGAACCTATCCCCCAGCCAATGCAGCCCCACCGGCCTCCCCGGTCGTCTTCCCACAACCAATCGAAGCGGCCGCGAGCGCGGAGGCAAGCACCGAGGCACCTGCTGCCGCTCCGGTACCCCTGGAAGCCAAGCCAACCCTGCCGCCAGTGAACTCTCGCAGTAACCGGTCCGTTCAAGACACGGGCACGGCTACGATCGTTCTCATTGTCTCCGAGACGGCCGCGGTTTGGATCAACGGTCGCAAGACGACCAGCCAAGGCACACAGAGGACGTACAGCAGCGTGGGGCTCCAGAAGGGCCTTGGATACCAATATCGGATCGTTGTGCAGGACGGCGCCCGACTGATAGAACGCGTGGTCGTTCTCACGGCCGGCGAGACCAGGCTGGTGAGATGACCGTCTCGGACCGGCAATCACATCGCGGGATCGCGTGCAACGGGCCAATAGATGATTGGCTTCACGTGCGGCACGTTTTCAACGTGCCTGGTTCGCTGTCGGCAGACAAGCAGTAGCCCGGGCTGTGTTCCTCACTGCTCCTGCGGAGCAGTGGCACACGGGCGGTCGAGTTGCACCGGGCGTATAGGAGCCGAGGGCCGTGCCAGTGGCCTCGGGACATTGGCAGGTATGTCGCAGGCGAACGCCCAAGCCAGCGAGGCAAAGGCCAAGGCCTCTTTGCCGTCCGTGTCGATCCCCAGCACTTCGCCCGTTTCCATGGGTTTGGGAGCCAGCGCATCGCGGATCATGGTGAAAAGCACTGAGTTTCGGGCGTCGCCGCCGGAGATGACCACTTTGGCAGCAGGCTGACGTGGCGTGGTACAACGGGTGAGCGCTGATGTTGGTGATCCCGCCGGACCGGGTTCGGGTGCTGACGTTGGCTGGCTGATCATTCCAGGATCTCATCCGTGGAGGCTCTTCTAGCGGGCCGGCCTTCACAGGGGTATTCGAAAGGGATCTCGCCTTGGTCCCGGGCGTTCCCGGCCGAGGCACGAAACCGTTCGAAGGGACCGAGGGGACCCAGGGGATATCTAATTGGCTTTTGATTGCTTTCCGAGATCGGCCGGCGGGGTACCGAGTACATTGTGCTTTCGGCACCGTCCCACCGTCGGCCGATTCTCTTTCGCGAGGTGCACGGATGGACGAGCAGGCGGCCTACCTGGCCGATGCGGCATTTCACGAGGTCCACACCGGCCCGGTTCTGGTCGACGACAGCGGCATCCCACATGGGCGAGATCCCGACGAGAGGCAGATACGCGATATGTGCGCCGCGATCTTGAAGTCATACCCGCGGCCGATGGTAGGTCACGATCCGGCGCCGTGCGCCATCCCGATCGTCTCGGAGTTGGCGCTGGGCGTGTTCTCGCGTGACACGGCGCTGTGAGCGGCGCAAAGTGCGGCGCTGCCGAGAACGGCCCCCGGACGCTTCGCGTAGCAAGCGATCGACGATCGACACGACTTCGCACCCGTCCAGCCGTCCCGACGCATTCTAGGGGCATTCTCGTTGATTCTGAGCGGGCGCCACTATCCGGCGGGGTTTTATGCGCCATACCCTTTTGTACCCTTTTGTACCCTTTTGGCAGTCTGGATACCCGCAAAACACACCAAGCGGCAAGAAAACGTGAGAAGGCTTGCAATTGCCGTTTGGGCCTGTAAAATACGAGGGAAAGCCAACGGTTTCGGGTGTTTCACGCGGCTTAGGGTGAGCTGTCCATAATTTGGCTCACATTGCGGAGGTCACTGGTTCAAGTCCAGTATCGCCCACTTGACCTTGCTCTCTTCGTCCCCTCGACGACCATGTTCTCGTCATTCCGGACGGCCGGCACATATCCGGTGGGGCTCGTACGCTTGCGAGGAAGAACCTGAGCGATCGCTATGCGTTCCGGTTTCTTCGCCGTCGCATAATCCCTCGGACGAGCTTCACCCAGGCTGACCACTCTCGCTTGGGCAACTGCTTGCCGACGAAGAACTCGGCACGGTCCAACGCATCCTCCAGCAGCGCGTCGTGCAGCGGGCGTATGGCGATCGCCCAGGCAAGCCAGGCCAATCCGGCTGCCTGCATCTCAATGACGTGCCGAAGAGTCGCCTTTCCGTCAGCCGTCGGCTCAATCTCAAAGCGGTGGACGCCGACGAACCCCTTCGGCTCCGTAAAGCGAAATTGAATGCTGTGCCCCGGCGTGTACGATTCGACGGAATACCGAATCGGCCCATGTCCGCCCGTAGCGCCAACGGCTAACGGGAGATCCAACTGCATCGCCGGCCATCGGTCGACGGGCCAAAGGTGATCGTTTGCGGAAGCCAGGCCGTCAATCAACGGCGCGACCTTCTTGGGAGGAGCATCCAGCGTGCGTTCGTGGATATTCCCGACTCTCATGTCCGACAACCACGGTCCAAGGCAGTCGAATGAACTGTCCCGAATCGCTACGCAACCTCAACCGAAATCGCGCGACAACCCTAGCACAAGGCAAGGTGCAGCGATCCAGTATGGCAGCTCGCAGTAGGCCTCAACAGAAGAAGCCCTTGCGTTGCAAGGGCTTATGCGGGCTCCTGCTGGTCTCGTCAAGACCAGCAGAAACCATGAACGGAGAGGACAGGATTCGAACCTGCGGAGCCCAGTTACAGGCTCACGGGTTTAGCAAACCCGCGCATTAGACCACTCTGCCACCTCTCCGGGCCTCGGCGGCGCGAGGCCAGACGACCGCATTCCCGGGACACGGCAAGTGCGAGGGAAGGTGGTACGGTCGCCGCTAAGCCTCAGGTTATCGTGAAAGGGGCCGGTTGACAAGCCCGTCCAGGTCAGGCCGGGCTCTTCGGTGTTCCAGTGGTCCGCACACAATGCGACCCTGCAACGGTGCAGGAGTACGCGTTGTGCCGGCTGGGGAGCTTCAGTTCGGGACGCGGCATTCCTTCGGGCCTGACGGCAAGAGTCCTCGCTATCGAGCCGGGCGTTTCGCGGGCCGGGCTGGAGGCGGAAAAACGAAGGGCAGCTCCGAGCGGCGTCAGTTCCAGCCGTCGTCTTTGCGGCCGCTACGACGTTTCTCCGCGGCGGTCAGCTTGTCGGCCAGGCTGCTGACTTTGAGCTTGATTGCCAAGCGAGTCAACAGGGCCGCCTTGTCCGTGCCGAGCTTGGCCATGGCGCGGGCTTTGTGATTGTCGACGGTGCTCGGCGCCAAATCCAGAATCTTGGCAGATTCGTGCACCGTGCAACCGAGGCTGGCCAAACGAACGACTTCCTTTTCCCTAGGTGTGAGTGCGGATGCCATAGAGATTACCCCCAGAGGCAAAAATCAATGGGGAAGTGCCAACGGTAAATCATACTCGATAAACGCGCGGATTCCAAAAACAAACCCGGACAAAATCGGCGTCGGCGCGTCTATCGGCGCAGCTTCCTCTGGTCAAGCCGTTCGCCCGCAGGTGGGCGGATCGGTAGGATCAACCCCCCCGACGCCTCCAACTCGTCGAATAACTGTTTCTGCATGGCCTCAATCTGATCGCGGTAGGCGGGGACACGAATCAGGTTATGACGTTCGAGCGGGTCAGTTTCCAGGTCGTAGAATCCGTTGTCGTCCCAGACCCCGTGGTAGAAGACATACTTGTAACGGTCCGTCCGGATTGCCAGCGTGGTAGGTGTTGCCGGAAAATTCCACTCCCAGTGATACTCGTAAAGGAGATGGTCGCGCCAGGGGACCGTTCTGCCCTGCAACAGCGGCAGAAAAGACCGGCCGTCCATCTTTGCGGCGTTGGGCGTCGGGACCCCGCATGCCTCCATCACGGTGGCCGCCACGTCGATGTTCTGGACCATCTCGGTCACCTTGGTGCCTGGCCGGATCATTCCGGGGGCGTAGGCCAGCATGGGAACACGGATCGATTCCTCAAAGGCGTCTCGCTTGTCGTAGAAACCGTGCTCGCCAAGCTCGAAACCGTTGTCTCCCATATAGATCACCAGCGTGTTTCGGCTCAGCCCGCTCTCGTCCAGATAGGCCAGCAGGCGACCGAGGTTCTCGTCCAAACCATGCACGGTCTCTGCATAGTTGCGATAGAGTTCGTCGAAATCCGGAACGGGATCCTGATCAAAGGCCCCGGTTTCCATGTGATCGATTCCATGGATACTGTAGCGGCGTTCTCGAACCCAGCGGGGTTGCGTCTGATAATTCTGCTCTGTGTTGGCCATTGTCTCCGGATAGACAATCGGCTTGTCGGCATAGCGCTGATCGTGGCGCGGCGCCGGTTGGAACGGATAGTGAACGGCTTTGAAACCAAGATAGAGGAAGAACGGTTTGGCCGGTTCTCGGAGTTCGCGGAGCCAGCGCAAGGCCTGATCCGTGAGAATGTCGGTCGTATAGCCTTTGAACTGCTCTCTCTTTCCGTTGATGTTCAGCATCGGATCGAAGTAGGTTCCTTGGCCCGGAAAGCTCACCCAGTGCCCGAAGCCGGGACGAGGATCATCGTTCTCATGGCCCATGTGCCACTTCCCAAAAAAGGCCGTGGCATATCCGGCTTGCTGCAGGTACTGGGGAAAGAACGTCGTACCTGCCGGGACAGGGCGCTGGTTGTCGACCACGCGATGATGGTGCATGTACTGCCCCGTCAGGATGGATGCCCGACTCGGCGAACAGAGCGAGGTGCTGACAAACGCATTCGCGAGATGGGCGCCCTCCCTGGCCATGCGGTCCATCGCGGGGGTTTCGAGGAATTCCGGCGATTCCGGCATGAAGCCCATGAAGTCGTAGCGGTGATCGTCGCTGAGCACAAACACCACGTTTCTCGGCGCCGGTTCGCCACGGACGGCCTCCGACGTCAACAGCGTGCCTGCCCAAGTCAGGATCACGAGTCTTGCCAGTAGGGGAGCGGGGCGGAATCGCATCTTGAATCCCTCCGGAGTGGTAGTTCTGGCTGATTTTCCACCCAGTTTACCGGCATTTCAGCCCGCCGGCGAGTGGCTGAGCCCAAGGAATTGGCGAAACAGTCACCACGCCTTGTATTCTCGCCGATGTTTAGTAAACTCAAGGGTTTCCGATCCGGTGGCGGCCTACCCGCCCGGGAATTCAACAGGTTTTTCGGACTCGCAATCAGGTAGCAAGGATTATGGCCAAGGCAGGACCTCCAGGTCGTGGCGTACGCGGCACTCGCCGTCCTAGTCGACGTCGGGCAACCACTAAGACTCGCGGAAAGAAGAAGGACCCGATCTTCGTCGATGGAAAGCGACCTCGTCCTATGTATGTTGACTACAAGGACTTGGACTTGCTCAAGAAGCTCACCAATCGGCAGGGCAAGATCATCGGTCGTCGTAAGAGCGGCTGCACGGCCGTCAGTCAGCATGCCGTGACCTTGGCGATCAAGCGGGCACGTTTCATGGCCTTGCTGCCCTACGTCGGCGAGTGATTTCCGGACGTTCTTAGGGCCGAAAATCTGCGGATTGGATCGAGGCCCCTCGTGCGGCCAATGCGAGGGGCCGTCCCATTTCTTGCGAGGCCTGTACACCTGTGTTTCTCAAGGGCTCTGCTGCTCGGATGGAATACTGTCTCTCTGTACACACCCCCGAGAGGCTGGTTTTGCCAGCGTCATAGGCCAATGGGGTAAGTCCGGGAAGCTTTGACGGGCAGGTTAACCAGCCTGTTCTGCCGGAAAACAAGAAAAACCTGCCACAATCTGGCTTGCGCCCCCTCTATGGTTGACGCAGGCATTTGGGCGAGTTTAGATTAGGCATAGACAGAGAACGGCTGCGCGTTTCAGTCTGCGCCCCGCCGGGACACGGTATCCCGGAGCGGCAGAGCACAAAGCTGGTGACGCGGAGTCGGACGATCCCACCTCGGAGCGAGCGGAACCACGGACGGTTTCCCCATTCCTCAGTCCATTCCTGCGTGTGTCGGTTCACTCCCACCTCCCCGTGAAATCCGCGTCCGACCCGTGAGGGAACACATGATTCAGAAGAAGTCCTGCGAAGGCATCGGCTACAGCGTGGTCGAACTGAACCAAGCGCGACACGTGTTTGCTGCCGCCGTCCCGAGGCAGACGGGATCCTTGGAGGATGAAGCCCGAGATGCCCTCCAGACGGTTCAGGCGGTGATGAAGGAGGAAGGCACCCGCGGCAGCATTGTTCACCAGGCAGTCTTCTTTCGCAAGCTCGACCAACTCGAGGATATCCGGCGAATCATCAAGGGGTTTTATGGAGCCGAGTTGCCCGCCACTTCCTACATTCCTCAACCGCCCTGCAGTGGGAAGCTGCTGGCCATCGAGGCGCTGGGGGTCGGCAAGGAGACGGGCGGCGTGTCGATCCGGCGCGTGACCGACCAGGTCGTCGTCACAAGTCACGACGGAATCACTTGGGTTCACTGCGCCAACGTCGTTCCCGAGATCGAATCGCAGGCCGTGTACGATCGCACGCTGGACGCCTTCCATCGGATGCGGCGGCAACTGGCCGATCAAGGCGTGCCGTTCGAGAACATCGTTCGCACGTGGCTCTACCTGGGCGACATCGTGGGGCCCGAAGGCGAGACGCAGCGTTACAAGGAGTTGAACCGAGCGCGGACCGACTTCTTCCGCGATATGCGATTTCTCACCCCGTTCACGCCGCCCGGTCTGAACGGGTCGGTCTATCCCGCCAGCACCGGCATCGGCACGGACGGGCGCAACGTCATCATGGGTTGTATCGGCATCAAGGTGGAAAAGGACGGAGTCACCATCCTGCCGCTCGAGAATCCGAGGCAGACTTCGGCCTTTGACTACGGATGCGAGTACGGCTTGAAGAGTCCCAAGTTCGCTCGGGCCATGGCCATTGCCGGACCGGATTCCGCAACGATCTTCGTCTCCGGAACGGCGAGCATCACCAATTCGGAGACCCAGCACGTGGGCGATCCGGGCAAGCAGACGGCCGAGACGCTCGACAACATTGAGGCGTTGATCAGCGGGGACAACCTGGCACGTCACGGGGTTCCTGGTCTGGGCGCCACCCTCCACGATCTGGCCCTGGTCCGCGTGTACGTCAAGAACCAGGAAGACTATGCCGTCGTGCGCGAGGTTTGTGAGAAACGGTTGGGCGAGTTGCCGGCCATCTATGCCATCGGCGACGTCTGCCGTCCGGACCTGCTCGTCGAGATTGAGGGGATGGCCTTCGCTTCGCCGGCGACGGTCTTGTCGTGAACCGCTGAAGAAGACGGCAGCTACTTGAACTTGCCTTCGTCGTACATTTGCCAGAAGACGTCGGGGGGAAACATCTTGCCTTCGTCGCCGGGCGTACCGAAGGCCGTACCGATCTCCTGAATCGACGGCATTCGCCGGGCGTATTCGATGCCCGTCTTGATGCGATTGGGTGTGAAGATCAACCGCGTCAGCCCGCCCATCCATTGCAGCGGGGTCAGGTCGGTCACCTCCGTCTCGGCGATGTGCAACCGCTGCAAGGTCGGATGCCCTTTGAAGCAACTGATATCGGAGACCTTGGTTCCCGCCAGCGTCACGCTGACGACGGGGTTTTCGGCCAGCGGCGAACAGTCTTCCACCGGCGCGTTGTTCAGCCAGATCGAGCGCACGCGAGCTTCACTCAAAGGCCCAAGGTCTTTCACTTTCGTATTCACCAAATAGAGTTCGCCGATCGTGGCGCCCTTGAGTCCATCCAGGTTCGTGAGCGGAGTGTCGCTGAAATCAGCGATTTGCACCGGGACGGCGGAAAGAATCGGCGCTACAGTCACGCGACTCTTGTTGAAGTAGGCGTGCTCGAGCGGCATGCCGGAGAGAATCGAAAGGTCCGAGACCGCGGTGTTGCTCAAGTCGATTCGTGCCAGACGCATCCCTTCGAGCGAGTCGATACTGTCAATATGGCAATCGTGTAGATCAAGAGCATACAGAGGCAGACCGGCCAAGGGACTAATATCCTCGATCGCGGGGTCATTGAGGACGACGACGGCGATCCCCTGCTGTCCCAGTTGGGTGTCCGTCGTTCCGGTGAAATTCGGGTTCTTCTCCTTCAAGGCGGCCTGCAACTGATCGGGGGTCACGGGACCATCGGCGGAGGCCACCTTTTCGGACGCATTGTCTTCAGCAGGTTGCGGAGAAGGTTCCACCTCGTCGGCAACGTCCGGTTGAGGGGCCGCATTGCGTGCATCCGGCGTATCGCTCGGGGAACACCCGGCCAGCCATGCTGCGACGAGGAGAGGAACGACGAAGACGAAGCGTTTCAAGTGCGTTCTCCTGGAAGGTGCGGCCAATGGGATCTCTCGATTCGTTCATCGTACGGAGCGATCGGTTCAGACTAACACGGTCGCCGGACCCGGTCAATTCAGCGTGTGGCTTGTCCCTGACGGGGCGACGGGCCGGCTACTCGCCCGATCCGCCCTCTTGCGACGGGTCCGTGACGGTTTCGAATTGCCGCGCCTCGATGAGAATGCCGAGAGGATCGTTGGTCAAGCGGCTCCAGTCATCGCCCGACTCAAACAGATCGTCGTCTCGACCCGATCCCTGGAAGATCGCGGTATCGACTCCGGTTCCGGCCTCCGCATAGACGGCGGCGAAGGCTTCCGCACGGCGTGAGGCGTCTGCCTCTTCCATGGTGCTGTAGGCGGGATTGCCCACGAAGACCGAATCGGAATCGCCGGCGCTGAACCGAGCCGTATCGCGCCCGCCCGCCGAGGAATAGGCTTGAACCGACTGGAAAGAGTTCGCGCAAGCGTAGTACCCGGGTCCCGATATCACCGAGACGGAAGGATCGGAATAGAAGTCGTCGACTTCGGCCGAGTCGAATAGGGTCGCGGTGTTCGTACCGCCGGCGTTGGCGTAGGCGTGGACGGTGCCGTAGCGGAATGCCTGCCCGACGAACCCGTCGCCCTCAAGCCGCGCATCGCCCGGCCGCGCAACGAAGGTATCGTCGCCCGGCGTGTCGTAGAACGTCGCCGTGTCGTTGCCCCCCTCTCTCGAATAGGCGGTCACCTCGTCGAAGCCGTGAACCTGCCGGCTGTAGCCGAGGCCTTCGATAGAGCTCTCCGCGACGTCGATGACGACCACGTCGTCGCCTGCCGAGTCTTTCAGGCGAGCCCAGTCAAATCCCTCGCCCGTTCCATCGACCTCGACGGTTGGGAAGTACTTGGCCCGAGTGAAGAATCCGTCCCCGTAGATCTTGGCGAACTCGTAGTTCATCACCAGCGTGTCGTTGCCCGGCGAGTCGATGAGGACTGCGGTATCGTCGTTGTTCTTTCCGCGGGAATACCCGTGCACGGAATAGAAACCGTCGACCTGATAGTGGAAGCCTTCCCCCACCATCTCTCCGGAGTTGGGCCGGCCCACGAAATGCTCGACGCCCTTGTCGCCATAGATTCGGGCGAAGTCCCAATCGCCGCCGTTACCGATAACAGAAACGTGATCGAACATCTTCGCCCGCAGATACAGGCCGTCGCTCACCAACTTGCTGATGTCGGGCTTGCCGATGAACTCATCGTAATTCTCGGTTCCGACCAGTTGGGCGGAATCTTCACCACCGCCCGTGGCGTAGCCGAGAATCGTGGCGAACTGGCTCACGGAATTGACGAATCCCTCTCCCGACATGCTGCCGTTGCCGGTTTCGCCGGCAGAGAAGGTCTCGTCGCCCGGCGAATCGTAGAGTTGAACCATATCGTTTCCGCCGCCGCTGGCGATCTGGATCGCCTCAATTTCGGTCAGGGACACGAGGTAGCCGTTGCCCGAGAGGTAGCCGCTCAAAGGGAACAGTCTGGCCGTGTCGTCGCCCGCACTCCCGGTTAGCGCAGCCTGATCCTGACCCTCTCCGCCGCCGAATGTGAGCGTATCCGCTTCGTCCCACGGATAGGAGTACGCCAACCCGTTGAACTCGAACTGCAGCGAGTCGCCGGCCGTGAACTGAAGAACGTCGTCCACGCTCGTCCCCACGACGGAAACCGTCTTGCCGGTCTGCTGGACGACGTTGCCCAGCAGCAGATCCGCGTCCGCCGCCGTCCCCGTCACCTCGAGGATGTACGTCTGGCCGACGGCCACATTGGGCAGATCGAAACGCGCGATCCCGCCCGTCGAGACGACCATCAGAACGGCCTCGGGTGACCAGTCCTGGTCGTACAGCGTGAGAGTGATCTCGCTTTCGCTGTCGCCCGATGCCTCGACCGACAGGATCCCCTCGTGGGTCGTGGTCAGTTCGTAAATGGCCGACATGCTTGCCAGGTCGAGCCCCCGAATACCGAGGAAGTCGACTCCGCCCAACTTGGTCAGCGGGTCGTCGTCGGCGATCGTACACGTGCCGACGCCCTTGGTGATCGTGGCACCGACCGCGTTCGACAGCTTCCCGAAGAACGTCTCCGTGCCTTCCCTCACTTCGTCGTCGATCAAGGTGATCGACACGGTTTGTACGGTCTGGCCGGGGGCGAACTCCAAGGTTTCGGTCACGGCCTCATAGTCGCTGCCGGCGGTGGCCGAATCGTCTTCCGTGGCAAAATCCACAGTGACCGTTCGAATCATCGTATCCGACATCGATACGGTGAACTGGTAGGTTGTGGAACCGTCGTTGTGCTCCTCGGCCTGCACGTCGTCGATCGCAAGTTCGGGCAGCGTGGTTCGCACGACGCCAACCGTCGCCACGGCCGTGGGGCCGAGGTACGTACCGTCCGAGGCCTCGACCTCGATCACGCGAGGCGTCTCGTCGGGGCCGACGGCAAGATTGCCGTAGCTCAAGGTGGCGAGTACCTGTTGATACTCGCCCACGGCGGCGGCCCCACTCAGGGTGAGCACTCCCGAATTGGCGTCGTAGTCGGCCGCGATGGACGTTCCCGTCGTGTCCACGGACAGGTATTCGCCCGGATCGAACATGTTCGTGATCGTTGCGGTCAACGACACGATTTGCTCATCGTCGTCGTCCGTGACGGTCGCGTCGACTGCCGCCACCGGGATCGCCGGTGAGCCTTCGTAGAAGGTCGTCTGGTAATCGACTCCCGTCTCAGCCGGTCCGTTCAGATCGACCAGCGGGGCCTGACTCTGATAAGGGTCGTACTCGAAATCGACCTTCACGTTCGCATTGCTGATCGACACGTCTCGAACGACCATCGGCGACGGCAATTGGCCGCCATAGGCGGTGATCGTGTACGATCCGGCTGGAATGAGCGTTTGATATCCGCCGGCCGTCATGGAAGTGGTCGTGAAGGTCCCGCCGGTTCCCTCAATGAGGAACTCGACGTCGCTGAACCCTTCTCCCGCGTCGTACCAGCCGTTGTCGTTCGTATCGTCCCACACGACGCCCAGCAGATAGGGATTCTCCAGGTTTCGCCCGTCCCCGTAATCCTGGGTGACGAGCAGCGGTCCCACCTGGCTCACTTCATTTTCGTCACCGACGATCGAGATTCCCACCTCGCGAAACGTGGACGCCATCATGTTGTCGCGATGGCTGCGATTCGGGACCCCCCAGTCGATCGAGAAGGCCGAATGGCCGTGGAACACGTTGTTCATGTAGGCGAAGACGTTCTCGCCCACGGCCGACCCCTCATATCCGGCAGCCACGAGGCGCTGAGCCAACGACAACTCACCCGGCAGAAGATGCGACTGAGAGTCGTACTGGACCATCAAGTTGGTGTGGGCGTAGGCCGCATCGTAGAGCGACGTGCTCCAGGCCAGAGGCTGGACTGAGGAGAGTCTAGACCAGTCTGCCTCAATCTCTTGGGGGGAGGGATCTTCGTAAAGCGTGACCGCGAGGCGTGCGTCAGGATCGCGGGCGATTGCCTGACTGGCGTCCGTAAAGAGAATATCCAGTTCCGCCTGGGGGGCGATCCGCATGCGATTGAGGTGCTCGAGCATCTCCTGCTCAAGCGCGCTCGGATCGAAGGCCCCCCCCCCTTGCAGGCCGTCTCCCGACAGGAGTTGCCGGTTCTCCAGGGTCTCCACCACCAAATTGCGGGATCTTCGGATCCGTTTCATAGCTGAGTGACCACGCTCTGGCATTTGGCTTGTGACGAGCCCTCGTCAACAACGGCAATGCCTGCAGCGCGTCCTCTCTCACTGCCGACGCCTCGGGTTCCGACGAGGAGACTGTTCCTTTTTGATCGCGAGAAGAAAAGGCCGGTGCGGCCATCCGGTGGCTCTTGGCGGTCTGCGCAGCCCACAACGTCAGCATTCCCGTCCCACCGCGCCGTTACAACCGCGATATATCCTCATTCTATCACCACGAACGCGAAGATCCCACTGCCAAGGTCAGAGAGAAGGGCTTCGATCCACCGGGACTTTCGCGTTCCGCCCCTGGCCGTGGAGCACGCGCTCGCGCACACAATGTACCGCCGATTAGACGTCCCATCTCGGCTAGAAGTTCCCTTGGAGACTGTCGAATGCCGCAACCTGTGGCGCCAGCACGTGTTACGGCACGCTATCGGGCGAGATGGCCAACCGCGTCCAGCGGGAATCGCGTTTCCACGTTTCGCACCGGGGGGCCGCTTGCCGGACGGCGGTTGAAGAACCGGTCATGGTAGGGGGCGTTGGCATCGACCCAGGTTACCAGAGAATACCACTCTTCGTCGGACAGGTCGACCTCAGCCAGATGTTTGGAATCATCGAGCAGGACACCGATCAGCCGGCTCTTGTGCGACCCGAATCCCTTGGCGACACTCACCGACGCATCACCAAACCGATTCGACACGGAAACGTAGGATTTGCCGGTTTTTCCCTGTGAATTCCGGCCGAAGATCGCATGAAAGGACTGCATCAATCCATCTGCCGCTCGGGTCCCCGACAGATCGATTCCACCGTCAGGTTCGGTTCCGCCGTGGCAGCGAGTGCAGTGACGGTCGAAGATCGGCTGCACGAGCCATTCGTAACCCAGCAGGCGATCTGCGCCCCAAGGCGGAGGTTGCGGGACACTTGGGTCGCGCCGCATGGCCAACGGGGTCTCCCGTTCTGCCGCCGGCGTGACGGCTTGCGTCTCATGGCAGCCGACACATCCGCGTGTCTCGCCGGGGCGAAGCGTAACATGACTCCGCATCCGGCGGATCTCCATCAGGTTCTCATCCAACGCCTGAAAGTAGATCGCCTCGTTGGCGGGGACCTCGAACAGCGCCGATCCGTCCTCCTCAACAGGCACGGTTCCGATCACCCGCACCGGAGCCCACGCCCAGTAGCCGAATTGGTTCTCCCAGGCATTCCCGGGGATCCAACGCATCGCTCCGATCTTGTCATCCAACGGCCAGCCCACCCGTTGGGAGATCCGCAGAAACTTGACGGTTCCCTTCTCCGCGTCCTCAAGGCCCCGATACACGTTCGGCACATAACAGACGCTCTTGTTCTCGGCAGAGGCGTTCTGCGGAACGATCGGCGGCCGCGGACGCTTTCTGAGAGGCATGGGGAAAGCGCACGAATAGACCGGATCGCGATGGATCAGTTCCTTGTTGCCGTGAACGTCGAGCAGGTAGATCGAAAATCCTGTCGCATTGTCGCCGCCTCTGGTTGTGGAGGGAGGAATTGCGTGCGAGTAGGAGGCGAGAAAGCAGTGCTCGGAGAGTGCCCACGGAGTCTGATACAAGCCCCCGCGATCGGGCACGCCCCCTTCCGCCACGGCCGGTCCGGGAGGCGGACCTTCCTGGGGCAGAGAATGAGGTGTCACGCTTCGGATCCCTGCCGGCCAGTTCGGCCCCCCCGAAGGATCGACCAGGACGACCGGGCCGTAGGCGAACGTATGGTGTCCCGTCGCGATCGACACGAGCAACCGACTGCCCGGGACGCTCCGCGTATCGCGGAGACCGTAGGGAGCCTTGATGTGTTGATTGAAGACGGCGTCGGCCATGGTCCCGTCGGGTCGCATGGTCCACAAGGCATGAACCTCAAAGAAATGCCGTTCCTGGTACTCCCAGCGTGTGTAGGCGATCAGGCCGTTGTCGAGGCTGTGGGGATACCGGTCGATGTCCTTGTTGTCGTTCAGCAATTCGACGGTTGCGCCGTCGGCGGTCACCCGGTAGAGGTTGACGACCGTGTGATCGGCGCTGAATCTTCCGCATTCGGAACTTCTGCCCGATCGATCCGACGCAAAGACGACGTCGCCGTTGGCGCAGTAGGTTGGTTCCGAGTCGCTCCAGTAGGGGTGGTTCGTCAACGGACGTAGCCCTTCCCCGTTCAAGCCGATCTCGTAAATGTGGGTCGGCTCCTGCGTGCCGCGCAGATCGAAGACGCAGTTTCCCGCCACGCTGTCGCAGGGCGGCGGCCAGTCCGCCTGCGCGGCAAATCCGAACACGACTCGATCGGCATCCCACCAGAGATCGATGCCGTGGACGTGCCCGGGCCCCAACCGGCCGTTAAGAACGGTTTGAATGGGCGCTCCCATGTCGAGGCCCCTCTGGATGCAGATGTCGCCGCCCGGCTTGTGGACCCACGGATACTGCGACCCGGTGATGTTTCGATGGGAATGCGCCGAATGCCGCTTGACGAACACCAGCGATTCGAAGTCGACCGCCGGATTTGCCAGGACGATCGGGCGAGCGGCCAGCCTGGCGTCGATCCAGAACCGCCGGTGCTTCGTCAGGTTCTGCGGTTCGTCGGCAAGACTCGCAGCCAACTGCCGCTCGATTGCGGCCAGTTCATCGAGCTGCCCGCGAACCACGGCCGCAGTCGCTTCGGATGCGGTGGGCAGGACTTCGCCCGCGGCTCCTTGCGCACGTGAAATGATCTGCGAAACGGACGAGGCAATTCCCTGAGAACTGCGATGCCCGTTCCACGAAATCAGGAACCGCGCATAGTCGTTCTCCAGCATCTCCTGGGGCGATTGTGCGGCCCAGCGCCCGAACCAGGTGGGTGGGGCCCTGCCGGGCCAGCGTTCCTCCTGGCCGCCGTTCTCCAGCCCCACCTTGATCGAGATGGCCCAGTCTGCCAAAGCGCGAACGAACGGGTCGTCCGCGTTCAGCCACGCAGCAGCCAACTCGGCAAGGTCGTTGGTCAGGCCGCCCTTCTGGGCCAAATACCAAAGTGCTTCCGCGGCATGGCCTACGGTTGCCGATGACTCGGTCGCAGCACACTCGCGAACGATATCGACCGCCTTGTCGGGTTCTTTGGCCAATCGCGCAGATAGCTCTTGCGGAGTGCCTGCCGACGTCTGGTCGACAGGGCAAAGGGCGAACGTCGTACTTGCGAGCAGAAGCATTCCGGCCGGAAACGGCCCTTTCCACGTTCCACTGCAGGAACGGTGCAAGTTACGTGAGATGGACAAAGACCTCATGTTTCTCCTCCCGCATTCCCCGTGAGTGCCGAGCACGAGTCTTCCATCAAGTCGCCAACTGGGACCAATGATAATCGACTGTCCCGCGGAATACAGCGCCCGCGGCTCCCCCAAACAGCCGGGCGCAATCGGTAGACTTTCCCACACGATGAAGAGACCTGCGCGAGCTGGACGAATCTTCTCGATGGAGTTCCACGGGGCTGCACTGACTCACCTCCCATCATCATGAACGATCCAAAAAAGCGGCGAGAAGACCTCATGGGGTTGATTCGTCACCCCGAGCATCGAGACAAGGTCATCAGCTATCTGAAGAACCTCAAGGGGATTCCGGCCAACCAGCCGCTACCGAACGGGACGCCGATCATTTCCGAGATTCTTCGCCTCGAGAGCCTTCAGGGAGCAGGCAAGACGACCGTTTAGCCCGAATTATCCCCGGGTGGCACGCTTAGAACGGAGCGATGGGCGTGGTGATTCGACCATCCACGCCCATCGCTCCGCTCTGAGCGTGCCACGCAACACACATAGTGCGCCGGAGGGATTGGCCTGCAACGCGAATGCCTCAGGTACCGGCTTTCGCCATCCTCACGCCTTCTTCCACCCGATCGGACCAGGCGGTCACCCCCGCAGAGGCCTTTCTCGTCTTGATTCGCGCTGCCCGACCCATTAGATTCGAGGGTTGGACGCCAGCCCGTTCGCCCGAAACGGACTGATTCCACCGGTCCAGGGAGAAAGCGGAGCCCCTCGATGATGCACGCATATCGCCGCCAACGCCCCCCTCGGCTCGCACTGCTTCTTCTCGTCGGAGTGGGCGTGCTGGCGACGACGTTGATGGCGGCGACCAAGGAGTCTGCTGACCGGGCCCAAAAAGAGGAACCGAAGGTCGTCTTTCCGCCAGACTGCGCGGTGTTGCTCTCGGGCAATATCGACGTCATCTATCGTGGGGAGAAGGCCGACTTGCAGGTCAATTCGCGGGCCGTTCCCTGGGAGGAGTTCTACGACGCCCCGATTCGTGTGGGACACGTGCATCTGAGCCCCGGAATCCACCGGGTGAAGATCGGCGATCGCAACGTTCGACTCTGCGTGGCCCTGAACGAAATGGAGCACGACGGGCCTTCCGACTGGAAGGTTCTGCGCGTCCACACCATGAGTGCCGAGAAGGATCGCTGCGCCGAGTGCCACGACGCCGAGACCCGCGAGGGACGCATGCTGGTGGGCAAGGTCTCGATCCCCGATTCCTGCATGACTTGCCACACGGACCGCGAGGTGAAGGACACCCATCAGGAACTCATCCAGCCGCTCAGGTCGTGCGAGACCTGCCACGCGATGCACGGTTCGCCGTACGCTTCCCTGCTCAAGGCTCCCAAGACGCAGATCCAGAAGGAGTACGGGACCGCGAAGTAGCCGCCGCGGGCCGTTTGCCGGCAGGCGGGCGACGCCTCTTCACGCTATCCGACCGGGTCGTAACGCAGTTGAGTCTGCTCCCCTTCGAGTGCCCGCAGGTGCGTGATATCCTGGGCAATTTCCAGGGTGCCCAGGTATCGGCCATCCCCATCGCGGACGGCGACGAAGCGGATGTGAATGAAGCGGTCGCCCAGGTGCTTCCAGAACTGGGCCGACGTTTGTCGCCCCGCCTTGAAATCCGACAGGATCTGATCCACGTAGTGGACGCTCCGGGGAGGATGGCAACAGCGAACGTCCCGGCCGAGAATCGCTTCGCTCCGGTAGAACACCGGCCGCGATCCTTCGCTGAAGTAGCGAACGCGGTCGTCTGCATCGACCAACGTCAAGTCGACCGGCAGGGCGGCGTGGATCCGGGCGAGAATCTCGGCGTTCAAGAGACCGGTGGAAAACAGCACCTCGCGTCCTTCGGCCGCGATGCCCTGGCGATCGGGCGGTTGGGGCTGCTGATCGCTGCAACCCGGGTCGACGAGGCACCAGCCGATCTTCGGGGAATGTCGGCGGACAATCGCCCAGTCCGAATCATTCAGCGTCTCACAGGCCATCGGGAGGAGCAAGCGGTCTTCCAGGTAGATCATCCAGACCAGATCGTCCAACAGCGGCTCGACCACCGAATCGGCCAGTGCGAGGAGTCCGTCTGCGTCGAAGTCGTCCGCGGCGAACTGCAGCGCGAGATACTTGAGCCACTGGCGGATCTCGTCGTGGGCCGCCCACAGGATGCGGCCCGGTCGAATGAACCCATGAGATTCCAGTCGCGTGAAAAGCAGGAACTCCTGGCGGCGATAGTGACTGTCGACTTCCGACAAATCGCGAAAGGCGTCGCGGGCCTGAGCGAATGCTCCGCTCGAACCGGGCACCTCCTGCATTGCAGTCCGGCATTGGTCCACTCGCAACTGCAGGGCCTCGTTTTCGCGGCGGAGGATCTCCAGCGGATGCCCCGCGGCACGGGTCGGATCGGCGCCGGGATAGTTGGATTCCGGCCACGATTCACCAAACCACTCGATGAGCGTTCGCAGCGTTTCTCTGCCGACTCCTTCGCCCACGAGTTCCAGAAGGAGCGAACCGGTCTGCGCTACGGTTGCCCCGGCGAGGGCGTCCTGGAAGCTCGTCCGCAATTGGCCGGGCGAATGACCTTTCTGAAGCGAGGTAGCGACGGCGCGAAGCTGCTTCAAACGATCGGCGTACCGGCTCGCATCGGAAGGTGAATCTTCGCCAGGGCACATGGCAGTCTGTCACTCAGCCCGAAAGGAACAGCGGCGGAATCATGGCGAGCTATTTCGCGTATCGATCCTGGAACTCCTTCTGACGGCGTTCGCGTTCCGCCTTCTCGGCCGGATCCATTCGGTTCAGATACCAGGCGTGGTTGGGGGAGGTGAGGACCTCGCCGATTTTCTTTTCAAGGGCTTGGGCGGCCGCGGCCTTCTGGGCGTCGCCCGAACTCTTGCCTTGGGCCACGAGATGCTCCAGTTCGGGGATCATTTCGCTATAGAAATGCTTGGCGACTTCGTAGGTTCCATGCCAGTGGGTGTAGTCGGGGCCCATCATCGACGCGCCGTGGCGAGCCCGGCGTCCTTCGTGGTGCCAGATCTCGTACCAGACCCAATCCAGCGGATTGGAAAACTCGACGGGACGCATGAGCGGCTTGGCCAGTCCGTAGAGTTCCAGACCCGGCTCGGCGAATTTCTTATGATACAGATCGACGAGCCCGTCGTACTGAACGTAGAAGTTGTCGACCCACTGCTGCTCGTGGCAGTTGATGCACACGTTCTTCATGGCATTGCGGCGGGTTTCCCAGTTGACGTTGGCGCCCGGCAGTCCCATCTTCTTGTCGCTGACCTCCGGACGGATGGAGATTGCCGGACGGTTGTTCCAACTGATTCGCATTCCCACGTCGTGTGTCACAGGCAAACCGGGAGATGCTGCGCGATCTTTCGTCGCCGTTTTGGCCGGGGTGGCGCTCATGTGGCAGGTGGCACAGGTGGGGGCGAGGTGATAGTCTTCGCCCACGACCCACTTGGCCGAGTCCATGTTGAGTTTGTCTTTGAACGCTCGGAAGGCAATGCCGTGTTTCGATTCGTAGTAGATCTCCATCTGGGGATGATCGGGGCCCATGTGGCACTTGCCGCAGTTGTCGGGATGCCGTGCCTGGTAGGCCGAGAAGGAGTGGCGACTGTGGCAGGCGGAGCAGGAGCCTTCCGAACCGTCGGGGTTGATGCGGCCGATGCCGGTATTCGGCCAGGTCGCCGGGTCGAGTTTGCCGCCGGGCAGCACCTTGACTTCACTGCCGTGGCATTGCCAGCAGCCGCTCACGGCGGCGGCGCTGACGCCCCCCTGGAAGGCCGGCGTCACCAGACCACGGCTCCCCTCGACGACCTCGGCGAGGGTGTTGTCGAGCGATCCCAGAATCCGGGCGCCCTTGGAATGGTGCGAATGGGCGAATTCCTGGGTTTCCTGCACGTGGCAGCGGGCGCAGTCTTTCGGTGACACGATCGTGGCAATCCAGTAGCCTTCATGGTTGAAGGCGTCGGTTTCCCCCTCGGCGGCCGCGTGGCATTCGTAGCAGCCCACATTGGCCCGATAGTGTTTGCTGTTTCCCCACTGCTGGTAGATCGGAGTGTTTTCCGACTTGTGGCACTCCACACAGGCCTTCGTCTCGGCCGACATGGCCGGCAACCCGAACGCCTGAGCCCGGACTTCGGGAGCCGCCGTCAGCAGCAGAACGAGAATACCCGCGGTAGTTGCCCAGAACTTCGTTTGGATCCGCAAATCGCGTTTCATGGCAGTCTCACTCCTTCGCCAGGCACAGCCTCGTTGGGCTTACCGAAACGTTTTTCGTAGGTAAGTTCGCCCGCCAGCACCGGGACGGAGATGCGGACGAAAATGGTGTAGAGGAGAAGCCCGAAGGCCCAAATACCGACGCAGATCGCCAGTTCGTGGACCGTCGGAAAGTACTCGACGACTTCTCCCAGCGGCGTGGGCACGAAGGCCGGCACGATCAATCCCATGCCCTTCTCGATCCAGATCGCCACGATGGCCAGCAAACAGGCGACGTTCAGCACGCCCAGCCCCCGCGAGGCGGGCAAGACCAGCAGCGACGTGGCCGCAACGTTCATGGCCACGGCCGTCCAGATCCACGGCACCAGGGCGTTGCGCCCGTGGAGTCCGAAATACAGATAACGGGCCGACGCCACATGGGCTGAGTCGGTGTAGAACTCGGTGAAGACCTCGCAGACCAGCAGAAACAGGTTGATGATCATGGCCACCTGGACGATCCGCCGCAGGGTGAGCAAGGCGTCGTCGCTGACCTGGTGGCTGGTCACTCGCCGAACGATCTGCAGGGTCAGGATGATGAAGGCCGGTCCGGCGGCAAAGGCGCTGGCCAGAAACCGCGGGGCGATGATGGCCGAATTCCAGAACGGGCGTCCCCCCAATCCCACGTAGAGAAACGCCGTCACCGTGTGAATGCTGACGGCCCACACGATCGCCACGAACACGAAGGGAACGTAGAACTTGGGCGACGGCTTCCGCCCGCAGTAGGCGCAGTAGATCAAATAGCCGCAGATGTGAAGATTCAGGACCAGGTAACCGTTCAAGGCGATCACGTCCCAGGTGAGCATCGAGATCGGGAAGTTGAACCGCCACAGCAAGTGCATGAAGCGGTCCGGACGGCCCAGATCGGCCATCACGAACAGCAGGCACATGATGATCACGGCCACCGCCAGCAGTTCGCCAAAGATCACCACGTCGTGCAAATGCATGTTGCGGTAGATATAGACAGGAATCACCAGCATGGCCGCGGCCGCCGCCAGACCCACCAGATAGGTGAAGTTGGCTATGTACAACCCCCACGAAACCTGGTCCGTCATGCCGGTTGTCACCAGACCGTAGACGAACTGCTGGCAGTAGGCGTACAACCCGGTGAGCGCAAGCAGGGTCAGGATCGTCATCCACAGGTGATAGCGCCAGTCGCCGACAAAACTCAATCGCCAGCAGTCCCACAGGAAGGTCGCATACTTCTTCATGCGTCACCTCCCACGTCGGCGGGCGCGATCGGCTCGGCGTAGCGGCTGCCCCGCTCGTCGAAGTAATAGAAAAACCGCGGAATCGTCCCCACCTCTTCCTTCAGCACGTAAACTCGCTTGTGCTTGAGGATGTAAGCCACCTCGCTGTCGGGGTCCAGCACGTTGCCGAACTTGCGCGAACCGGTGGGACAGACCTCCAGGCAGGCCGGCATCCGGCCCACGCGCGTCCGGTGCAGGCAATAGGTGCACTTCTCCATCACCCCCTTCTGCCGCGGACGATTCGAGAGGTAGCTCATGTTCGGATTGAGTTGGTCCGCAGGGATCTCCGGCTCCGTGAAGTTGAACCGGCGAGCCCAGTAGGGGCAGGCCGCCTCGCAGTAGCGGCAGCCGATGCACCAATCGTAATCGATCACGGTGATTCCGTCGGGCTCCTGCCAGGTCGCTTCGACCGGACACACTTTGACGCACGGCGGGTCGGCGCACTGGTGGCACTGCACCGGCATGTAGTACTTGTCGGGATTCGGAACCAGCGGTGGATCGTAGTGATGGTCCGACGTTTCCACGTCGATGCTCCCCTTCTCCATCTCCAACACTCGGATGTACTGGATCTCGGGGGCTCGCGACTGGTTGTTCTCCGCAACACACGCGTGCACACACTTCCGGCAGCCGATGCATCGGCTGAGGTTGAGGCCGTAGACGAACTCCACGCCGTCCATGGGCGGCGGGTCGGCCAGATTCACTTCGGTTCTGTAGCGTTTGCCGACGGCCGTACGAATCCGGTTGAAGACCTGCTCCTTGTCTTCAGCCGTCATCTCCTTGTAATGCTTCTGGAAGAACTCCTCGAGGGTGGGAATGTCGCCGGAAGTCAGATGCCGGAGCGGCGACATCGCCGCAGCAACGGCCGAGGCGCCAGCCACGGCGGCCATCCCCTGCGCGAAGAATCCGCGGCGAGTGACCTCGGGCTTGGACGATTCGGGCTTCTGCGACTCGGCATGCTTCATCGCTCAGTGTCCCCTTTCGGCATCCCCAGGTGGCGGCGACTTGCTGCCGGCGCGGCCCGCGGTCTTCAGAGGATTCTTTGTCGTGCCATGTCCCGCGACGTCCTGCGGCCCCATCCGCAGCGTATTGGGCCCGGGCGCCGGACGCATGGGCGGAAACGGCGGCTGGTGCGGATCGTGGCACTCGATGCACTTCCGCCGAGTCTGTTCGCCTTGAGTCTTGTCCCAATAGCCGTTGGTTCGCCCGTGCGAGCCGTGTTGCCAGTCGCGATAGACGGGCCCGTGGCATTTGGAGCACAGCAACTGCGGCTGGTTCCAGGGAATCTCATCGCCGCGGTCGTCGACAAAAGCGTCGCGGTTGTCCGGATGGTGGCAACTCAAGCACCAGGTGTTGATACCGTGTTTCAACAGGATTTCCTGGTGCTGCGCTACGGTCCGCGTCGTGTTCTGTGCGGGCGGTGGAAAGAGCTTGTGGCAGTCGCTGCAGCGAAAAGTGAAGACGCCCGCCTGATACTCGGGGGCCAGCTTCGGGTGCCGGACCGGGGTCGGGTCCGTCGCCCAGGCCGGAACCGCGGCCGGTTCTGCGACCGGGCTGAGAAACGGCAGCGGATTGAGAGCCAGAATCAACGCAAAGATCAGCAGCGAGATGCAGACCGAGAGGCCTGTTCGACCAACAGCGCGTGCTTGGGCTTCCTGCGACATGACAATGGCTGAAGCAATGGGAGCAAATCCGGTGCCGCTGGCGCGACGAAAACTACCTCTCAATCAGCCTGTCCCGACGAACGGTCGTATTATGACGGTACCTTGACAACTGTCAAGGAATGGGGCCTCTCGACCGGTCCACCCCAGTCGCGAGTTCTTGGACCAGGGTGTCGGAACCGTGCACAAGTGCGGCAAACGCTCGCATCTGGCTGGGCGAAAACGATTATTAACAACCGCGGCTGACAATAATGTCTTCCACCCCTGTGCGAGGCAAGTCTACCCGATCCGGCCGAACGGCCACTTGATCTAGATCAAGTCGGCGGAACGCAATTCAAGAAATGCCCACTTCACCAGAAGATGCATCGCACTATGCAGAAGACACAACTCCCTTTCGAGAGGGGACCAGAGAGGCCGCCTCTCTGTCACGATCCATTCCGGCCGTCGACCAATCGCCGAAACACTTCCGGAGTCAGTTCGCTCAGCGAGTCGATGACTAGGTCCGCATTGGCCAACTCGGCTCGGGTCCGGCCGGTGCTGGCAAAGCCCACGCACCCCATGCCCGCGGCGTGGGCGGCCGTCACACCCGGCGGTGCGTCTTCGACCACGACGCACCGCTGCGGCGGAACTCTCAGACGCTCCGCTGCCAGGAGAAAGACCTGCGGATCCGGTTTGCCTCGCGTGACGTCGTCTGCCGTAATCATGGCGCCAAACAACTCGGCAGCCTCCAGCTTCCCGACCACAAGCGCCACGTTGGCCGAGGGTCCCGACGATCCGATCGCCATGAGAATTCCGGCAGACGCGAGGGAAGTCAGCAATTCCCGCACGCCGGGCATGGCCGGAAGATCCCGGGAGATGATCGCCCGAAAGGCCGCCTCCTTTCGGTCGTCGAAGTCGCGAACGGCGGCGGGGTCGTCGGCTTTCTCAGGCCAGAGCAGGGCGATGATCTCGCGGCTCGTGCGTCCAAAGGTCGCGGCGAACTGCTGCCGCGTCATTTCGGTGCCTTCCTCATGGGCCACGACGTTCCAGCTCTCGAAGTGTGCCTCAAACGTATCGACCAGAACGCCGTCCATATCGAAGATCACCGCGATATCAGAACTCGCCATTCGCTCCAGCCCTATTCCACGTGTCGGTTTCAGTTGCCTGCGGCCCTCAGCGAGAGGGCAAGAGTTCTTGTATCTATTCAGCCATCTGAAGTAGCAGGGGTACCGGTCGGAAGGCGGGCAACGTGGGATGAATTGGGAAAGCGATTCCTGGCATCTGAGCGGTGTTCGGATTTGACGGAGGTTCCGCCGCCTACCGACCTTTCCAGCTTCTCCACTTGGCTGAAGTGTTACGAATTCTATAGTTTCGCAGCCCGACCAGGAGTTGGCAACCGGGAGGCAGCGGTCGGCTTTGGCGGCCTAGGGAGTTCGAGTTCCGTCAAGAAACGACTCGGGCGGCTCCCGTGAGTCGAGAACCGCCCCTCTTTTCATCCGCGATCGAGCCTCGCCTGACTGGTTCAGGTGCCCGAATAGACATGGCTGAAGTCATGCACCAATTCGCGGAGCTTGTCCGTGTTGGCCGTGTCGACCGTCTGCTTCGATTTCATGGCGTAGACCAGCATTTCGTGGAGCAGCGTCAGTTGTTTGACGTATTTCTGCTTGGTCGCGGCATCATCATCCGGCGTCAGGGGCTTGACCCGCTGAGTCATGAAATACTGGGCCACAATCTCCTGGAACTGGTTGGCGTGGTCTTCCTTGTTCATCACCCAGCGAACGATCTGATTCTGATTCAGGGGACTCTCGGCCGACAACTTCTCAATTTCCTTCATCGACTTCTCGATCGTTGTGACGTGCTCATTGAGCAACTTGATCCGCGCGTCGTCGTCGTAGATACCGCAGGGGATTTCGCAATGTGCGGAGACCCTCAATGACCACGCACCCACCAGCACCACCACGAATAACGGAACCGCCAACTTCCACCAGTTCTGTCTCGTCATCGGACTCTCCTCGGACATGAGTTTCTTCAATGGGTCGGCCGGCCGAGGCACGTTGACCAGGCCGGTGTACCGATCTTGGCATCGCTGGAATTCTAGGGGGTCGTTCCAGCGGGGAACCAACCGGTGCCAAGCCGGCCCACGCACACATCAGCCACGTGCGCGGACTCCTCGGCAGCGGTGGGACCATGCTGCTGATACGAATCGATAGGCCGCGGGGCCCGCAAAGTCAGTGCTTTCTGCCCCTTCCGTTGATAGAGGGATCGTCGTGTCGTCCCAGACTCTGCCGGGCGGGGAGCGATCAACAGGGGGTCGTCGACGAGCCGGGATTCGATGAAATCGCGGCTAGGACACTTCCGAGACGCTCTTCGCCGCTGGGTCAGACGCTTTCCAGTTGAAGCAACCGGCGTTTGAAATCCACCCCCCCCGGGGCCGAAAAACCGCCGAGACGACCGCCGGCGCCTACCACCCGGTGGCAGGGCACGATCAGCGGGACACGATTGGCGGCCATGCATTGTCCGACCGCCCGAGCCGCTTTGGGCGACCCCGCGGCCTGAGCCAATGCCGCATAGGAAGACGTACTGCCGTACGGGATTTTCCGGCAGGCCTCCATCACGCGCCGGCCAAACGGCGTCAGGTGGGATGCCTCCACCGGAACGTCAGAGAAATCCTGCGGACCACCGTCAGCATAGTCCTGCAAACGAGTCACCAGTTGTGGGTGCGGACAGTTTTCGGGGGCGACCGGCGACGGCATATCGCCCAAGGCGTCGATCGCGGCCTTGCGAGTCCGATGTCCAAACGTCAGTCGACTCACCGCTTGTCCCCGCCAGACCACACCGAACCAACCCAAGGAGGACCTGAACACGGTGGCACAGAAGTGATCGTCGTTCCGTTGCATTAGAAACCCCAAGCCTTGGACAACCAGACGAAGAAGTCCCCCTCGGAACAACCCGTTCTCAGCCAAATGTCCTTCCTCGGACGGATGCAGAAACCGGACCTTCCGAGGGGGGCCGCTTTGACATGACCGGCGCCCTGCTCCTATACTACAGGTTCGTCGGCGGCCGGAACACCTGCGGGGAAATCAAATCCCCCGACATGAGGGTCTACTTGGAATTGATCTGGATGACTCCCTACAGCTCACTCTGTGACGACTTCTACATCAACATGAACCTGAGCACGGAGATGGAGCTTCCGGCCAACCGGGAAACGATCCTCCATTTCTTCGAACGGGTCCAGAAACAGTATCCCACGATGCGGAATTTCTACAGCCGGGATCGTGGCGATTTCATCCTCGAGGAGGACAAGGACCAGGGCAACTACCGCTGGTGTACGATCGAGTCGCGGCGGCTCTGCTCGGGACAGGTCAATCCCGACACGATCGAGGGCGCCCTCCAGCAGCATCACCTGGTTCTCGATCTGGCTCCCTATGATCTCTCGGTCAGTCCCTTGGACTGCGAGGCCCTCGACCTCCTGTTCGGTTTCGACTACACCTACCGCGGAAATCATAACCAGTTGGTTGCCGAGGCCCTCGGCGTAAGTCCATCTCTCGATCGGCTGCTCGAGCTGCCGGGGGCCACCGTCATCAACCACGAACCGTCCCTCACCCTGGCCCTCGACGACGACTGCCGCCTCCAATGCCGGGTGAGCGTCGAGAACCGCACGAACGCCTACCAGATCCGCACCGGCGAGTATCCGGAAGAACAGCTCAGCGTCTACGTGACCGCTCGGCAATATGGAAGCCTCAAGGCTGCCACGACGTTCGGTGAGACACTCAAACAGCTCGAAGGAATCTGCCACGATATCCTCGAGAATTACGCGATCGAGCACGTTCTCCAGCCGCTGCAAAGAACGATCGCACTCAAGTAGACGTCCGCCTGCCTTATTGCGATGGGGGCCACCGTGCGACTTGCCACTGCCCTTGTTGGAACCACTTTGTTGGTCGGCGCCGCCGTCGTCCTGGTGGTGCAGACCCGTGCGGGCGAGGTCGTCTATCGCACCGAGTCCGACTTCAACACGATCATCGTGACGGAAGACCAGCAGGGAATTCGCACGCTTCGCTTCGAGGAATACGGCGCCCGGCAAAGCGTGGTGAAGCTTGGCGATCCGGATTATCTGGCCCTCCCCTACGCCAAGGCCGTGCACGTCGGGTTGGCTCTGCCGGAGAATCCCAAACGAGTCCTCGTCGTCGGCCTGGGGGGCGGAACGATCCCCCAGTTTCTGCGTCGCCATTTTCCGGATCTGATGATCGACGCCGTTGAGATCGACCCGGTCGTGGTCCAAGTCGCCAAGACCTACTTCGGCCTCGACCCGGACGACAAACTGCGAGTCTTCGTCGCCGACGGCCGGGAGTTCATTGAAAGAAGCGAACCGATCTACGACGCGATCTATCTCGACGCCTACAGTGCCGACAGCGTTCCCTACGCCCTGACCACCCGCGAGTTCCTCCAGGCAACCAGGAAGGCGCTCACGCCCGACGGAGTCGTGGTGGGCAACGTCTGGAGTTCTCGATCGAATAAACTCTATGATTCGATGATTCGCACCTACCAGGACGTGTTCGAGCAAGTCGCGGTCAACGACGTCCGGGGCGTCGGCAACAAGATCGTGATTGCGGCGGCGGGCGGCAAGCCGCTCACGAAGGATGAAGTGGCTGCACGCTCCGCTTCGCTGGCAAGCCGCGGCAAGTTCCCCTACGACCTCAGAGAGATCGTCGAAGAGGGCTACCACCTGTTGGACAAGCCTGACGAGAAAGGGGAAGTCCTCAGGGACCAACCGTCACCGTAACAAGCATGAGTGGCCGTGAGCGCTGCTGGCGGGATGGCGACACTCGCCCAAGCCGGAACGATTCGTCCGGGCACCTCACGGAGCTGGGGGAGATTCCTGGCTTCCATCGGGAACCGTGTCACCCAACCGGTCCAGCCTAGCCTGCATTTCTTCGGCCGTCTTCCTGTCGCCGGCGGCCGCGGCGAGAGATGCTGCACGGGCAGTCGTGTTCCTGGCATCTTCGATTCGCCCGGCCCCCGCATAGGCTTCTGCCAGGATCAGGAGCCGCTGGACGTTCGAGCGGTCGTTCGTCAATTCCCAGGCCCGTTCGGCCAGTTGCACCGCCTTCGCTGGATCGCGGAACCGGGCGTCAGGACAATTCGCGAGCAACGCGGCAAGGTTGAAAAGCGGCAGGTCATAGGCGGGATCGACCTCGATGGCCGTCTTGAAATGGTCGATGGCCTCCTGGAATTCCCCACGCTCGAGCAAATCTCGCGCCGCAGCACTGTGAACGATGGCGGCCTGTCGCAAGGCCTGGGAGTTCGTCCTCTTGCCAAACTGGCATGCCCGGTCGGCCAGTTGGATCGCCAGAGGGTAGTCCCGGAACTGCGGATTCTCGCAGGTGGCCAGCACCCATGCGAAGTTGGTCAAGGCGTCGACGTATTGGGGATCGATCTGCAGAGCAGCCCCATATTCGCGATAGGCTCGCTCGAACTGCCCGGCACGCACGAGATTGTCCGCGAGGCGGCAGTGCGCGTATTGATTCTCGGGCTCCACGCTGATCGCGTGTTCCCAAACTTGAATGGCGTCGCGCCATGTCTGGACCTGCCGGGCGCTGACTCCAACCAACACGTGCAGGCCTGCCATGCCGATCAGTGCTGCGGCAATCAGCGACGTTCGAGTGTTCATCCGCCCGGCCGACAACCTCAGTGCCATGCACGCTGCGAGTGCCAAACCCACGAGCGGGAGGTAGAGAAAGCGATCGGCACGGGAAACGTAATGGGGCAGGATCTGGCTGGTCGGCCCCAGCGCCAGGCCAAACCAGAGCAGGCCGAACAGGATCAACGTCTGTCGCCGGAGTTTCCAGAGAACGACACCCGTCAGGAGCAGAACCGCCACGGCCAGAATCACATCCTTCTCGGCGAAGCTCCGGGGAATCTGCCAGAGATAGGACTGCGACAAGTGCATCGGCCAGAGCAGCGTCAGCCAGTTGAGCCGATAGGTGTTCAGCACGAGCAAGAGCCGTTCGGTTGTGAGCAGACCCGGGGCCGTCGGATCCGGCGGCCCTGCTGGGCCGAGCACCCTTGCCGCGATCGCAATTGCCGCGATGATCCACAGTGCAAACGTTGCGAAGAATGTCTTCTTGAGTTTTGGCCGCCCCAGGGTAAGCAGATCCCAGGTCGTGATCAAAAACGGCGCGACGGCACCAATCACGCCGCTCAACGCTGCAAACACGCAGCAGACCGCGGCGGCCGCGTGCCATGCCACGACGACACGCTTGCCGGAGCGTACCTCGCTTGCGCGCCGGGCCGTCAGGTGGCAATGAAAACAGCCCAAGATTCCGAGGGTCAGCAGCAGTTCCTCCCGTCCCACGACCCAGACAACCGGTTGCACGACCACGGGATGAATCGCAAACACGCCGGCCGCGAGGGTCGCAACCAGCACGTTCCACAAGCCGCCGGTTGCCGATCGTTGAACCGGGGTACCGGCCAGACGCAGGCAGAGCCAGAACACCAAGAGGACGTTTGCCAGGTGGATGAGAACGTTCGTTAGTTTGAAGCCTGCAGGATTCAGCCCCCAGATCTGATAGTCGATTGCGTAGGTCAGCGTGCGGATCGGGTAGTAACTGGTGATGCATCTCGAGGTGAAGATGTGCTTGACGTTCTCGGCACTGAGGCCATGGACGTAGGAGTTGTCGATCACCTCCCGCCGCACGTCCATGTAGATGAAGTCGAACCCCACAACCGGGAAGAAGACCACGCCGACCAGGTAAACCAGCAAGAGGCCGCCCAAGAGCGGCGCACGACGATCGGCACTCTGTTCCCGTGATCGCAGTTGCTGCACGACGGATTCTCTCCCGGTCGTCTGCCCGTCTGACTGTCGTTCCATGTCCGTTCAGCTTCCAGCCTCGCACGGCCGGTAAGCGGCGTCAATGGTGACTTGATCATCGTTCCTCCCGGCGGAACCTGCGAAGCCGACTTTGACCTCACCAGCGACTGGGACTCCCGCTGCGGTACCCACAGGAAACCGCCTGTGCTTTCGTCACTTCCGGATTCCCGCCACCAGCCGCCCCAACGGACCCGAAAGCAGGGCCGGCAGGAACATGAGCACACCCATCAGGGCTGCGGCCAGCAACAGGGAAACGAGGATGCCGAACCGCGCTGCCGGTGCGAAAGAGCTGACCCCGTACACGGCCAGCCCGGCGCCACAAATGAGCGTGGTCCGTACCATCGCATTACCGCAGTGCTGGAAAGCATTGCGCACTGCGGTTCGCGGCAACAGCCCGTCGGCGAGGCCGCGGCGGAACCAGGTGAGGAAGTGGACTGTGTCGTCCACCGCGATGCCCAGACCGATGCTTGCCGTCATCATCGTGCCGGGATCCATGGCGGGATGAATCCAGCCCATGAGCCCGAAGACCGTCAAGATTGGAAAGAGGTTGGGAACCATCGCCAAGATTCCAAGCTGCCAACTCCGCAAACCTGCGGCCAGAGTGACCGCAATCATGAGGAACGAAGAGCCGAAGCTGACAATCAGATCGCGCATCAAGGCCGGGTGCGCGTCGGCCAGCAGCGGCAGCATGCCCGTGTAGACGACCGAGAACCGGAGCTGTTCTTCTTTCGGAAGTGCGGCAGTTGCCCGGCGGACCGTATTCTCGATTGCAGCAACGGCATCCTCATAGCGAGTACCGCTAAGGGATGGCAGACGCACGTGGATGCGCCAGAGTTCGCGTCCTCCTTCCGTGGCCAGGTACTGGCTGGCCGATATCAACTCGTTCCGGCGGCTCTCGATCTGCCGGTTGAACAAGGTCCTGCCGATGGTATCCCGTACCGTTGCGGAGTCACCGGGCTTGGGCAAGAACGCTGCCATCGAAACGGTCCCCACCTCCAGGGGCGTGGTGCGGATGGCATGTTCCAGTTGCGACACAACCTGCAGCCGATCGAGCATCGGCCACGATCCGGGATCGCTGAAGACGACGACGACCTCGACGGGCAACAGCGGGCCCACGTTCCTTTCGAGCCAAAGGTGGTCCCGGAAGATCCGCGTGTCGCGGGAGAAGAAATCCGACACATGCATCGACCCGTGCAACCGTGGCAGGCCGGCAGATGCCGCCAGCGTTACCGCAATCCAAGCGATGACGAAGGCCCCGTGATAGCGTGAAATGGGAATCGCCACGGCTTCCCAGAATCGCGACGGGAACTTGCCGTGCCCGGGCTTGGAGGGGATCCGCCCGCGAGCCGCCTCATAGCGAGTCGTAAGGACCAACGAGCCGGGCAGAACGATCAGCAACGACGCCAGCACGAGAAGCATGCTGAGCGATGCATAGATCCCGAAGAGTCGAACCGGGTGGACGTGGCTCAGTGCCAGCGAGCCGATCCCCAACGCTGTCGTGCCGATCGACAGCGTGCAGGGGAGCCAGCCCACGCGAACCGCATGTAGCGGCGCCTCGGCGGCGCCCAGATGGGGCAACGCGTCGCGATAGTAGTTGATCAAATGGACCGCTCCAGACACGAAAACCACAATGACCAGGATCGGCATGACGGCCAACATGCCGTTCATCTGGCTACCGCCGAAATGCACGAGTGCCAAGGCCGCGCACTCGCAGAACGAAGCCGTCGCCAGGACCAGAATCGCCAGTCGCAGACTTCGCAGGAAAGGCCAGGCCACGATGAGCACAAGCAGGGTGGAAGGCAATGATAGCCGCTTGAGGGTAGCCAGACTTGCTGAATTGATCGTCGCCGTTTCGACCAGATGCCCCGCCAGGTGAAGCGACTCGGCGTCGATTCCGCCATCGTCCTGGGCGACCGCGCGAAGCTCCCGGAGAACCTCGCGGCCGTTCTCCTTGGCCGCGTCGGTGAGAATGACAACTGCGCATGTTGTCTCGCCATCGGGGCCGATCATCACGTTGCGCAGTTGGGCGATGGCCTCGGCACGATGACGTCCGTACGGCGGGGCGGTCAACTCTTCCAGTATCTGGCGGCCGGTGACTACCCGGTCGAGCCACGCGTACCGCCCACTTTCCAGCGACTCGGCGAATCGATCCAGCCGCGCGTCGTCGAGCGTGCAGCCGTTCCACGAGACGAGGATGGAGTCGGAGGCGGCGAAATGCGCGTCGAACCACTCAAGGCGTCGCCGCGAGTCGAGGTTGGAACCGGTCCAACTGACGGCGTCGTCGTTCATGCTCCACAGCGCTCGGTACGCTCCATAGAGCACGACCGGAAACAACGCCGCCATCACGACCAGGCAGAGAATCGCCCGGCGCGACATTCCTCGAGACCGAGAACCGGACCAGGAATCGGAGGTTTCAGGAGAGGTGGTCATAAGGTTGAAGCAGAGCCGCTCTGACTGGACCCGCCCCCATTCGGCTCGCCAGATGGTAAGAACGCCCTTGTGTGCATTTCCCGAAAGTCCGGAACCATTTCAGTTTACCTCGTCAGCCGAACAGCGGCAAGGCTCGCGACGGCTTCCGTCCGGCCCGAGATGTCTGGGTGGCGATGGGATTTGTCAGACGACCTCCGCCGCGAAACTTGACAACCGACCGGCCAGCACCGATGCTGGTCCCATGGCTTTAACAACGCTCCCAATCACTCCTGCCGGGAGACCGAACATGCCCCGCAAGACCAACCGTCGCCGGTTTCTGTCAGCAGCCGCTGCGTCCACTGCGGCATGGACCATCCTCGCCGACAGCCGTTCGGCCTTCGGCTACCAGGCCAACGAGAAGCTCAGCTTGGCGATCATCGGCGCCGGTGGCCGCGGCGCCGCCAACCTGCAAGGAGTCCAAAGCGAAAACATCGTGGCCTTCTGCGACGTCGACCAGCGCCGGGCCGCAGAAACCTATGCCAGGTATCCCGACGTCAAGAAGTATGCCGACTACCGCAAGCTGCTCGACGAAATGGACAAACAGCTCGATGCCGTCGTGGTCAGTGCGCCCAACCACATCCACGTGCCGGCAACCGTGACCGCCATGCGGATGGGCAAGCATGCCTATTGCGAGAAGCCGCTTGCCCACTCGATCGCGGAGGTGAGGCTGGCGGCGAAGGTCGCGGCCGAGAAAGGCGTGGCCACGCAGATGGGCACCCAGATCCATGCCTCGGAAAACTACCGCCGTATCGTCGAACTGATACGTGCCGGCGCGATCGGCGAGGTCCGCGAGTGCCATTGCTACCTGCGAAGCAGTCGCAGTGCGGGCGATCGGCCGACCGATACGCCGCCGATCCCCGACGGCCTGAACTGGGACCTGTGGCTGGGGCCGGCTCCCGAGCGGCCCTACCATCCCTGCTACGTCCCCCACGACTGGCACTACTGGTGGGATTTTGGCGGGGGCGAGTTCGGCAACATGGGATGCCACTACTTCGATCTGGCCTTCTGGGCCCTCGATCTCCGCGCCCCCAAAACGATCGAAGCGAACGGATCGCCCCCCCATGCCGAGAGTACGCCGGCCTTCCAGCACGTCTGCTGCCACTTCGACGCCCGCGGCCAGCTTCCGCCGGTGGTTCTCACCTGGACGCACGGTCCGAAAGAGACGGTTGATGAGAAGAGCGAGTTGCCCAATTGGGCCTGGGGCGTCTTCGTAGGCTCCGAGGGCAAGCTGCTCGTCAGCTACGACAAGCACATGCTATTGCCCGCCGAGAAGTTCGAGGGCTTCCAGCCGCCCCAGCCGAGCATCCCGCCGTCGGTCGGGCATCATCGCGAATGGATCGACGCCTGCAAGACCGGCAGCCCCACCACCTGCAACTTCGACTACTCCGGCGCCGTCACCGAGGCCATGCTTCTGGGCAACATCGCCTACCGTACCGGCCAGACGCTCGAATGGAACGCACAAGAAGCGCGTTTCCCCAACTGCCCGAAAGCCGACGATCTTTTACGCCGAGAGTATCGAAGGGGCTGGGAACTGTGAGTCGCCCGGCCCAATCCGAAAGAGACGCGTCCGAAACATGAAACCGAAAGCATACGCTCTGATTCTCGTGGTCGTGTCACTCGGCATCGGCCCCGGATTCGCCGACGAGTTGTCCGCAGTGCCGGGCGTGCCCTGGCCGGCGACGGACGGGTTGGGACGCTCGCTGCCCTTGGCCGACGAGGTTGGCCCGCCGCGGCCCGATCGCTTCGTGGGCATCTTCTACTTCCTCTGGCACAACGCCCCAGCCGGCAAGAGTCCCCATTGGGACGGCCCCTACGATATCTCCAGGATTCTCCGCCGGGAGCCCGACGCTCTGAGCAACCCCGATTCACCGCTCTGGGGACGAGTCGGACAGTATCACTACTGGGGAGAACCGCTCTACGGCTACTACCGAAGCGACGACCCCTGGGTGCTCCGCCGCCATGCTCAGATGCTCGCCGATGCGGGCGTCGACACCCTGATCTTCGACACGACCAACGCGCAGACCTATCCCGATATGTACCTGGCCCTCTGCCGCGTCTTTCAGCAGATCCGCGACGAAGGCGGCCGGACGCCGCAGATCTCGTTCATGGTCAACACCAAAGCCGGCGAAACCGCCGACCGCGTCTATCGGGATCTTTATCAGAAGGGCCTGTACCGGGATCTCTGGTTCCACTGGCTGGGCAAGCCGCTGATGATCTGCGATCCGGCCCAGGCCGGCCCCGAGTTGCAGAAGTTCTTCACCCTGCGGCGGGCCCACTGGCCGTTCACCATGGTGAATACCGAAAAGGCCTGGCACTGGGAGGCGGCCTATCCCCAGCCCTACGGCTATGCCGACGATCCCGCCAAGCCGGAACAGGTCAACGTCTCCGTGGCCCAGAACCTCCGTGCGAGCGACGGCAAGGTCACCAATATGAGCGAGGGCGACGCCCGCGGCCGAAGCTTTCACAACGGGGCGGTCGACGAATCCCCCGCTGCCGTGAACTTCGGACACAACTTCCAGGAGCAGTGGCACCGCGTGTTTGAGCTGAATCCTCCCTTCGCAATGATCACCGGCTGGAACGAGTGGATCGCAGGGCGCTGGGAGAGGCCGGGCCACCCGATTGTCTTCGTCGATCAGTACGACCAGGAACACAGCCGCGACATCGAGTTTGCGAAAGTAGGCCATCACGACAACTACTATTGGCAGATGGTCGCCAACATCCGACGCTACAAGGGAGTCCCTTCGGTCCCTGTCTCGAGCACGTCGAAGACGATTGACATCCAATCCAGCTTTGACCAATGGGAGCAGGTCGCGCCCGAGTTCCGCGATCACGTGAGTGAAACGATCCCGCGGGACCACGCCGGCGTTGCCGGGCTGCACTACTCGAATCGAAGCGGGCGGAACGACCTGATCGCCTGCAAAGCGACCCACGACACGGCGAACGTCTACTTCTACCTTCGTACGGCCGCCCCGATCCGGCCCAGCCCGACCCCCGATGGGCTCTGGTTGCTGATCGATTCCGACCGGAACCATGCAACCGGTTGGGAGGGGTACGATCTGCTCGTGGGGCGTCAGGCCGAGACCGATGGCCGGCTCTCCATCGAGAAACACGTGGAAGGTTGGGGGTGGGAGAAGCTGGCATCGGCTGAGTTCCGCCTTGCCGGCAACCAGATGCACGTTGCGATTCCGTGGTCGGCCGTCGGGCAAAGCTCCGTCGCAAACTTCGACTTCAAATGGGTCGACAACTGTCAGGATCCCGGCAACATTCTCGACTTCTACCTGAGCGGGGATGTAGCTCCGGAGGGGCGGTTCGACTATCGATATGCGCCCGGTCCGGGGAACGAATAGCGCGACTTGGCAGACCGCGTTCTCCCTCGCCTCAATCACTCCCCAGCACCGTGAGATTCGCAGTCGCCCCGGCAACCCGGTTATCGGGATCGTAGTACTCGTAGGCCTCCGCCGCGGCCGCCGTGACTTTGACGGGCATCGTTGCTCGCAAGTGATACTCAATTACGACCGGCCGTTCCGGTTCGAGTTGCCGCACGTAGACGACGACACGGCGGGGAGTGACGTCGTACTTGGCAATCCGCCCCTTGGCAACGAGTGCCGCGAAGTCGTCTGTCTGAACGGCAAAGCCGGGCGGAATTGGCAAATCGACGATGACCATCGGTGCGGGCGAGGCGAGGTGGCTCACAACGGTCGCCTTCGCCGTCACCGAGTCGTTTACCGCCAACTCGGTTCGGTCATAACCCAAATCGATCGAAAGGGAAGATTTGGCGGCAGCCGGCTCGCTTCCCGGCACGTGGTACGCCAGGGCGACTTGATAGCCGGCGCCCGTCTCGCTTCGTTCGCGGAGGACCAGTCGAGACTGCCCGGCGGGGATCTGGTCGGAGAGGTCGATCTGCCGCATCACGTCGTCCTGGTCGGCAGGGATGGTGATGCTGCGGGCGGGCTGGTCGCCCACGACGATCTCGATCCGGCGTTCCTCTCCATCACCCAGAGGTTGGCCGGTACCCGCCAGCAGCGCTTTGAGCCCGAGCACGGTCGCCTGGGTCGAGTACCATGTGCCGAAGGAGTCTTTCTGTGTCACCAACCAAGTGAGAGCCGCCCGAACGGTTCCGGGGTGGGACCCCGATTCGACCATCGCCATGGTCGCCAGGGCCGTGGCCTCGATTCGCTTACAGCGTCCGGCCCCGTAGAATGCCGTGCGTCCGCCTTCGGATTGCCACCAGGCCTGTTTGCCGTCGGCTGATCGCTGAGCCCGGCTCTCCAACTCCTCCAGGTAGGGGCGAGCTCGGGCGGCACTCGGATCGATGGCCAGCAGGGCGTTGGTCACCAAGGCGAGAACGTAGGCATCGCCGATCGAACGGGGAGATTGAGCCGTCAGATAGTCCATCGCCTTGGCCGCCGCGGCCCCTCCTTGACCGTCCTGAAACACGGACCAGGCGATGTACGCCGACGTGCTCAACCGGGCCGCCGTTTCACGCTGCGTGGGATCGTCGTGGAGCTTGTGGCTGGGTGGGAACCATGAACCGTCGGCTTGTTGTTGATTGAGCAGCCATTGTCGCGTCCGCCGGAGGATGTCGGGATCGACGTCGTGCACGCGGGCCATGTCTCTGAATTCCATCAGCCCGTAGGCCGTGAGCACGGAGTTGGCCGGCGGGCTGCCGAACCATTCGAAGCCGCCGCCTTCCACTTCAAACGTCAACAAACGCTGGTACCCGAGGTGAATGTACTGCCGGGCCTTGGCTTCGACCTCCGGCGACGTCGTGTTGGTGCGGCGCAAGTAATCCAAGGCGAGCAGATTCGGGTAGGTGGAGGAGGAAGTCTGTTCAAAGCATCCGCTGGGCATTCGAAAGATGCCGTCCAGCCCGTCGACCAGTTGACTGAAGCTTGAAGGATAGAGCTTGACGACCGCCTCAACACTACCTTCAATCGCATCGGTCGGCAGATCGAACTCGATCGTAGCCGGCTGTTCGAGGGTCCCGTTGAAGACCTGCTCCACCCGACGGCCGTCGGCCTCCACTTCGACCGAGCGGCGAACGGCATCGGATACGCCTTCGCCCCGGGCCGTGATCTCAAAGTCGAACTTGCCGACTTTCTTCGCGGCGATCCGGAACCCCGCCGACGCCACCTCGCCGGGCGCGAGATCGACCGTCTTCTTCGCGTCATCGAGCAGTTCGAACCAGTCGGCGCCCGCCAGTTCGAGTGTGAGCTTCTGCGGACGATCCAGATAGTTGTAGACGGCCACCGGCACGGTCACTTCGTCGCCGCGCCGCAGCGCGACCGGCAGGTCGAGATCGACAAAGAAGGGCTGGAACACGCGGATTGCCGACTCCTGGCCGCCCAGTTGGCCCTTGGCCGAGACGGCACTGGCCGAGACTCGCCAGGTGGTAATCGAATCGGCCAGATCGATTTCGAGGCTGGCACGGCCTTGGTCGTCGGTGATCAGTTCGGGCCGCCAGAGGAGTGTTTCGGGGAACCACTGGCGAACTCGGGGCCTGGCCGTACCGTCGGCGCCCTGCGTCGGCAGTTCGTCGGCATCATGTACGTTTGAGATGGCGAGTCCCAGTTGTATGAGATTGTTAAGGGATTGTGCCGCTCGCGATGCTTCTCGCGCGGATTGCACCGCCGGAAGCAGCAACGCATAGAGGATTGCGACGATGACGATCACGCTGAGCACCTTGCCCAGACCGATATCCCATCCCATCGATGACTTGCTCAGACCGATGAGCGTTACCAGCACAACCACTGCGTAGGCAAGCCAGGCCAGCGTCACCCACTCTCCTGCCGTTCGCTTCAACTGGGCGATCCGTTCCTCTTTCTCCGGGTAGGACCGGACCGACAGGCTGTGGGTTGACGTGTCGTCGCGCAGCAGCGTCTTGAGTTCTTCCGGCACCCGTACGTTCTCCAGGAGTTGGTCGAGGTCGCCCCGCTCCAATACCTCCAGCACCTCGTCGCGTCCCTCGGCGTATTTGTCGACGAGCATCTTCAAGACGGCGGCTCGGTCGGTCCGGTCCGCGACCGTTCGGCTGAAGAGCGCCTGTTGATATCGGCCGGCATCGGCGGACGTCCGATCCGAATACATGTCCGGCGACCAGTGGCGGCAGATCTCGTAAACCGGCTGCAGCAACTCCTGCTCCAGGATGAAGAACGTTTCTTCCATACCCGGGCGTGTGGAGAGAACCGAGTAGACCGCCTCGTCGACCACCGACAGGCCGATCGCTCCGGGCACGGGCTTGCCCTGCCTGTCGGTCAGTGCCAATTGGAGGGTGGCCTTGTCGCCGGGGCGATATTCGTCGCGGTCCAGCCGCGGCTCGATCTTCAAGCCGTCGGCCTGGCGGACCTGAATCACCTGTCTCTTTCTGAGAGGCAGGCCCTGCTTTCCGTAGCGGTAGAAGCAGAACTGAAGCGTGCCCGACAGTTCGGCGGGCAGGTCCAGCGAGTGGACGGCCTCGCCATTCTCGACCGGAATCACATCAGTCAGCATGGTCTGGCCGTCCTTGATCAGGTCGACGAACACCGGCTCATTGCCGTGCCCAAGAACCCGCAACGTCGCCGTGTCGCCCGCCGTGTAGACCACCTCATTCATGCGCACCAGAAAGTCGTCAACCGCGGTGCCACACTCCAGCACGACTTCCCGGCGACCCACGCGGCCGTCCTTGTCGGTCGCCCGCAGGACCATGCGGAGTGAGTCGTCGGCCGGAGTCACCTCGACCACGCAGACGCCCAGGTCATCCGTCTCCAGTTCCGAGTCCTGGCCGGTCACCGCAATCCGCGTCGGGGCCGGTCGGCCGTCCGGATAGCTGGTGAGCAGGTAGACCTTGTTGGTTACCTCTTTCACCAGCGTGCCCGACTCGGGAATCACTTCCACGCGGATCGCCTGATCGGCCACGGGGACGGAAACGGTCCGCACCTGCTCCTGGCCCGCCGTATCCCGAACGCGGACATGAACGGCCAGGGAGGCCGCGTCGCCCTGCTCCTCGCGCCCGACCAGGGCGTCAGGCACGGTGAACTCAAACGGTGCCGTGCCGTCGGGGCCCGTCTCCAGTTGGATCCGCCGAACCGCTTCGGACTTCACGTCGAACGTCTCCACCTCCAGTTCGACGGCAGCACCTTCGACCGGTTTGCCGAAGAAGTATTCGGATCGCACCGTTCCCTTGGCCTGCTGGCCCGGCCGGTAATAGGGTTCGTCCAGTTCGACGTCGATGCGGAACTTGGGCAGCACATACTTCTTCACCTCGACCGACACCGCACTCGTTGTATCGCCCACCCGGCACTCGATTTGATACGTCCCTTCGTTGATCAAGTCGGCCAGGGGACACTCCGTCGAGGCGATCCCGAACTTGCTGGTCACGTCCCGGGCGCGAAAGATACAGTTGCCCTTTGGGTCCGCAATCGAGTACTCAACCTCGCGGCCGGCGACCGGTTTCAGATCGGGGCGGGCCAGGGCGAGGCTGCGGATACGAATCACCTGCCCCGGTTGATAGACCGGCTTGTCGGTGGTGAGCATCAGCTTCCAGGACCGCCGGAGTTTGACGGACCGGGTGGCTGATTCGTCCCAGACGCCCGTTTCCGCCCGAACGGTCAGTTCGTAGTCGCCGTCCTCCCAGTCAGGCAGTCGAAATCGCGGGCTGGCGCTCCCCGTACCGTCGGTGGCGAAGCTGGCAAGACGAATCCTGTGGTCTCGCTTCTTGCCCTTGAGCTGCACTTCCACCGGTATGCCTTCGACCGGCCTGCCCGTGTTGTGGTTGAGCATCAGAACCCGAATCGAGGCATCGCTGCCGGGAATGAGCGTCGTCTGGCCCAGGACTCGCAACTCGTAAGGTGAAGGGGTCAAGGCAGCCAGATAGCCGATATGGACACAAACCAGAACGACGGCCGCCGCCGCGGCGGTGATCCAGAAAACGGACAGGCGTTTTCGGGCTCGATCGGCCGACGCGTGGATCCTGCCCTGGGTGGCGGCGATGAGATCCTCGCCGGCTTCGAGGGCGGGGAGGGTCTGCATCGCCGCAAACCGTTCCTGGGCCTCTTCGAGGGCCAGTTTGCAGATCGGGCACTGCTCGCAATGGGTCTCGACGAACCGGGTCTCCTCCTGAGACAGGAGACGGTGAAGGTAAGCGTCAACATAGTCGACGACGTGGTCTTTCGGTCCAATCATGAAGGCCATCTCTCAGCCCTCCCGCATCCGCGGCTCGAGGTATCGGCGCATGGAGGCCAGCGCGTGAAACATGTGCGACCGGACCGTTCCCTGTGTCTTCTTCATCGCCTCGGCAATCTCTCCGTAAGAGAGCCCGTTCCATATCCGTAGCACAACGACCATTCTCTGCTGGTCGGGCAAGGCGGCCACGGCCCGGGCCACGTGCACGGCCCGCTCCGAGGCCAGCGCCGTCTCAGCCGGCGTCGGATCGCCCGCCAGCAGCGGCAGGGGCGGATCGGCCTGGAAATCGATGGCCACCGGATGGGGCTTGCGAAACTCGGCACGGCACTTGTTCATGGCGATCCCATACAGCCAGGAGCGGAACGAATGCTCAAGCCAATACGAGCGCCGCTGCAGCCAGACAGCGAGGAACACTTCCTGAAACAGCTCTTCGGCCCGATGCCGGTCCCCGATCATGCGGTGAATGAACGTGAGCAGCCCGTTGGCGTGGCGGCGGATCAGCAAGTCGAACGCCCGCCGGTCGCCACCGGCGACACGGTCCATCAACGTCTGGTCAGTTTCCGTCGGATGCTCCATGTTGTCCCTCCCGCGGCCTCTACCCTTCTATTTGCGCCGCGGCAGCCGTTCGTTGAACCGATTCTGGGCTCTTTCGAAGATTTGATAGGCAAGATTGGGCAGTTCCCGGCCGGTGGGAAAGGCCGCCGAAGAGATGCCCACGTCCATTTCTTGCGGAAACAACGGTGTCACAGGAGAGGCATTATACTCCTGCGGTGAGGCCTAATGCCTCTCCTCGATGACGCCGCTTGGGACCCGAGAGAGCAATACCGCATTCTCGCCTGACTCCGCCATTCCGCCCGAGCGCTCCACGGCGAGGCTCTCCTTGGTAAACTGCGTCGAGAATGCTGGCTGCGTCCGTTGACAAGCCGCGTTTCAGCGGGCATATTGGCCGTTTGCCTGTCAAATTCCGTCCGAATTGGTTACTGTTTGCCACCTTAAGGAGATCGCCATGGCCGCCGAATATCGCTTCTCGTTTGGACCCTGGAATATTCATGAGGGCGCCGATCCGTTCGGTCCGACCGTCCGGCCGTCGATCGAATTCGGCAAGAAGCTGAAGCGATACAAGGAACTCGGGTTCGACGGCGTTCAGTTCCACGACGACGACGCGGTGCCCGACATGGAGAATCTGTCGCCCGAACAGATCGTGAAGCAGGCCGCCGAGGTCAAGTCGATGCTCGACGGGGAGGGCCTGGTGGCCGAGTTCGTCGCCCCGCGGCTCTGGGAGGACCCCCGCGGAATCGACGGCGGGTTCACGGCCAACGATTCCGCCTGCCGTGCCTGGGCGGTCGAGCGCTTCAAGCGATGCTGCGACATCGGCAACGCCCTGGGAACGCCGCTCCGCGTGCTCTGGCTGGCCCGCGAAGGCACCTACATCCGCGAATCGAAGAACGCGATCACCGCGTACCAGTACCTGTTCGACGCGATCAACGACGCCCTGGAGTACGACCCCAAAGCTGAGATCGCCATCGAACCGAAGCCCAACGAGCCGATGGATCACGCCTACGTGCCGACAATCGGCCACGCCCTCGCCTTGGCCCAGAAGGCGGTCGACCCGGCCCGCGTCGGCGGGCTGATCGAAACGGCCCACGCCCTGCTCGCCGGCCTGGACCCCTCCGACGAAATGGCCTTCGCCCTTTCGATGGGCAAGCTGTGGAGCGTCCATCTCAACGATCAGAACGGCCTGAAGTTCGACCAGGACAAGACCTTCGGGGCCGCTAACCTTCGCGGCGCCTACAACCAGGTCCGCGTCCTCGAATTGGGCGGTTACCCCGAATCAGGTCGATTCGTCGGCCTCGACGTGAAGGCCATGCGCTCCCAGAAAGCCGACGTCGCCCACAAGCATCTCTCCAACAGCCGCACCGTGTTCCTCAGACTGGTCGAGAAGGTCCGGACCTTTCCCAAGGACGTCGAGCAACAGTGCATTGCCGACCGGGACTACGAGGCCCTGGAAATGGCCGTGCTGGAGCATCTGATGGGCGGGTAGAGTTATTGTTCGCTCCGCGAACACGCACCTGTTCGCGGAGCGAAAAGCGACGATGTTCAGTGTCCCGCGTTCTTCATCTCCATGCGCAAATCACCCGTCGTAGCGAAGGTGATCGTGACCGGCTGGCCGGCGCAAGTGATGCGGACGCCAAGCGAAGTGCCGTCTTCGATCGGCTGCACCTGGTCCATTTGCGCCAGTTGGCGGTCGCCGACCTGGATCACGTGGAGGAAGCAGTCGTCCTTGCGGGCGGCTCCCGGCGCAACCTCGACGCGCCACTGGCCCATCATGGCCTTGTTCTCGGGCTTCAGCCCGCGATCGAGAATGTCCCAGTTCTTGCCGGCTGCCCAGAACTCCTTGCCCGGGCCACCCACTTTCTGGAGCACAGCATCTGTGGGAAACACGGTGCGGCAGAACAGCCGGCCGTCACGATGATCTGCCCGGAATGTCTTGCCTTCGATAGCCGGTTCATGAGCCGTGTGGAGCAGCCACTCCTTGCGATAGGAGGGATCGGTTGCCGCCACGCGATCGAAGATCACGAAACAACTCGGCTTGACGAACACGAGTTGCCGCGTCGCCAGGTTGCACTTCTCGGCCAGATCGGGCCGGCCCTCCCGTTTTACTGGGCCGTGCTGATAACAGGCCGTCGCATCGCCGGCAACGTAGACGTAGTCGTCGTGCACTTCCATCGCCTTGAGCACCGAGCCAAGCTGCCGGTGCTGGCCGCCGTGGTTCCCCTCGACGGTGCCGCCCCAGTATCGCGCCGGCGGCTCGCCGGGCTGGTGGATCACGATGCAATTATGGGCGACCGTCTGGGCGAAGTAGTTGGCCAGATGCTGGCCGTTGTCGAATTCCAGGTACCGCGTTCCCGAATCGAGGGCCAGGTGCCCGCCATGGTAAATGACGAAATTGAGGGCGTCGTAGTGGCGGTGCTGACTGAGGATTCCCCCGCAGGTGAACAGGCAGTAGGTGTCGTCGAGGCCGGACCCCGATCGCATGAAGACCTGCCCCATCGGCTCGAAGTAGAAGGCACTCGGCATGTCGTCAGGGCTGGCGGCCGGCGGCGACTTCTCCAGGTTCGTGAGCAGGAACGGATAGATGAACCACGATCGCGAATAACCCTGGCCGGGCAGTCGGTCTTGGACGTATCGGGCCAAAGATGCTGCTTCCGGCAGCGTCTGGCCGTAGAGATGGCGAATGTTGGCCATGTGCGTGTAGAGTTGTCCGATCGGCAGCAGGTTCGACGTGTGCGGCGTGTCGCCATAGCCGAATTCCATGGGCGCCGGCTTCGCGTCGATCCAGTTCCAGATCACGTAGCGCGACAGCCAGGCACTGTGGGGCCAGTCGGGGGCGATGTTCTCGCCCGTGCTCGAAAGCCAGGTGTAGAAGTAGTTCTGTTCGGCCCACGGATAGGCCCCGAATATATAGCCGAGGGTTGGCGACGCACCTCCGCCGGCTTCGCCGCAGGCGATCTTGCGATGTTCGAGCATCTTCAGGTTCTCGTCGTGCCCCCAAACGAGCCACTGGTTGACCCGTTCCGTCTCGATCCCCGTGCCGAAGGCCGTGCAGCCGATGAACCACTGGCTGTTGCGCACGCCGTAGAAACCCGTGCTGTAGCCCGACATGTTCTCGCGGTAGATCGACGGCCGGGCCTTGAGGACCCGATCGACGGCCTTCACCAGTCGCGACATCGTGTCTCGCCGCTCCTCCTCGCTCAGATGGTTGTACATCCAGTCCCAGGCCATGGTCGCATGGACGCGGCTCGTCGAGTACCAGTTGACCGTTTTCTTCTGCTCGAAGCACTCGTCGTAGAACCGCAGGCTCGTATCGAGGCATTTCTTCGCCAGGTCCAGGTAACGCGTGTCGTCCGTCATGAGGAACACGAAGGCCGACCATGCCGCTTCCGGCCCCAACTCGCGCGGCTCGGGGCGATCGACCTTCTCGAGTTCCTTCGCCAGTCGATCCACTCGGCTCTTCGTCGAGTCGTACCATTCTCGTTCCTCGCCCAGTGCTCGCTCGCGAACAGCCGGCCAGGTATCCGTATTGAAGAACAACCTGGGATGATCCGTGCGGATCTTGGCCGTCCACTCGGGGAGCGGTTCGGCGCGAAGGGATGCCACGACGGAAAACACAAACAGCCCTGCAACCACTGTTCTCAGCCCCGGCAGGAATCCACGGTGAATATGGGTCATCGGCTTGTCCTCCTAATGATGCTCATGGTGATTTACGGCACGAGTGTATTGCGCAAGAAGACATGCAGGTTTCCCCGCCACGGCTTCGTGCAGATGTCGATATCGCCGTCCCCGTCGACGTCCGCGGCCTTTGCCTCGTGGCAACGCCGGCCGGTGAGGATCAGGTGCTCCTTCCACCGGCCCCCCTTCCCGTCGAGGTTCTCCCAGATGAAACACTTGTGCGGCTCGGTGGAGAGCGGTCCGCCGCCCGAAAAGACGTCGAGGTCGCCGTCGTTGTCGAAATCGGCCAGCGCCAGGGAGTGGAAATCCTGCTGGGTGTGCTCGGGCGAAATCGGTCGGAATCGCCATTCTCGGCCCTGTTCGACGTTCTCAAACCAGAAAACCCGTCCGTCGGTGCAATCGGCCTCGGCCTGGATGACGTCGTTGTCGCCGTCGCGATCCAGATCGTAGACCCAACTCTTGAGCGCCAGGCCGAACCGATCCGGCCGGCTTCCGCCCAAGGGGACGAGCGAGGAGTGCATCTTCCACGCGAGGCCTTTGCCGTCGGCGTTCTCGAACCAGGCGTCGCCGCGAACGATGTCGTTGTCTCCGTCGCCGTCGAGATCGCCCACGCCTTTCGGATCGACACCGCCATGGATGCCTTCACCCACCTTGTGCTCGATCCATTTCTGCGTGGGCGGATCGGGAATCGAGTACCAGGCCAGCAAGACGTGCGTCTTATGGTTGCTGCAGGCGACCACATCGAGCCGGCCGTCGCCGTCGATGTCGGCGGCCACGTCGTCGTGGCAGGAGATGGCGCCGTTGTCGAGGCGTTCGAACCGCTCGGTTCGCGGCTTGCCCGTGTTTCGATACCAGGCGGTGCCCGAAACCTGATCGATCCACCCGTCGCCGTCGATATCGAAGGCGCAGCCGCCCACGTCGGTCCGCGCTCCCTCTCCCAGGTCGTGCTGGATCCAGCGATCGGGGCTCTCATATTCGAACCACCACATCTTGCCCGACTGCCCGACCACCCAGTCCAGATCGCCGTCCTTATCGATATCGACCAGCGAGGTCTGGCCCATGGACTGGCCGACCTGGGCAATTTCGTGGCACTGGAATGCCGGGAAGGCGTCGGCGGCGACCGTGACCGCGGGCAAGCACAACGCAACAACGAGACACGGCAGACAGGGAATGGGTTTGGGGATCATGGCTTGGGCTCCAGGGGTCGATTCACAGATCTTCATTCGAGCACGCCAGGCGACGCCGGGCACGCGAGAGCCAGTATACTCGATGTCGCGTCGGAAAGGGATTCAGCGAGTCGCGCCCGGCAGGCACCCCGGCCCGATCGGTTCGAACGTCTTGTAGGTGAGAATGAACTCCTGATGCCCCAGGGCCTCGGAACAGGTCGGCCGGCCGGCCGCGGTTTGGACGATCTTGTCGACGATCTCCCGGCCCACGTCGTCGAGGGTGGCATTCTCCTCCAAAATGCGGCCGGCGTTGACGTCCATATCCTCGCCCATGCGGCGGAAGGTGTCGGGATTGGCGCAGACCTTGATGACCGGCGAAATCGCCGACCCGACGACCGACCCGCGGCCGGTGGTGAACAGGGTGAGGTGGGCGCCGGAGGCGATCATTTCGACGATTTCGGCGTTGTCGGAGATGTTGGGAAAGCCGAAGCGGGGTTCACCGTCCGGAACGACGTCCATCAGGTACAGGCCGCCGCGGGGCGGGATGTCGCCCGGCTTGATCAGTCCGGAGATGGTCGACTTGCCGCTCTTGCTGTAGGCGCCGAGGGACTTCTCTTCGATCGTGGTCAGTCCGCCGTCGGCGTTTCCCGGGGCAAAACTGCTGTGGCCGAAGACGGTATAGTACCGGGCGGCTTTCTCAACGCAGGCGATGATTTCGCGCCCGAGTTCTTCGCTGGCCGCCCGGTCGGCCATGAACTGCTCGCAGCCGATCAACTCGCCCGTCTCTTCGAAGATGACCGTGGCCCCCTGCTCGATGAGCAGATCGCTGGCCCGGCCGACCGCCGGATTGGCCGTCAGTCCGCTGGTGGCATCGGAACCGCCGCAGATGACGCCGACGACCAGATCGCTGACGTTCGTCTCCGCGGTCGGCATACTGTCGAGTGACGAGAGGGTCTGCTCAATCCACTCACGGCCTTCCCGGATGGAGGGAGCCGTGCCGCCCGATTCCTGGATCACGACGGTATGGACGGGCCGGCCGGTCGCCTCAATCGTCTCGGCCAGACCCGCATGATCGAAGCTCTCACAGCCGAGAGAAACGAGTAGGGCGGCGCCCACGTTCGGATGGGTCGTCAGCCCACGCATGATGCGGTCGGCGTAGGCGTTGGGGAAACAGCCGGGGAAGCCAATCAGGTGGACCTCCCGGTCGCGGAAGCCGTAGGCGATTTCCCGTGCCGCGTGGTGGGCACACTCAACGAGATAGGCAACGACCACCACGTTGCGAATCCCCTTGCGCCCGTCCGATCTCAGGTAGCCTTTCATGGGTATTCTCTATTTGGAGTAGTCCTATCACGTGCGCCACTGCTTGCTCGCAAGCAGTGCCTACGGCAACTGTCTTCTCAAGCACTGCTTGCAAGCAAGCAGTGGTATTCGAGGAAGAATGCGTGTCAAGCTTCGTAGTTCGCCCCTCGGGCAAAGGTCGGCAGGTAGTCGCTCTTCAGGTTGTGCGTGTGCACGTAGTCGCCGGGAGCGATCGGCTGGGTTGCCGATCCGATCGGCGCGCCGTACTTGAACACCTTCTCGCCGGCCGCGATCGCCCGCACCGCAATCTTGTGACCGGTAGGGATCGGTACGGGGACCGTCACGTCACGACCGCCGATCCAGATCGTTTCACCGGCTGCAATGGTCGTTCGGGCAACACAGATATTGTCGTCCGGGGCAAGCCGGAGAAGACGAGGATCGTTCATTGGCGTTTCGCGATTCGGATTTGTTTCGGATTTGGTGCTTCGATTTTCGGACTTCTGCGGTCCCTCTACCCGTACCCCAGTTCGTGGAGTTCATCTTCGTCCAGCCCGTGGTGGTGGGCCAGTTCGTGGAGAACGGTAATGCGGATCTCTTCAAACAGGGCGTCGTCGGTGAGACGCCGGTAGTTGTGGCGTGCCGCCGCCAGAATGCCTTCCCGGTAGATGGTCACGACGTTGGGCAGGTTCCCCGAATGCATGATGCTCCGCTCGGTGATCGGAATTCCCGTGAACAGGCCGCACAACTGATTGCGGCGTCGCGCTCCGGTGCTCAGCATCACTTCCGGTGACGGGTAGTCTTCGACGTGAATCGGAACCTGTTCAATGAGTTCGTGAACGTATTCCGGCAAACCGTCAAGCACTTCTTCGAGAAGCCGGTCGAAGCGATCGCGAGTGGCCTGGTTCAAGGAACATTCCTTCAGGACGAGGACTTGGGTTGACGGACGAGAAGACCTGACGGGCAGTTTTTCTTCCTCCGCCTGCCTTACGGCTGATACATCAGCACTTCGGCGTGAACGTTGAGCGTCTCGGGAAGGATCTGCATCTCGGCGTTCAGCCCGCGGAACCAGCTCAAAGGCGGCGCGACGAAGCTCTCGGGCGCAGGTTCCGGCAGCAGGCCGCTTCGACGCGATCCGGCAATTGCCGACGACGTCCACCACTGCATGCCCGAGCCGGCTTCCTTGAGAGCATACTCGCCTCCGAGCGGGCAAATCAACCGGGCGTCGAGGAGATCCTCGGCCACGCCGCGACACTCGGCGACCGGTACGCCCAGTTGCTGATTCAACTGGTGCATGAGCCGCAGGTTCCCTCGCGACGTCTCGGCCGTTCGATCGTAACCCAGATCGTTCAGCAAGGGCGTGATCCTGGCTCGCGACACATCGCCCACGTCGAGGCGAGCCTGGGCCGGCTTGTCGACCTCCACATACTGAAGTTGCGACGCGACGTCGGCCAGCACCTGCGGCTGAAACGAGAACAACGTGAAGCTGCCTGCCGAGAGCCGCCATCCGCCCAGCGGATTGCGGGCGTAGCCAGCCGCATCGGGGGGCGAAAACATTCCCAGGTTCAGCAGACCGAGCGGGCCGAGGGGCCCGTCGGCTCCCAGGTAGCCGACGAGGAAGTTCCGGAAGATACCGCCCGGCAAATAGCTCCCCTCCTGGGTCATTCCCGGCAGATTCACATCCTGCAGGCCGCCGAAGAGCCGCTGGTCCTTCAGCAGCACCTCAAGAGAGGCCAGGTTCTGCGGAATGGGAGCAAGCCGGTAGGTATCGGCCGCGCCGAACGTCTGTTGGAGTCGGTCGAAGTTGGCCCGCGAAAACGGCATCATCCGAGCATCGACCACCACCTTCTCCAGCCCCTTCTCGGGCGAGGAACGCTGAATGCCGATCACGACCGGATCGAGATTGCCCCAATGGCCGCTGTAGAAGCTCACAAACTGCTGATAGTCGGCGGCCTCGGCGGCCGTCACACTCGCGACCGGCACATCGAAAATCGGCAGAAATGCTCCGCGCCGACCGCGAAGCGAATCAAGCACGTCGCCTTCCGCCAGGACGGCCTGGCTCCCGTCCGGGCGGACGCCGAATTCCGGTGGGAGGAAACCATTTTCGACCAGGCTTTCGATCGAATCGCCGGGCAAGGCTTCCGCCCGGGCCGCCAGGCGAGCCAGCTTCACCAGTTCGATGTCGGCAATCGCTTGCAGGCGGCGGCGAGTCTCGATCCGGTAACCGGGGCTCACCAGGTTGTCGAAGAACGGCTCCGACATGTAGACGAAGACGGTGTCGTCGCGCGCAACCGGCATGAGATTGCGTGCGTAACGGAAGGCGGGCAGCGATCCGAGGGCCGTTGATTCATCGTCGGCCGTCTCGAGGAACCGGTTCATCAGACGCTCAGAGCGAGTGACGAAATGGAACATCCCCGCAACCGCATAGTAGGAGCGAACGCGTCCGTCCGGCGTGGACACCAAGGAGACGTCGCGTCCGGCGATCTTCACCGTCTGTTCGGTTGCCGTCTTGTCGGCCTTGAGCCGCTCGGCTCGCTGCCGCTTGAAGTCGGCGCCCAGGAACAGGTTGTTCTTGGCGTGGAAGAGGAGTCCGAACGAGCCACCGTCCTGGAAGTAGAGGTCGGTTCCGATGATGGCCACGTCTTCGATCACCGTGGGGCCAAGCACGCGAGCCAGGGCCGACTGTTCGAGAATCAGGCTCTCTTCCATTCGTTTCGACATGCCGTAGTCGAGCCCGCGGAGCGAGAGGAGGTTCTGGGCGTCGCCTCCCCATTTTTTGAGCGTGTCCTGGAGCCAAAGGAAGTTGAGGAACGTGCCGAAGCGGATGTAGGCGCATTCGGCCGGCACATGCATCGCCATGGCCTCGATTTTCACGTCGTCGGGCACGTCGGGAACTGGCGCGAAAACTGGCGGAATCGCCAGGGGAAGCGGCAAGTCGGCCGGTTCGAGCAGCGAGGGGTCGCCGAGAACCCTCCGCCGCTCGAAGTCGATCTTCACCTTCTCCGCGGCCAGGGCCACGCCGACCTGCTCGTTCATGTCTTTGAACAGCAGACCCTTTCGCTCCGGGGCGGGCGGTTCCAGTTCGAATCGCCGCGCAATGACGGCAGTCATGTAGTTCTGAACGACGGGCGGATAGTCGTCCTTGTGCTCCAACAGCCCCGGTCGATCGGTGTAGTGACGCCACCATTCCTGCACAAGTCCCCCGTAGGCCCTGGCGTCGGGTCGCGGCTGCACCGTCACTTGGTCGACACGCGTCGACCGAATGGTCAACTCCAGCGGCTCGGTTCCGCGGAACAGGAAGTAGATCACGGCGGTGGGTGGCTGGTCGAGCAGGTCGCCGAGCAATTGCCCGAGAAGGCGTCCGCGTCGTGGCAGCCGATCGGCGACCATTCCTGGTATCTCGCGAACCAGGCCGGGGATTTCCCGACGCTGGATGGCGGGGTAGAGAATCCGGCCGTTCCGCTCGGCCACGGACAGCCCTTCAATGCCCAGCACAGGCGAGTACTGGTCTTCCGCGAGGCGAACCTCAATCCGGCCGACGCCGAGCGGATCGCCTGCGACGGCGTCGGCGCGGTACTGGGCCAGTCCGGTCTGACTGGTGACGAGCAGGAGTAACGCGGGGGCCGCGAGCCACTTCGTTCCGAATTGCATGTCTCACCTCCGGGCGAACCGTTGAATTCCGCGAACTCATTCTACCGCGAGTCGATCGGGAACCAAGGCCATGCGACGGCGCAATTTCTTTCTGGGACAACACTTCCCGATTCGACGGGGCAGCCGATATGATGAACTTCCAGGTGAGCGAAACGCCGGAGCGCTCCGCTTCCAAACCCGCCAAACAAGGGACTCACCGACGCTCACCCCCGGCCGCCCCTGATTTCAGGATTCCAGCAACAGCGACGTCATGACCATCGAAGCTCGACTCCCTCTTGCCCCCCTTTGTGAGTGGATTCGCCGTGTCGACGACCATGCGGAGGCAAGAATCGCCCTGTTACGCCGCGCGGCCGCGGCTCTGGCTGGGGAGTGTGTGGTTCGCGAGTCCGATCGCGCGGAGTTGGCCGACAAGATGGAGCGTTGGCGCTATCAGCATCTCAATGCGAGAAGCGGGCAGATGGTCGCTCAGGACAGTCGGCTCCTCGATGCCCTCGATCTGGCCGCCGCCGAGCTTGCCGGCCGGACGGCCCGCCCCCCGCGGCGGACACGAGAGTTGCTCCGCGACGAGTCGCTCGTTACCGCTCGAATCGCCGAAGCAAGCGAGATGCTCGACGAGTCGTATCCGCTGGACGATCTGATCGAGCAGGCGACGGCCCTCACGGTCGAGCGGTTCGGCGATCCCGGCTCAGGGAGGTTGCCCGGCCTCGATCGGCGGATGCTGCTGTATGCTCCGTTGTATCTGTCGAATCACTGCATCAATCATTGCGTTTATTGCAGTTTCCGCCATCCCCAGCCAATCGAGCGCACTCACCTGAGCTTCGACCAAGGCAAGGCGGAAGCCGACATCCTGATCGGGCGGGGGTTTCGCCATATTCTCCTTCTGGGCGGCGATTTTCCGCGTCTGACGACGCCGGAATACTATGCGGAAATGATCGCCTACCTCGGCAAGCAGGGAGTCGCGGCCGCGGTGGAGATTGCACCCCAGTCGACCGCCGGCTATGCCAAACTGGTGGAGGCGGGAGCCTGCGGGGTAACGCTCTACCAGGAAACCTACGACGAGCGCCGCTACGCGGAATTTCATCCGCGGGGCAGCAAAGCGTCTTACGATTGGCGTTTCGAGGGCCTCGATCGGGCGGCCGAGGCGGGAATGGGCCGGCTTGGCTTGGGATTTCTTCTGGGCCTGGCCGACCCCGTCAAAGAGCTGCAGGCAATGATGCGGCACGCGGCCTACCTGCAATTGCGCTATCCCGACCGGACGATCGCCTTCAGTCTCCCCCGAATCCACGACGCCCCCGGCGGGTTCCGGCCGCCCTGCCTGGTCGGCGACGATCTGTTCATCCGTATGTATTGCGTTCTTCGCATGGCCTTTCCTGAGGCCCAACTCGTCCTCTCCACTCGTGAAGGTGCGACCCTGCGCAACCGGCTGGCCACGATCTGCATCACCCAAATGTCGGCCGGAAGCAGCACCGCCCCGGGCGGCTACGAGTCTTGCCAGTGCCGTCCATCCGGCGAGCAGTTCCCCGTAATCGATCAGCGCTCGGTCGCCGACGTGGTAGCCTGGCTGAAAGACCACGCATTTCGTTTGACCTGGGAAATCCAGTCGCGGTAGACTGGGCTTGGGAAATGGCGAATGTCGAGATCCGAATGACGAAGGATGAGGGGTAGGTGGGGCGGCGGCGGTAGATTTGGGGAAGCACCGAGGGAAAGGGGGGTGGCATTTTGGCGGAGCCTGAACCGGGGCGGCCGGACGAAATGTCCATCGAGTTCACCCGTGTTCCCATCGTGGGTGTCTCGCGCCGCTTCAGCGTGGCCCACATGATGGTCGGCGTGGGGCTGTTCGCCGTGCTGTTCAGCCTGCTTAAAGGGTTGGATCTCGAGTCGCCGTGGATCGTGTACGTCCCCTGCATGGTCTTCTGCCTGGCGATCCCGCTGGGGCAGGCCTTCCTGTACCAGGGACGCGAGCCCCGCAAGGCTTCCTGCCTGGTCGGGATGCGGCTTCTGCCCGTGCTGGTCGTCGGTGCCACGGTCGCACTCCTCTTCGAGGAATTCAGCGACCGTTTGCGTTTCGGCCTGAGCAATCCGCAGATGTGGGGTACCTTCCTGTTGATCATCGCAATCGAAGCGGTCCTGTCATTGGGGATCGGCTACCTCCTGGGTTATGCCGTCGGTGCGATCAGTGCGGGCGTGTTTCTCGTCCTGGACCGCAAGTGGGACGCCGGAAAACGCGTTCGCGGCCGGTCGAAGGGGCCGAACGAAGCGTCCGCGGAAGCCAGTACCATCCCGCCGACGGGCAAGTGGTGGCTGGACTGGATCGCCTGGTCCCCTGTGACGTGGATTCGGAAGGGACGTCACAAACCTTGGCACGTTGCGGTTCTCACGACGTCCCTCGTGGGAGTCCTGTTCCTTGTGAGTCTGCTGATCACTCTGCAAGTTCTTCCAACCCGGTACTGGCTCGTCCATCTGACCGTGGCGGTCATCGCCACGCCGCTGATCGGCGTCACTCTGTCGGGGTTCCTTCATGCCGGCAGGCGAGTGCCCGTCGTCTTCTGCGCCTTGGGAATCATCGGGAGCATCTACCCCTTCTATCTGCTGACTCAGACGTGGATCTGGTCGCAGGTTGTTCCGCACATACGGATCTCATCGCTGCGGCATTGGGATGTCGAAGATGTGGCCGTGGCAGCAGCCATTGTGATCGTCGTCGTCATCACGGGCGCCGCGCCCGGCTTGGTGGCGGCGGGCTTCTACGGTTGGGCAAGGTTGCTCTTCGGCGGCAAGGAGAAGTCCGCCGGACGGCCAGTGGCGGTTGTTCTTGCCGCCGGCCTGATTGCCGTTATGGCGGTCTGTACCGTGGGGGTCATGTTGTATGTGGACTCACCCCGAGAACGGGCAATTCGAGGGATTCTCGCCGACGGGGCCTTCATTCAAGGCCGTTCACCGTTCTCGGTAGATTCTGTCTTTGTTTCTGGAGATCCTGCCTCCGCGGATCTGTTCGAGCATATTGGGGCACTAACTGAAGTTCACGACATTACCCTCCATCTCGTCAGTGTGACGGGAGACGAAATTCGCCATCTCGGTCGTCTGACCAACCTGGCCGGCCTGCGCTTCGACCAGTGCAATTTCGCCGAGGGCGCGTTGCCGAAGTTGCCCCCCATGCCGTCACTCAGTCGCCTCCACTTCCAGAACTGCCGCCTGACCGCCGCCGATCTGGAGGTGCTTCAAAGCTGTCCGTCGCTGATCGACCTTACTGTTTCGGGAGAACGCCTCGAGGCGAGCGGCTTCCGCCACCTGCCGGAACTGAATCGTCTCGCGACCATTTCGCTCTCCGACACGGAGATCCGCGGCGAACTGTGTCCCTATTTGAGACAGATTCCCGAGATTTCCCTTGTCAATGTTCCCATCTCAGATGAAGACGTCTCCCACCTGGCCGGTGCTACCAGGATTCGACGTCTGAGCATCGACGGATCAGACATCTCCGATGCCGGACTCCGACACCTTGGCAGCATCAAGGGCCTGCAGACGTGGTCGATCCGGAAGGCCGCCGTCTCCGGAACCGGATTGGCAGATATCAAGGATCTCAAGACTCTGACCGAATTGGACCTCAGCGACACCGCCGTGGATGACGAAGGCCTCGCCCATCTCCCGCCCCTGCCTGCTCTGACTTTTCTCTCGCTTCGCGGGACGAAAATCACCGCCAAGGGCCTGGGCCACCTCAAGCGACTGCCGAACCTGCGCGAGTTGGACCTCGGCGATTGCGATATTGGCAATGAGGCCCTGGAGCCGCTTCGCGAGTTGACGCTCACGAGGCTGATCCTCCATTGGGGTGGCCAACCGAGCGACGAAGTGAAAGAGGAACTGATGCAGGTCTGGAACGCCCGGCTGCCCAACGACAGTGTCTGGATAGAGTCCCGGTGAGACAATGGAAAGGCTCGAAGAACGATCCGGCATACCGCGGTTCAACTCCGTGACCTCTCGGCCTCCCGACCGCGTTCCCATCGCCGGAGTTCCGCGCAACTTCGCCACCGGCCATCTGCTGGCCATGGTAGGGCTGTTTGCACTGCTCTTCAGTTTGCTCGCCTACGAAGAAGCCGGGCGCGAGTGGTACGTCGCGGGGAGCCTGTTCATTGTCGCCGTCATTCTCGGGCAGATGTTCCTGTTTCACGGCCGGGAGCCTCGCCGGGCGTCCTGCATCGTCGGCGCCTGCACGATGCCCTTGCTAGTCCCCGTGCTGCTGATCGCCAAGGAGAGCCCCGATCAACTGGGCGACGGTTGGGCAAACGCCGTGGGAACCATCGTTGCAACGACGGTGGGCGCAGCCGGTCCCGCCGCCCTTCTGGGCGCGATCTGCGGTTACCTGGTCGGCACGCTCTGTGCCGGCATCTTCCTGGTCACCGAGCGGCGTTGGGATGCCGGAAAGATCATTGAGAATCGGCCGATTGTTGCGGAGGTGATTGAAGAGGACGAGCCGACCGGTGCGAATGCTCCGGAATCGGCCGCTTCAAGTGAGTGGGATCCGTGGGCCAACGGGTGACGAATCACCGCACACGGCGACCGCCAACTGACGACCCGCTTGACAAAGGACGAGCATCCGTGGACACTCGAACTAGGGGTACATCAGCATGGCAGCCAATCGAAAGACGATTCCCGAGGAAATGACCGATTGCCCCTGTGCGGGCACAACTCTTGACCGGCTGATCCAGCCGGCCATTCTGGTCGTGTTGGCCGAGGGACCTTTGCACGGCTATCACGTGGCCAACCGAATCGGCAAGATGCCCATGTTTCGGGGCGTCAAGCCGGACAGCTCGGGTGTCTATCGTTTCCTTAAGGCCATGGAGAGCAAAGGGTTAGTGACCTCGTCCTGGGACACTTCCCAAAGCGGGCCCGCTCGGCGGATCTATGAAATGACCGAGACGGGCGAGCGGTGCCTCGAGCACTGGGCCAAAACGTTGGAAGAATATCGCGAGGGCCTGACGTTCCTGCTGAAGGCCGCACGCAAGGCCGTTCATCGATAGGGCCGTCCGTCGTCATTCCCGCGCCCCCTTCCGTCATTTCCAGGAAGCGGTGGCAGCGCCCGCACCTGCGGAACGCTCGAGAGAATCGTGGCGGGTGGCGGCAGGCGCATTGGCCTCCCGTTCATCTTGGAGTGCGTGCGACTTGTCGCCGCTTTCTTTCAACACAGATTTCCCGGACCATCCTTGCCCAAACCGTGGCTGGCCAGCCACGAGCGGCGGCGATCTCCCCGGCGAGCCAAGGGACTGGGTCATGATGCTCAAGCCCGTAGGCTTGTCGTTTCATCGTTTTGATTTTGTTGTTAGTGCCTTCCAGCGGCCCGGTGGAGATGGGATGTGCGCACCAGGCAAGGATGCCCCAGGCGTGGAAGCGAAGTGTTTTGGCAAACTGTTTCAGCATGCGGATGCCGGTTGACTCAGCGTACTCGATCCAGTCCAGAAGGAGGGCTTGCGCGGTCTCTTGGTCTTCCTGTTCCCAGATTTCATTGAGTTCCTCTTTGAGGTGGTAGGCAATGGCCAGTGGTTCATTCAGTCGAAGAGCTTCGCGGAGCCGTTCGGGCTCCCGCCGGGAGGCGTCGAGGTTTTCCCGGCGTTTCAGCAACAACCAGCGGATGCCTTTGAGGACGTCTCTTTGCGTGGTGTCGGCCAGTTGGCGGTACAAATCCCGACGCAGATTGGAAAGCTTCTCGTTGTAGAGCTTGATGACGTGAAATCGATCGAAGACCAACGCGGCGTCCGGCAGATTTGCCGTCACGGCCTCGATGTAGGCCGGCGACATATCGATGGCAACCGCTTCAATTTTGGCATGGCTGGCACGGAGCCGCGTCCAGAAAGCCGTCAAGGCATCACCCCCCTTTCCCCGGCCCACGTGCAGCACTGCACCACTCTCCAGGTCCATGACGATGGTCACATACTGATGCCCCTTCCCGGTGGAAATCTCATCGATGGCAATCTGCTTGACGTGTTTCAGCTTCGGCCTGGCGAATCGCTTGTGAAGATACTTCTTCTGAATTTCCTTGACCACGTCCCGGCTTACGCCCAGGTGACAGGCCACGTCCTTAATCGTCATATGTCGCGACAGATCCAGAACATGACGCGCAAAGGACTTGGTGTAGGTCCGCCTCGGTTCGGCAAAGCCGATGGCTGCTTGGCGAACGGCTCCGCAGTCCTGGCATGCCAAGCGGGGAATCCTTACCTCCAATGTCACACGCTTGCGTCCGAGGGGAACCGTGCGAAACGGCCGTACCACGACCCCCTCCCGCCACACGTTGGTCGAACCGCAGGCCGAGCAGCAATAAGTATCCGGCTTCCGCTCGATCACCAAAATTATCCCCCCTCCCTCGTATTTCGTAGCCAAGTAACGGTAGTCACGAACCCCAAACCTGTGGTACAACAGACTCGTGGACATGCTGGATTCTCCTGTCTGAAGTCGTTACTGCAACTCCAGATGAGACCATCATGTCCACACTTTTTCAAGCCAACATACGCTTCAGCCGGATGAACCAATAATCTTTTTTTGCGAGAAACGGCTTGGCTGCTATGGTTCGATGGAACCAGGAGGACACCCATGAAATGTCCGAGGGACGGAACGCAACTGACAAGAGTGATAATTGCGGGAGTGGAACTCGACAAGTGCCACAAGTGCGACGGCATCTGGTGCGATCGGGACGAGATGGAACGACTCCGGGACCTCAAAATATCGGAGGTCGAGGAGTTGCTGGAGCAGAAGTACGGGAGTCCTTCGTTTCACGAAGGGAAGCCGGCGGGCCACATGCGCTGCCCCCGTTGCGGCGAAGAAGCCCGGCTGATCGAGTACACGGTCTCCTACGGCAAGCCCGTCAACATCGACCGCTGCCAGAGGTGTTTCGGCGTGTGGCTGGACGACCGGGAACTCAACGCGATCGTCGAGGAGAAGAAACGCGTCGACAAGATCACCCCCGAAGGCCCCCTGCTGGCCCTGCTGCGATCGATCGGTCTGGCGTTTAGGGCGGAGAAGTGACTTGCCCGACATGGCCTCCGATACCATCTGCCCCGAACCCGTCCGTCGCTGGCTGACCGAAGCCGTCAAACTCGGCGCATCGGATCTCCATTTGGTGGTCGACTATCCGCCCATCTTTCGTGTTCACGGGCGGTTGCGGGAAGCCGTGTCGGAACCGCTCGACGGCCAGACGCTCCGCTCCTTGCTGGCCCCGCTCTGCCCCGAACAGGCCCTCGAGCGGTTCGAGACCAACAAGAACACCGACTTCTCCCTCGACATGCCCATGGGCGGGCGGAATCAGCGATTCCGGGTCAACTATTTCCTCGCCAACCAGCAGGTCGGTGCCTGCTTCCGGGTGATTCCCGCCACGATTCCCGACTTCCGCTGGGCCGAGTTTCCCGAAGACCTGGCCCACCGCCTGGCCCACTTTCGCAACGGTCTCGTGCTCATCTCGGGCGTGGCCGGCTCGGGCAAGACCACCACGCTGGCCATGCTCATCAACCTCCTCAACCGCGAAGGAGGTTACCGGATCATCACCGTTGAAGAACCGGTCGAATACCTGTTCCCCAAGCAGCCCGGTTCGGTCGTCACGCAACGGGAAGTCGGCGTCGACGTGCACACTTTCGCCGACGGCCTCAAGTACGGACTGCGTCAGGACCCCGATATCGTGCTCGTCGGCGAGATCCGCGATCGCGAGACGGCCCAGATGGCCCTCAGTGTGGCCGAGACGGGCCACCTGGTCTTCTCCACGCTCCACACCCGCGACGCCAAAGGCGCCATTTCGCGATTCACCGATCTCTTCCCGCAGAGTGTCCAGAACGAAATCCGCGCCCAGCTCTCGTTTGGCCTGCGTGCGGTGATCAGCCAGCACCTGCTTCCCAGTGCCTTCCCCGACGAAAAACGCGTCCTCGCCCTGGAGATCCTGTTCAACAACCACCCCATCGCCAGTGCCATCCGTTTCGGCAAGCTTGAATCGATCGACAACAACATCCTCACCGGCAAGTCGGAAGGTATGCTCCCTCTCGACGAGTCGATCAAACGCCTCTACCAGGCCGGCCGCATCACCAAGGATACGGCGGAGCACTACGCGAGCAGCGCGATGCGTCTCAGGTAGGGTGCGTCTCGACGCACCGCGAAGAAGTCTCCAACCCGCGAAAAGGGCGTCTCGTGCCCGCGTGATTGACGCGTTGATAGGGTCTCACGCAAAGACGCAAAGGATGAGAAGGCAGAAAAGAAAATGTTGGAAAAAAAATGACGCAGACAATCCGTTTGCCATTTTCCTTTCCCCATTTTCTTTTCTGCCCCAGCGCAATCCACACCGCAGAGCCCACAAGCAGCCCCTCTTTGCGCCTTGGAGGCATTGCGTGAAACCGCCTTGGCTGCCGGGCCGGCCATCGGCAGAATACCAGCCAACACCAGAAGACGCTCACAGCGATTCGAGCTATTCACACCCAGCACATGCCTTGGGTGGCCGTGCCATCAGTTCCTCGACAATCCCGGCCATTTCCTCGTCCGACAGCCGGGGCGTTATCAGGTGATGCAGGGGATTGTCAATTCCGCCGTTCCACACGACCTTCCCGTCATCCTGTCGCTCCACGCGGCCCGTATCCTGCACCGTGAAGAGTTCCGGCCGGGCACAGAACAGCACCGCAAGCTGGTCCCAGCTCGACCGCCCGTCGGTGATCGCCGTCCCCTTGCCCCACAGCCGATAGGCCTCGCGGACGGGGTTGTCCTTGGGGGTCCCCGGTAGCAGCCGGTGCCCCGTCTTGATTGTCTTACCGCTGGGCGAGACAAAGAACGGCATCGGCCAGTTGTCCAGCAACTCCTGGCAATAGTCCGACATCCCCATCGCCTGAAAGTTCCACTCCCCCATCCCCATGGCGACCCAGCGCTGGACTTTCGATCGCACCAGTTCCGCACCTCGCGGGTCGCGGAGCAGGTGGACCAGCCCGTGCGGATGCCCGACGGTGCAGATCGTTACGCTGCCGTCGGGCTGCGATCGGAGCAGCGACTTGTAGACCGTCACCAGGTCGGGCGCCTCATCGACCACGTCATGGCCGAACCGCCTGGTGTCCATCGCGATCTGTTGCGTGTAAGAGTTGTGCGGGTCGCCGACGTCGGTGCCCTGATACTGGCCCAGGGGCAGATCCCCGCGGCCGTACCAGGTGTTGATCGCGTCGCACGTTCCCACGCCGTAGCGGTTCTTCCCGCTGCTGAAGATCACCCCCAGAATCTTCAACTCCCCCGCATCGGCCAGGGCGTGAAGAACCGCCAAGGCACCGGCGTCGTCGCAGTCGGAGCCGATGTCGGTGTCGAAGATGACCGTCGGAGGATTGGTTTCTGCCCCAAAGAGTCCCCCGAGCGGAAGTGCCAGGACCAGGAACGTGGCCAAGTGGCGGTGGAAGGCGTGGTGTCGCATGATCATGATCTTGCTCAGGATTGGTGAGGTGGGAGTGGCGTCTATCTGCCTTCGGTGGCTGCCATTCTAGTCGCGGCATCGAAAGCCCGCAACGAAAAGAGGGCAGCCGTCCAAAGCGATTGACACCCAGCGACTTGTTTGGTGAGAATGTCAGCGTTTGAGCAACCGAACGAAGCTGCAAACGGCCCGCCTCGCCTGTGCTCGCAAGTGAGATGCAAATCGATGGTAGGCAAGTCGCTCGACGGGGACAGCGGATGACCGCGAAGCGCAACGATTGCTTTCTCGTTGGGAGAATAGGGATGAACCAGCGTTTGTGCCGGCATGCGTCAAGCCTACTGATGGCAGCGCTTGTGTCTGCCACGGCGTTCAGCGGCGAACCACTGACTCTCGAAAACGTCCCCGGCCTCGCCCCCAACCGGGCCGATGAACCGATCCGCAGCGAGTTCTCCATGGAGGCGGCCGTCCGGTTCCTCGACGCCGCGGCCCTGAACTGGCAGAAGGAACGCAAGTGTTTCGCCTGCCACTCTGACTACACCTACCTGGTTGCGCGACCGTTGGCCGGTTGGGATGCGCCCGCACACCAACAGATTCGGCAGAAGCTCGAACAACTCGCCGAAAAACCGATTGAAGGCAAACACGCGGTGACCCATACGGTCATGGCCGCCTCGATCCTGGCCCAGAACGATGCCCTGACCACCGGAAAACTGCACCCGATCACCCGGGCCGCACTCGACCGCGTGTGGCAGGTGCAACGCGACGACGGCGGATTCGACTGGATGAAGTTCAACCAGCCGCCGTCCGAAATCGACGACCACTTCGGTGTCACGATGGCGGCGATCGGAGTCGGTGCCGCCCCCGACGGGTATGCCCAAACCCCTGCCGCAAAGGCCGGACTGGAGAAGATTCTTCGATACTTCAACAACAACCCCCCCGCCAATCTGCACCATCGCGCCATGAAACTGCTGCCATCCCTGCACCTCGACGGGATCATGACCAAGTCGGAGCGGCAGCAGGTCGTCGAGGATTTGTCGGCCTTGCAGAAGCCGGACGGCGGCTGGGGCGCGGTCACTCTGGGTAACTGGAAGCGATGCGACGATCAGCCGCAGGATTTGGAGTCGAGCGACGGATACGGAACCGGTTTTGCCGTCTACGTCCTTCGCCAGGCCGGTGTTCCCGCCGCAGATCCCCGGGTTCAACAGGGGATCGCCTGGCTGAAGACCCACCAACGCCAGTCAGGCCGCTGGTTCACCCGCTCGATGTGGAAGGACAGCCAGCACTACATCAGCCACTCCGGCACCGCCTACGCGATCCTTGCATTGGCGGCATGTGGCGAAAGATAGATTCACTCAATCGACAGGGCCGCCGCTGCCGGAATCCACGCGGGAAGGAATCTTGTGCTACACTCTTCTAGGGGGGCCGTCGCGTCATCGACGTAGTTTGCCCTCCCGTGTCGTCACGATCCTTGCGCCCTGTCCCGACTCGCCCATGGCCTTCCATGTCGTCCTCATTTATCCGCCGGTTTCCTTTCACGAACCGGGGTCTGACAGACCGCGCGGCAGCGATCCGGACCTGTACTTCATGCCCTACGGTATGTTGACTCTGGCGGCGCAGTTGAGGATGCGTGGATTTGAGACGGAGGTGTTCAACCTCTCTACGTACACTTGGGACGAGGCCGTCGGAGAGATCGAGAACCGGCAGGCGGACCTGTTCGGGCTTTCATGCTTCACGGCCTTTCGCCATGTGGTTGCTCGCTTGGGGGCCGAGATTCGCCGTGTCCACCCGCAGTGCCACCTGACCGTAGGAGGACCGCACGTATCGCCCCTGGCCGTCGAGTGGCTCCTGCATTATCCGGCGTTCGATAGCGTGGTGATCGGGGAAGGCGAAGAGACTGTGGTGGAGCTTGCCGAACGACTTCGGGCTGGGAGGCCGACGGAGGCAATCCCCGGAACCGCGTTCCGGAGAGCGGATCGTTCGTTGCTTGCCGAGCCGCGGCCTTTCATCGAGCAACTCGACTCATTGGCCCGACCTTGGGAACACTTCGACTACGGTTTCCTGATCACTTCACGGGGCTGCCCCGGCAAATGCAGCTTCTGCTGTTCGCCGCAACTCTGGGGATCGCAGGTACGATTTCGCTCGGCCGCCAATGTGCTGGATGAACTGGAAGAGCTCGTAACTGCCCGAGGGCATCGCTATCTCCACATCAAAGACGATACCTTCACGGCCGGCAGAAAGCGACTTCTTGCGATCTGCCGGGGCATTCTTGATCACCGTTTGACCTTTCGCTGGGCGTGTGACACTCGCGTGAATCTGCTGGACGCCGAGATTCTCCACGCCATGCGGCGTGCCGGTTGTGTGAAAGTCAACCTGGGCATCGAATCGGCCAATGCGGAGGTTTTGCGACTGCTCAATAAGCGGATCGACGTAGCCCAAGCCTGCGAAGTGACCTCACTGGCCCGCAGCCTGGCCATCGACGTTCGCCATTATCTGATTGCTGGCGGGCGAGCTGAAACGCCGCAGACGCTGCGAGAGACCTTCGAGTTCCTCGATTCGGCCCGCCCGACCCACGTCCTGCTCGGCGGGTTGCGGATCTTCCCGGGCACGGCCGAGTTCCGTCGAGCGTGCGAAAACGGCTTGCTCACCGTCGAGGACTACTTCGATGAGCACGCGATGGAGGAAGAAACACTCAACCTGGGTGAGCAGACCTCCGAGATGCGACAGCTATTGGGCCGCGTGCTCGGGCAGTTTGGAGGAGGCGAAAAGGCGTTTGCGCCCTACACATTGGAGGAGAGGGAGCAGATCCTCGCAGACCATCCCGAGATGCTGCGATCGTATACCGACCTGGCAGTGGAATATGCCCGGCAATGGCGGCTTGATGAGGCCGAACGCGTGCTGCATTCAGCCGTCGAACGCTTTGGCTCGGGCAATGCCGAGCTGCTTCACCACATGGCCTGCCTTCGATTCGCCCGCTACGACTTGATCGGTGCCAAGGCTCTCTTCGATCGCGCGGCCCAAGCCGCCCCAAACGACACACTGATCCAGGCCAATCTCAACCTGCTCGGAGCGGCAGAAATCGACTACCAGAATCACCAGACCCTGGCCCAGCGACTTTTCGCAAACCTGACGTCGACCGAATTCCTCTACGTTGTTGACGGCAAACGCGAATTGACCATGCCCTGTACTGCCGGATGACTCGCGTTGCGAAAACTCGCCTCCCGACAGTCAGAGGCCGCGGGCTACGTCAAGCTCCACGGTTCTCGCATCGGTCGCGACATCATCGCCGTGGCCTCGGCGTCGTCGAGAAACTGCTCCTTCTCGGGATCCCACCTGAGCTTCCGGCCCAGCTTGAGGCAGATGTTGGCCAGGTGGCAGACGGTTGAGACCCGGTGTCCGATATCGACGGGGAAGTACGGATCCTGCCGTGACTTCACACAATCCAGGAAGTTGCGGTGCTCTCCGGCCGGGTTGGTGAAGAGCTTGATCTCGTCCGGGCCGATCTCCGAGTTGAGAATCTCGTCGGAACTGGCCTCGACCTTGCCTCGCCAGCCGGTGTTGCCGACCCAGCCTTCGCTGCCGATGAATTTGATGCTCGGGTTACCGGGCGTGCAGGTCATGACGACGCCGTTGGCATACTTGTAGGTGACGTCGTAGTCCTTCACCGTGTCGTACAGGCCGCCTTCCCAGAACGTGCCGGTGCCTTCGATCTCCACGGGGCCGCTCCGCTCGGTGTCGTTGGCCCATTGGGCCGTGTCGAAAAGGTGCGTGCCCCAGTCGCAGATGATTCCGCCCGAATAGGCCCAGATCCAGCGGAAGTTGAACGCCGCGCCGTCCGGGGTGTACGGAGCCTCCGGAGCCGGGCCGAGCCACATGTCCCAGTCGAGTTCCGGCGGGATGGGCTGCACCGTCGGATCGCCCGGTCTGGTCGGCTGCTTGGGCAGGATCACCTCGATCCGCTGGAGCTTGCCGATCCGGCCGTTCCGCACCAATTCGGCCATGCGGTGATACATCGGCAGCGATCGGTCCTCCGTGCTCGTCTGAAACACCTTGTTGTGCTTGCGAACCGTCTCGACGAGAATCTTGCCCTGGTCGATCGTCAGCGTCGGCTTCTCGCACTGCACGTCCTTGCCCGCCCGAATCGCCAGCACGCTCATCAGCACGTGCCAATGGTCGGGCGTGGAGATCATGACCGTATCGATGTCGTCCCTCGCCAGGATTTCGCGAAAGTCCTGCGTAGAAGCACAGTCCGCTTTGCCCAGCTTCTTGGCAATCGCCTCCTTTGCCTTGTCCATGTTCCTGGTGTCGACGTCGCAGACGGCCAGGATCTTGGCGTCGGGCTGCTGAAGATAGGCCCGCAGATTCCAGCCGATACCGTGGCTGCCCGTGCCGATGAAGCCCACCGTGATCATCTCGCTGGGAGGCACGGCGCCGTCCTTGCCCAGAACGGTGGAGGGAATCACGCTGGGCAACGCGAGAGAAGCCCCGGCAACACCCACCGAATTGCGGAGAAATTCGCGACGATTCTGATGTGCGGACATACTGGAAATCTCCCCTGGTTTGGACGGCCATACGTTGTGCGGCACAGTTTCCCCAATCTACAATGGGGACCGGCGCCCGAGCAATACTCGGACCGGTTTCCCAGCAAGATACTGTAGTAGCAGCTTGCTCTCCGAGCGCCGCCCACCGAGCAATCACCACGCTCCGTCGTGAGCAACCTTCGTTGGAGTCCAGGCTTCAGCCTGCCTTGAATCAGCGAGAACCCACCATAGTGAAGTGAAAGCGAGGGACTACCATGGCACTTCGAATCAAACGCCGCGACTTCCTCAAGACGAGTTCTCTCCTCGTGGCCGGAACGGCCCTGGGGACCCCTGCATGGGCAGCCGAAAAGGCCCCCTGCAGTTCGCCCGCCGCGGAAGCCATGGGCTGGCGGGTCGGCGTGGCCCAATACACCTTCCGCCGCTTCAGTTTGTACGAAGCCCTGGACATGACCGCCAAACTCGGCATCCGCAACATCGAACCGGCCTTCTTCCTCGCCCTCGACAAAGCCCGGCCCGAACTGAAGGTCAACGAGGATCTCGCTCCCGAAGTCCGCAAGGAACTGAAGCAGAAGCTCGCCGACACGGGCGTCACCATTTCGGCCTTCTACTCGAACCTCAATACCGACGCCGAACAAGCCAAACGGATATTCAACTTTTGCCGAGAGATGGGCATAGCCGCCATTGTTGCCGAACCGGTTGCCGAGGCCTTCGACATGATCGAGAAGTTCTGCAATGAGTACGAGATCAATCTTGCCGTTCACAATCACCCGCAACGTCCCGGCGCTCCCGCCTACAAGTACTGGAATCCGGAAAATGTCCTGGCGGTCTGCAAGGGTCGCGGGCCGCGGATCGGCGCCTGCTGCGACACTGGGCACTGGGTCCGCTCGGGATTGGATGCGGTGGAGTGTCTGAAGAAGATGGAAGGACGCATTCGCGGTTTCCATCTCAAGGACGTCCAGGAGAAAGGCGTTGTCGAGGCTCGCGACGTGCCTCTGGGGGAAGGAAAGGCCGACTACACGGCCGTACTCACAGAACTCAAGCGGCAAGGCTACCGCGGCGTGATGACCATCGAGTACGAGCACGACTCGCCCGAGTTGATGGACGATGTGGCCAGGTGTGTTGCTTTCGTGGAGAAAATGGCCAAACAACTCGGATAACGGCCTTTGCGCGCATCGAGACGCACCCTACAGCTCGCTCGCGTCCGCGAACTCTCCCAACTCCGGGCTTTCCACTCGCACGTAGTCCGCATAGCGCATGCTCACCGAGATCGAGTGATCCCCGGCGTTGAAATTGATCCGCTCGTTCTCGCCCAGCCGCGAATCGCACAGGGTCGGCAGACCGAACAGACTGCCAAAAGGCGGAATCGACCCCGGCTGCAATCCGGTCAACTCGAACACCTCGTCGCGATTCAGGAACCGCAGCTTGCGCCACCGACGCGCCCGGCGAATCTCGCGGTTGGCCAGCTTCCGATCGGCCGGCAGAACGAACATCACGACCTGCTCCTCTCCCTTGCAGATCAGCGCCTTCGCCCCGCTGGCCAACGGCGTCCCCCGGACCGCCGCCGCTTCCTCGCTGGTATACACCGGCTCATGACGCAGCACGTCGTAAACGACCCCCTTCTCGTCCAGCAGGCGCCGGATTCGTTCAAACACAGTCACTTCCTGCATCAACACCGGCCTCTCTTGTCAAAGAAGCAGAAAAGAAAATGGGAGGAAAAGAATATGACGAGTTGGATTTGCTATCGTATCCGCATCCTTCTTTCCGCTCATCTTCTATTATTTCATTTCTTTACGATCGTCTTGAAGCGAACCAATTGCCGAGTGATGTTGCTCCATTGGATGGCGTGGAGGTTGGAGCAAGCAAGGAACCGGCCGAGATGCGTTTCGTATTCGTCCTGACGTTTCGTGGGCAGGGCAGTGATTCGCAGAGCAACGTATGGCGACGCCAATCGGATCGGTTGATTTCCGACCGTGCGTCCACCCAACCGGATCTCGGCCGTCGCTTCCCTGTCCGCCGGTTGGCCGCAGACAAACGCGGCCAATTCTTCGTACAGGCCGATATCCAGACCCGTACCCCAATCGCGTATCGCGTTTACCATGGATTGCTTCAAGTGCGTCGTCTCGAACTCCATCCAATTGCCGTCGTCAACATCAAATGAGACGCGATCCGCGCGAGTCAGAGTACTGTTGATGAACTCGTGCTGCACTCGCTCCGGGCGGAGGTTGACGAGCTTTCCATGGGGCATGTCGGTGAGGAACAGGTACTGCAATAGTTGCCGACGATGGCGTTCCGTCAGCGACTCAACGGCCTTCAATTCGAAGATCGCACCTCCGCAAACCAGCAAATCAAGATAGTAAGTCTTGCAGAAATCCTCAGACCACACCTCGATCGGGACCTCACGCCGGGCCTCCATAATACGAAATGCCAATTCCTGCTGGTAGATCGACTCGTGAAACAGTCGTCCAAGCTCTTCCTGAACCTCGAAGACTTGGCTCATAACCTCATAGGCACACTCCTTGAATTCATCATCGGCCATCCGCCGAACGTCAAACCCAATATGGATCGGCACCCTCTACCCCCCGGAAAAGAAAATGGAAAATGACGAGGTGGATTTGCCATCGTATCCGTATTTTCTTTTCCCTACATTTTCTTTTCTGTTCGTCCCTCACGTCTTCCCGTTGGCCTCACCACCACCCAAATCACGGGCATACCCCGTATTCGCCCCGACTTCGTCGAAGTACTTCGGGAACATTCCCACGATCACCCCGTCCGTCGGCTTGATGTTCTCGAAGGCGAAACGGAAGGCTTCTCGGACCATGTTCTGGTCGGCGCACTTCCGCCCGGCGCCCAGGATCTTGAAGCCCAGGCACGGCTGTTTGACCTGGCGAATCACCGCGGTCATCACGGTCGGATCGTTGCGGTAGAAAGGATAGTGGCCCACATGGAGGAGGTCGGGTTCGGGGACTGTCTCGCCCGGTTTCGCGGAGGTCTTGCGGGTGAGGAAATAGAAGCAGGTCATGAAGAAGTCGACTTCCCAACCCTCGTCGGCGATCCGCTTGATGCAATCGGGGTTATGAGCGGAGACGCCGGCCAGCAGACCTCCGTCGTGGACCGCCTTGACGAAATCGTGGACCAACTCCGACTTGCCTTCCGCGAATCGGCTGTCGGTCACTCCGCCGTGATGGACCATGGCAAACGGATCGACCGCCTCGATCGCGGGCCGGACTTCGTCCGGGTTCCGCGCCAGGCAGAAGAAGTTCATCTTCGACCCCCGCTCGCGAACTTTGGCGATGATGCCCGGAGAGTCGCCCTTGGGCGTATACGAGAACTGGTGGGCGTTGATCCCCGCTCGTTCGCAATCGAGCAAGAACTCCACCGTGCGTTCCGGTGTGTAGTACTCCTTCATCTCCCGGTCCACGTGGGGGCCGAGATAGGAATAGCCGAGCAGTGGGTTGGAGCCGGCCACCAGCCGGGTGATCCGCCGCGACCCCAGCGCGATCGTCGGCATCGCCTCGGCCGACTCCGCCTGCCCCGCTGCCGTGCCCGCCATCGCCGCCAGAGCCGCACTCGACGCCGTCGCCATCCGCCCCAATTCGGAAATAAAGTGTCGCCGGTCCATTGCCGTTCTCCCTTGGTCAGTGTGTTCAACGAAGCATGAGCCCGTGTGTCAATGCTTGCCTACAAGCAGGGTTCGAGAGTTCCCGTCCGCCAAGCATCGGCACACGGGTTCTTCCGCAGGTAGGGTGCTCCCCCGGATTGTAGCCCGCCGGTCGGCCAATAGCCAGATCGGCTCGGAAGCCGGTCGCCATCGAATCGCTGATTGCATGAACGACGCAAATCAGCACTCCGGCGACAGAACCGAGCCTTTATTCCGCACGGAGAGACGCCGCCAGTGCATCCAGGGCCGCCTCGTACTTGCGGCCGCTCGCCACCAACTCAAACACCCGCTTCTCCTCGCCGATCACCTCGATCCGCACTTCCAACCGCTCCGGCGGCAGGCAATCTTCCACCCGGTCGGCCCACTCGATGAGCGTGATGCCGTCGCTCTCAAAATACTCTTCGGGGCCCAACTCGAGAAACTCGTCCTCGTCCTTGAGACGGTAGGCGTCGATGTGATAGAGCATCCGCTCGCCTGGATACTCGTGGACGAGTACGAACGTGGGGCTCACCACGTCGCGGCGATCGACCCCGCAACCTTCCGCGATTGCCTGCACGAGCCGAGTCTTCCCGGCTCCCAGCGTCCCGATCAAGGCAACCACCGCACCGTCGGGAAGGTGCCTAGCCAGCGCGGCCCCCAACCGGAACGTGTCCGCCTCGCTGCCGGATTGGAACTGGAACTGATACATGGGCTACGTCAAGTCGTGTTCGAACCCTCGCACCGGCATCGGGCTGCGATGTCCGGATGAGTCCTGTTGCCACAGCCCGGCCTCGGCGACGAACCGGCCGATCATCGTCACGGGCACGTCCAGCGGCTGCTCGGCGATCAACCGTTCGGCCTCCTCCGCCGGGACGGCCAGGATCAACTCAAAATCTTCGCCGTCGGCCAGGGCATGGTCAAGCGGTGTCATCCCGTCGGCCCGCTGATCGCTCAGCCGAACCGCGTCCTCCGAGATCGGGACACTTGCCAGGTCGACGACCGCGCCGCAGCCGCTCTCCTCGACCAGATGGGCCAGGTCCCGTGCCAGACCGTCGCTGATGTCGATCCCGGCGTGCAGACTGTATCGTTCAGCCAATGCGAGTGCCTCGCCGACTCGCGGCTGAAAGTCGAAGTGGCGTCCGAGGATGCTGCCGCCCAGCCGGCCCGTCACCACGATGAGATCGCCGGGCCGGGCGCCGTCGCGTCGCAGCGGACCGCGTGCAGTCGTGTGTCCGATCGCCGTCACGCTCACGGCCAGGGGGCCGTCCCAACTGTTCGTGTCGCCGCCGGCAATGGCAATGCCGAATTCCTCGGCCAATGGAATCATCCCCTCGTAGAGCGCCAGGGCCAACTCCATGCCGCCCTTGCGTGGGAGAACGAGAGCCACTACGGCCGCCACCGGCCGGGACGCCATGGCCGCCAGGTCGCTGAGATTCACGGCCAGGGCCTTCCGTCCCACTCGCCGGGGATCGACCCGGTCGAGCAGAAAGTCGACCTGGTCGGTCAGCATGTCGACCGTGACCACCCAGTCGGCGCCTTGCGCACCGTCGAGGATCGCCGCGTCGTCGCCGATTCCCAGCTTCAGAAGCGGGTGCGACGGCAGTTGCTGCCGAAGCCGGGCAATCAGTTCCGTTTCCATCGAGGGGCAAGTCCGCTGGGCTGACGGGCGAGAAAGTTCAGCTTGCAGGATACCGAATCCGGACGCCCGCGGCCACGGGGGCGGCGCGCATGGGTCGCCGCGCCGCCCGAGAATTGCCACACTGAAGTTGCGGGATTGGGACTGAGCAACCGTTGCAGAGAGCGGCCGCCGGTCAGAGCTGCTGGGTCGGCTTCATGCTGACCGGAAGGTGGCCGTAGAGAACGTCGTTATCTCGCAGAATGTAGAACTTGACGGGAGTGAACTGATCGAAATCGGGGCGGCTCATGATGTACGCCACGTTCTTCATCGTAATCGTTTCCCAGATATGCATCCCCACCAGGATGTCGCCGGCCAGGATGCCCTGCTCGGCGGCGGGACTTCCCGGGCGGACTCGCTGGACCGTGAGGCCGCCCCGGTAGCGTGTGCGGTACTTGCGCCGGAAAACGTCGCGGGGAACCGGCTCCAACTCGACGCCCAGGACCTCCCAGGCCAGGTTGCTCCAGTCTTCCGAAGATTCCTCCATCGTCTCGCTGGCACCCGCCGAAACGGCCAGTTTCAATTCGACCGGCTTGCCGTCTCGTTCCACGACCATCTGCAGCGCCTCGCCGCCGCTGCGACCGAGAAGCATGCGATGGAAATCCAGAGGATTGTGGAGACGGTCGTCGTTGATGCGGACGATGCAGTCGCCCGGTTCGAGTCCCGCCTCCTTGGCCAGGCTGCCGGTGTCGACCGACTTGACCGTCAGGCCGTCGCCCTTCGGGTTGGGCCCCTCTTCGAGCACGATTCCAAAACGCTGTCGGCAGCCGGCTTGTTCGGCCACCAGATTCGAGACGACCCGCAGCACCTTGTCGATGGGAATGGCGAACCCGATGCCCTGGGCGCCGGCTCGCACGGCCACGTTCAGGCCGATCATCTCCCCGTCGATGTTCAACAGCGGACCGCCCGAATTGCCGGGATTGATGCTGGCATCCGTCTGGATCAGATCCTCATAGAACTGAGCGTCGCTGACCTGCACCGCGCGGTGGAGTTGGCTGATGATGCCCTGGGTGACGGTGTTCTCGTATCCGTAGGCGTTCCCCACGGCAATCACGGTCTCGCCCAGCATCAGATCGGCGGAACTGCCGAGCGTGATGACGGGCAACGGCGTGCGGGGACTGATCTTGATGATCGCCAGATCGGTAACCGGATCGTGAGCGGTCAAGGTGGCGATATACTCCTGCCCGTCCACCGACGTGACCAGGATCTGCCGAACGCCCTTCACCACGTGATGGTTTGTCACGATGTAGCCCCGGGGGTCGATGACCACCCCCGTGCCCATCCCGTTCACACGGCGTGCCGGATCCGAATCGCCATATTGAGTGGTTTCCGCGACAGTTTTCTCGCCTCGGATATTGACGATCGACGGGGTGGCGGAACGAATTGCCAGAACAATGGGGGTCTGACGCAATTCAGACCCCGGCATCGGAGCGGCGGCCATGCAGAACAGGCCCAGACTGAGGGCACAGGTGACGGCTGCCGGTCGCAGGCTCGTCGGCGAGCAGGTGAGGCGAAATACCATAGGAGACAACTTCGTGGCTGGAACGGCTCGGAGCAGATCCCCTTGGCAGTGCGGTGTCTGCCGGGGCTGATCTCGAACGAGTCGGGTTCGGTTCACTTCTCGGCCGACCGATCCGGTTGAAGCAGCCGGGTCTCCCCCTCAGGAGCCCGCACCCTGCGTACAACCGCAATAACCGGTGCCCTTGGTAAATCGGCTATGGTCGATACATCCCTTCACAGACGGCAGATCGAGCCCGTATATCCTTCCCAGCTTTCCAAACAGCACGCTTGGCTCCTGCTCCAATCACCAACAGTTTCGCGCAATCCTTGTGTGACTTATCTATCTTGGCGATCACGTCATTTCCCCCTCTGTCTGTTCCGTAGAGACAACGAGCCCTAAGATAATCGAGTGCCCTCTACCTTGACGCCAGCGTCTGGTCCGACGCCTCTTCCGGCTTAAATATCCAGGCTGTCGTCTTCACTTGGCTGTTTGCCCGAGATCTCTGCGTGGTCGATTGAGACGCGGCCGGGGTCGGGATCAGCTCTCGCGGCGGCTGCATTCCGGGTGCCTGCTGCTCTTGAGGATTGCTCGCCCCCGGATCCGCGGTCGGACAGTTCCACGGAGTGAACACCGGCCGAGTGGGAACCGGATGGAACCGGCTGTGCGCCACCTGCTGCTGCGGCGAAGCCGCGGTGCCCGCCGCGTGCGCCCCCGCACATGTTCGGCAGACCAGGGGCGGCGGCGGACAACGGTGGGCCGCCACCTGGGGCCCGCACGCACCCGGCATTCCCGACACCTCGACGCCGCTTTCCGGTTGGGCCGGCGGCTGCAGGATCACGCCTTCGCTGCAACCTGCTCGGCCCACTTCGTCATAGCTTTGCGTGCGGGAATTCAACCACGGCACGCGGTTCATCTCGAGTGACCAGTCCCCCCGAAGGATCATCCCGTGCCGCGGGTTGTAGATGCCACACCCGCTACTGACGACCGCCGAAGCCGCCGTCAAGAGAAGAATCGCCCGAAACATGAGCAGTCGGCGCACAGGTCGTCCCCCGCTAGGCAAGGCGCGCCCGGTTCGATACCGCGCAGGGTGAGCCAAACCACGGAATCCGGGCCTTTTCGGCTCGAATCCGCCCCTGGGTAACGGAACCGGCAATAGCGTCCACGAGCCCGGTCCTCATGTCGTCAGGACCGTACTAACACCGTGGTCTCTTGGATTCATCGGCACCGCGTAACCGGAATATTAGGAATAACCGTTACACTTGCCGCAGACGCTATAACCGGCAGACTTCAACAACCCACCGTCCCTTCCCCTCGGTACGAAACAAAACCTCATACCAGTTAAAGAGATGCGTCAAATGCAGAATGCCCGCGGGTGGCACGCTCAGAGCGCAGCGATGGGGAAACCGGCAGGTTCATTACGTGGAGGTACTTCCCGGCGAACAAGTAGAGTTGACCGCCTTCGCGCCAGGGGCTGATGAGGCCGTCACCCATGGGCCAGTGCGCATAGCCTCTCTTGTCGCGGGTCACGGTCCGGAAATCGCTCGTATACCCATAGACGATGTTGGCACCGCCGTCGTAGGGGTTGCTTTCCGACCAGCAGAGCAAGTATTTGCCGTTGCCAAGGTCGCCGACAAAATGCGGGCGGTAGACGCCTTTGCGCCCTCCGCCTCCGTCGTCTTGGTGGATGACCGGATTCTCCGGAAAATAGTCCCAGTGTCTGCCATCCGTCGACGTAGCAAATCCCAGCTTGCACGGATCCTGAATCCACTTTCCGGCGTCCGTAGACTCTCCTCCCGTGCCGCGAAGAAAAGCCAGCCACCGTCCGTCCGCCAGACGTTGAATCGCGTGGTACGACGATTGGCTGTTCATCCACCGTTCGGCAGTCACGGGAAGCACCGGCACCAGTTTTCCCTGCTGATCCACCCACGGGGTCCATACGTTCTTGGTGAGATCCGGACAGGTCGCCAGTGCCGTGCGTTGGTGCCCTCCGCCCGTTTGCCACTGGTTCTCGTAGAAGTGGAAATACATGAACCAAAGTTGTCCCTGCTCGTTCCATACCACGCAGGGGCTGGAGTAGTGGAACGGCTGTCCCGGTTTTCCTGGACACACCAGTACGCGGCTATCCCCTCGTGCCTTGTCGGCCTGAGCGAGCTTGACATACGGTCCCTCGACGGACTCTGCAACGGCGCAGCCGATCCCGGAGTTCGGGTCATGGTGGGCGTAGTAAAGATAGTATCGCCCATCCGGATTGGCTCCTCGATCGTTTCGCACCATGGTTGGATATCCCACCGATTCGTGTCCTTTGTCAGCGGGCCACGTGCTCCGTTCCCACGGTTCGGTCTGCCAGAGAATTTGCTTGGAACTTGCGATCTCAAGCGGCAACTCTCCTTTCAGATCCGACAGGTCCACGCACTTCATGTTGTTGCGAAGGTCCGCCGTGGTTGCGGTCTCGGCGGCGACGATCCTTGACTGGCCGAGGCACGCCAGCGTCAGAAGGAGAATAGAACACGTGTTGAGTGGACGGATTCTCATGGTATTCTCACCTGCCAGGCCTGTTGGATTGCAGTTGAATACTGAATGCAGATCGAAGTCACGGTTTGTCGACATTCGCCTACTGCCGCGCGGGAACGACGGACAGGGGGAACCCGAACAAGAACAGCGTCGAGGCGTCAGACCTCCAGTTTCCAGGGCGCCCGATACGGCTTGGTCACCAGGGCATTGGCCTCGGCATCGTCGAGGACCTGCTCCTTGTCGGCGTCCCAGCGGATCTTGCGGCCGGTCTTCCAGGCGATGTTCATCAGGTGGCCGGGATTCGTAGAGAAATGGCCCTGTTCGACGTCGGCCGACGGGCGAGTGCCGTTGCGGATCGCGTCGAGAAACCCCTGGGCGTGGGCCGCGAGACTCTGGAGGTGGACCGATTCGCGGAACACGTTGTCGACGGTCTCTTCACCGCCCGGTTTGCCGATGTCGGGCGTAATCGTGTAGCCGCTGCGGTCGAGGAGCATCGAGGCCTCCGTGCCGCAGAAGAGCTTGCCGTGGGAACGCTGTTCACGCCGGCAACCGGAGCGGAAGCTGTACTGAAGCAGGAACCCTTTCTTCGCTACAGGGCCGGGGCCGTACTCGCAGATGCCCGAGAAGGTGTCGGGCCATTCGGTGTTCGTCTCCTCGAAGCACAACATTCCGCCGGACGCCGTGGCCGAATGGGGTGCAGTGACGCCCAGGCACATGTGGACGACGTCGTAGTGATGGACGGCCCAATCGACCTGCCAGGCGCCGGCATAGTCGAAGAACCAGTACCAGCGGGCGAAGCGGTTGGGGTTGTAGGGTTTCTTGGGTGACGGGCCGAGCCAGAAATCCCAGTACTCTTCGCCGAATTCCTTCGGGGGGGCCGCATCCGGCGGAGCACCAAACCCGGGATAGAAGTAATCGTAGTCCCACACCTTCACTTCGGAGATCTCGCCCAGTCGGCCGGACTGGAGAAGCTCGGCCGCCTGCTGGTAATGGGGCCAGCTCCGCTGCTGGGTGCCGATCTGGACGACGCGGTTGTACCTGCGTGCGGCCTGGACCATGGCCCGCCCCTCGCCGATCGAGGTGGCCAGCGGTTTCTCGACGTAGACGTGCTTGCCCGCCCGGCAGGCGTCGATCGTGCAAAGGCAATGCCACTGATCGTTGGTCCCCACGATCACGGCATCGATGCTCTTGTCGTCCAGCAATTTCCGATAGTCGCGGTAGGTGGCCACGGAGTCGTTGCCGGTCGCCTTCACGCCCTGGCCGAGTCGCTGCTCGTTGAGGTCGCAGACGGCCACCACCCGCGTACCCGGGCACTGCATGTGGCCTCGCATCACGCTTCGTCCTTCGCCCCCGCAGCCGATCAGGCCGATGTTAATCGTGCTGTTGGGGCCGGCCTCGGCAGCCCTTGCAGTGCCGGTCCTGCTGCTGGCCCACGCCGCGGTTGCCGTCGCGGCGGCCGTTCCGAGGAACGCTCGTCTGGTTGCCTTCGTGCTCATGGCTCGTGCTCTTGCTGGGTGGATGGTGGTACCGGGGAAACTGCTGGACATTGTCGTGCGAAGACGCCGCCGTCGGCAAGTCTTTGCTCAAAGGCCTTGCATGATTTCCGGAAGGAATCGTGGAGTGCCGTCAACCGTTATTCCCGCGCAGGGGGGAATGACGTTGGTTGGGGCAACGGAATGACGAGTACACGACTCCTCGGATCGTTTCCAGCCCCACCTGCCGCCTAACGAATCGGTCCCATCCGCGCCACGGCCGGACCGGCATCCTCGACAATCACGCGAAAGCCCACGTCGTAGACTTTCTGCCAGGGTTGGTAGGCTCGTCGAACCGTCGAACCGGCGTCTGCCGGGCGGTCGGCCCAGGAGCCGCCCCGGGCGACTTTGCGCTGTAGGCCGTCTTCGTCGTTCCGGCCGTCGGATTCGTCGTAGGGATAGGGGCGATAGTTGGAACGGGTCCATTCGCTCACGTTCCCCACCATGTCGTTCAGCCCCCAGGCGTTGGGCCTGGCCTGGGCGACGTAGTCCACGACGAACCAAGGGTCGCGGAAGCGTTCGTCGTGAAGCGGGAAGTTCATTTCGGGCGGATAGGGTTTGCGTATCTGGAGTGCACTGGGACCGTCATAGCCCATTCGGTACCAGCGCAGGGCCTGGTCGGCCAGGTTGGCGAACTGCCCGAAATCCGTATCCATCGTGCCGTAGTAGAACTGAGTCTCGGTGCCCGCCCGAGCCGCCCACTCCCATTGAGCCTCCGTGGGCAGGGTGACGGTGAGCCCCGTCCTGTCGCTCATCCAGCGGCAGAACTGTTGGGCTTCCAACCAGGAAATGCGTGCCACTGGCTGATCGGGGTGGTTGGCGATATGGCCGGGAACGACCCGATCGAGCGAGTGCATGTCGATGTAGCGGGTGTCGTGTTGCGGATCGAACAGGGCATACTGGGCGTTCGTCACTTCGGTCGTTGCCATCCAGAAGGGATGTCGGACCCGCGTGATGCTTCGCGGCCGTTCGTCCGGCGCACCGTCGAGACTGCCCATCACGAACTCGCCGGCCGGGATCCAGGTCATGGTCATCTTCACGCCCTCGCCCAGATCAATGACCTGCCGCGTCCCGCCGGGATTGGCCTGCTGCCGTTTCGCCGCTTCGGCCGGCGTCATGGGGAAGCCGGCCGCTCTCAGCCCGTCGGGTTGGACGGGCGGTTCCTCGGGCGGTGCAAGGAAGTCGGGGGGCATCCGGCTGCGGAACGCCTCGGCCATGGCAGCGTGCTCGCCTTCCGGGTCGTCGGCGTTGTCGGCAAACGCGATGGCCAACTCGCGGCGGCGAACTTGCTGATCGCACTGCTGGAATTCGGGCGGGTCCCAATTGCCGGCCCGTGGCACGTTCAAGTCGATCCAGCAGTAGAGCCGGTCTCTTGCCTCACGGCTCATCTCGTCGAGCCGCACGCCGTGATGTCCTTTATCAAGCATCTGGATGAGCAGACTGGTCGAGGCGTGGTACTCCATCGGATAGAGCAGGGCCATGTCGGCTTCCACTCCCGGCCGGTGGACATAGGGATGAAGGGTGTTGTAGGCGACGTCAGGGTCCTTGAAGGATGGCTTACTTCGCGGCCCCACGACCGGTTCCTCGTTGTGACAGCCGACACAGTGTCTTTCCAGAACCGGATACACCTCGTGGGCAAAGGCGAAGGGGCGCGGCTCGCCATACCAGGGCTCCAGCGGCTGGGGCGGACGCTGGTGGGCCAGGCTGGCCCGTGTCGGTAGCGACTCGCCTCGGCTCTCGTGGCAACCGGCACAGGAGACCAGTTCGCCCGGCCTGCCGACGAGCCAACTCCGCATGAGTTGCACGGCGCGGCCTTCCGCGTCGAGGGGCTGGATCGAGACTGGCGTGTTGCTGGGAATCTCGAAGAAGGCCGACCCGTCAGGCTCGACGGTGGCGGTTCCGAGTACGCGTTTCACGTCCCAGCCCGCCTGGGTCCCTACAAGTGGGAACCCGGCCTTCGCGTTGTAGCCGAAGTGGTAGGAGAAGATCCTCAAGCGTTTGACCGTGCCGCGCGGTACGCCTCGCAGTCCGGGCCCCGCATACACGTCGGCCACATGGACGTCGGCCGTCCGGCGGCCCGGCTTGATTTTGTCGGGCATCACCGGCGGGCACGCACGGCTCCTCAGCGGCTGCGGCTCGAACAGGCCGGCGCCTTCGATCTCTGCGATGAGCGTGGCGTTGTCGAAGACATCGACAAGGTAGATGCCCCACAGGCTCTGCGGGGTGGGCTTCATCGAAACCAGAAAGTACTTGCTGCTGAGCGGATAGGGGTGCGTAGTCAGGGCGGGATGTTCCTTGCGGTAAACGTCGTTGATGATCGCGTCGCACACGGTGCCGGACACGGTCTCGCCGTGACCGGGAATCAATTGCAGGAAACCCGTCTGCTCGGCCGGCAGGACGTCCGGCGTGACCGCGATCGGTTCGCCTTCGACGCCCCACTCCTTGGTCGTCGGGCGGAAACGGAACGGGTAGGCGTTGGCCAGTCCCGGGTCGAGCAGGGCCAGGCGGCCGCAATCGCCGTGATCGTGATGCCCGCTGATCACGCCCACCAGCCGGGTCGGATGATCGGGGACCGCCCGGGCGAAGCGGAAGGCGGTGGGAAACCAGGAATTGCTGCCGTGCATCGCCAACTGGCCCGTCCCGTCCGGATTCATGGTCATTCGGCGGCGCGCGAAGTAGTGGGGAATATCGCTGTACTCCCAGCGCTGATAGAGCACCCGCCCGTCGTTCAGTATGGTCGGGTCGTTGTCGCTGTCCTGGTCGAAGGTCAGTTGCTGAAGCGCCTTGGTCGCCGGATCCAGGAGGTAGAGACTGGCGACCTGCCCGTTACCGTTGAGACAAGGCAGGCCGATGTAGCCGCTCGTCGAGCAGAGGATGACCCGGCCGTCGGGCAGATAGCAGGCGTCGAAGTAGTCGAGATCGGGATAGTCGGCGGGGGTGAGTCGCTTCAGGCCGGTGCCGTCGCTGCGAACCTCGTAAATGGCCCAGCGGTCGTTCTCGTCGATGCTCGAAAACAGCATGCGGTCGCCGGGGAAGTCCAGGCGGACGTCGCGCACGATTTGGTCCCCGGTAGGCTTGTAGAGTTGCTCGAGCCGGGGAGCGCCTCGCAGGTCGGTGAGGACGGCGATCTCATTATTCCAGCCGTGGCGGGGTACCGAGGTCTGGTTCTGATAATTGTGGGCCACGAAGCCCGCGTCGGCACGTTCGACCTGCCTCGCCCGAACCTCGCCGAAATCCCGCTGCACGACCAGCAGCCTGTCGAAATCGAGCAGGGGATTCGCCAGCAGGATCGTGCGGACATCGGCCAGCAGTTGGTCGGCCGAGTCGAGTGCGTCGGATCCGTCGTCGGCCGGCGACTTCAGCAGTGCGGCCCGGCCTTGCTCGAACCGTGCCAGGGTCTGCCGGTGCGTGGCGGCATCGTAGCGGTCCGGGAACTGGCGTGCCAGGTCGTCGATGGCCAATCGCACGGCCTCGACGCTGACGCCCTCCAGTGCGGCGATCCTGACTTTCAGTTGTGCCTGCCGGGCGATCCTTTGCCGCCGTTCGGCCCGTTGCCCCTCGCTGAGCTTCTCGCGCTCGAGCGGTTCAGAAAGCGGCGCCGACGACTTCAGCCGCAGCGCACAGATGTGCGGAAACGGCCCCGCACATTGGAGAGTCATTGTGTGGATGCCGGCCGCGACATGGATCGTACACTGCTGCTCCCACTTGGCGGTGGAAGTGCTCCAACTGCCCGTGGTGCCCTTGAAGCCGACGTGGACCTCTTCCCCGTCCATGAGAATCGTGACCGGACGAGCCTGGGCGGCCGCGTAGAGTGCCGAAAGCTCGTAGTCGCCTTCAACGGGGAAGCGGACGTCGTAATCCGCCCAATTGGGCAACTCCCCGCCGTTCCAGATGCACGACGGCCCATCGGCGTAGGGTTGGCCGGTGAGGCTCACCCGGGGATTGCCGGCGTCGAAGGTACGGCTCTCGAACGTGAGTTCCGTTTCGGCCGCGTCCGCCCCCAGCGGAATCACCGCGAGTAATCCGATCAACAGGCCGCACAGCGGCCTTCGCTCCGACAATAACGGGAACAGGACCCGATTACGAGAAGCATCGGCAAGACGCGTGCGCATGGGGGCGATTCCTCACTTCGACAGGATGCAGGGAAGTCCCAGTGAAGCAGAAGCTTTCACGCTCCCCATTGTAGTGGCACGGTTATGCCGCCACAACACACGCCGAAACGGATTGTTGGTTGCACAAGCACGAGGTAGAATTGGGGGGCATCAGTCCGGCAGACGCGAGCGACGTTGAGAAGGTGCGTGGGAAGGGCGAACAGGCCGGCCTTCCCACGAGCAGGCTCGCATTGATGGATGCATTCTTCATGGAGACTTCTGGGGGAGGTGAGAACGGGAGCCAATGAGCAGATCAAGCCGTAGATACCACTGCATCTCGCCAGTCGATTAGGGAAGATGAAAACAACCCGAATCATGTGGATCGAGAACAAAGGCAACGACGGCCTCGTCGGTCCTGCTCGTATCGGCCGGGTGACGTTTTCCAAGTCCGGCAAGTCCGTCCACTACCGCGGTCGCGAACTCCTCACCCTTTCCGGTACGGGATTTAAGTCGAACTACGTCGACGTCGAAACCGGCGAGCACTTCTGGATCTCCGGTTGCCGCAAAGACGGGCGCGACGCCCTCTACAACACCGACGTGGAGATCGACGACGACGTTCGGGAGGAGTACTGGACAGAAATCAGGAAGATGCCCGAGAATGTCCACGTGTCGGCGTTCCGCGCGCAGGGGAAGTGCAGGTGAGGATGAAAAAGGGGACATCACTGATATACGGTGGACGAAATCAGTGATGTCCCCTTTTTGTATAGCCAGACAGTAGGAAAGCGGCCACCAGTCGCCGCACTCCATATTATTGCGCCGGCAAGACCTGAATTGCGTCGATGCAGGCGTGGCCGCCGGCGCCTTTCGCCGAGACGACGACGGCGCCCTTGCGGTTCGACTCGAAGCGGAAGACGCCCAGAGAGGTGAAGCCGCCGTCGAGTTTCGGACGCTCCTGCATGTTGATCGCCAGGTCCGCCTTGCCGTCGGCGTGGCGGACTTCGACCGGCACGGTCGTGCCGCGGTTCTCGTGGTCGCGGTAGGCCAGCCGGATCTCGTACCGGCCGCTCTCCTTCACCTCGATCGGGAATCTCGCCTCGGCGTTCGGGTCGGTCGAGTACTGATAGTCATAGCCGACGTAACCCTCCAGCCCCGTGCCGGAACCCCATTTGCCCGTCAGGTCGGCCTTGGCGTTGTCGACCACGACGCCGGGGAGACTCTCGGGCACGATCCCCGCCTTGGGTCCGTCGACGACGGCCAGGGGCGGCACCGGGCCGTCCATGTAGATCGGGCCGTCGACCATATCACGTCGGGCCACGCCGGGAAGTTCCAGCAGCTTCTTCAGTTCGTCGAGATACTGGTCGTAGACTTGCCGCGGGCCGCAGGAGTTGGCCAGGCAGATCGAGGCGGCTTTGCCGACCACCTCGCCCATCATGCCGCAGGTCTTCATCACCCGGACCGTGCCCAAGGCCTCGTGGGTCACGCTGATGCAGCGTCCGGCCATGAACAGGTTCGGCACGTTCCGCGAGTAGAAGCAGCGGTAGGGAACCGGGTAGCCGTGGGTCCGGTCCACGTGGTGCTGGAACTCGGCGACTGAGATGAACGGATCCTCCGGATACTTTTCGGGGATGAATTCCTTCCGCGGGTAGTGCAGATCGATCGACCAGGTGGAAGGCACCGTGGCGTCGGGGTACATCTTGAGTTGGGCTACGTCTTCTTCCGAGAGGATCAGGTCGCCGAGCAGGCGGCGCGACTCGCGGGGCCCGCCGATGTAGGCCAGCCAGGTGAGAACGGCGTTTTCATGTTCCGCCTTGCCGCCCCGGTTCTTCATGGCGTTCCAGGCGCCGAACACGGCCCGGTGGTTCCAGTCGCGCATGTACTCGAGGTCGTGGATCGGGTCCTTGTCGAAGCCGGTTTCCCAGAACCAGGGCCCGGCCCCGCCGCTGGTCTGGCCGCCCCGCTTGCCGGGATAGGGGAAGTCGTCCATCTCCAGATCGAGCGCCCAGGGGACCTCGGGGAACGGCTTGGGCGAATCGGTCTCCGCCCAGCGCCACATATTGCTCATGCCCATGTGGCCTTTTTCGGTGGCGTCGTAGTCGGCGCCGGCCAGGCAGCCGATCGTGCCGTGGCCCGTGCAGTCGCTGAAGAACTTGCCGACGAACCGCTTGTGCGCGCCGGTGCGGGTGTCGAAGGCGATCACGGCCATGATCCGCCCGGCGTCGGTCTCGACCTTGTAGGCGTAATGGTTCAGGAACAGCGAGATGTTCTTCTCGGCCGTGACGACCTCCGTCTTCAACTCGTCCTCGAATTCCTCCCTCGTGCCCGGCGACTCCTTGGGGTTCGGGCTGAATTCTTCGATGATCTCGCCGATCCGCGGGAACAGCCCGCGGCGTGTCTTGCCCTGCGGCCATACGCGGATCTCGCTGCTGGAATTGCCGCCCAGAACGGGGCGATCCTGAATCAGGGCCACCTTGCAGCCCATCCGCGAGGCCGAGATGGCCGTGCCGCAGCCCGAGTAGCCGCCGCCGACGACCACCAGGTCGAACTCCTGGGTAACGACCGGTTCCTCCGGCAGGCCGAGCAACTGCTTGCGCCAAGCGGCGTGGGGATCGTTGCTGTTGGGGGGCGTGTAGCCGGGGTCTTTGGCGAACAGGATCGCATCGCACCGGCCGCCGAAACCGGTCAGGTCGTGCAGCGCCAGCGTCGCTTCCTTCTTGTCGATCGACACCTTGCCGCCCGCCTGCCAGTGCCAGTCGGCCCCTTCGGTGCCGAACGTCTCTGCCAGCGGCTTACCGTTCACGCGCAGTTGGAACTTGCCGGGCGCGCCGGGGGCGTTCCAGCGGGCGACCCAGTCCTTGGTGCGAACGAAGACCTGGTACTCGCCGGTCTCAGGAAACTGGACCGTGGTCGAGGCATCGTCGACCGGCACGCCCAGTCCGTGGGCCAGCATGTAGGGTGAACCCATGATGCCGATGAACTGCGTGTCGAGTTTCCAGCCGCCGGGCGACTGGAAGCTTTCGGCCTCGACGAACACAACGCCGCTGGGCGGCTCGGCGGCATTAACCTGGAACGTGAAGATCGCGAGAAGGGCGAAGAGGACGCTGACGATTGGCGTGGGGCGCATGGTATCCTCGGTGATTGTCGTGTGGCGTTCGTGGCCGACAGAATTGCGGAGAATCTATTCTAGAAGCCGCTGTTTGGGCGAGCAACGCCCGTGATCGAAGCTCGCCCGCCCACTTCGTTTAACCCGCTGCCACAGGCGAGGTCTTTTTTCAGGATATGGCTCGCGATTCAGGATTCAGTCCTCGCCTGCGGCAGCGGGTTAAACGATTGCCTTGCTGGGACTTGCGCCTGTTTGCCTCGGACGAAGCGGCTTTATCCAATCCACCCAATTCCCCGTTTTTTCGGGACGCCAGGATTGGTCCATTTGTGGTGATCTGCGGAGGACCGGTTAGGCGGCCGGAAAACCTGCCCAATCGCCCGCATTTGCCGAATCGGACAAGTTTTTCGTGCAGCGGCACGGTGACGTCCGGATTGGCGGAGATCGACGCACCAACCGGACGATTTTGGAATCTAGGTCTCGGTTTGTGCGCACTGTTCCCTAGGTTCTTGGAAAGATTAGGTTGCGGGCGTGACCCGCATTGGGGTATGATGGTCCCCGCCTACACTTTAAGTCCGATCCCCAAAATGACTTGCCGGTTTCGAACCACGGGTTGACTCGCTCGGTGCAGACGACTGCAAATCGGCGAGTGGCGGATCGGGCGCCAGCCCCATGATCGGTGCTGCGAGTGGTTGTGGAAGGAGCCGGGACGGCTCCGGAGGGCCACTCGAGTACCGCCCGCCCTACAAACTGTTGTCTGGTGCTCGCACATGGCTCCTATTGGACGTGCAGACCGACGGCCTGGCGCTAGTTCCCAGGTTCTACTCGCCGCCACGGCGGGCACGATCGTCTTGCCGCTGGTGGGGTGGCTGTTCCTCGAAAACTGGTGGGGCGGTGCGCAGAGCGGCGGTCCGTTGACGTGCACTGCGGTCCGCGGCACCTTCACCCACGAAATCGTCCAGAAAGGGACGATCGAGTGCGCCTCGAACGTCGAGGTCAAGTGCGAGGTGGATGCCAGGGGGTTCTGGTTCACCAATATCCTGGAGGTCGTGCCGGAAGGCACCCACGTCGAGGCGGGCGACTTCCTGCTTCAACTCGATTCGAGCCCATTGGAAGAACTGCTGGTCAGGCAAGAGATCGTCTGCAGCCAGTACGAAGCGGCACTGATCCGGACGGAGACATGGCTGGAGACCTGCAAGGTCAGTCTCCAAGAATATGTCGACGGACTTCTACCTCGGGACGAGCAGAAGCTGGGGCACGCGTTGGATCGCGCCAAGGAGAAACTGCGGCAGGCCACCGTCACGCTGGAGGCGAGCGAGGCGATGTTTCGCCGCGGATACGTGACGCAGATTGCTCTTGAAGCCGACGAGTATGCCGCCGAGAAGGCCCGCGTTGAGTTCGAGACGGCTCAGACCAAGCTGGACGTTTTGAAGAACTACAAGAGCAAGAAACGCCTGAACGATCTGCAGAGTTACCTGGCCGTTGCCGAGGCGAGTGTGCGTTGGCGTCGTCACATCTACGATCTGGCAGTCAAGGAACTCGAGAACCTCAAGCAACAGATCGCGAACTGCACGATCACGGCTCCCTCAGCGGGCCAGGTCGTCCACGCGCACCTTCACCACAATGGGCACAGCCACTTGATCGAGCCAGGGGCCTTTGTCTGGCGAAAGCGAGTCCTGATCCGGCTGCCCAACTCCACGGAAATGCACGCCAAGGTGCACATTCCCGAGACCAAAGTCGTCCAGGTGCACGAAGGCCAGAAGGTCCGCATTCATTGCGAAGCATTGCCGGCTATTGAACTGACCGGGACCGTGCAACTCATCGATGAATTTCCGGCACCGATGGAGCACTGGGGGCCCCAGATCAAATGCTACGAGACCGCGATTTCGATCGATCGCGACAGCATCGTAGCGGCCGGCGTCGATCTGCGTCCCGGCTTGACGGCCGAGGTGACCGTCGAAATCGACGAGCAGGCCGAACGGATGATGCTTCCGTTGCAGGCCATTCTCAAACACGGCGGGAAGAGCTACTGTCTGACCCACGATCGGAGCGGATTTCACCCGCACGAGGTGCAAACCGGCGCCGCCAACGGCAAGTTCGTGGTGATTCACGAGGGAATCGCCGAGCACCAGGAACTCGTCCTCGGGGCGGCCAACTACCGCGGAGAGGTCGAGCTTCCCGAATTGGAGCGGCGCTAGCCCGGCGTGTCGAGATAGGGATCCTGGCCCATCTGCCGCTGCATCTTTTTCCGCTGTTTCTCGAAGTACATCAACGCTTTTCGATCGCGGAAGTGCTTGCGCTCGACTCGCCGCTGTGCCTTCTTGAACAGCTTCGCCAGCGAATCGAAGCCGTCTTCATTCTCCTTGCCCAGATCTTCCAGCTTGTGCCCTTTCTTCGGGCCGAGTCCGGCAATGAGCAACTCGTCGTCCAGTGCGATGTACTGGCGGAAAGTTCCCGGGTCGCCTTGACGGCCGCAGCGTCCGATAAGCTGCCGGTCGATGCGGGCCGAGTCGTGCATTTCCGTGCAGATCACGTGCAACCCGCCGAGTTCCTTGACCCCCTCGCCCAGCTTGATGTCGGTGCCGCGTCCCGCCATGTTCGTCGAGACCGTGACTTTGCCCATCTGTCCGGCGTCGGCCACGATATCGGCTTCGGTTTCGACATGGTGCGCGTTCAGCACCTTGTGTTCGATCCCCCGTTCTTGCAGCATGCCGGAAATAATCACCGACTTGTCGATCGAGCGGGTACCGATCAGCAAGGGGCGCCCCGTGGCGTGGACTTCGCAGATTTCGTCGACGATCGCCTGCCATTTCCGCTGTTCGTGGCCGAACACCCGCGAAGGGAGCGGCTTGCGGATCACCGGGCGGTTCGTGGGCACGGACACCACGTGGCAGCGATAGATCTTGCGCATCTCCCGCGCCGAGGAGGCCGCCGTTCCGGTCATGCCCGCCAGATGGTTGAAGCGGAGGAAGAAGTCCTGCACCGTCACTCGGGCGGCCTGGCCCGTGGCCACCGTCACTTCGACGCCCTGCTTGGCCTCGACGGCCTGGTGGATGCCGTCGCGCCACTTGCGGCCTTCCGACATGCGGCCCGTGAATTCGTCGACGATCACGATCTCGCCGTCGACGACTACGTATTGCCGGTCGAAGTGGAACTCGCGTTCCACCTTGATCGCCCGTTCCACAAACTGGTAAATGTGGAACATGCCGACGCGGTCCATTTCTTCCGGTTTGGGCAGCAAGCGGGCTTTCTTCCGCCCCTCGCGCGTCAGTTCGGCCGACTTCTTGTCGTAGTCGTATTCGAAGTCTTCGTCCTCGATGAATTCCTTCACGATGTCGGCGGCCCAGCGGTAACACTCCACCTCGAGCTCCTGCTCTTCCGTGGGCATCGCGCTGATAATCAGCGGCGTTCGAGCCTCATCGATCAGGATGCTGTCGGCTTCGTCGACCAAGGCAAAATATGGTTCGCGTTGGACCGGCTGCTCGTTGCTGCCCCCCTGCTGGTCCGCGAGCATGCCGCCGATCAAGTCCGTCTGGCCTTCCTGGATTCGCCGCAGCAACAGACGATCGCGGAGAAAATCGAATCCGAACTCCTTGGCCGTCCCGTAGGTCACGTCGCAGGCATACGCCTTTCGCCGCTCGGGCTGCGGTTGCTGGGTCTGGATCACACCCACCGAGAGCCCCAATGCCCGGTAGATCGGCGCCATCCAGTCGGCGTCGCGTTTGGCCAGGTAGTCGTTGACGGTCGCCAGGTCGCATCCCTTGCCGGCCAGGGCATAGAGATACATCGGAAGCGTGGCCGTCAGGGTCTTTCCTTCCCCCGTCTGCATTTCGACGATGGATTGATTGAACATGGCGATGCCACCGAGGAGTTGGACGTCGAAATGCCGCATGTTGAGCGTCCGGCGTCCTGCTTCGCGGACCAGCGCATAGGCCTCCGGCAGCAACTTGGCCAGCGGTTCCCCGCTGCGGGCACGGTAGCGGAGGGAAAGGCTCTCCTTCTTCAGTTCGTGGTCGGTGAGCTTCTGGTAGCCCGGCTCGTACGAGGCGATCTTCGGAAGCAGTTGCGCCCAGCGGACAAGGCGTCCGCGATGCGTCACGGGGACCAGCGACTCGACGTGTCCCGTCAGTCCGCCGGAGATTCTGCGTACGTCAAAGTCTTGATCAGCCATGAGCCGCCAGGAATGCGTGATGAGTCGGGAGAGGCGTAATGCTCTATTATATATTCGTGACGCGTTTACGCACCCGAGGGTTCCTGCGAGCCCTACGACAATCCCCACATCGAGCAGGCATCTACCCTCCCAGATGTTGCATCCTTACCTCCGCCGGGCCACCCGCGGTTGCGATTTGCGGTCTCCCCCGCCATAATCCGTGGAATCGGAATAAACTGCGCAGAATGTCTGTGCTTTGTCAAGCTGCGCAATAGATGCCCCAGAGCGGGGCAAGCCCGCAACCCAGCCTTCACAAACAGGCGCGCACCATGCGCGGAAGTCCCGAACAAAGACGCCAAGAGGACCCAGAAATGCTGTTTCGCGCCATCCTGCTCACATGTCTGCTACTGCCGATCGGAACTCTCGTCGCCGGAGCCGAACCGGATCGCCCCCAAATGATGTTCTCCGATACGTCGCGGCTCGGACGCCCCTGCGCCAAGGACCCGGCCGTGGTTCGGTTTGGCGGGCACTACTGGATGTACTTCTCCCTTCCCCCCCATGCCGATCGCTCCAAAGGAACCGGCTGGTCGGCGGGGATCGCCCGCAGCGACGATTTGACCGAGTGGGAGAAGGTCGGAGAGATTGTGGGCGAGCCGGGCGGCCCCGAGGCCAAAGGCCTCGCCGCTCCCGAGGCGATCGTCCTGGATGGGAAAGTGCACCTTTTCTATCAGACCTATGGTAATCAGTCGAAGGACGCGATCTGCCACGCCGTTTCCGACGACGGGATCCATTTCCGGCGAGACCCGTCGAATCCCGTGTTCCACCCCACCGGAGACTGGACCGTCGGCCGCGCGATCGATGCCGAGGTCTATCCTTTCCAAGGCAAGTTGTTCCTCTACGTGGCCACGCGGGATCCCGCCATGAAGATCCAGATGCTGGGCGTTGCCGCGGCCGATCTGAAGGGCGACTACGGACGAGACTCTTGGAAACAGCTTGTGGACGCTCCCATTCTCAAACCGGAACTGCCTTGGGAGCAGGAGTGCATCGAGGCCGCCACGGTCTGCGAGCATGGGGGCCTGCTCTATATGTTCTATGCCGGCGCCTACAACAACAAGCCCCAGCAGATCGGCGTGGCCGCCAGCCGCGACGGCATCCATTGGACGCGAATGTCGGACGAGCCGCTGTTGCCCTGTGGGCTGCCCGGCGAGTGGAACCATTCCGAGTCGGGCCACCCCGGAGTCTTCATTGATGACGACGGCCGCGGCTACCTCTTCTTCCAAGGCAACAACGACGGGGGAAAGACCTGGTTCCTCTCCAAGATGAATCTCTTTTTCGACGGTCCGCTGCCTTATCTCGTTCGTCCCCGCGACGGGAGGGAGTTCCGGCTGGTCGATCCTCGTCGGCCCGACTGATCTGGTGGAAAAGCCGGATCGAGGCGACACTTTCTCGCTTCGCCCGGGTTTACAGGAATAGCGGCTCAATCTCCTCTCAGCAAACGGCAACGCCCGCCACCGTCGTGGGCGTGGCGCGTAAGGTTCGCGTTCGTGCCGCGATCAATGCCCCCTACAGATACGTCTGGCGGCCGGGAAGTCGAGCATTGTTTCCACCCCACCGTTTGTCGCGGTGGGACAGCGTGTCTTGCAGGACGGGTCGGCGCGCCGTCACGCATCCGACCCCAGCGCTGCTCAACACCCGGCCGCCGGCGATTTGAAACTCGCGTCACACGTCGCACAGCGACACGGCCTCGCGGAGCGACGTGGCGGGATCGCGAGTGGGAATGAACTCCTGGGCCACGAAGCCCTGGTAGCCCGTCTCCACGATCGCCCGCATGATCGGCGGATAGTTGATCTCCTGGTTGTCGTCGAGTTCGTTGCGGCCCGGGTTGCCGGCCGTGTGGTAGTGGCCGATATAGTCGGCGAATTGCTTGATCCGCGTGATGATGTCGCCTTGCATGATCTGCACGTGGTAGATGTCGAACAGGATCTTCAGGCGTTCGGAGCCGACCTGCTTGCAGGCCTCAACGCACCACTCGACCGAGTCGCCCATGTAGTCCGGGTGGCCCTTCATCTCGACGTCGACCCGGCTGTTGAGCACCTCCATGATCAGGTTGATCTTCTTCTGTTCCGCGTAGCCGATGATCTTCTTGAGACCCTTAACCGTATTCTCCAGCCCCACGTCGTCGGGAATCCCGTGACGGAATCCCGGGAACACGATCACGCTGGGAAAGCCCGCCGCGGCACAGTCGTCGATGGCCGTCTTGGTCTTGTCGATGCACATCTCCCAATTGGCCGGATCGTTGAAGCCGTTGACAAACCCGTGGCTGTTGGCCAGGGCGCAAATGAGGTTGTATTTCTTGAGGGTTGGCCAGCCCGGCGGATCAACGAGTTCGACCGACTTGACGCCCAACTCCACGCAGAGCTTGCACAGATCCTCGAGCGACATCGGCTTCGACGAGCAATCGCCGGTGAAACACCACTCGCACACCGACTGGTGGATCCGTCCGTTGACGACGGCAGGGCCCTCCTGGGCCAGCCGGCGCCGGCGGCCTCTTCGCTCCTGGGCTGAGCCGACCTGAGCGAACCCGGCGGCCGCAGCCGCCAGCGAGCCGGCCGCACCGGCGAGCATATTTCGACGTGATAGACGCATGGGGAGATCTCCTGGTGTCACAAGACTACATCTACATCCGGCTGTCGGAGGCCGAAAAGGAATACCGAATGGATTCCACTTCAAGGTACCTCCGCCACGCCCATGAAGCAAGCTGGGGAGGTTGCCAAAGTCATCCTCGCATATCTCCGGATCAACGCTGCTGGTTCAGGGGTGCCGCTGCATACGGCACAGAGCCGCTCTTGCTTCCTTGGTCAGGGGAGCTGGGGCATGCCCTTTGGCCAATTCCTCCAGGAACTGCATGGCAGCACCTGTCTTGGCATACTCGAGTGCCATGACGGCTCGCGAGGAACGTACGCGATCAGGGAGCGGAAGAAGGACTGGTGGGGGTTGGAAACGCGTCGGTTGTCGGCCGAATCCTCCGAATGTCGGTATCTCCGGTCGGCGCAAAGCGTTCCAGTCTTCGGGACGCAACTCGACGCCCAGGTCAAGGAGGGTCCGTGCTGCCTGCTCTCGGTCGTCGTAATCCGGGTCGTGAAACCGCGCTCGCAAAGCAGCGAGTTCCGTCTCGTTCGGCGAGGCCGCGCGGCGGAGACGTGTGCGGAGAAACGCCACCGCCTCGTTCTCGGCAGCCGCGAGCGTCCACGCCGCCAGATGCGCCTGCCACCCATCTTCACCGCCGAGTTTCTGCCACAAAGCCTCCATCTCGGTCGAATTCAGTACCGCAGGCGCGAGGCGTCCTTCCTGGAATCGTCCGGTCATGTCCCAGACGAGCGTGTCCACATCGCCAGCCACAGCCAGAACGGTGCCGTCCGGAGAGAACGCCAATGCATTGACGTTACCCACGGCTCCCGACAGGACGTGGACTTCTTCTCTCGTAAGGATCTCCCAGAGAACGATCTTTCGGTCCTTCCCGCTCGCCAGGAGTCGACCGTTGGGCGAGGTGGCCGTGATGCCGCGTGAACTTCCCGGGAGTTGGCTGGATTGCGGCACGCGTTCACCAGTTCCCGCATTCCAGACGTGGTCTCCCAACGCCAGCCAATCGTCTGCCGGAATCGAGAGTTGCCAGCCCGGTGAGGGTGTGTCCGCGTCCATCACTCGTAACGACTCGCCCGAAGTGAGACTGCGCAGTATCAGACGTCCGTCTTCTTCAAGGCACCATGCTGTTTCCTTGCCCGGTGTGAGTGCCACAGCGTTCGCAGTGAACTTGCGGATTGCTGCCGATGGAACCCGATTGCCCGTGCTTACGTCCCACAGCCCAACCGAGCCCTTTCCCCATGTTGCCAGCGCTTGCGTGCCGTTCGGCAAGAAGACAAGCGGCCCTCGTCCACCGCAATTCCGTCCGAACCGAGCGACCTTCGTGCCGGTTGCTGCATCGAATACGTGAAACATATCATCCCAGTTGGCCGGTGCGGTTGCCCCCAGAATCCTGCTGTCCGGGCCGAAGGCAAGATGCTGTACGCCCCAGAACGTCCCAACCCCCTCGATTCGACGTGCCTCCCGGCCCTCCGGCCAAGACCACAGGATGATCCTGCCGTCGAGCCCGCCTGTGGCAATCATTTCTCCGTCCGGTGAAAAGGCGACCGTTTGCACGGGAGCCGAATGGCCGGTCGCGGGCCGGACTTCCTGCCAGCTCTCCGTGCTCCACAACCGAATGCGGTTCCCTTGTCCGGCGGCAAGCATCTTCCCGTCTCGAGAGTACGCTACGGCCCAGACATGCTCATCAAGTCCCGGCAATTCCCACAGGTGCTGACCGTTGGCTGCGTCAAATCGCGTGACCCTTCGCAAACCGCCCAGCGCGATCTCCTTTCCGTCCGGCGAGAATGCTCCCGCGTTGAAGGTGCCGGGGATGTCCAGCTTGCGTCTAACAGTGGTCATGTCCCACAATCGGCAGCACGTGTCGAGACCTCCGGCGAGCGTTTCTCCGTCCGATGAAAAGACGAGCCACCCGTTGCTGCGTCGTCCTCCATCCAACCGCAGCTCAGGCATTGTCCCGTCAACCGACTCAATGGAGAATTCGCCGTCCGAGACGCCGATCGCAAGCCACTGCCCATCCGGAGAGAATGCCAATGCGTTGACAAACTCCCCGTTCCGTTCCCACCGCCGTATTTGTCTGCCGTCCGCTGTGCTCCACAGCACTGCGTCACTGCCGGCACCACTGGCAGCGAGAAGTCCGTCCCCCGTTACCGCGACAGCGTGCTTTGTTGTTCCACCATAGTATTGAAGCAACTCCCCGGTTGAATTGAAGACGCGAGCAGCGCGGCCCTCGACCAACACGACAGTCTGTCCGTCGCGAGACAGGACGCCGTGATTGACCGCGTGTCCAGGACTCACTGGAAACCTCCGCCCGGTCGCCACATCCCAGAAACAGGCTCCAGCCGCAACCGCGAAGACCCTGCTGCCGTCCGGCGTGAACTCCAGGTTGTCGACCAGATCATGGTCGGCAAACCGTGTCGCCCCAAGGCGGGCAACAACTCCTTCCGGAAGTGACTCCTCGCTCACCATGTCGCGAGGATCGTCGGAAGCAACAGATACTGCGTTCGACGTGGCCACAACCACAACGATGAGAATTCGCTCTGCAAGTCTCATGATCGGCCTCATGCCTCCTACGATTGGCTGGATCGGATCGCCCTGAAACAAGCTGCCAAATACAAGCTGACTCACGCCCACGCACAGTCTACTTCCGCGGCAGCCCAATATTCGTCCCGAACAGCGTCTCGGGCCACTTGAAGCTCTTCGTATATTCGAGCATCTCCCGGGCCACCTCCGGATACTCCTCGGCCAGGTTCTTCTTCTCGCCGATATCCGCATCCAGGTCGTACAGCTCGGTCTCACCCGATCCGCGATCGTCGACGTAGCCGTAGAACTGTTTGCGATCGGGCAGGATCAGCTTCCACTTGCCTTTGCGCACGCCGTGCATCTCGTTCTTGCAGAAGTAGAAATAGTCCTGTCGCGACCCGGTCTCGCTTTTTCCCAGGAGGAGTTGCGTCTGGTCGACGCCGTCGATGATGCGGTCGCTGGGGACGTCATACCCGGCCAGCGTGGCAAAGGTGGGGAGGAAGTCGATGGATGCGAAGACCGCGTCGCTCACTCGACCGGCCGGCACGTGGTCGGGCCAGCGAACGAGGCACGGAACCCGCAGACCGCCTTCGTAGGTCGAACCCTTTCCCTCCCGCAACGGTCCGGAGGAGCCCCAGGCAACCGCGCCCTTGTGCCTCTTGCGCAGCTCCTCCTGCATGTTGTTCCAGGTGCCGTTGTCGGTCGTGAAGATCACGATCGTGTTGTCGCGCAGGTCAAGCTCGTCGATGGCGTCGAGCAGACGGCCGGTATGGAAGTCGAGTTCCTGAACCGCGTCGCCGTACAGCCCCCCCTTCGACTTGCCCTGGAACTCCGGCGAGGCGTCGAGGATCGAGTGAAGCATGTTGTGGGCCAGGTAGAGCAGGAACGGCCTGTCGCGATTGGCGTTCAGGAATTCGATGCCCTTGTCGGTGTAGGTCCGCGTGAGGCCGGCCATGTCGTCGCTGTGTCCGACTTCCTCGTTGTTCTCGTGGAATGCGACCCGGCCGTTGTCGTTGGCGCCCAGCGTTCCCCAGTAGTAGCCGAATCCCTGGGCGTTGGGCATGCGGTCGACGATCGCGGCCCGATTCGACACGTCCCATTTGCCCAGGCAGGCCGTGGTGTAACCGGCCTTCTGTAGGAGTTCCCCGATGGTGATCTCGCCTGCCGGCATCGACCAACCGCCGCTGCGGACGGGATACCGCCCGGTGAGCAGGGCCGATCGCGACGGACCGCAGACCACCTGGACGTAGAAGCTGGTGAACTTCGTTCCCTCTTCGGCCAAGCGATCGATTCGCGGCGTGCGGATCGTTTCGGAGCCGTAGCAACTCAAGTCGCCGTAGCCCTGATCGTCGGTGAAGATAATCACGAAGTTCGGACGGTCCTGGCCCAGCGACGTGCGGCCGGTCAGTCCGCAGATCGCAGCAAACGCCGCCGCGAATGTGCATAGAACAAGAGCGTTTCGGCTCCACATAACTCCACCTCGCTGAAAAGGCTGATATTCACCCGCATCGTGCCGCAAGACAGCCGCTATTGTAATCGCCTGCTTCGATCTCCTGCAAACAGCCTCCCGAAGCGGCGCAGGGGAACTGCAAAGTAGCAGGCACGCTCCGCCGTGCCGTCCGCAGAACTGCCGGAAATTCCGATTTCCTGCCAGCGGCGCTCGGAGAGTGCCTGCTACTTTTATTGCCACAAGAAGACTTTGCAGTTCTCCTGCGAAGCGGCGCAAGCCCGTAGTCCAACCTTCACAGAGATATGTGCGATCCATGCGCACATGCCGCAGATTGAGACTCGAAAGTCTGTTCGGCCGGCTCCACGGAAACTACAATGCGGCCAGCGACGCCAATGTGCCCCACCATCCGCGTATTCCCTGGAGCCCGCCATGACACTCCCCAGACGATTTGCAGCAGCCTCTCTCTTCTGGTCTCTTGCGATTGCCGCCGGTCTCTCTCTCCTCGCACGAAGTCTCCCTGCGGCCGAGAACGCTGCCGCCCAGACGCGTCCCAACATTCTCTTTTGCATGGCCGACGACTGGAGCTGGCCCCATGCGGGAGCGTATGGCGACACCGTCGTCAAGACGCCGGTCTTCGACCGGTTGGCCCGCGAGGGCGTGCTGTTTGAAAACGCCTTCGTCACCGCCCCATCGTGCACGCCCTGCCGCAACGCGGTGCTCACCGGCCAGTGGCATTGGCGGTTGGAGGAAGGGGGCAACCTCTGGAGCACGCTCCACCCGAAGTTTCCCGTCTATCCGCTGCTGCTTCAGGAAGCCGGGTATTTTGTCGGACACTGGCGCAAAGCCTGGGGGCCCGGTGATTGGCGGGCGTTGGGCCGCAAAGAAGACCCGGCCGGTCCTACCTTCAAGGACTTTCCCACATTCCTCAAGGCGAGACCCAAGGATCAACCGTTCTGCTTCTGGCTGGGTAGTTCCGATCCGCACCGGCCCTATGAGTGGCAGAGCGGTGTCAAGAGCGGTATCGACATCAGCGGCATCCAACTGCCCGCCGATCTTCCTGACGACGAACTCGTGCGGACCGACGTGGCCGACTACTACTTCGAGGTGCAGCGATTCGACCGCGACGTGGCCGCCGCATTGAGACTGTTGGCGGATGCGAGCGAACTCGACAATACCATCGTCGTCATGTCGGGCGACAACGGCATGCCCTTCCCGCGGCACAAGTGCCAGCTCTACGACTCGGGCACCCACGCTCCTCTGGCCGTTCGTTGGCCTGCCGAGGTTCCAGGTGGCCGGCGCGTCACGGATTTCATCTCGCTGTCGGATCTGGCGCCGACGTTCCTGGAAGCGGCCGGTGCTGCGATCCCCGAACAGATGACCGGCCGTTCGTTTCTCAACGTCCTGACGTCCGCCAAGTCAGGCCGCGTCGACCCGGCCCGCGACCACGTGCTCACCGGGCGGGAACGCCACGGCCAGTCCCAAGAGAAGCCCAACTCGGGCGGCTACCCCATGCGGGCGATCCGCACCGACGACTTCCTCTACATTCGCAACTTCGCCCCGGACCGCTGGCCCGGCGGCTGTCCTGACGTAGAAAAGGCCTTCGGCGGGAACGCCTACGGCGACTGCGACGGCAGCCCGACAAAGACGTTTGTGCTCGAACATCGCGACGATCCGAGATTCCGGAGATTCTACGAACTCGCCTTTGCGAAACGGCCGGGTGAAGAACTCTACGACTTGCGAAAAGACCCCGACCAACTGAGCAACGTGGCCGGTCAGCCCGAGTTCAAGGACGCCCAACAGCAACTCGCAAAGCGGCTCCTTGACCAACTCAAGGCAACGCAAGATCCGCGAGTCGTCGGCGGGGGCGAAGCGTTTGACACGTATCCCTATCGAAGGAAGGTCCGGTAAGGACAACCTGACCTATTGTCATCAGGACTGTGTGCCACTGCTTGCTCGCAAGCAGTGCTCAATGCAACGTCTTGCTCAGCACTGCCTGCAAGCAAGCAGTGGCACGCTACGCCGTTAACCGAAATTCATGACGTTGACTCTTAAGTTTTGTAGCCGTCGCGATTTGTTGTTTGGTTGCATTGGTGATTTGTGGGGCCCCGATGTGTTCGCGTTTCTTCTTTCGTG
>JAAYAY010000321.1 GCA_012719125.1 Planctomycetaceae bacterium | reverse complement strand
AGTTCAACGCCCGATCTATCCGGCTGACGGCCAAAACGTTCTCCCAACCGTATCGTTTCCGTTCCCCTACAGGCCTTCAACGCTACCTGAAGGACTGTCAGCCGGATAGATCGCAATTCGTTTTATCCCGGCAGACAAATAGGACGTCCAGTGTAACACACAGTCGCCACAATATGGGGGTGATGGGCCAGCCCGGTAGAGCTGCTGGCGGTTGCCGGAGCACATCGTCTGCCAGGATACACGACATTCCGTGCGGCCGCTACGATTCGAAGTGATGCAGGGAAGCCCGCACTTGCCAGGAGAGCCCCTAAGATACAAGTCTCACAGGCACTTCCACTCAACCTTTTTATCAGGGTTGTCTTGAGGCATCAGCACTTACGCCTCGTGAGAAAGAAGTCGTCCGTTTGGCCCGCTTGAGACGCACGGTTCACGGATCGGCGAGGATCTCTAAGGTTGCGCCGAGGGGACTGTCCCCTTCCCGCAGCATCACGAGCACAGAATTCGGTACAGGCCCGCGCCGAGCCCTGTGGACAACCACATGGCTCGTGCCATGGCCGAGGCGGGATAAGACAGGATTGTCCTGGAGAGAGAACCGATTTCTACACACTGCCATAAAAAAGGCAGCCTTTGGGCTGGCAAGAACGAGTAACTGGGGGTTTGAGGCACTTCCAATCACCAGGCATCGAGCACTGCCAACGCCAAAGGCTGTCTGTATTAGGTCCGGTGTGAGGGAACACAACCGACTCGTGGTACGCCGCGGTAATCGGCAAGGAAACCCTACTTTGGCAGGGGCATTCCTTGCATACGGGGCTTGCGCCGACAATAATACCGTTTGAGCGAGGGAAAGGGTCCCGGATGGTCCGCTCGCAAATTGGGGCACGTTGTAGTTGTTTTGGGGGAGGGTGGCTCACTCTTTCTGCCCGAGGGGCGGTCCAGTGCTTGAGACAATCTCTTGTGGGTGCGAACGCGGAACGCCTCGGGTGGGACCTAGGTACCGAGCCTACACTCTCGTTGAGTTGATTGTCGTAATTGCGATCGTTGGGATGTTGGCAGCGCTTCTCCTCCCCGCCGTTCAAGCGGCTCGCGAAACGGCGCGTGGGGCTGAGTGCAGCAACCACCTCAAGCAATTGACGTTTGCTCTCCACAATCATCATGACGTCCATCGCGCATTTCCGTCGGGCGGTGATTCGTCGGGGTATCACGTAAGTTATCGCAACGGCGTTCCCGAAGTGGGAAAACAACAGACGGCGGGGTGGGGATTTCAACTGCTTCCCTACCTTGAACAGAACGCCGTCTACTCAGGGGCAGGGGCAGAGCCGCTCGCGGACCCGATTCAGCAACTTGTCGCAAAGTCTGTTGTGGCAGTTCAATCTCCTGTCCCGGTCTTTTTCTGTCCCTCGCGACGAGGCCCGACGGTTCATCCCGAAACATCGGATTGGTACAACTGGATTGTAGTCAACGGCCAGAGAATCCAGGCTAAGTCCAGCGAGGATTTCGGGCATGCTCAGAACGATTATGCGGCCTCCAGTTTCAGTTCGAATTACTTGCGTCCGGACGGCAGCCTAGGAGCGGGATGCGACGGACCGTGCGGGTGGGTAGGTCGCACAAAATGGAACGACCCGATACGCCCCACGGATTTTTCCTCGATCAGAGACGGTACCTCGAACACATTTGCGTTTGGAGACAAGAGGCTCAACTCAAGTCGGCTCGGGGACTATCAAAACGACGACCGAGCAGGCTATACGGCAGGTTGGGACCTGAGCGTTATCCGGCGGACGGATCGAGCACCGATGCCCGACCCGGTGGTCAGCGACGGCAACATGCGGTTTGGATCGTCTCATCCAGGTGGCGTCAATATGTCCATGCTGGATGGGTCGGTTCGGCTTGTCTCCTACGACGTGGAACTATGGCTATTCAGTTGCCTGGGTGCGCGAGACGATTCTCTGGCAGCCCAGGCGCCCTGATTGTACAGTTTATCACTCGCTCAAAGTCTTAATTGCGATTCGAAGCGGCGAGCGGACACTCGATTTGGAGAAGTTTTTCGGGGGGCATGGTCTTACTTCGCTTGTTGGGTCAACGGTGATGCTATGCCAGATGAACTGGACGACTTCCAAATACTTCTGCAGCGGGTGTGCGACGGATCGGAAGAGGCGGCCTGGGAACTGGTTGAGAAGTATGGCGACCATATCCGGCGTGCCGTGAGGCGTTCCCTTGATGCGCGATTGCGATCGAAATTCGATTCGTTGGATTTCGTGCAGCTTGTTTGGTCGTCGTTCTTCCGCGCTCGCGGGCAGGCACAGCGATTCAACCACCCGGGAGAGCTAGTTGCCTTTCTGCGCACGATGGCTCGCAACAAGGTCGGGATGGAGACGCGGCGGCGTCTCAACACGCAGAAATTCAACGTTGGTCGAGAACGCTCTCTGGATGCCTTGCCCGACCACGATGACCTGGCACCGGCCAGTCACGAGGAGACGCCGGTTGCGGCGGCCATCGCACGGGAGCAATGGAATCGGATCATGCAGGACCACCCGGAGCACTACCAAGAGATCATTCGCATGCGGCTTCAGGGACATACATGCACCGGGATCGCCGATTCTCTCGGGTTGTCGGAGCGCACAGTACGCCGCTTCTTGAAGAAGCTTTGCAGAGAGTCGCTGGAGTAGGGCACCGATGGGACTGTCAGGGTGATGTCTAGAGCAACGACGAATATCGACGGCGCGCAGTTTGCGGACCGCTTTGCCGCGGAAGTGAGAGATCGATGGCATCGCGGCGAGGAAGCCGACGTTTCCGCGCTTCTGCAAGAATGGCCGGGATTGGAGCAGCACAGGTCGATTGTGCTCGACCTGGCGTATCACGAGTATCTTCAGCGTCTCGATCGCGGCGAGTCGCTCAGCGCCGATCAGTACTCGCGGCGTTTTCCCTCCCTGCAACGGTCCCTGTTCATGCTCATCCAGGTTCGGCAGATGCTGAGCAGGGATAGCGGTATCCAGGCATTGGAACACGACGTTGCCTGGCCGGAGACCGGAGACGATTTCCTTGGATTCCGACTGTTGGCCGAACTTGGGCGCGGCACGTTTGGCCGAGTCTTCCTGGCATCCGAGCCGGCATTGGGTGATCGACTGGTTGCCCTGAAGGTTGCTTTGGGAGGAGACGAAGAAGCAGAGATGCTGGGACGGCTTCGGCATACAAATGTAGTGCCAGTTCATTCCATCCGGAAGGATCCGAGCAGCAGTCTCACCGCGATCTGCATGCCCTATCATGGGCGGACTACATTGTGTGATATCCTCGACGCGGCCTTCCCGGATTGCCGGCCGCCGACTCGCGCTCGTGTGGTCGTGGAGGCGGTTGAGAGTCTGCACGACAAATCGGAACTGCCGCCGGAGAACCGTATTGACCGCATCTTGCGCAAAGGATCGTACGTTGACGGGATGGTTCACTTGGCGATCCAGTTGAGCGACGCGCTGGCCTATGCCCATGCGAAGGGGATATGCCATCGCGATCTCAAGCCGTCCAATGTTCTCTTATCGCACGAATGCCGGCCCCTTCTTCTCGACTTCAACCTCTCGTTCGACGACCAGGGGGGCGCAAACAGGATCGGCGGCACGTTGCCCTATATGGCTCCCGAGCAGCTTGCGGCGATTGCGGGTGATTTTGACGTCTCTCCGTCTCTCACCGATCAGCGATCGGACTTGTTCTCCCTGGGTGTCATCTTCTACGAGCTATTGGCGGGGACTCTCCCCTTCGGGCCGGTTCAATGGGCGTCTTCCTTTCAGCAGACCGCCCGGCTTTTGCTCGACCGGCAGGCTTGCGGTCCAAGCCCACTGCGGGAGAAGAACCGAATGGTGGATCGGCGTCTGGCGGACACGATCGAGAAATGCCTAGCCTTCAATCCGGACGATCGGCCGGCCTCGGCCGCCAAATTGGCTGATTCTCTGCGGAAAGAGCTGCGTCCGGCTCGCCGTGCGAAGCGATGGATCCGTTCGCATCGCAAGGCGGCAACGGTATTTGCCATCGTGCTGGCGACGATCTTCGTTGCTCTCGGTATCTTTCTGGCGACGCGTGACCCTTACCACGTGCGCCAAATCCAGCGCGGGCGAGCCTATTATCAGCGGGAAGAGTATGACCTGGCCGCGGAAGCGTTCGGCAATGCCATTCGATCCGCACCGGATCCGTCAGAAGCTCTTTTGGAGCGGGGGCGAGCGTTGGTGAAGCTGGGTGAGTATCGCAGCGCCCTCGAGGATCTGGGAGACTCCTATAAGCTCAGGCCGACTCCCGAAGGAACGATTGGCAGCGGATACTGCCTGAACCGGCTCAGGTATCACAAAGAGGCGATCGTGGCTTATCGCATGGCAGGAGAAACCGGGCAGTCATCGGTCGCGGTGCTCAACAACATAGGCTACTCTTGCCTTTGTGTGGGAGATCTTGAGGGTGCCGAGCGAGCCCTGACGGAGGCAGCACGACTCGATTCACACCAGCAGGCGGTGCAATACAATCTGGCGATTCTCTACCTGCGTCTTTACCGAATGAAGCGGCCGATCCCGTCCGATGCGTACTCCCATGCAGCGCAGGCCCTCGAGCTTGGCCCACCCGACAGCGAACTCTGCCGGCTCGCGGCGACTTTCTGCACGATTGATCCCGGCGCGGATTCCCAGGGGTTCGCGAAGGCCCTTACCTATCTGGAAGAGGGAATCTCGCTTGGCCTGGATATGGCAGTGGTGAATCGCGATTCTGCGCTTCGTCCGCTGAAAGGCGAGCCGAGGTACAAGCAGTTGATGAATACGCCGCGTGGCAGGAAGGCGGCCGAGCCCACTACACTTATCGATCCACTCTAGTGATCTATCCATCAACGGAATTGGGGTATCTGCCGGCGACCCGAGCACGATGCGCGGCGACGTTCACAATGGTGCCTGATTGATTCCGGACGGCCCGTAGTCGGTCACAAGAGGCTCGAACTCTCCAACACGGCGGTTTCCGTTCGATGAGTTCGTGCGAAGATGCGGGCCCAAGGATTGCTTTTCTTCGTCGACTCGTACGGCCTCGCTGCCGGCCTGGCAGCGAGGATAATCCGCTCTTTCTCTGCTGAATAGGCCCGCCTCCAGGGCGGAGTGTGAGGGCTTCTCAAGAAGCTCACGTCCGCTTCAGTTGCGAAATCTCAATTGAAATCATGAGGGCTTGTCCGAACGTATCGGGCATTCTGTGGGCCCTGCGGAAATCGCATCCGGCAATTCTCGGCTCCCAACACCTGGAAGGAGACTTCTTTATGCTGCGCGCGCAGAGGGACCGGAAGTATCGTTCTCGATCACGTACATTCACCTTGGCAATTGTTGCGGCCGTCTTCTGCGCGATCTTCTCGCCTGCGTCGGCCGACGACCCGCCGCCGAACAACCCGCCTGAGATCGAGTGGTTCGCGATCTCCAACAGCGCGTATGACACGTACGAGTTCTACGGATACGTTTCCGATCCAGACGGCTCAACGGAAGGTTATATCGTCACCTTCAGTGGAGCTATAAGCGGGGTCAGCGTCACGGTCGGTCCGGACGGTTCGTTCGACGAGGTATTCTATCTTCCGAATGCCCAATCCGGCCTAGTCTTCGCGGATACCATCGATCCAGAAGGGGCAATGGCGGAGACGGTGGAATACGATCTGTTCTTGTAGGCACTGAGTCGAGCGGGTGTTCTAGCTAATAGGGGACCCAGCGGCCGATTCGATGGGGGCAGGGCCAGGGGACGCTGCGAGATGGGCTAGGCAGCCGAGCCGAGGGGAATCGGTGAGAACAGGCAGGCTCGCCGTGAATCGGAGCGGAGCATCACTACCGCTGATTGCCCAACGGGGCAAAATCTTGTCGCAACGTTGCACCAGCGTTGCACCGGGACGAATCTCACCCCCGAGTAAGAAACAAAGCCTTGTGCAACCTATTGCTACACAAGGCTTTGTGAGTAGGCCCGGCTGGATTCGAACCAGCAACCAACAGATTATGAGTCTGCTGCTCTAACCGTTGAGCTACGGGCCCAAGGAAGCTGACACGGAGAACGCGGATGGGGCTCGCGCGAGCCCCCCGCGGTCGGGTCGATCCATTATCTCATCCGAGCGGGGGAGTGCAAGGGCGGGATGGGTGGGCCGGCCGTTGGACGAAGAGGCTGGACAGGCCGGTGGAGAAGCTGAATTGGGCGAAGGGGCCACTTCAGTGGGTGCTGGGACTGGACGATCGGGCGGATGACAGGCTAAGACAGCTCTGCCAGCACGCGTTCGATCTCGGCGAACATTGCAGTGGCCTTGATCGGCTTGGTGACGTAGCCGTCCATGCCGGCCTCCAGGCAGCGTTCGCGGTCGCCTTTCATGGCGTGGGCCGTCATGGCGACGATCGGGGTGCGGCGGCCGGAGCCGGATTCCTGCTCGCGGATGCGGGCGGTGGCCTCGAAGCCGTCCATCTCGGGCATCTGCACGTCCATAAGAATCACGTCGCAGGGGCCTTTCTGCCAGGCGTCGAGGGCCTCCTTGCCGGTGCCGGCCACTTCGACCGTGTGGCCGTTCTTCTGAAGCACGCGGAGGGCGAACTTCTGGTTGACCGGATTGTCTTCGGCCAGGATCACCTTGAGCGGCTTGAGGCTCGCACCTTCCGGTTGCTCTGCCGGCGCCGGGGACTTCGATGGCCGGTCGTCGACCACCGTCACGCCGACGGCCAGGGCAATAGCGTCGAGCAGTGCCGATTGTTTGACGGGTTTCATTAGGTGCGAGACGACGCCCAACTCGCGGCAGCGTTGGGCGTCGCCCGATCGGCTCGCCGAGGTGAGCAGGATGGTCTTGGTGCCGGCGTGCAGCGGACTGGCGTTCACCTTGGCCGCCAGTTCGAAGCCGTCCATCTCGGGCATGTTCACGTCGGAGATGATCAGCCTTACGGCCTTGCCCGCATTGCGGGCCTGGTCCAGGGCTCGGAGGGCGTCCTGCCCGCTCTCGACGACGATCGGTTCCATCCGCCAGCTCTTCAGCATCTCTTCGAGAATCCGCCGGTTCGTCTGATTGTCGTCGACCACCAGAACGGTTGTCCCCATCAGGTCGCCCAGCTTGATTTCGACGGTCGTTCTCGTCCTGGCCCTGCCTCGCCCGAAGCGGGCAACGACGTGGAACTTGCTGCCCTGTCCCTGGTCGCTTTCGGCCCAGATCCGCCCGTCCATCAGTTCGACGAGTTGGGTTGAAATGGCCAGTCCGAGCCCGGTGCCGCCGAAGCGGCGGGTGGTGGAACTGTCGGCCTGCTCGAAGGGGCGGAAGATCTTGTCCAGTTTGTCGTGGGGAATTCCGACGCCGGTGTCTTCGACCGAGAGGCGAAGCCAGACGTTGTCCTCGTCTTCCGATTCGACGGCCACGTGGACCACGACTTCGCCCTGTTCGGTGAACTTGATGGCGTTGCCGACCAGGTTGACGACGACCTGCCGAACGCGGTGGATGTCGCCGACGAGCGAGTCGGGCACGTTCGACTCGACGTGGCACGCCAGTTCGAGATGTTTGCTGTGGGCGCGGACGGCGAGCGTATTGAGCGTGTCGGTCAGATCGTTGCGGAGTTCGAAGTCGATGGGATCCAGTTCGAGCTTGCCGGCCTCGATTTTGGAGAAGTCGAGGATGTCGTTGAGCAGGGTCAGCAGCGATTCGGCCGACGACTTGACGGTCGTGAGGTACTCGCGTTGTTCGTTCGTCAGATCGGTGTCCAGGGCCAGATCCGTCATTCCCATGATGCCGTTCATGGGAGTGCGGATTTCGTGGCTCATGTTGGCGAGGAAGGCGCTTTTGGATTGGTTCGCCTCGTCGGCGGCCTTCCTGGCCAGGTACAGTTCGTCCTGGGTGCGGGCGATCATGCCGGAAACGAACCAGATCGAGGCGAAGATCAGCAGCAGGGAGAGGAGAAGGGTGACGGCGGTGGTGGCGATTTGCGAATCGGCCGCCTTCATGGCTTCGGCTTCAGTGATTCGGGCTGCGAAGCCCCACTTGCACGAGGTGATCGGCGCGTAGAAATACCAGACTCGCTTGCCCGTCTCCCAATCGACGAGGCGGATGACGCCCGATTCCTGCTCCTTCATATTGACCGCCAGCGTCTCCAGCATCTTGTCGTTCTGCCGCCGGGCCAGATCGTAGATGCTGTCCTGCATGATCCGGTTGGGATCGGGATGATAGACGAATTTGCCCGTGGACGATACGACGAAGAAGTCGAGTTCCTTGGCGCCGCTCACTCGGATTCTCTGATTGAGCGGTTCGAGGGGGATGTCGACGGTGGTGGCGCCCCAGAAGCGGCCTTCGCGGAGGAAGGGAACCGAGTAAGTGCACATGAGGATATTGCCGGCCCCGTCGTCGAAATACGGTTCGGTCCACAGGGCCCGTTTCTCTTGGCGGGGCACGTGATACCACTGCCACTGAGGCTGGGTGTAATCGTAGGAGTCGGCGGCGATATCGAGTTGGGCCAGTCCGTCACCCTTCCGATAGGCGTAGGGGCTGAAGAGATCGCGTCCGCCGAAGGTTCCGGGTTCGAAGGCCATGGCGGCGCCATAGATCAGTTCGCGCTGGGCGACGTTGGCTCGCAGTTGGGCGTAGGTCTGTTCTTCGGTCAACTGGGGGCAGGTTTCGATGAAAGTGGCCGTGGAGCTGGCGACCTGGGCCGCCTCACGAAGTTCGGCATCCATTTCGCTGGCGAAGCGGGCGGCCAGTTCCGCCATGTACTGTTCCACATCGTTCCGGGCCTGACGCTGCATCTGCCACAGGCTGAAGCCGAAGATGGCCAGGTAGATGACCGTGACCGGCGCCACGGTGAGGAGGAGAATTTTCCAGCGCGTCGACAATCGCATGATCGCCCCGGTCCGCTTGTGCGGATTGCAGGATCTGAACGGAAGAGGGGAGCCCAACGAATCTTAGGTTATGATCGGGAAACCTGCCATCCCCACTTGCAGAAGGCGGGAGGTACGGTGCGGTCTTTCGCCTTCGCTTGCGGCCTGCACCCGTCGCAAGAAGTCTTCGGGTGGGCGATTCGGGATCCGATCCGACAATGCCCCATCTTGGCACGATCTGCATATCCGGCTATCCTGCCGGAAGCACTCCTGAGATCTGCACACTGACTGAATGGGTTGTTTGACCATTGTCCGAGGAATCCGGGCTTTCGTTTTCAGCCCACCGTTCATGAACTGTGCAAACCTCGGTGAAGGTGGTGAGGTGCATCTCCTGTGGCGTGCAGGGCTGGCTCAGGATATCAGTTGGACGGAGGGTATGGTCGTGAGGTGGCACGTCTGGACGCTGGCGGCGATAGTCTCTGCCTCGTGGTCGTGGGGGATCGCCGGGGCGCAGCCGGAGGAAGCGTTGGCACTGAGTGACGATGCGGCCGCGTGGTTGGCGACTCTGGAGAGCGATTCACCAGAGAAGCACGTCGACTTCATCACCCGGTTTCCAGAGAGTGGCTATGCAAGCTGTGCGGCTCAGCGAATGCTGTGGTTGCTCAGGCAAGAAGTTGAAGCGGCGGGGCCCGAGTTTTCCGTTCCGCGGAAAAACGCCTTGCGATCCTATCGTAAGAGCTTCCTGCCTTTGCTGGTGCAGAGAATCGACGACTTTCCGCCGTTCGATTGCAGGCGACCGGTTGACCAGGTGAATCCGTACGAGGTAGTCCCGCAGATCGATACGCGGTGGTGGCTCTACGGGCTTCCGGAACCGGAAAGGAAACGTCTGTTCGACGAGTTGTTGGAGGGCTATCTCGCCCAGCTCCGCCACGCTCAGGATGAAGAGATCCTCTGTGATGCCTGTCGCGTACTGGGAGAACTTGGCGATCCTGCTGCCCTGGAGCCCTTGACGTTGCTTCTGGAGGGGACCCGCAACACGAGTTCCGCGGCGATGCGTGCCATCAGCCAGCTTGACGACCCTCGTGTTCCCGCGATTCTGCTGCCACGACTCCCGAATGCTTCAAGTTACGTGACCATCGAAGTGGCCGGGACATTGCGCCATCCGGACTGCATTCCAGCAATCTGCGAGTTGGCCAAGTCAGGTGACGATTGGACGCAAGAGAGGGCATGTGACACGCTCGGACTGATTGGAGATGTTCGTGGACTGCCGACCCTGCTCGCTCTGGCTGGTGATGAGCGGGAGGACGATCTTACCCGGGCGAGTGCAATCGAGGCGCTCGGCCGTATCGGCGACAGGCGTGCTGTTTCCCTGCTCGCAGCCTCAATGAAGGCCAAGCACCTATACGGCGATTGCATCGTCGCGCTCGGCCGAATCCGAAGCACCGAGTCGGTGAGAATCCTTGTCGAAAACATTGTCAGGGAAACGGGGATCTTGGCCAGTCTGCCAAGCCAGGCACTCGCCGCGTGTGATCACCCGGATAGCGCACCATCCCTGCTGGCCGCCCTATATAAGAAGCCGGTGGGCCATCTTTCGTTCACCATGGCGGATGAAGAGCGCGATCCAGTCTTCGACGGGGCAGAAGAGGAATACCGGCGGTTCAGTTGCGGAACGTGTGCCATGCTTGTGTGGTCGTTCCAGTCGATTGATCGCCTGTTGGCCGCCCTCGAAGACGAAGGAGAGTCCGTGCGTGGCAGTGCCGCGTATGCAATCGCCCTTGCACCGGTGCGCGATCCGCGTACCGTGAGCGTTCTGGTGCCTCTGTTACAGGACGAGGCACTCGCCGCTTCCGCAGCCTTTGCCCTGGGTAGCTTCGGCGACGTGCGTGCCGTGGAACCGTTGATCGACGCTCTCAATCACAACAACGTCATTGTCCGACGCTTTGCGGCCCACGCATTGGGAGAGTTGGGCGATCCGATCGCCATTTCGCCCCTGTTGAAACTGCTCGATGACGAAGATGCCGGTCTCGTTGCGGTGCAGGCCCTTGGGACGATGAAGGCAAGGCAGGCATCGCCGTACCTGGCCGCGATGCTCAAGAAAATGCGTTGGCAGGCTCCGAGAGCGGATGGTCGCCCCGAAGTGCCTTCTGAAGGGAAAGAGAAAGGTCCCACACTCCCAGAGACCATGTCCATGGTCATACCGCCGCGCAAACCAGATGCGGAGCGAGTCTCACCGCATATGCGGTTGACGACTCGACGTGACCTGCTCACCGCGATTCGGCGGATCGGAAATCCGGACGTCGTTCCTGCTGTGCGGGAGATCGCCGAAGACAACAGCGATCCGCTCCAGCGGGACGCCAAGCGGACTCTTGCCGAGTTGACCGGTGCGACTACCGACGTGGACCACCGACAGCAAACGCAGACCGAGAGCGCGAGCAAGGTTCGGATGGAAGACGCTACCGATCCACAACTGGCAACGCTGGAAGGCGCAAGGATTCTCAGCAACCTGACTGCGAACATGGAGTTGCCGAATGACGCTGATGAAGCCGTGCGCTACATGATCCTGGCTGGTACGCGTTTCGATCTCATTGCGCTATGGCCGCGTACCAAGCAAATCCTCTTTGAGGATCTTCACAGTCAGTCACGCGACAGGCAACTCTACGCGGCCCGATCGCTGATCCGCATCGGTTACGGCGATGAGACGATTTCGGAACTGGTCGCGGCGTTGGAGGGCTCCGACGACGAACGTATGGCCCACGATTTCGTCAATAGCGGCAGCGAGCAGCTTCGCCAGGCGGCGATCACCTGGTCGGTGAGAACGGGAGGAAGCCTCGACAGCCAGCGCCCCGCGGAACTCAGGTGGGGGGCGATGAAGGAGCGGTAGGGCAGCATTCATCCGCCTGTCTGCACGGACTCTTCAAGCGGGGGACGCCAACAAACGCCCCCCCGCTCGTTTCTGTGCTTCGTGGCCCTATACGCCCTGATACCCGTCGACCGCTCGGCTGATCTCCGCCAGTTCGGAGTCGGTGAGCTCCACGGAACCGGCCTTGGCGTTGTCGATTGCCTGCTCGGGGGTGCGGGCGCCGCAGAGGACGTGCGTGCAACCTTTCTGGGCGAGGGTCCATGCCATGGTCAGTTGCGCCAGGGAAATGCCGCGCCGGTCAGCAATCGTTCTCATCGGGTCGAGCATCTCCTGGACCTTGCGGACGTTGTCGGGGCGGAAGCGTGCCTTGTAACGCCGCTGATCGCCTTCCGGGTACTCGCGATTTGGGCCGATCTTTCCGGTCAACAGGCCCTGGCCGAGCGGACTGTAGGCCAGGAAGGCCAATCCCTCACGATCGCACAGCGGAAGGTTCGTCTGCTCCATTTTGCGGTCGAGCATGGAGTACATTTCCTGATCGGCATCGACCTGGCCGAAGCGGCCGTATTCCTCGATCTGTTCGACGCCGGCATTGGAGACCCCGATCGCCCGGATCTTCCCTTCCTTCTTGAGTTCCTCCAGCACTTCCATGCGCTCCTCAATGGGCACGGCATCGTCCTGCCAATGGGTCTGGTAGAGATCGATCACGTCGGTCCGGAGGCGTTTCAGGCTCCGCTCGATCTCTTCGCGGAGGCCGTCGCGTCCGCTGTAGATATAGACGTCGAAACTCCTGCTCGAAGGGGTGCCGGACCAGTCGATGTTCTCTTCGGTGGTAGAGAACTTCATGAAGGCGCGTTGTTTCTGGGCATCGGTCAGGTCCCAGCGCATGGTGCATTTCGTGGCAAGCACCACACGATCGCGGCGGTCGGCAATCGCCTTGCCCACGACTTCTTCGCTGGCGCCGAATCCGTAGACGGGCGCCGTGTCGACCAGGTTTCCGCCCGCGTCCAGAAAGGCGTGGATAGCCCGGATCGACTCCTTTTCGTCAGCCCCGCCCCACGTCCAGCCGCCAATCGCCCATGCGCCGAACCCCACCACCGACGCCTCGATCCCGGATCTGCCCAAGGTACGCCTCTTCATGGTTCACTCCTTCACGCAGGTAACTCGTTCGTTCCAAGAAATACCATCCTATGCGCACAGGCACTTTTTTCAATGGACACGGACAGGCAAGGGGGCGATTGTTGTTGATTTGAGACTCGGGGAGGCTATGTTGAGTATCGGCCGACACCCGGCCTGCCGGTCATGTGGCCTTGAGCCGAGCAGGGAAATGAAGGAATCGGAACTCGAGAGAGAGCAACCGCGAGATGCACGAAATCCGCATGCAGAGAAGAGCATTTTCTACGGGCCTTGGTATCCTGGCGATTGCCGGTCTCTTGTTGCTGCACGATACTGCTGCAATCGGTGCCGCCGATCCGCCACGGGAAGGCTTGGTGGCGCACTGGTCGTTGGATGCGATCGAGGACGGGGTGGTTTCGGATGGACCGGAGGGGGGGCACGGCGCCAAGACGATCGGCAAACCGGAACCTGTTGAAGGTGTGAATGGCGGCGCGTTGCGATTCGACGGACGGCACGACTACGTCGTCGGTGAAGATGCGAACACCCTAGACTTCTCAAAGGCCGCGTTTTCGATTTCGGCCTGGGTCAACGTCTACGGTTTGCGCGGCGAGCAACAGATGATTGTGGCGAAGAACGTTTACTCGGCCGACCAGCGGGAATGGGGGCTGATGATCGACGCCGATCGACGGTTCCGCTTCTACCAGCGGTCGGACGGCCGATGGAAGACAGTCGAGTCGCAGACAACGCCCGAGCCGGGACACTGGTATCAGGTTGCCGTGACCGAGGATTCGGGGCAGGCATGTCTGTATGTCAACGGGCGATGTGAAGGCCGGGCCGACCTCGGATCGGCTCTTCCGAGAACTCCGGCGCCGCTGACCATCGGTGCCGTGAATGACGGCGGGCGGGTATGGCAGACGTTCTTCGGCGCGATCGACGAGGTGCGGCTCTACCGTCGCGCGCTGGAGCCGGCGGAAGTGGCGGGGATGTACTTCCCCGTCACGGCCACCCACCCCTTGCCGGCAGACGATCGGTTCATCCTCTGGCAGCCGGACCGAGCGGTTCCCAAGTCGGCCGAGTGCCCCTTCGTCGAGGGCGTCGAATACGTGGTCGTCAAGGCGAGGGAGCCGGAGGTTGACGGCTACAACTGGCTGCACGGGGCGGCGGTCTGCTGGCACGGCGACAGGCTCTACGCCACGTTCGGCCACAACCAGGGGCACGAGAACACGGCGACCGAGGTGGCCCGCGGCCGGATGAGCGCCGACGGAGGCAGGACCTGGGGCCCGGTTTTCGGGATCGACGACGGCGACACGGCCAACCCGGCCGTCAGCCACGGCGTTCTACTGTCACACGGAGGAGAGCTGTGGGCTTTTCACGGGGCGTTCCACGACCGGAGGCAGAAGCTCCACACCCGAGCCTTTGTGCTCGATCAGGCGTCCGGCGTCTGGCAGCCTCGCGGCGTCGTGGCCGAAGGCAGCTTCTGGCCGCTGCAGGAACCGCTGAAGATGGACGACGGCAACTGGATTATGGCGGGCATCTGTGTTTCAGATCGTCAGGACGCAGCGGACAATCCCGCGGCGGCGGCGATCAGCCGCGGCGACGATTTCACCAGGTGGGACGTCGTGCGGATCCCGAAGCCCGAAGGTCTGAACATGTGGGGCGAATCGACGGTGGTCGCCGACGGCCCGGAGGTGCTGAACATTGCCCGTTGGGGAACACCCTTCGCCTTGGCGGCATTGAGCAAGGACTTCGGGCGGACGTGGACGGAGACTCGCGAGACCAACCTGCCCATGGCTGCCTCGAAGCCCTACGCCGGGACGCTGTCGACCGGCCAGCGTTATCTGGTCGGCACGACGACGGCCGATTCGGGCAACCGCCGATCGCCGCTGACGATCGCCGTCAGCCGGCCGGGGGCGAAGGTTTTCAGTAAGATCTATCGCATCCGCGACGCCGTCTGTGAGGGGCCGGGCGAGTCGGATCTGAAGTGCCGGTTGTCCTATCCCTATGCCGTGGAGCACGAAGGGAAGCTGTATGTGATCTACTCCAACGACGGCGCCCGGGGGGGCAACCGCAACAGCGCTGAGTTGGCAATCGTGCCGGTGGCATCGCTGGGGGCGGAGTAGGCCGTAGCTTGGCTCTCCAGAGCCGAGCATAGCAACTGGCGGAAGGCTCGGCTCTGGAGAGCCAAGCTACGAAACGAAGTGTGAAGACTACTCGAAGGCGACGCCGACTTGTTTTCCGACCTGGAAGACATACTCGCGGGAGCGATCGTATTCTTCGGCGTTCTTCATGTGTTCGATCATCAGGGGCACGTCGGCGGGGAGGGCGGCGAGCCGCTTGAGAAAGGTCTTGTAGTCGAGCGATCCGGTGCCGAGCACGACCTCGCGGAAGTGGACCTGCATCTCGACGTCCCAGGTCACGTCCTTGGCGTGGCAACTGACGATCCAGGTGCCGAGCTTGTCGAAGCACTCGTTGAGCAGGTCCGTGTTGCGGTAGAACCGCGCCGGGCTGTTGATCAGGTTGCATGGATCGAGATGGACGGCGAAGCCGTCGCGGTCGACGGCCTTGACGATGGCCAGATAGGAGTCGGCGCTGTCGGGCAGGGCCCAGCCCATCATCTCGTAGGCGAACCTGGCGGTTTTCGGTTTGACGGCGTCGACGATCTTGCGGGCGTTTTCGACCACGGCGTCGAAGAAGTCGTCCGAGAGGTTGCCGGGATGGGGGCCGTACCAGATCTCGGGGTGTCGCGATCCGGCGATATCGACGCAACACCGGGCTCCGACCTCCTCGGCCAGGGCCAGGCCCTCGGTGACCTTGGCCAGGTTCGCCCGGCGTTTCTGTTCATCGGCTTCGAGCAGATTGCACCAGCGTCCGACCTCGGCGATGACGACGTCGTGCTTGGCGAAGCCGTTGCGGATATCGCGGATGCGGTCCTTGTCGTCGAGCGACACGTTGGGGCAGTAGGCCGCCCGGTAGCCCAGTTTGCGATGGACGAGGGCGAGCTGCTCAGGATCCTCCGGCCGCTCGAAGACGGGGGCGCCGAGGCGGACGGGCCGCTGCGACGGTTCGGCGGCCGCCGATCGCCGACTTGCGGCGGTGGCATACAGAAGGCTGGCGGTTGCCGATGCGGAGCGTTTCAGGAATTGGCGTCGGGTATGCATGGGCTTCACCTTTCCTCCGGAGTGATTTGCGATTTCTATGCGTTTCGTTCTCCCGCCTTGGACCAATATACCGGGGCAGGAGGGGTCGGGACAATGTGGCGGACAAGTCACCCCAGCTTGACTTTTCCGGCAAGGCGTCCGATGATACGTTGGTTTTTCGATGGTCGGCGGTGTCGAATGTTTCTGCGTGTCTGAGAAAGCGGTGTTTATGGGAAGTGTTTGGATCGCCTTGGGGCTGACCTTTTTTGCCGGGATGGCGACGAGCCTCGGCAGCGCCATCGCCTTCTTCACCAAACAGACGAATCATCGGTTTCTGTCGATTGCCACGGGCTTCTCGGCGGGTGTGATGCTCTACGTGTCGTTCGTCGAGATCTTCGTCAAAGGCACCGATTCGCTGGTGGCGGCCTACGGCGACTATTGGGGCCACTGGATCAACGCGGCGTCGTTCTTCGCGGGGATCATCGTCATCGGGTTGATCGACAACCTCATCCCCTCGGCCGAGAACCCCCATGAGATTCACACGGCCGAAGAAGAGGCTCCCCTGCACGACGGTTCGGCGCCGATGCCGGACTTCGACGAGATCGCCGCGCACCCGAAGGAGGCGGCTCCCGGCGCCCACGACCATCGAGTTGACCAGTCGAAGCTGCTGCGGATGGGGCTGTTCACGGCGCTGGCCATAGCCATCCATAACCTTCCGGAAGGGCTGGCCACGTTCCTGGCCGCCCTGGAAGATCCGACCGTCGGGCTGGCCATCGCCATCGCCATCGCGCTTCACAATATCCCGGAAGGGATCAGCGTGTCGGTTCCGATTTTCTATGCCACGGGCAACCGCACGAAAGCCTTCATCCTTTCGTCGCTGAGCGGCATCGCCGAACCGGTGGGCGCGGTGCTTGCCTACCTGGCATTGCATTTCTTTCTCGGCGGCGAGTCGGGAGCCATACCGTCGCAGATTATGGGAATGCTGTTCGGGGGTGTGGCTGGGATCATGGTCTACATCAGCCTGGATGAACTTCTGCCTACGAGCCGGGCCTATGGAAAAGGCCACGACAGCTTGCTCGGCCTGCTGGCCGGGATGGCGATGATGGCGCTGAGTCTGTTGCTGATGAAGTGAGGGAGGCGTGGAGGGGTGGCAGGATGGAATGTTGGAACAGTGGAATGTTGGAATAGTGGAATGACGCGGTAGACTGGGCGCGGTCGCACGGCGGTACCGCACATCGCTCTCTTCTTCCACCATTCCACCGCCGATTGGGAAGCAGTTCTCTACTGTTGTCCCTGAGTCGCCGCGCGCTGCAGCAGCCGTTCCGCGGTCAGTTCGCCGCTGTGGATACAGGCGGGAATTCCCACGCCGTCGTAGGCGTTGCCGGCCAGGGCCAGGCCGGGGATGGCATGGCAGCGCGTGTTGATGCGGGCAACGAGATCGAGGTGTCCCACGTGATACTGGGGCATCGTGCCGGGCCAGTGGGCGGTGATCTGATAGATGGGATCGCCGGAGATCCGCAGTACGTCGCGCAGTTCGGCAAGCACGAGGGGGACGAGCTTTTCGTCGGGCATCTCGGCCATTTCCGGCGCCCGTGCGCCTCCGACAAAGGCGCGGATCAGCGTCTTTCCGTCCGGCGCCCGGTGGAGATATTTGCGGCTGCTGAAACTCCCGGCCAGGATCGGGCTGCCCTCGATGCCTGGAACGACGAAACCGGCCCCGTTCATCGGGTGCGCCACTTGCGAATCCTCGAACGCCATGGTGACGATCGCGGTTCCCTCGTGTTGGATGCCTGCAAGGTCGCGGCTCAAGGGCTCGTCGATCGGTTTCAGAAGCGCCCCCGCCACGTGCGAGGGGGTGGCCAGGATGACGGCGTCGAACGTCTCGGGTTGGCTTCGGGCAGCGGTCACCTGCCAGGAACCATCGACGGGAGCGATTTTCTCAACGGACGTTCCCAGTCGCACGGTCCCAGCCGGCAGCCGGGCGGCGAGAGTGTCGATCAAGCTTGACAGGCCGTCTGCCAGGGTGACGAACATGCTGTATCGGGCGCCGCTCTCGTCGACGTGCTTTCCGGCCTTACGCTGCAGCTTCATCTGGCGGCGCATGGCCCGGATCAGGCTGCCGTGTTGGCGTTCCATTTCGCGAAATCGTGGCAGCGTCGCCAGCAGGCTGAGCTTCTCCATGTCGGCCGCATAGACGCCGCTGACGAGCGGTTCGACCAACCGTTCAAAGACCTCGCGTCCCAGACGCCGGCGGACGAAGCCGGCCATGCTCTCGTCGGCGTCGTCCCGGCTGGGCGGCAGAAGGTATTCCAGGCCGGCGCGAAGCTTTCCCAGGGGGCTTAACACGGGCGTGACAGCCATGGGCCACATCTTCGTGGGGGCCATCATGAGGAAGCCGTCGGGAAGCGAGTAGAGCCGCTTCCTGCGCATGACGAAGGTCCGCCGGCAGGCCGGATTGGTCTGGACGAGCCGGTCTTTCAGTCCAAGCCGCCCGACCAGGTCGAGGCCCCAGGGCTGGGTGGTGATGAAGTTGTCGGCGCTGAGTTCGACCTGGTAGCCGTTCTCGTGGACAGTAGCCAGCACCCCACCCAGTCGATTCTGACGTTCGAACAGCCGGATTTCGCAGCCGGGCGCCAGTTCCGTGATCCGGTGGGCCGCCGCCAGGCCGGAGATTCCGGCCCCGATTACGGCGATGCGTTGGGGAGAAGTGGAGTGTGTCACGATGAAGACATGGCCGTCTGGACTGGGTGTGCAAACCTTTCATCATACCACAGGGGTAGCGGCGGCCGTAGGGGCGATCGTGCATGAGAAACGTCAGGTCACCCCACGATCCCGCTGATATCGATCAGGTGGAGTTGCCGGCCCTCGCCGGTGTGGGGCGAGTCGATGCAGACCAGTTTGCCGTCGGGGCTGAACCGGGGGTGGGTGTCGCAGCGCCACTCTCCCGAGTACTCCTTGGGCAGATGGAAATGCCCGAGGGGGACGCGGCGCCCGGTGGCAACGTGGTAGAGATAGGGATTCTGGTTGCGATCTTTTCCCTGGGGATAGGTGTCGTTGAGGATCCACTCGTTGCCGGGCAGGTAGGTGCAGTGGCCGTTGACGGACATCACGCCCTTGCCGACCACCTCGACCTTGCCGCCCTGCCGATCTTCGTAGAGATAGAAGGCATCGCCGTCCGAATCGGCTCGCGACCAGGCCAGGATGTGATTGGGATCGCGCCAGATGAAGTGCGACGTGTAGCCCGACGGATCGATGACCCGGACGTCGGAGCCGTCGGCCGCCGCCGTCAGCATTCGGGTACCGAAGCTCCTCAGGCCTTCCATCCGCCAGCGGTGCAGGAATTCGAAGCGGCTGCCGTCGGGGCTGACGAGCAGGTGGTTGAAGTAGTGTTTGGCGCCGGTCAGGTCGTATTTGTCGAAGGGGATCTTGGCGATCTCGGCCAGCGACAGGAGCAATCTCTGCTCGCCCGTTTCCAGGTCGATGCGGAAGATACCGGAATCCTCCGGTGCCAGTTTGTCGCTATTGGGATCGGGAAGTCCGGCGTAGCCGTAGCCGGGGCGCATGTCGTTGACCCGGCGGAAGTCGGGGGCGACGGCCCATTTGCCGCAGGGGCTGACGGTGTAGATCGGATGGGGGATGGTGCGTTTCTTGCGCGTGTGCACGTCGAGGACGTGGCAGACGAAGTGGTCGCCGTCACGGTCGTTCCAGAGCACTTCGCTGCTGGAACCCGGCCGCCACTGGAGCATGCAACCTTGCTGCCAGCACCAGGCGCGGCTTTCGCCCAATTCGATCCAACGATCGCCGTCGTCGAGATCGACCATGCCGACCTTGATCACGTCGTCAGCGGTCGGCGACCGATGCTCGAAATCGACCTCGTTGCTCAACGCGTACCGCACAGCGGGATCGAATTGCAGTTTGTCGTAGTAGGCGAACCAATGGAACTTGGGGCCGTGGGTGATCGTGCGAACCGGCGGCAGGCTCTCTTCTGCCTTGGCTTCCGCCGTTCCTTCGGCGGCGAGCAAACTGCGGGCCGATGCGGCGGTTCCGAGAGTCAATGCGGCGGACTTCAGAAACGTGCGGCGGGACTGGGGGCGGGATCGATTCGACATGGCGGGGCTCCTGCGGATGGATTCTCACACGGCCGGTTCAAACCGTCATTCTATTCGGCACGCACCCGAGTGCAACAACGACACATCTCGAACCGAACCTGATTCCAACCGATCTCTGTGCCGTTTCGGCCGTCGTACCGGAAGGAGTGTCGATGGAACGGCTTGCCGCCGAGGATCTGCCCGCGAATTGCAGAGATTACCCGGCTCCGGCGAAGCTTCAAGATCTCGGTTCCGAGTGGCTTCGCGAGCAGCGATCGCTCGTTCTGTTTGTACCTTCAGCGGTGAATCCCGAGGAGTTCAACGTTCTCCTCAATCCGTTTCATCCGGAGATGGGGCGAGTCTCTGAGATCGAATCAAAACCCTTTCGGTTTGACCCACGAATGTGGAGATAATGGCTCATCCTCGCCCCGGTCTCACGCCGTCATCCGCCAACTCAGCCACCTCCGCCGCCGTCAACATGCCGCGGTAGACCCGCAGGTCGTCGATCTCGCCGTGGAAGTTGTTGTTGGGATCGTTCTCCCAGCGGTTCCACCCGCCGATGCGGAAACGGGAGAGATCCAGGGCGATGCCGAGGCCAAGGTACTCCTCTCCGGCAGGGAGGCCGTCGACGTAGAATCTGGCTCGTCCGCCGAAGCGGGCGTCGCAGACGAGGGCCAAGTGGTGCCACTCTCCGGCGGCGAGCGAAGTCTGGGCCGTGCAGTGGGTCCAGGTCCGTCCGTCGGAGTTGACGGCCACATTGGGCCTGCCGTCGGGCAGCAGGCTGAAATGGGTCACGCCGGCGTGAGCTTCATTGCAGAAAAGGAGCGGGTTCCAGCGGCGATCGAGCGAGTCGGCCTTGACCCACAGGGCAACGGAAACGGCTTCGTGCTGCCCAAGTCCTTCGGCTTCCAGGAAGGCTCTGCCGTCGAACGACAGGGAGCCGACCCCCGTGTGGCCTTGTCCGCCAACGGTGCCCACGGCCTTCATCTCGTGGCCCTTACCGGAGACGTCCAAGGCGACGCCGTCCGGTGCCTCATTGAGTTTCCAGTGGGCGAGGAGTTCCGCGGGGATCGGTTCGGGCTGCACCGGCCCAGTGAATGCGGGCGGGATGCCGCAGGCTGACTCGACGGTCGGCACGGGTCGGAAGTCGGGCTGGCCCCGGTAGCTGAGGTTGCGCCGGCCGTAGTAGGAGCCATAGTAAGGCGCCCCGCAGTCGATCCAGGTCACGAGCTTGACCCATTCGTCCTGAGAGAGTTGCTTGTCGTAGTGGCCCTTGCGGAGAAGTTCCACGAGCTTGCTGCGATGGGAGCCGTGGGCGTAGGGCGACACGGCCTCGGCGTGGTTCATGGCGTGATCCGCTCCGGCCCATTCACGAATCGTATCGACCAGGCCCCCCTGAAGGACGTTCTCGTACGATCGATTGAAGAGGGCCGTCATTTCGCCGCGAAGATCGGGAGCGGCCTTGGGGTCCTTCCCGTTGTGGCACTCGACGCAGTGCCGATCGAAAATGGGTTGGACGTCGGTCGCGTAATCCAGCGGTCGAGGTGCGACTTCGCCCGGCTGGGCGCCGAGTTTGGCGGGCATCTGATGCATAGCGGCGACGAGCCGTGTGGGCGGGGCCTGCGTGCGATGCTCGTGGCAGCCGATACACGACCGGGTCTCGCCCGGTTCGAGGTTGACGAAGGTCCGCATCCGCTGGACCTGCATGAAGTCTTTGTCCAGGGCCTGGAAGAACAGGTTCTTGCCGGCGGGCACCTCCAGGCACACCGAGCCGTCCGCCTCAACGGGCACAATGCCCAGCAGCACGGCGATCCAGATGTGGGCGTTGTGGCTCACGGCGATGTGGCCGCCGAACCCGTCAGCCCCTCGATCCTGCCCGCGAAGCGGATCGATTTCGGCCGCCCAGGGCTTGGGAATCTGCTCCATGACCCGCAGATACTTGATCGTGCCCGGTTCGACGCCGTCGAGTCCGCGATAGATATCGCCGACGAAAAGAGTGGCGGTTTTCGGTCTGTCCTGTTGCGGCTTCAGGCTCGGAAGAATCGGCGGAACCTTTCGGGGACGCAACGGCATCGGTTGCCAGCACGAGAACTCCGGGTCGTCGTAGATGGGAACGCGGTTGCCGAAGGCATCGAGCAGATAGACGTCGTAGGCGTCCTCGTCGTTGTAGCGCTGGTCGGGATTGCAGGAGACGAGGAAGAACTTGTCGGAGAGCGGATAGGGGTCGGCGTAGAAGGGGCCGAAGATGTCCTCGCGGAGGACGCCGTTGCGGCGCTGGTAGAGTCCGCGAAGCCCGTGCGTCTCCACGTCGGGCGTGAGGCTCGTCATCGACGCGGGAGTGCGTTTGCTCTTGCCGGGGTCGAGAAGCAGCACCTGCCCGATCCCGAAGGGTTCGTGTCCGCAGCCGATGCAGACGGCCCGGCCCGGTTTGCCGGGAAGCTGCCTCGCCTGCCAGAACACGCCGGGGTCGGTGATGTTGTCGCCGTAGAACTCTTCGCTCCCGGAGCCGTCCGGGCGCATCGTCCAGAGCGGCTGCACGGCGGCGATGCCCTTGTACACGTATTCCCAACGGTTGTAGAGAATGCGGCCGTCTTCCATGACGGTGGGCGTGAACTCGCTCAGCGCGCCTTGCGACAAGGGACGCAAATGGGTGCCGTCCATCTCCGTGCGGAAGATGTTCGTGCAGGCCAGGTAGTGGTTGGGCGTGCACAGGACTCCGTGTTCCGATCGGGTGGAGGCGAAGCAGAGCCCACCGTCAGGCAAGTAGCACGGATGGACGTCGTCGGTCCAGAAGCGGTAGCCCAAGAGGCCGTAGAAGCCGTCGCCCGTGCTGGTCTTGCCGTACGTGGCGATCCGGTCTTGCTCGTTCTCGGGAGGTTGCGTGACCTGACGCAGGCCGGTACCGTCGACGTCGATCTCGTAGATCCGATAGCCTTCGAGCTTGGGGCGGCGATAGCCGAAGACGATGCGCTTGGCGTCGAAGGAGAGGTCGTAGCGATCGAAGACACCGCCTGCGAGTTGGGGAGCGATTTCGCGTACGGTGTCGTCGCGGAGCGAAAGCTCGCACAGGTTGCCGCCCCAGCGGCTGATGTGCTGGAAGTCGTCGTAGTAGTGCTTGCTGTTGTAGGTGTAGCGTTTGACGAACAGGATGTTCGCATTCTTGAGCAGCGGGTTCTCGTCGACGAGCATGCGGCGCTGCAGCTTGGGCATCTCTGCCATGAGGCGGCCTGTGGCTTCGTTGACGGGATCGAGATTGGCGATCCTGGCCCCCAACTCGTTCTCGTAGGCGGCCAATTCGGCGAGGAAGGCTGCGGCTGGATACTCTTTCGCACAAGAGAGCCCCAGTTCCTCCACGGCCGCACGGAGCCGATCGACGTCGGTCTGCAGCTTTGCCAGGACGGAGGCCCGGACGCACAGATCGAGCCAGCGACTGTCGGACGGAGCCGCCTTCTCCCGCTCGAGTTGACCAGCTTCCTTTTGAATCTTCTCGCCATGCTTGCCACAGTCGGCAATCACTTGTCCCAGGAAGTCCTGCTCGAACCGGCTGTCCTGCGCAGCGAACCAGCCTCCAACTGCAAACCAGTCGGCATGGACGAGGTCGACGAGCGGGTTCCGGGCGGCGGGGAAGTCGCGGCGGACCTGCTCCCAGAGACGCGGCACAGGGTCGGGAGTGGTCGAGAAGTAGAAGGACGGTTCGCTGTCCGGCACGAGGCGAACGAGTAAACGGTTTTCTCCGGCCGCGAGAGGCAGGTGGACGAGAAGCTGATCGACTCGCGTGCCGTCCATGCGGGTGGAGCAGCCGTAGCGACCGACGTTGAGGTGCGTGTCGGCCGAGGCCAGCTTCTGCTTGCCGAGCCAGACGTCGAGCCGATCACCGCCGCCGATGCCGACGGTCAGCCGGCAAGGTTCCTTGGCCTGGATGGTTCGCGCGAGATAGAGGGTCTTATCTTTTGTGCCACCGACGAACTTGGCGACCTTTGCATCGGGAAGCGCGGGCTTGGTCCACAGGGCTCGCCCGTCCGGCAGTTTCGCATCGAGTTGGATTTCCTTTGACGGCTGGACGAGCTTGTCGGCCTCCGCGGCCGGGAGCAGAGGCGTCACCGACCAGGGGCCGAGTTCGACGAGCTTTCGAGCCGCGGGCTGTTCCGCCACCCAGGCTGCGTAGGCATGCCGGGTTGTCAGAAGCGTCTGCTGGAGGCTGTCCTGCCGCGAGTAGATGGGGGGGGCGAGGTCGTCGCCGGCGAAGCACGGCGAAACGAACAGGATAAGTAGTGCAGCGAGTCTAGCCATGACAGGCCCCCCGGGATTTCCTGTTGGGTGTTTGTCCGCCAACTATATTGCACGATCGGCAACTGAAGTTCAAGAGACGATCAGAACGTACGGTGCGATATTGCCAATCAGTCGTGATTCTCGTGCAGTAACCGATTCCAGAGTGGGGCGATGTCTAACGTTTCCGCCCACTCGCCGATATACGCGAGATCGAGACTTCCCCGCTGCAATTCGTAAACTCGCTGTGCATCGACGAACTGCTTCTCGCTCCCGCCACTGAGATCTGCCCAGCGGAGCTTGGCGAGGATCGTGTCCTCGGGGCTCGACAGAGTCACTCTTATCCCCAGGATTTCAATACCAGGCGGGAACCCATCGCGCGGAATTCCGGCTATGATCGAGGTTCATGTATCCAACACCAGCATACCAGTGCCACTTGCTCTCGCCTATGGTCTATCGGCGCCGTTGCCGCGCGACGCTGGCTGCATACCCCGACCGAGGTCGGGTTCGAGTGAAGGTTTCCAGGCGGGACAGGACCCGCCCGGGTAGGACTCGATTTCACTTGAAAACCTTATCTGCTCCGATATCGGATGGACCGGTGTCTTGTCCGAGCCAACCAACGTGTTGCCCCCCACAAGCCTTGAGTGCTAGAATCACCGGCACTGAAGCAAGAAGATGCTGTGTACCGATTCGCCCTCTTGACGATCTAGGGCTGCGGATTGAACATACTTTTACCCGAAGAAAGGACGACTATGGATTTATCCCAACTTCTGCCTCGCGTCGTCCATCGCGATTACTTCAACGCATCGGGAATCGCGGATGTTGATATTGAGTCGGACCGGTTCGGCTTTGTTTCGCATCTTGGCCACGATGTCTACATGTTCTTGGCCTGCACCGAAGATGGCTTCATTCGCAACATCCAACAAGAGGATCTCGACGATCTCGGACTAACCATAGATCAAGCGAACGCCATCGCCATTAGGAACCTCTCGCAGATTGCGTTTGATGGCCAGACAATCCAGCAACAACTGACGACCACAGAAACCGGCAATGATTGGGCTGTGTGGCTTGGAAGCGAATTCACATCATCTTGCATCTTGTTGCCCGAACTGTATGCATGGTCCCAAAGGCACTTGCGGTCCGACGCGTTTCTCGTGCGGGTACCGTCAACGCAACTTCTGTTTGTCTTGCAGTTCAAGAACCGCTCCGCCATCGGTGATTTCAACGATTACATTACCAAGGTAGCCGATGGCGCGGATAATCTTGTTTCATCGTACTGGTTCGTTCTCGAACAATCGGGCCTTTTCCCGTTCGATGACATTTCCAATTCGTAGGCTGAAGCCTGGACTCCAACAGGAGCGCAACCATGAATCGAGATGAACGACGCAGCTTTCTCAAGGCGGCGGCCACGGCGGCAGGTTCTTTCCTGGCAGCCCCGGCCGTCATCCGGGCATCCGGCGCACCTCGCCGCAGGGTCAAGATCGGGCAGATCGGGACGGGGCACGCCCATGCGTCGGGCAAGATGGATGCACTTCGCAAACTGACCGACGACTACGAAGTGGTGGGCGTCGTCGAGTCCGACGAAGAGTTGCGACGGAAGAACGGCGACCAGGGAGTCTATCGCGGGCTCGCTTGGATGACCGAGGAACAACTGCTGAACACGCCCGGACTGCAAGCCGTGGCCGTCGAAACGCGGGTGCCCGACCTCATCGCCACGGCACAGCGATGCGTGGACGCCGGAATGCACCTCCACCTCGACAAACCGGCCGGCACGTCGCTCGCCGCGTTCCGCCGCCTGCTCGACGCGGCGACGGCCAAGCGGCTGACGATCCAGATGGGCTACATGCTCCGCAACAACCCAGCGTTTCAACTGGCTTTCCGTGCCGCCCGCGAAGGCTGGCTCGGCACGGTGTTCGAGACTCACGGAGTGATGAGCTTTGAGTTTTGAGCAGTGAGCTTGGAGGGACGACCCGTTCGCAGCAGGCTCTCCGATACCATCCCTCTGGCTCATAGCTCAAAGCTCACAGCTCTACGTCAGAATCGACCGGCTGCGCCGAAACACTTTCCCCAGGGGTCCGGAGAGCATGGCGGGCAGGAAGACCAGATCGCCGAACAGGGCGGCGGCCAGCAGCGACACCATCATCCAGGCGAAGTGGACGATGGGCATGAAGGTGCTCAGGGCGAACACGGCCAGTCCGCAACTGCAGATGAGGCTCGTGGCCGTCATGGCACTGGCACACCGCTGGTAGGCGAATCGGATCGCCTCGCGGCGCGGCTTGCCTTGGTTGGCGGCACGGGAGAACCAGGTGAGAAAGTGGAAGGTGTCGTCGACGGCGATTCCCAGGGCCGCACTAGCGGTCATTACCGAGCCGATCTCGATGAGCACCCCGCTCCATCCCATGAATCCGAAAACGATGACGATGGGGAACAGGTTCGGCGCCATGGAGAGCATTCCCGAAGCGGGACTGCGAAGAGCCACGATCATCACCAGGGCGATTACGCTGAAGGCCAGGAAGAAGCTGTGCACCAGGTCGTCGAACAACTGCCGCTGCGCCTTGTAGATCAAGGGGATGACGCCGGTGTACGTTGCGTCGACCCCGTCGACCGGAAGCGCCTTGAGTATCGGATCGATGAAGTTGCGCAGATTCTCGGTGAAGTGGGCATAGTCGACGTCGCCGAGGGCATTGACGCGAACGCTGATTCGCCAGCGCTCCTGCCCGGGCGCTTCGGCAATGAATCCGGCGTCGATGAAATGCTGCCGATTCTTCTCGAGCCGAGGCGCCATGGCCGAGCGTCTTGCCGTGTCGCGCGTCGAAGCTCCAAGGGGCAAAGCCGGCGCGAAGGTGGCGGCCGACATGGTCGCGCCGACGTCGGGCAGCGTTTCAAGCTGAGTCTCGAGCCACGACACGAACTCCATCCGCTCGAAGAACGTCCACGAGCAGGCGTCGTCGAATCCGATCACGATCTCCAGCGGCACGAGCGGGCCGAGGTTCTCTTCCATCCACCGGTAATCGCCGATGATCTTGCTGTCTTCGGCAAATCGGTGCTGGAGCTTAACCGTCGACTTGAGCCAGGCCAAACCGACTCCTGCAACGACCATCAGCGCCAGGCAGGCGGCGGTGATCGCCAGATGGTGGCGGGCGATGAACGCCGTCATCTTGTCCAGGCCGTTCTGCGCCGCCGCGGATGTCGGCTCGTAGACGTTTTGCGCCGCGTTCTTGACCAGCGACCGGACCGGCCATAGGGTCAGCACCGCGGGCATGAAGACGAAAAGCACGCCCACGCTGAGCGCCACGCCGACGGCCGAGTAGATGCCGAAGCCGCGGATCGGCACGATCATGCTGGTGGCCAGAGAGCCGAGCCCGACGGCGGTCGTCAGTGAAGCGAGTACGCATGGCGCCCACCCGCGGCGAAGGGCCATTCGGGGAGCTGCATCCAAACCGTCTTCCTCCACGGCGTCGCGGTAGTAGTTCCCCAGATGCACGGCCGACGAGATCGTGAGCACGAAGATCAACGGCGACAGCATGGTCATGATCAGATTCATGTTCCCGCCGCTGAAGTACAGGACCGACAGGGCGAGGCCGGTACTATAGATCGAGGTTGCCATGATGATCGCCGACAGCCAGAAGCTGCGGATTCGCCACCAGGTGACGAAGAACGCAATCAGGCCCGAAACGAGCGTCAACTCGGCGAGCATCCGTTGGCTTTCGATGTCGATCGTGGCGGCATCGACCGTGGGGCCGCCCAGATAGAGATCGCCGGGCTTCAGGCCGCATTCCGACTCGGCTGTGGCCAGGAGTTCTTCGACGGCGGCGACGCGATTCTCGGCGCCTGTTTTGGAGAGAATGAAGACCACGCACGTGGTCAGGCCGTCCGGGCCGATCAGGATTCCTTGCAGGCGGCCAATGGCGTCGGTCAAAGGGATATCTGACGGCGGGGCCGTCATCTGCCGCAGCAGGCGCGGCCCGGTGAGGGCGCGTTGGTAGGCGCCGCTGCCCCGGTCGACCAAGGCCTGGGCCAGTTGCTCGACGCGGGGATCCGTCAGCGTGCACCCGTTCCAGGTGACGACCGTAATTTCATCGCGGCCGAACTGATCCTGAAACTCCTGGTAGAGCTCCGTTTCGTGAAACCCGCGAGGCAGCCACTGCCGCGGATCGTTCGAGTTGCTTCTCAAGGCGCCGACCGTACCGTAAACGATTACGGGCAGGGTCAGAGCGACCAACGCCAAAATCACCCAGGCGCGTCGGCGCGCCAGGACTACCGAGTCGGATGAGATTGGTCCGTTTCGTTCACCCACGGGTTACCTGGAGCGTCTGACTGGTAGATGTTTTCGTCTGCCTGCCCTATCGCACGACTTGGGCGGGGGCGGAGTCTTCAAGAAACTCGCGCATCAGGCGGGCGAACTCGTCGGGCTGCTCGATGGGGGGGGCGTGGCCGCATTCTTCAATGTAGGCCAATCGTGCGTTGGGAATCCCCTCGTGGAACTCCTCGGCAACGAAGGGGGGCGTGATGATGTCGTTCCGACCCCAGATGATCAACGTCGGCATGTGCAGACGGCTGAGATCGTCCTTCATGTTGCGGTCCCGCGTGGCCTTGGCAACACGGATCAGAAATCGCGCAAATCGCCGGTCGTGAAGCATCCGGTAGACGTCTTCGACGATCTCCTCGGTACAGTGGCGTTCGTCGTAGAAGATCTCCGACGCCCTTTGCCGGATCGTGTCCCGATCGATCTGGGGCCGTTTCCCCTCGTTCAGGCTCCGCTCGAAAAGGCCCGCACTGCCGGTGATGATCAGCCGATCGACCTTGTCGGGATGCCGCAGGGAGTAATCGACCGCGACTTGTCCGCCCAAAGAGTTGCCGCAGAGAATCACCTTATCCAACTGCAACTGATCGATCAGCTCTTCCACGTAGTCGGTCAGTTCATCCACGCCGCGAAATTTGCGATGGCACCGGCCCTCGCAGTGGTCGATGGGGAACTGAACCGCGAAGAAGTAGTAATCGTCGGCGAGATCCTCCATGATTCGCGTCCAATTGCCGGGGCCTCCGAACAGACCGTGCAACAGAATCACCGGCGTAGCGCCATGACCGTACTCCAGGTAGCGTAACGGCACGGACTCTCCCATGAACAACCTCTCCTACGGACACAAATCAGAGTCGACAAAGAAAAATCGAACGGCATCATTCCGAACTGAACGGACGAGAATCTCATTCTAACATGGTCCGTTGAACGTGGCTCGCTCCCACACCCCACCACAAGAGTGGTTTATTCAGGAATTCTCACGCGGAAATAGTTGATTGTAACGATTGCAGAGGAGCGGTTAATGACGTCCCATCAAAAAGGTCGTCGATACCGCAGGAAGATGAGTGAACTGGAAACGGTATGACGTCGGGCTTTCTCACCGGTCGAGGGGACATTCTGTCTGAAGGAGTATCTTGGAGGACCGTCGAGGGAGCGTCCGCACGGCTGGCAGTTCGATCCCCGGTTGTCGCTCAACATGCCCAAAAGACAGGCACTCCCGACATGGCCGTTCAGATTGGCAACGTGCAGCGGCAGGATACAATAAGGGGCTGGCCAGCGGAGATCTCCCCGTATCAGGGGGGGCGATAGACCGGGCAAGCCGACGGACTGTTGCCTTTCTCGTTCACTTCCCTGCTGTGTTTGCCCACTAGAAGGACTTCCCCGGATGTCATCCACGATGCTGTTGCTGGTCTACTGCGTGCTGATCCTGTTTGCCTCGTTAGCCGGCGGATGGATACCGTTGTTTGTCCGCCTGACCCACCGGCGGATGCAGTTGGCCGTCAGCCTGGTTGCGGGGGTGATGCTCGGCGTGGGCCTTCTTCATCTGTTGCCCCATGCGATTTTCGAAGCCCCCGATGCGATCAACACAGTGTTCATTTGGGTGCTTGGCGGGTTTCTGGCCATGTTCTTCACCGAGCGGTATTTCTGCTTTCATCACCATGACGTTCCGGACTTGCACGAGGATCACGGAGACAGCCACGAAAACAAAGACGGACATGAGAACTGCCAACATGTCCGGAACGATTCGCACCAGCTTACGTGGAGCGGAGCGGCCGTGGGGCTCACGCTGCACACGGTCTTTGCGGGCATCGCTCTCGCCGCCAGCGTCGAAGCCGAGGCACACGGCAGCCAGACGACTGCCCTGGCCGGCATCGGGACGTTCCTGGTGATCTTCCTCCACAAACCGTTCGACTCGATGACGATCGGCACGTTGATGGCCATGGGCGGCTGGTCGCCCACATCTCGCCATGTGGTCAATATCCTGTTTGCCTTAATGATCCCCGCGGGCGTGCTCCTCTTCTACCTGGGGTTCGGCCAGGCCCACGGCGAAAGTCACGTGTTGGCCTACGCGCTGGCGTTTTCGGCCGGCACCTTCATGTGCATTGCCATGAGCGATCTGCTGCCGGAACTCCATTTCCACGACCACGATCGGGGCGCTCTCTCGTTCGCTCTGCTCACCGGACTGGCCATCGCGCTGGCCATCGGCATGATCGAGGGGCAAAGCCACAACCATTCGCACGGGACGGAGGGGAGCGACCACGCCGGTCACGAGAGCACGACGCCCGCCCATCCTGCGTCCGATCCCCACGCCGGACACGAGCATTGACGAAAGGATTTCATGGCCTCTCGGCCCTCAGTATGGTAGACTGAAAGAGTCCGCCGTCGACCATGTCAGCCCGGATCGTCAGGTCACCACGCCCATCGCTACGCTCTGAGCGTGCCACCCATGAATGATCGGGGTAAGCCCGGTCTTCCAGCGTCGCGGCGGCGATTTTCGGGAGAAATCCAATGATCAGGTCCAGCATCACCGGCTTGGCGGTCCTTGCCCTTTCCCTCCTCTGGGCCTCGGTCGCCGAGGCGCAGCGCACCAGCATTATTGATCAGATTCGAGAGCGAAGGAGTTCGGAGGCGAATCCCGGCGCGGTAGCCGAGGACGTGGGCGCGATCACCGGAGACGAGCGATTCTTGCGCGACGCTCGCGACGCCGACAGTTTTGTGGGGGCATCTCGCGAGGGCGGGTTCGTCGGCGGGACCTCGGCGGTCGATCAAGTCGAGATCCGCTCGGCCGTCGAAGGCGACCTGGTCCGCGAAGCGATTGACCCGGCGATCAACCGGATGCGCACTCTTCCACAGCTTCCGACCGGCATGTACGCTCCCCGGCTCCGGTTGGGGTTCACGCCTACCACTCCTCCTGCTCCCGCCATGGAGGCGGCGATGGCAGATCGGCTGACGAAGTCGACAACGATTCGTTCGTGGGCGCCGCTCGAGGTGTCGTTGGCAGGGCGGACGGCCACGTTGCACGGTACGGTTGGGTCCGAACACGAGAGGCGATTGGCCGGCCTAATGCTTCTCTTCGAGCCGGGAATCTCGAAAGTTGAGAACCAACTGGCGGTAGCGCCGTCGGACGCAGCGCCGCCTGAGTCGCCTCCGGCGTCTGCGCCGGTTGAAACGCCGGCATCGCAGAGGAAGCAGCCGGCAGCCCCGAAGTGAACGAGGCCGCATTGGCGGCGGCCGATCCCGTTGCGCTCGTCCCCGGCGGGGCGAGGGTTACGCCGAAAGCCGATTGGGTCGGTTCACTCATCATCTGTCGGGCAAAACCCGGCGGCAGGTTGATCGTGGCCGTCGTGATCCCCTGGTTTGTTTCCGGCGCGCTTGCCGGATCTCCGTACACCGGTTCAACGTGGGCCACCTGCTGAATCTCGCCGTTGGCCTTCTTCTCATATTGCCGAGCTTCGAATCGCTGAACCAGCGGACTCGATTCCTCGTCGGCCGGACGCCCTGGCAAGACGTGCGTCGACGGTTTGGCCATGACCTTGCCGCCGACCTTCGGCTCAAACCGGGCAATGACGGTCAACGTCCGCTCCACACCGCCCACTTCGTCGACCGGCAGCCAGAAGCTGTAAGAGTGCCCCAACTCCGACTTGCTATAGTGCTTTTCAAGCGCTTCGGCCGGGAAGATGTACTTGTGGATCGGCTTCCCCCGCAACGGGTCTTCGCAGCGATCGTCGAACAGGTAGACGGTGAGCGCCCCTTCCACCTTGACGGGCGACTCGCTCTCCCGGTTGTAGAACATGAACCGCCCGCCGAAACCGCGTTTCGAGGGCTGCCCCGACTGGTGGAGAACGTCGTCCGTCCACACGTCGACGATGCGATCGGGAATCTGCGGCTTGTCGTCGGAACCTGGCCACGCCAGCCCTTTCGACAGATCGAGGGTGGAGCACCCCGAAGTCACAAGGACGAGGAGCGGCAGGAATTGGAGCGACTTCTGAAACAGAGTTCGGGGCATGACGGTCATGACCTCACAGAGACCTTCGATCGTTGGCAGGGAAACGCGCCGCGACGGAAGAAATACGAAGCACGAAGCTCGAAAGACGAAACAAATCCCAATGTCGAAACACTGAGGGTTCTCTAGTACGTTGAATACTGGTTGGGCACGGCGGCGGTCGCCGGCGGGCCGTAGGGTGTGCTGTAGGTTGCCGGGTTGCTGTAGGATGGGTATTGCGCCGGCATCACTTGCCCGTAGGGGGCTGGTCCGTATTGCGTCGTCGCGGCAGGCGCCGGGATGGCGGGCACCGCCGGCGGGGACGCCCGATCGGCCTGCCCCACGCGATCGCCGTCTGGGGCGGCTTTCATCGCCGGTGCCTTCTTCGGAGCCGGGGCCGGCTGGGGAGACTGCTTGAGCTTCTCCTGAAACGCCGGCGGCTGGACCACTTCGACCGAGTTCCAATCCCCGTCGGCGGGCGGCTCGACGCCGACTCCCATCGGATCCGCGTCGGGATAGATGGTCTCTGCCGAGCCGTCGCTCAGGTCGTGGCCCTCGCGGATGTCGACCAGCCCGGTATCGCCGTGGAGTTGGTGAACGTCGGCCAGGCACCAGTGCATCCGGGTTGCCTCGACTCGTTTGAGACGCTCGGCCTCTTCCTGGTCCTTGACGACGTGCGGCGTGAGGATGATCAGCAGTTCCGCCCGCTTGCACGTCTTTCCGTCGAAGCGGAACAGATGGCCGATCACCGGGATATCGCTGAGCCACGGAACGCGCCGGCTGAGCATCGAGTCGCTCTGAGTGATCAATCCGCCCAGGACGATCGTCTGCCCGCTGGCGGCGCTGACGGTCGTCTGGGCCATGGTTACGTTGATGCTGGGCGAGCGGATCTCCGTGCCGTCGGACACGGCCACGGGAATTCCTTCGGTGATCGGGCCCAGATCCGATTTCTCCGCGTCGATCTCCATGACGACCATGCCCTCGGGGCTGATCCGCGGCGTGACGCCCAGAATCAGGCCCACGTTCTCCAGGGCGATCTCGTTGACCAGCCCCCGGCTTTGAGCGGCCGAACCGGTGATCCGCGGCACGCGCTTGCCGACCTGGATGAACGCCGGTTGGTTGTCGAGGGTCATGATCTGCGGCCGGCTGAGCACGTCGAGCCGCCGATTCTCCTTGAGGGCGCGGATCATGGCGCTTACGCTTTCGCTGCTGGCCGACAGGATGAGACCGCCGAACCCCAACTCGCTATTGACTCGATTGACGCCGAAATTGGAAATCCCCTGGCTGCCTATAGCGTCCGCCGTCGCCAAGGCGGCTGCGGCGGCGGTGTTGCCGAGTGAAGCGTTGTTCGGCTGGCTGTTGAACAGGAACCCAGGCGTGTTGGTCGCGGCAACGATCTCCTGAGTCGTCGTCTGGGGCAGACCGGGCTCGGTGACCGTCCGGGTGATCGTCTCCAGGTCCGCAATCAGGCTGCGATCGAACAGGACCGAGTCCTGCAGACCCAGTTCAATGCCGAATTCTTCCGTATCGTTGAGAGTCACCTCGGCGATCAGCACCTGAATCATCACCTGCGGCGGTTGCGCGTCGAGCTTCTCGATGAGCTTCATGATCTCTTCGTAGTATTCCGGCGCGGCGCTGATGATCAGCGAGTTGCTGACCACCTCGGGGACGACCACGACCTCCCTCTCGATCTGCTCGTAAGTGCTGGTCAATCCCGGAGCCGCCTGCTGGATCAAACGTTCGCTGCGGAGGAATTCATTGATGGATTCGGCCACGTCGGGGGCGGGCGCGTTCTTCAAGCGGTAGACTTCGTTGATCCTCGATTTGACCTCTTCCTCGTCGAGACGGGTGAGCAGGGCCTCGATGATCGTCAGGTCGCCCTCGCTTCCCGTGGCAATGATGCTGTTGGTCCGGGTGTCGACCGAGAACCGGACCGGCACCAGCGAGCTTTCGCCTTCCGCGCCGGGAAGCTGCGGGCGGGTGCCCGTGGTCGCCGCCGACGGCAGCAGTCCCTGCAGCATGGTGGCCATGGCCGTGGCGTCGCCGTTGCTGATGCGGAAGACCTTGATCTGTGCCACGGCCGAAGGCGAGTCGAGATGTTCGATCAGAGCCGCCATCAATTCCATGCTTTCGGCCGGCGCCGACACCACCAGGGTGTTGGTTCGCATGTCGGGCGTGACCTGCACGTCGTCGAGGACGCCCGAGCGGATCAGGCGCTGCCCATCCACGTCGAACAATTCGAGGGCGGCCGACCTCTGGGTGCCGATTCCGCCTGCCGCCGCGCTGATCGCCTGCTGGAGCGTGGCCGCCAGATCGGTGGCCAGCGAATGCTGGAGCTTGAACATGCGAGCCTGCGCCACCGGGCCGGGGGCGGGAACGTCGAGCCGCTGGATGAGCATCTCCACCTCGGCCATGTCCGTCGGTGCGGCGCGAACGATCAGGGCGTTGAGCCGCATGTCGGGGGTGAGCTGGACCTGAGGGCTCATCCCGCCGCGATTGGCGAAGGTCTGCAAGATGGTGGCCCCCACCGTGGCGACCGGAGCGTGCTCCAGGGTGAAAATGCGGAACTGGGTGTTGGGCTCCACCGGCTGGTCGAGCTTCCAGATCAGATCCTTGACCGCCTTGACCGCCTCGCCCCATCCGATGAGCAGTAGCGCGTTGGGCTTCATCAGCGGCGTCACGCTGATCCGGCCCTGGCGTCCGCCGAGCAGATCGAGCGAAACGCCGGCGACGATCTCGGAAATGGACGCGCCTTGGACGTGCTTCAAGAAGTAGATATCGATCTCAGGAACGGTCTCGGCGCTGATCCGTTCGATCTCTTCGATCATTCGCGTCACGTCGTCCACGTCGCTCTCGCGCCCGCGGAGAATGATCACGTCCAGGTCGGGGAGAACCTCGTATTCCACGTCGGGGCCGGGCTGGGGCAGCCCGTCCATCGGCAGTCGTTCCCCGCTCGGCTCTTCCTGCTTCTCGGCCCCGGCGGCCTCAGCGCTTCCTCCACCCGGCGGCTGGAACATGTAGGCCACCAGCTCCACGCCCGTGTGTCCGTAGCGAGCGCGGCTGCTCTGCTTCTCGGGGGGCGTACGGCGGCCGGGTTCATATTCGTGGCCGCCGGTCCGGTAGGCTTCGACCGCTTCGCGCACCTTGGCAGGGTCTGCCCGGCGCATCGGCAGAATCCGGATCTTCGTCCCCGCGGGCGCCGCCGGACTGTCGAGCGTGCGGATCAAACTCGCCATCTGCGTCGCCAGCGATTGCCTGCCGACCACGCGGATCCCGTTGCGGTCTCGTTCCACGTGCAACTCGACATGGTCGCCGAACTTGTCGGAAAGAACGTAGTCCGGCCAGCCCTGTTCTCGGGCCGCCAGCGGCTCGAGTCGCGTCCCAAGGAGATCCCGCAAACGTGCCTCGACCACTCCGACCTCGGCGTTGTTCAGCGCAACGAATTCCTCTTTGCGCCCCTCGTGGCTGGCCAGCGTTTGCCGAATCGCCTGCTCGGCCGGGCTGACGGGCGGCCCCGCGGCGACCACGTTTGTCTTCGGCAGAGGGCGAGGCATGTCGGGTGACTGAACTGGCGGCGCGGAGAGCAGGCGGGCGACGAGACTGTGAATCGAGGGCGGCGCAAGCACCAGCAGTTGCGGCGAACGCGGATCGACCGCCACGCGTACACCAAAGGTGGAAAACGTCGTCCTGATCCGATCGGCCGTGGCCTGCAGACGACTCGTATCGCACGGATAAGACTGCACGATCGGCGGTTCCGTTGGAGCCGCCAACTCGGGCCGATCGGCCGAATCGATCACTTGCCTGGCAACCTGATGAGCCTGTTCCGGGCCGCGCAGCAGGATCTGGTTGGTCTGCCCGTCGGCCATCAAATGGGACGTAGACCCCAGGCCCGGCAGGACGTCGCGGAGCATGCGTTCGATCTCGGACGCCGATTTGTATTTGAGCGGATAGGCTCGATAGTCGGAGGGGCCCGGCATTTGCGCCGAAGCCGCGCAGGCGATTCCGAGCGACAGAAGAGTCCACGCCGCAACGCCAGCCAGGCGCGCAAAGCGCACCGGCTGCCTGGCATCGAGTGAGTTTTTCACCGCAATGTCCCAATCAATCGTGTTGATGGAAATGCAGCACCGGCCAAGTCTCCGCGGGGCCGCAAACGAAGCCGCACACGCGACTTCTACCGCCGCAGAAAACCGGTACCAACACATCGGGATAGTGAGACGGCAACCGTCGAGCGGGCCGACCGCGCAGGCCGAACCGCGCATCGACAGATCTGGTCCGTCGGGAAAGGCCGGGGGATGCTAAAGATTTGTGCCCGGCCGTTCAAGACCAGTTCGCCCCCCGGATGGCAGCTTTCCGCCGGCAATCTGAGCTGCCCCTGTGAAACGAGGAAGACTGGAAAGGCGGCGCGATCCGTGTTGCGAGGTGCATTTTTTGCGCACCTTGCCGCAACGCGGCCTTCGGCCGCAGCCAAATCCGAAACACGAAATCCGAAATCCTAAACAAATACAACGCCTCAAATCCAAATGTCTCAAACCGGACGAACCGACTCGTGCCGACACACACGGTCTTGTTTCGAGCCTTTGATGTTCGGATTTTGGGTTTGTTTCGGATTTCGTGCTTTGCATTTCGAATTTCAAACATGTGCGCTCGGTGCGAGCATCCCCGTCATGGTGTTTTCCTGCGATACTGCGGGCACGGGAGGCGCTCACCGCCTTTGAGTGCCGACTGGTGGGCGACGATGCCGGGGACCGTCATCGACAGGGCTTCATAGACGTTGACTAGCGGGTCGCGGTCTTCGAGGATGGCGGTGATGAACTCGTCCATCAAATAGCCGTGAGAGCCGCCGTGCCCGCCGCCGGGCACTCTGGGCGGCAGCGCCGGACGGGTCAAGTCGGGTAGATCCTTGGCCAGACCGGTGTAGGCCGTCTCGTTGATGCAGCCCAGCCGGCCGAAGACGCGGCCGCATTCGCCGTAGATCGACTTCATCGACCAGGAGACCGACATGTGGCTGCTGCCCCCCTCGCTCGTCTCAAACAGGGCTACCTCGGTGGCAAACGGATTCTGGTAGGGATTGTTCTCCGCCTTGTGATAATCGAGGTGGCCGGGCGTGCCGATGCAGGAGACGCTGGTGAACCGCTCCCCCGTCACCCCAATGTAGTAGGCCGTCGAGTGGGTCGGATACCACAAGGGCGGCACTCCGCGGCGCCAACCGTTGTAGGAAGGCGTCGGCTCCGGCGAGGCGTGGTAGTGGTGGTAGTTGCCTTCCGAGAGATGGATGGTCCCCAAGGCGCCGGCCCGATAGGCCGTCCGCATGGCGTAGCAGTCCTCGCGAAAGCAACTCGTCTCCATCATCTGGTACTTCAGGCCCGTTGTCTCAACCGCTTCCAAGAGCCGCTCCCCGTCCTCAACCGACCCGAAACAGGCCGGCACGGCCGAGCAGGCGTGCTTGCCGTGCTTCAGCACCTCGATGCAATGCCGGGCGTGGCTGGGAGCGTCGGTGGCACAGAAGACGGCCTCGATCGTATCATCCTTGACCAGTTCCTCTAGCGACGGGTACGACTTCTCGCACCGGCAGGCCTTCATCAGCCCCTCCCGTCGATCGGGGAACAGGTCGCTGACCGCCACGATCTCCACATTCGGATGATCCTGGAATCCGAAGGCCGCCCCAAACTTGCAGTAGCCGTAGCCCACGATCCCCACGCGAACCTTGCGATCAGACACAGGTTGCCAGACCTTGGGCTCCGCAGCCGCGGCCCGCTCGGCCAGCACAACGGTGGCAAGACCACCCAACGCGGCGGCTGCCGTAGATTGGCCCAAAAAAGCACGACGATGTATTGGGGAATGAGACATGGTGGGACTCCGGGTGGAAACGCGGACCGAGTGGGACGATTTGAACGGTCGCTATTGTCGCCGGGCGCTGTCCGTCATTCAACTGCTACCTTTGGCTCTTTCGAAGCGCAGGGCAAATCCATGCGGCTATCGTAAGACTTGCGAGTGGTACGAGTTACGCCCCGAACCCCGCCACCTCCAGTCCCGTCTTCTCCCGGACCAACTCCGCAATCTCTTCCACCCGATCGTTCGACAACGCCGACACATACGCCTCCGCCGGTGCCCGGGCAACCGTGTGAATCTGCACGTGCTTGATTCGTCCGCCGGATTGGACGATCTCATCCAGCCGGTCGCAGTAGGCCGCCAGTTCGGCCTCGTCGGGACCCTCCCCCTGGATCTCCATGAACAGGGTCTGAATGACGATGGGACGGATCGATGCGGCCCAGCGGAGATTGTCGAGAATCTTCGAAAAGCGGACGGCGGAACGGGCGACGCGGTTGTAGTGAGCTTCCGTGCCCGCGTCGAGCTTGGCCCAGATCTCGCCGTTGTTGGCGTCGAGCAGTTCGAGCCCGCGACGGATGTGCGGGCGGTCGAACATGGTCGCGTTGGTAATGAGCACGATCTTCATGTCGTCCAGCCGGTGACGCCGGCGAACGTTGGCGCAGACGGCCACCACGTGTTCGAAATTGCGGTAGGTGGTCGGCTCCCCGTCGCCGCTCAGGGCGATGTCGTTGAGGCGCCGCAAGTGTTCAGGAAGCTGGCTGAACCGCGGGCCGTCGTAGATCCGGCCCGACGCGATCAACTCGACGGCGTAGTCCAACTCGTCGGCCAGACGCTGGAGTTCGACGAATTCCCGCTCGCCCATTTCGGTGCGGTCGACCTGGCAGTAGATGCAAGCGAAGTTGCAGACCTTGTCGAGATTCAGATTCACCCCGATCGAAATGCCGCCCGCCCGGCGGCTCACCACCGGATAGACATAGCGGTTCTCTTCAAACGATCGCGGATGACTCGTGAACAGCTCGCGGGCGTCGCTATGGTCGGAGGGCAAATCGGACATGGATAGAGTCTTCGGTCAAACGAAATACCCACGCAGTTTTGAAATACGAAAACCGAAGCACGAAATCCCAGACAAATTCAAAACCCGAACACCAAAGGTTCGAAACAAGACTGTGCGTGTCGGTATGAGTCTGTTCGTCAGGTTTGAAACATTTGGATTTCAGGTTTTGAATCTGTCTGGGATTTCGAGTTTCGCATTTCGGACTTGGCTGCGGCCGGAGGCCACTAGCTTCGCTGCCGCACGGCCTCGTAGAGCATCACGGCCGCCGTGACGGACACATTCAGACTATCCGCGACTCCCAGCATGGGCAACCGGAGGGCCTCAATCCCCTCGTCCGACCACACGTCGGTGAGCCCGTCCGCCTCGCTCCCCAGCACGATCGCTGCCGCACCCCTGAAATCCGCTTCTGTATAGACCGCCGATCCGTCGACGCGAGCCGCAAAAATCGAGTATCCCTGCCGGCGCAGCCAATCCAGCGTTTCGCGGCTTGATGCTTCCGCCACCGGCACCGTGAAGATCGTGCCGAGGCTCGCTCGGATTGCATTGGGGTTGAACAGATCCGTTCGGCCGTCGGCCACAATGACGGCCCCGGCTCCGGTTGCGTCGGCGCTCCTCAGAACCGCCCCCACGTTCCCCGGCTTCTCCACGCCTTCCAGCACAACCACCAGATCGTTTTCACGCAACACCAACTCAGCAAGCGAAGCTTGCGGCGTGGAGGCCACCGCCACAACCCCTTCCGCTCGTGCCCCAAACGCCAGCTTCTCGAAGACCTGGCCCGACACCTCGATCAATTCGACCTGCCCCTCTTCGGCCCTCGCCAGCAGCTCTCTGGCCGGCGCAGCATCACACATTTGCTCGCAATAGACCACCTCGCCAGGCAGAACTCCCGCCTGCATGGCCCGCTCGATCTCCCGCACGCCGTCGATCAGAATCCGACCCTGCTTTCGCCGGTGACGCCCGTCGCGCAGACGAATCATCTCCTTGATTCGCGGGTTCTGCAGGCTGGTGATCTTCGTTCCCATATCGTGTCATCCCGTAGGACAGGTTTGTAACCGGTCCGGACAGGATGCAATCCTGTCCTACAAGGGGCCTGGCACCGCGGTCTTCATCTTGCCGACCAGCAGGCAAACACGCCGCTGGGCATGTCGCGCCCGTCGACGGAGCGAATCGCAAGCGGTCCTGCCGAGATGTGACCGGACTGGTCGTCGCACGCTTGGGCCAGCATCTCGCCCAACCGTTCCGCCCCGTAGCCCGGCGTGTGGCACGTCAGCAGGATGAACCGCCGCCGCCCGGAAGTCAACCGGGCGCAGTTCTTCAGCAGCGGCATCAAGTGTTTCGACAGACGCCAGACTTCGCCTCGGGCGCCGTGTCCGTAGCTTGGCGGATCGAGGACGACGGCATCGTACCGGTTTCCCCGCTTCACCTCCCGGCGCACGAACTTGGCCGCATCGTCGGCGATCCAGCGAATCGGGGCTTGGGCCAGCCCCGACAACTCGGCATTCCGCCGGGCCCAATTGACCGTGTTCCTGGCCGCATCGACGTGCACGATTTCCGCCCCCGCTGCCGCCGCCGCAAGCGTGCAGCCGCCGGTGTAGGCAAACAGGTTGAGCACCCTCATCCCCGGCCCATGGTCCTTGACCTGCCGGGCAATCCAGTCCCAGTTGCCCGCCTGTTCCGGAAACAGGCCCAAGTGGCCGAACTCGGTTCGTTTCAACTCGAACCGAAGCGGTCCATGGTCGATCGTCCACCGATCGGACAAGTCGCCGTTCTGCGACCAGCATTCCTCGCCCGACCCGCGATCTCCGAACCGCGCGTCGGCGTCGGCCCACCGCTGCGGGGCCGCGCAGGGCATGCCTTCCACCGCCGGACAGGGGCGATCGAGCACGAGCGAACCGAACCGTTCAAGCCGCCGGCCGGCACCGAAGTCGAGCAGGGAGTATTGGTCAGGGGAGAACATGGGAACAGCAGGCCGTTATGAACAGGCCCCCAACACCTCCGCAATCCGCTCCGCCGTCACCGGCTGAATCAGCCCCTTTTCGCAGATCAGCCCGGCAATCAATTCGGCCGGGGTCACGTCGAATGCGGGATTATAGACGTCGATGCCGTCGGGAGCCGTCTGCCGTCCGAATCCGTGGGTGATCTCTCGCGGGTCGCGCTCTTCGATGGGGATGCCGTCTCCACTGGGAAGCGAAAGATCGAAGGTGCTCTGCGGCGCCGCGACGTAGAACGGGATCTTGTGGGCCGCCGCCGCCAGGGCCACGCTGTAGGTGCCGATCTTGTTGGCCGCGTCGCCGTTGGCCGCAATCCGGTCGGCCCCGGTCACCACGGCCTGGACCCGCCCCTCACGCATCACCTGGGCAGCCATCGAGTCGCAAATCAAGGTGACGGGAATGCCTCGTTGCTGTAGCTCCCAGGTGGTGAGCCTCGCACCCTGCAACAGCGGCCGCGTCTCGTCGGCGTACACGTGGATCCGCTTGCCCGACTCGGCCGCCGCGAAAAAGACCGCCAGGGCCGTTCCGTAGTCGGCCGTCGCCAAGCCGCCCGCATTGCAGTGAGTCAGCACGCCTTGTCCGTCCTCGATGAGTTCGGCCCCGTGCCGACCGATATCGCGGCAGATCCGCCGATCCTCCTCGTGAATCGCCCGGGCCTCGGCCAGCAGCGATTCGGCAAGCTCCTTCGGCGAAGCCGTGCCTTGCAGTGCCGCCGCCTTTCTTTTCAATCGATCCAGCGCCCAGAACAGGTTGACGGCCGTGGGACGGCTCTTCGCCAGGTACTCGGTCACTTCTTCAAAACGCCGACAAAACGATTCCTTGTCGCCGCTGGCGACCGGCTGTACGCCCAGAACCACGCCATAGGCGGCCGCGATCCCGATCGCCGGTGCCCCGCGGACCCGCAGCATCTTGATGGCTTCCCAGGCCGTCTCGACGTCGCGGCACTCGATCGTCGCCAACTCGATCGGCAATAACGTCTGATCGATCAACTCCAAGTGTCCAGCCCAATCGCCGACCCAACGTAACGTCTCAATGTTCGTCATCGCATACCCACGCAGTGCTCGTTATTCCGTCCGAATTCTGGCTTGCAGCTTCTGGTTCTTCTCTGCCACTTTCGCAGCCAAGTCGCTCTTGAAATGGATGAGTTTCTCCGCCAGATTCGGATCGCTCAGGGCGAGGATCTGGACGGCCAGCAGGCCGGCGTTCCGCGCCCCCCCCGATCCGGTCCCCACGGTGGCCACCGGCACGTCGCCCGGCATCTGCACCGTCGCCAGTAGCGAATCGAGCCCGCCGGCCAGATCGGTCGCCACGGGAATCCCGATCACCGGCAAGGTCGTGTGGGAGGCGCACACACCGGCCAAATGAGCAGCCCCCCCTGCGGCGGCAATAATGACCTTGAGGCCTCGCTCCGCCGCACCGGTTGCAAAATCGTGGACCACATCCGGCGTCCGATGGGCACTCATCACTCGCGCCTCATAGCCCACGCCAAACTCATCCAGGGCCGCCGCGACCGATTTGATCTTCGGCCAGTCACTGTCGCTCCCCATGACGATCCCGACTCGAACCGGCACATCCGACATACACGCTCTCCTTACTATCAACGGACCTCACAAGGTTTGCCGAACCGTCCGGCAAGCGGGCGACATCCCAACACCTCGAACCTTGGGTTGTACGGCAAGCCGAACGTTTCGGCAACCGTTCCTGTGCTACGTTTGCCTGGGGAGTCGATGAGTCTACGGCGAATGCCTTTTTCGGGGAACTCCCGTCGCGCTCGACGAGTCTATGAATCCAATGCGGAATCGCGAGGACACAGAATGTCTGGAAGCACGGGAATTGAGTCCGTATTGACGACGTGGCCCGCCACCCTGCAGCGTCGCGGCGTGGTCGGGACGCTTCAAGGGGAACAAATCGTTTTTTCCGGTTTTTCCTTGGGACACGGCTGCGTGTTGTTTCAGCGAGCGACCCCCGATTCGATGGGGGGCCGCGAAATCATTTTGCCCTTTGCGCAGATTGCGATCCTCAAATTGACGGACACGTTGCAGGCAAGCACTCGCAAGGAGATGGGTTTTCAAACACCCACAGCTTAGTCTGCGGGTTATGCGCAAAGGTTTTGAGTAGAACAACTTGGGAATTATTCATAGACCAGGTAGGCAGTGCCCGTTTCTTGCGTTCTCGTTTTTCTGACAGCGTCGCGATCCCTGGTTCTATTTTTGTGCTATCCTTCTATAATGTTTCCTTCTGGGGGGAACCACTCGCTAATCAGAGTGTGTGACCCCAAGAAATGGTGAAAACCGCAACAGGGCCCGGACGGCGGGTTAGATTCCGCCCCGGATTTAGCAGTTCGTTCCAACAAAGGAGTTTTCCGTGGCCAAGAAAGAAGACACCCCGGATCAAGAACCGGAAACCACCGCTGCCGAAGGGACCAAGCAACCGCAGCAACCCCAGCGAGTCCAGTTGCAGATCGACGACTCGAAGGCGATTGCCTGCTACGCGAACTTCTGCCGCGTAACCGGGACTCCGGAAGAGTTGATCATCGACTTCGGCCTCAATCCCCAGCCGATCGGTGTTCCCACGCAGCCGATTCCCGTCACGCAGCGGATCATCACCAACTTCTACACGGCGAAGCGGATGCTCCATGCCTTGACGATGACCGTGCAGCGTCACGAGGCCACCTTTGGCGTCCTCGAGATCGACGTCCAGAAGCGAGTTCGGCCGGGCCTCTACTCTGGTCCCGCTGCTCCCCAGCAGCAATAGTAGATCCCGCTGATTCGCTCGGCATCGGATTGACGTCTCTCCCGATGCCGCCAGCCTGAATCAATTGACACGCCCTGGCGCCCGGCAAGTTCGATACGACCCGCGGGCCCCGGGGCGTGTGTCTTTGAGCGGCCACCCTTACCGCCGATCGTCTGCGCCCGTTTCCCCCGATGCGATCGATCTATCTCGACTACAACTCGACAACGCCGGTTGCACCTGCCGTGCAGGAAGCGGTGCTTCCCTTCCTGGCCGAGCATTTCGGCGATCCCGCCGGCCGTCACGCCGTGGGCCGGGCGGCCCGGGAGGCCATGGACGACTCCCGTCATCTGGTCGCCACGCTGCTCGGAGTGGACCGCGACGAAATCGTCTTCACCTCCGGCGGGACCGAAAGCAATAACCTTGCCCTGCTCGGGATGATGCGGCGGCTCGCCCCCAACGGCCGCGGCCACCTGGTCGTCACTGCCCTGGAACACGTGTCCGTAGCTGCCACGGCAAGGTACCTTCAGAGCCGGGGATACGAACTGACGGTCGTCGGCTGCAGCCGCGACGGAGTCGTTGACCCGCAGGACGTGGAGAACTCCCTGCGGCCCGACACCAAGCTGGTGAGCGTGATTCACGCCAATCACGAGATTGGATCGATCCAGCCGGTACGTCAGATCGCCCACCTCTGCCGGCAGGCGGACGTCCTGGTCCACTGCGACGCCGTCCAGAGCGTCGGCAAAATCCCCGTCCGGCCCTCCGAACTGGGCGTCGACCTGCTCAGCCTGTCGGGGCACAAGATGTATGCTCCCAAGGGAGTCGGTGCGCTCTACGTCCGCCGCGGCCTGGACCCCGTGCCCGTCCTTCACGGGTCCGCCGACGAAGCCGGATTGCGTCCCGGAACACCGAACGTTCCCCATTGCGTAGCCCTCGGCGCGGCGGCAGGCCTGGCAGCCGCCCATCTCGACAAGGCACGCGACCGCCTGGCAATGCTCCGCGATCGCCTCGAGACCCTTCTCCTCGAGGGGTTCGGTGACCGGCTCCGCATCCTTGCTCACCGAGCCGAGCGATTGCCCAACACGTTGGCCGTCTCGTTCCCCAGAGTTGCCGGCGACGACTTGCTCCGCAGGATCCCCGAGGTCTGCGCGGCCACCGACTCGGCCTCGCACAGCGGTTCCGCCACGATTTCACCCGCGCTCGCGGCCATCGGCCTTTCCGCTCGCGAAGCCCTGGGGACGATCCGGCTGAGCATCGGGTGGTACACCACGGAAGAAGAGATCGAGCGGGCCGCCAATCTCCTTCTTGCCGCCTGGGACAGCGCCTCGGCATAGCATCAAAAAGGGGTCAGGACTCTTTGATTTTGCACGCCTGCGACATAACCCGCAAAATCAAAGAGTCCTGACCCCTTTTTTCTTTACTCGCCCTGCAGGGTGAGCACCAGGTGGCGGCGGTGGGGGCTGCGACGGTATTCGCAGAGGAAGATCCCCTGCCAGGTGCCCAGCCGGAGCCGGCCGGCGCCGATCGGAATGGTGAGCCCGCTGTCGGTCAGCGAGACCTTCACATGGGCCGGCATGTCGTCGGGCCCTTCGATCGTGTGGGCGTAGGGGAAGTCCTCCGGAGCAATGGCGTCCAGGGCCCGGTAGAGATCGTCGGGCACGTCCGGGTCGGCGTTCTCGTTGAGCGTGAGCGACGCCGAGGTATGCAGGATGAAGACGTGAAGCAGGCCCGCCTTGATTCCCTGAATTTCCGGCAGAGCCTCCAGGATTTCGCGGGTGATCGGGTGAATGCCGGCTGCGAACGGCGGCAACTGCAAATCGCGTTGAATCCAGGCCACGGCGACCCTCCCAGAGAGTACAGGAACGAAGCACTCCAGTGTATCGCAGGACCCGGGGACGTCCAGCCCGGCGACTCACTCGCAGGGGCCCCGTTGCCGGAGGTGGTAGAATACCAATAACTTCCGGAGTTTGGCGATTCATTTCCTCCAGGCGCCCCCCACGATGCCCTGCAAACACCTGCACGAACTGATTGAGATGTGCGAGCGGAACCATCTCAAGCTCAGCAGTTCCGATCTCATCCGCATGGTCTGTCCAAGCTGCGGCGTCGAAGAGGAGTGTCCGAGCACGCTCTACGACGAATACGACGCGACGCACCCGCAGGCGGAAGAACCGGCCGGCGACAGCGGCGTCGAGGAGCCGTAGCAGCCAACCTTCTGCCAACGCATGATGCCGGCGTCAAGCGTCCTCGTCGTCGTACTCCGGATACGCCCTTCCACCGTCAGTTCTGGGTGGCGGCTTGGGCACTGCGAACACGCCCGCCGGACCGTCACCCGGCCAACTCCTGCGGAATACCTCGGCAACGGGAGGAGACGCTTCGCACAGGCGCCATGCGACACCCGCGGTTTTCGCTTTCTTGTGAACGATGATCAGCTTGCCGACAAGTGCCGACGAAATACTCTCGACACCGCGAAAACTCAACAGCATGGGCCTGCGCATGCTCGCCGCCACCTCGACGATTGCCACCAGTTCCCTGCCGGTTTCTTCAAGCTCCGCTCCGCAATCGATCCTGGAACTGTTGAAATAGACCACCAAGGCCGCGTGTTGGTCCTCGATTCGGACTCGCTCATACCGTCGCTGGTCATCCATCGATCGGCACCCCCTTTGCACCTGCGCCGCCAGATGCGTATCCACAACCCGAACGGCAGGTCGCCGTCAACACCTCTGCGGTGCCTCAATCTCTTTTGACGTCAGTGCTCGAGATCCGACCGATCGGTCCGTCTCGCTAGTCCTGAGTCTGGGTCGACCGTGATCCAACCCTTTAGCTCTCGCCAGAGATGCTGGCAATACGCAACGGCTGCGGTGCTTGCGATTTCTCGCGCAACCAGCTTCTGAATGGTCGACTCATAGTACGTCGTCATACCGCGATCGAGCAAATGTTGACGAATAGCCTCCGGCGGACTCTTTTGGAGAAACATGGTTCGCAGATCGTCGTTCATCACCGCAACTTCGTGTACGCCGACGAATCCGCTGCGACCGGTCCCCCGGCACTCCGAACAGCCCGTCCCTCGTGCAAAGGAAAGCCTCGACGGGGCCTCGCAACGAATCCTCAGTTGTCGGAGTTCCGAGTCCTTGGGCGTGTAGATCGTTGTGCAATTGGAGCAGACACGCGGTATGAGACGCTGCCCAACACCCCCCAACACAGCTTGCGTCGACACCGATCGCGGAATCGCTTTACATCGCAGATAGTCGATCAGGTGCTCGAAGCCTCGTTCCATAGACACCACCACAAGACAACTGCCTCGCGCCGCCGCAATCAGCTCGCCAATCGTATCCTGGTTTCCGGCGTATTCAATGAAGACGGCGTCCGGCCTTCGGCGCAAGGCAGCCAGAATCCAGTCCAACTGGCTAACGCCGGATGGGCCGCTTACGTCGCACTGGAGGATTCCAGGCAAGGGACGGCTCGGCCCCCATTCAAGGGACAGAACTTCTCGTCCGTCGCTTTTAGCCGCCAGGAGTGCCGCGTGCCCGAGGGTCCGCCGGCCCGCCCGACCATATCCCGAAACGACGAGAAACCCTCGTCGATGCCGAAGCATCTGATTGAAGAGAGCTTCCTGGTCGGCCAGAAGCCCCAATTCGTGAAGTTGAAGGCACTTCTGGTCGTGCTTTTCCCAGGCCAGGACACCGGCGGGGCCGTGTAACGCATAGATAATCGACACGCGAATCGATCGCTTGCCACCTTCCGCTTGATAGACGGTTCGTCCATCCTGTGTGCGCCGGCGCTCGAATTGGTCGAGATGAAATTGCTGCTTGATCGCCTTATACAGGCCATCGGAGGCTTCGACGGGCAGGATGGCGCGCAGTCGCAGTTTGTCGAGCACTCGGTACCGAATGACCAATTCGGTCGGAGAACAATGCAAGTGGATATGCGACGCATTGTGCTGCAGGGAATCGCACAGCAGTTGCCGATAGAGTTCAGCGTACGTCTCGGTAGTCGTCGCCCTATGGATACTCGTCTCGCGGACTTGAGCCAACAGACCGTCGAAGTCGTTCATGACGGCAGACTTCCGTTGAGTACGCCGTTGAAAGAAGAGGCATCCAAACCGTCAGCAATAGTAGTCTTAATTTACCATCTACGAACCCAGAACGCTACCTGTCTATCTCAAGAGCGGCGAAGTCGCTCCTCAGAGACTCAGACCGGTTGCTTGATAGGACAGAGTGCGTTATAGACCCCCGGCGATGCCACCCAGAGTGCCGGATGCCCGGGCAGCCGCGGGAATGAGGCCGGAATGGGGCCGAAAAGGAGCTTTGAGCCGTGAGCAATGAGCTTTGAGCGGTTGTCTGTCTCCCATTCATTGAATTCAATCGCCTCGATTGTTAGTCTGATAGCAGCCTCTGCACAGCCCCTGCGATTGCCACGGATTCTGCCGCTCACTCTGGAAGTTGGAGTTGCCCCATGCTTTGCCGTCACATACTCCTGCCAACAGCAATCGTCGCCGTCGCGGTTTTCGGACAATCTGCCCGGGCCCAAGAGGAGCAGACCTCCTTGCCCAAGCTTTACGGCTTCTGCATGGATCTGCCGGCTGTGCCCAATCCCTCGATTCCCGATCAGGCCAGATTGCTCAAAGAGCTGGGTTTCGACGGCGCCGGCTACCCCCTGTGGTTCGGCGAGGAGATGGATAAGAACCTCCGTGCATTGGACGAGGCCGGACTGGAACTCCACCTCGTCCACACGACGGTCAACCTCGACCCGGCCAAGGCGGCCTACGACCCGCGCATGCCCGAAGCGATCGCCAAACTCAAGGGACGGCCCGTCACTGTCGCCGTTCTGATCCGCGGCCTTCCGCCCGGCGATCCCAAGGGCATGGACCGGGCCGTCGAGATCCTCCGCGAACTGGGCGACGTGGCCGCCGGGTCCGACTTGCGCATCTCCATCTACCACCATGTCAACGACTGGACGGAAAGCCTCTTGTTTGCACTCGAAGTGGTCAAGAAGGTCGACCGGCCGAATGTGGGCGTCAACTTCAACCTCTGCCACTGGCTCAAGGTCGACGGCGACAAGGACTATCGCACCGTGCTCCGCGAAAACGCCGAGCGAATCTTTGCCGTGACCATCAACGGCGCCCAGCTTGGCTCCAACGCCTGGACGAACGGCCTGATCCAACCCCTCGACCGGGGCGATTTCGACAACCGGGCATTACTGGGCGTTCTGAGGGACATTGACTACCGTGGTCCCGTCGGACTGATGTGCTATGGCATCCCCGACGACACCCGCGAACATCTCACCAGATCGATGAAGACCTGGAAATCCTGGCAGACGCCGCGAGAAACGAACAAGCAATAGGTTTGTGCCAGTCGTCCCTTAGTCCATGTCGTAAGCGATCGCGAACTGGTGTTCTCCCTTGTTGGGAACTCGATCCGTTCCCTCGCAAAGCTCTTCCGTGTTCGGGTCGAAGGTGAACACGCGAATGCAGTCGTCGGCGGGCAGAAATCGATAGAGCCGCAGCCAGCCCGTGCTGTAATCCTGAAGGAGTTCGTGCACGACGTTGCCGCGATCGCCGGGCGTGGCCGCACGGATCGCCTGGGTCCGGCTCTGATCGCCCGAAAAGACCGCAAACAGGTTTTCGTGCTTGCAGTAACACTTCTCCCACATCTGCTGAGGCGTGTTACCCCGCTTGCCGTGAATCTTCAACCACCGCATGCGGCCTTTCGGCGCAGAGAGGAACTCCTCGTTGCTCTTGGGCTTCTCCGCCGGCCCCCAACCCATGTGCGTGGTGATCATCGCCCGACGCTGCGGGTGTTCGTCCAGGACGCCGTTGGCCCACTGGAGCACGTCGTCCGGTGCGTTGCACTCCAGGTGCAGGAACAGAAAGTCCATTCCGCCGGCCGAGAATAGCTGAAAGCTGTTGGCGTTGTTGCCCGAGACCTGCGGATCGCGCGGCGAGCCTCCGTAGCTGCCGCCATACCAGTCGAGCCCTTCGAATCGCGCTCGCGGGAAGTACTCCTGAAACAGGGACGAGTCGCCTTTCGAGGTCATGTCGTGGTTGCCGACCGAGATTCCGTAGGGGACCTTGCCGTGCAGCACGTCCATGCACGCCCGGGCGACCTCCCATTGGCTGGGAACGTTCTTGTCGACGATGTCGCCCACGTGGCTGACGAACGCGATGTTCTGCCGATCGATATTGCCGGCGATCCACCGCACGTGAGCGTCGAAGATCCGGTTGGTCACCCGATCGGTGCTGTCGGGCTGGGCCTTGGTGTCGGCGCCGTGATAGGCCTGCGTGTCGGGGATCAGCACCACGCTGAACGATCCCTCCGGCGCCGCCGTCAGCCGTTCCTCGGCCGCCAACGACCCGATCGACAGTGAGAGCAGAAACAGGACCGCGACAAGCCGGCAGAATCTCTTGATCATCATGCGATTTTCTCCATAGTCCGCATGATAATCCGACCCGCCCGGGAGTTCCAGTCGCCGTCTCGTACGCAGAAGGCGCAAATGGCCTTGCGTGATACGTGGAAATATGGTTTTGACCGCGACAGCGGCATCAAGACCCCGCGATCATCCCATCCCTCGCTTAACCTGCTGCCGTAGACGAGGCCATTCCATGCTGCTCCAACGGTGCCTAACGACCTTTTTCAGAAGTTCCCTCGGAACCGCCGCGTCTACCGACAATCGGTGCCTTCTCAAACGTCAGGAGACCCCGCAATTCTTCCGGCGTCGTCCGATCGCTCAAGAACTCCACATGCCCATCTGCAAAGAGAACGTTCACGCCGCCCCGATGACGGCTCGATATTCCACCGCCGCCCGGCGGGTTGATCCCTTGCAGGGCTTCTTCAAGGGTAAGATCACGGGGTTCGGCCCAGCACACGCCCGATGCCGCGACTTCCACGAGCAGGATCGTGCGGCTCGGATCGTCGATATCGGCGAGCCGCACCCGTTCTTCCGTCGACCAGACCGTGCCGGGACCGACGACCGCCAGGTAGCTGGTGCGGTTTGGAGACGCCTGGGGATCGTCAGGACATTGATAGATGCGGAGAGTGAGACGTGCGAGTTCGGAGTTGCTCGGACTGTTCCACGGTTCGGCGAGTCGGTAGTGAACGTAGATCTCGGTGCGGGCCAGGTAATGGAGTATCATCGTCCGCCAACTGGCCAACGGCTGCCCGCTCTCGTCTGCGGTCCACGGCGGCGGCAGTTGGCCGGTTTCGGCCTCGTACCGGAGTATCGTTCTGCCGATTACGCTGAGGTTGTCGATACAGGTTGATCTTCGTCGGGAAGGGTGGCCTGTGCTGACGGGCGGCAATACCAAGGCGGAAAGCATTCCCAGGACGACCACCAGAGTAGCGGTCTCCACGAGCGTGGCATCGTAGCGGCGGCAGAGGATCACGACCGGTATCGTCAGGCTGAGAACAGCCAGGGGCCAACCGAACCACACGCCGACGGCACAGAAGCCGGCCACGTAGACCGGCAGCGTCAGCAACGTCTTCACGCCGAACTGGAAACGCCGCTTCGGCTTCCTGACGACAGGCCGCCTAGGCTCGGAATCGCTCACGGCGAACACCTCGCGTCTATGGCAAGTTCACCCTCATGTTCCAGTATGGCCGAAGCTGGGCCGGGTGTAAAGTGATGGGGCAGGCGAACCGCCGGTGCGGACCGGCGATCTGTTCCCGTACGAGGCAGGCTCCACGGCCAAGAGCGTCGGTTATCCGCCGTTGCGGATGGCTTCGACGAGCCGTTCCAGCGAACCGTCTTTTCGCAGATAGACGTCGGCGCCGGCGTCGAGCATGGCCCGGGCCATGTCGTCCTCCTCGTGCATCGAAAGCCCCACTACGCGAACGTCCGGCAGAAACTCTCGCACGCGGCGGGTGGCCTCGATCCCGTTGAGTTCGGGCATGGCCAGGTCCATAACGATCACGTCGGGGCGAAGCTCCTGGGCCAGTTTGACGGCTGCCAGGCCGTCGCCTGCCTCGCCGACCACCTCCAGATTGGCTTGTTCTCGCAACAGGTTGGCCAGTCCCTGTCGGAACATCTTGTGGTCGTCGGCGAGTAGAATGCGGAGAATCGATTTCGGTTCCGCTTCGTCGCCGGCGTCATCCGGGTGCCGCTCTGTGGGCGCGGCGGCAGCGCTGGGCTGATGACTCTTGCGGTCCAGGCCGCCGGGTACGGTGAGGACAATCCGCGTCCCCTGATTGACGGACGAATAGATTTCCAGCCGGCCGCCGAGCATTTCCAACCGTTCGCGAATACTGAACAGGCCGAAACCCGATTCGGAGAGGTTGGCTTCGCCGCTGCCGGGAACCATGCCGACGCCCTGGTCTTCCACCGCGATTTGCAGGTCGCTTTCGCCCGCTGCCGACAACCGAACGGTAGCGGCCGAGGTCCCGCCGTGCTTGACCACGTTGAACAGCAGTTCGCGGACGGCGCCGAAAAGGAAGATCCGCAGATCCTCGGTGGCCGGTTCGACGTCCGATTCGGCTTCAACCTCGACGCAGAACCCGTGTTTCTCCTGCATCCGCCGGCCCAGCCACTGGAGGGCCGCCTGAAACCCGGCGTCATAGAGGACGGGCGGGCTGAGTTCCACCGTCAGCGATCGTGACACGGTGATCGACTGGTCGAGCAACTCGTCGACTCGCCCCAGCCGGCTGCGATGTTCTTCGATCTCCACGCGTTTCTTCAGCAGTCCGACTTTCAATTTGGCGGCCACCAGGAGTTGTTGCAGGTGATCGTGAAGAATCTGGGCGAGCCGCCTGTGCTCGCGCTGTTCGGTCAGGGCCAGTTCGGCGGCCAGCGCCCGGAGTTGGATCGCCCGCTGCTCGGCGACGAGGGTCCGCTCCGCCACGCGCTGTTCGAGGGTTTCGTTGATTTCGCGAAGCCGCTGTTCGCTCTCGCGCATGTTGCGGAACAGCACCGAGTAGGGATGGGTCAGTCCCACCTCGACGAAGGCTACGTACATGGCGTAGGAGGCGACCATCTTCAAACAATGGCCGATCAGATTCGCCGTGCCGGTCACGTCGGTGTAGAAGGTGAAAGCGATTTCTGACGCGATCGTGATACAGATCGTGACCGACAGGAGATCGAGCACGCGGGGATCGAGTTCCTCTCGGCGTTGGTACATGAACCCCAGGGCAGCAAGCATCACGAGACAGACAGCGTACTCGCTGTAGATCTTGAACAGGGTGAGGCCCGAGTCGTAGCAGATGGGAAACACTTGCCAGTACAAGATCGTGGCCAGCAGCAGGGCGACCGCCACCGCGTAAATTGCGAGAATCACGCGGGCATCGAAGCGGTGCCGCAGGAACAGCGGAGCAGCCAGAAACGACGCCGCCTGAACGAAGCGTCCAGCCAGCCAGAGCTGCGTAGCCAGATTGGCGTCGTCGACGGCAAAAACGCTCATTCCGTCATAGGCCAGCGCGTGCAGCAGATCGATCAACCCGACGAACAGGTAACCGACGCCGACGAACAGGAAGCAGCCGTTGTCGAGAAAATGCCGGGCGTTCCAGAAGATCGTGAACACGCCGAAGGCCACCACGATGCTGAAGAACTCGACCAGCCAGTGAAACAGAAGGAAACTGTGCAGGCGAGCGAGGAGAACGCTTGCCAGCAGGATTACCACGACTCCCAGCGGGGCCAGCCACTTCGGCCATCCGTTTCCTTCCGTCGGTTCCATGGGGCTTCCTCGGCAGCAATCCAGGGGGGGCGGCTCAGCAGTAGTTTCCAGCATACCCACGAGCCAATCGCGGAACAGTCCCCGGACTCCGGCAGGCAAGGCGGATCAGATCCAGGTGATCGATAGCCCTTCGCCGCCACCGTTCTTCCGGCATTCCCCGACAGCGCGCAACATGTTTCGTGGAAAGGCGTAACGCCCCCGGATTTCAGACGGCGGCTAGTCCTGTTCCAACGGCCGCATAGGGAATTTCCCGATCAGTCATGGGAATATTCCTCGAAAGACACGGGCGCAATTCCTGATTCTCGAACATGCTGCCGGGACCCTAGAATCGGCCCAACGATGACGATGACAAGAAAAGGATTTGAATCACCGAAACGCCAACGAGTCTTGATCCGTTTCCAACCATGCTAGCCAACCCAAAAACATCAGGACCTCGACCAACCATGGAACCAGGGAGCAGAAATCTCCGCGGCTCCCTGCACGATACAGCAGTGGTCGTCCAGGCCCACCTTGACGCGTCGCCGTCGTTGGCCGGAACCCACATTCGCTGTGAGGCACTGGAAGGCCGAATCGTCCTCCGCGGGTATGTGTCGACCTATTCGATGAAGCATGTCGCTCGCGTCCTCGCCGAAAGCGTCTCGGGCAACAGCCGGATTGAGGATCACCTGGACGTGATCCCCGTCCCACCAAAGTGGCAAACAAGGAAACAACCATGAGCACGGCAGTTTGTGAACCCCAAGTTCGACGAAGACACACCGCTGGTGAATTCGAGCCGGATTCAAGATCGCCCGGTGTCGCTACGCACGATGTGCAAGCTTCTTCCGCCGCGCCCCCCGAGGAACTCTCGCTGCTCACGGTGGAGCAACTGGCCGAACGCTTGAACGTTTCGACCAAGACCATCTCGCGCTGGCGGAATCAAGGTCTAGTTGCCCGATCGTTCTCGCGCGACGGGCGGCACCGGGTCGGGTTCGCACACCAGGACGTCGCCCGCTTCATCGCCGAGAATCCAGAACGGATTCGCCGCGGCTCCGGCTTCTCGCAACTCAGCAACTCGGAGAGATCCTGCATCCTTCAGCGAGCTCGGCAGCTCGCTGAAGAGGGGGGGCGCCCTGCAACCGTTGCCAAGGTGCTGGCCGAGGAATCCGGGCGAAGCATCGAGACGATTCGCTACACGCTGAAGAACCACGACCGGCAAAAACCGGATGACGCGATCTTCCCGCACGGTTACGGCCCTCTCAGTGAAGCAACGAAGCGCAATATCTACCGGCGGAGTTGTCGCGGCGAGACCGGCGAAGCCCTGGCCCGCAAGTTTCACCGGCCCAGGACCGTCATCGCCCGAGTGATTCGGGGAATGCGGGCTTTGAAGATCATGGACCTTCCGCTCGACTACGTGCCCAACGTCGAATACGCACGGGTCCGGACGCAGCGTCAAGAGCGGGCAATCCTCGCCGAGCCGCCCGTACCGGAGAGCCGTCCTGCAATGCCCCGCGTTCCGTCGGGGCTGCCCTCCTATCTCCAGAGCCTCTACGAAGTGCCGTTGCTCACCCGCGAGCAGGAAGCGCACCTGTTCCGCAAGATGAATTACCTGAAATACCGGGCGTCGCAGATGCGCGACGAACTCGACCTGGAGCGCCCCAAGGCGCGCCTCATGGATCGCATTGAGGCCCTCTACTCGGAGGTGGTGGCGACCAAGAACCAGATCATTCGCTCCAACTTGCGGCTGGTCGTCTCGATCGCCAAGCGGCACGTGCAGCAAAACGGAACGCTGTTCGAGTTGATCAGCGACGGCAATATCTCGTTGATCCGCGCGGTCGAGAAGTTCGACTTCGCCCTGGGCAACAAGTTCAGCACCTACGCGACCTGGGCCATCATGAAGAACTTCGCCCGGTCGATCCCCAACGAACGCGTCCAGCTCGATCGCTTCCGCACCGGCCACGAGGAGCTGTTTGGGGCGACTTCCGACGACCGCACGGACGCCCTGGAACTGGAGACGGCCCAGACGAAACGCGAGGCCGAGGTCGAGAAGATCCTTCGTCATCTCGATCGCCGCGAGCGAGCCATCGTCGCTCGGCGATTCGGGCTCGACCGCGATCTCGAACCGCTTACGCTCAAGGAAATCGGCCAGGAAATGGGAGTCAGCAAGGAACGCGTCCGCCAGATCGAGGCCCGGGCGATTGCCAAGCTCCGCCAGGCCGCCGTGGAAGAGAACATCCAACTCCCGGAGTGAGCCAACCCCACAACTTCATCGGAATCCAAGGCGGGACGAGCAGGAGGCGACGTCCCGCTTTGCGTTTCTTGCATCCTTTTACTGCTCGTTCAAGTAGACGTCGATTCTCGGAGCATTGTGGTTGTAAGGTTTGGCGAGAATGTCGTAATCCCCGTCGCCGTCGAAGTCGCCGAGCAGCCCTTCGTGGACGCCCTGGCCGGTTGCAACCTCGTCAAACTCGAACCGGCCCGCACCGTCGCCATACCAGATCAACAGCCGCGCCTTATCGCCGGCGCCCGGCGAGCCCATTTCTCCCAAGAAGATGTCGTCGTTGCCGTCGCCGTTGATGTCGCGGATCTCGCAGGTGTGGCCGTGAACGATGAAAGCAAGCGTGTTCGCCACCCACTGCTTTCCGTCCCACTGGTACCACTTGGCCTCGCCGTCGGTGTCGCCCGGCGAGAAGACGATCTCCGGCCGGCCCCCTTTCGCCAGTTGCCCCGCGGCGCATTGAGTGAATCGCATTGGCTCGTCGATCACCTCGGGCTCGAAGCTCTTGCCGCCCCGGTGGCGGAACCAGCGCCCGCCGCCCACCAGATCGAGCTTGCCGTCAAGATCGACGTCGACGGGACGGGAGGGGAACCCTTCGTGTTCCTGGCCCGACTGCCACTGGTAGATCACCGCGGCCTCCCACGGTCCGGTTGAGCGAGGTTCGCCGGGCAGCTCGTACCAGAGCAGACTCTTCGCCCTCTGGTTCCAGGTGACGAACTCCACGCGGCCGTCGTTGTCGTAATCGGCGGCCGTCTGATCGTGGTGCTTCCGATCGCCTGAGTTCTTGATCTCCCGCCGCTTCCAGGGTCGATCGAACTTCGGTCGCGGATTCTCCCACCACCAGATGTTGGGACCGCTGCTGTCCTGACCGAGGATCAGATCGAGGTCCCCGTCGCCGTCGACGTCGCAGGCGGCGCCGCCTGCCTCCGGTTTGAGTTGGCTCTCGTCGATCGTGTGCTTCTTCCAGCCGGACTTGGTCAGGCGGTACCAGACCACCGAGGGCGCTTGGGTCCGCTCGCCGACGACGAAATCATCCGTCCCGTCGCCGTCGACGTCGAATACCACGCAACACGTTTGCTGGTTGCCCTCGTTCGGCACGGGCAGGTCTCCGGTGGTGCTGGAAAGACGCTTCCACGTCACGGCCTTCTCGGCAGCCGCGGCTGGAATCGAGAGGACAACCGTCAGTGCGAACAGCAGGATGGTTGAATGGTTGTGCATGGGAACGTTACCTCCGATTGCGGGGCCTGGACCAACTTGTGTGATATTCTAGAGCAAGGGATGAGGCAAATCACTACCCGGATCGGCATGTTGCCGGCTCTGCAACCGAGCGCGGGTCAAGGCCGCGTGGCTATTGGCCAAGGGTGAGCAGCCGGATTGGCAGAGGCTGGCGATACTCCCTATACTGGTTGAAAACATCCCAAGTTCAGGAGCTTTCCTATGATTCGCCCCGCCGTCGCCGTTGTGTTGACGCTTTCGTTCTGCGTGTCCAGCCATGCGGCCGAAGTGGCGCCGCCCGAACCGTTTGGAGCGGTGCCGAGCGAGGCTCACCTGGCCTGGCACGAACTGGAGTATTACGGGTTCATCCACTTCACGATCAATACCTTCACCGACCGGGAATGGGGCGGTGGCGACGAGTCGCCGGAACTGTTCAATCCCAGCCAGTGCGATCCCGATCAGTGGGCTTGCGTGGCCGCAGAGTCGGGCATGAAGGGGCTCATCCTCACAGCCAAGCACCACGACGGGTTCTGCCTCTGGCCCAGCAAGTATACGGAACACTCCGTCAAGAAATCGCCCTGGAAGGACGGCAAGGGCGATTTGGTCCGGGAACTCTCCGACGCCTGCAAGAAGCACGGACTGCTGTTCGGGCTCTACCTTTCCCCGTGGGACCGCAACCATGCCGAGTATGGGCGGCCGGCCTACATCGAGTATTACCGCAACCAGTGGCGCGAACTGCTCGCGGGCTACGGCCCCGTATTCGAGACCTGGTACGACGGAGCCAACGGCGGCTCGGGCTATTACGGCGGGGCCAACGAAACGCGGCGGATCGACAACAAGACCTACTACGATTGGATCCCCACCTGGCAACTCGTCCGCGATCTGCAGCCGGGCTGCATCCGCTTCAGCGACGGGGGGCCCGACATCCGTTGGGTGGGCAACGAGAAGGGCTTGGGCTACGATCCGAACTGGTGCACCTTCAACCGCGACGGGCGTTGGCCCGGCGTTTCCCAACGCGAGTCGCTCTGGCACGGCGACCAGGGCGGTACTCACTGGGTGCCCGCCGAGGTCGACGTCTCCATCCGCCCGGGCTGGTTCTGGCACGAGTCGCAAAACGGGCAGGTCAAGACGCTCGACCAACTGCTCGACATCTACTACGCCAGCGTCGGCCGGGGCTGCAACCTCCTGCTCAACGTCCCGCCCGACCGCCGCGGCCTGTTCCACGAGATCGACGTCGAACGTCTAGGCCAACTGGGCGACTACCTCAAAAAGACCTTCGGCGACGACCTGGCCCGGAGAAAACCGGCCAAGGCCGACAACACCCGCGGCAATGCCGAGGAGTATTCCGCCGCCGGGCTCACCGACGGTGATCGCAATACGTACTGGGCGGCCGACGACGGCGTGGTCTCGGCCGCGCTCGAAATCGACCTGGGCGGTCCGACCACTTTCGACAACGTTCGCATCCAGGAGCAGATCCGGCTCGGCCAGCGGGTTGAAGCGTTCGAGATCGAGGCCCGAGTGGACGGCCGGTGGCAGAAGATCGCCGAAGGCCAGACCATCGGCCCGCGGCGAATCCTGCGGACGGATCGTGTGACCGCCGACGCAGTTCGCGTCAAGCTAATCAAATGCCTGGCCTGCCCGGCGATTTCGACGGTGGAGGTGTATTGCTCGCCGGAATAATAATGTCCGGTCGACTGCTTCTTTGGCTGCAAGCTCACTTAAAGATCCTGCCGGTTTCGCGCGTCAGTCTACTCGTTTCGCTCCACGACCAGCACATTCGACGCCAAGTCCTCGACGACGCGTTCTTCGAGCCCGCCTTCATCGGCGCGGAGCCGCCGCAGTTCCTCCGGCCTGGTGCCCTTGGGGAGCTTTCCGAGATTGCAGACGGGTTCGCCGGGGCTGACGGCGGGGAGCGTGGTCATGCCGACCACGACCCCGTCGAAGGGTGCATGGAGCACCCGGCGCTCCCTGCCGAGCAGGGTCGCGTTCGTGGCCAAGGGTTGGTCCTTTTCGACAACATCGCCGGGACTGACGTGAAACTGAAGAAAGCCGCCCCGTTCGGCCCGGACCCACTTGGTCTTCTCGATGGCGACTTGATACCTGGGATGAACCGGTTCGTCGTCCAGCATTCCCAGGCTGCAAAGCACGTTCTTCACGCCGCGAACGGCCGTCTCGACGATTCCCGGTTCCACTTTCCAGACCTCTCCGCCCTCCATCATGATCGTGGGACAGCCGGCGGCGCAGGCCTCCGGCCGGAAGGCTTTGCGCGGCCCCACGTTGTCGATAATGATCTCGCTGCCGAAGGCCTCGGCGAGTTCCTTGACGGCGGGCAGTCGCAAGTCGCCCCGAACGTTCGGGTAGTTCGTGCGGCGGATGGCGGCCGTATGCAGGTCGATTCCGTAGTCGCTCCGCAACACGATTTCGCTGAAGATCGCGTGGGCCATGCGAGAGGCGAGACTTCCTGTTTCCCTCCCCGGAAAACACCGGTTGAGGTCCCTGCGATCGGGCAGATAGCGCGAGTGCCGGTCGAAGCCCAGCAGGTTGAGGACGGGCACGAGAATCACGGCTCCCCGGACGATCCGGAATTCGTCGTCGAGGAGCAACTGCCGGATCGTCCCGGTGCCGTTGATCTCGTCGCCGTGGAGGGCGGCAGTGACGAACACCACCGGCCCGCCTTCACGCGCCCGGCGGATATGGATGGGAATCTCGATCGTCAATCCGCTGTAGCTTTCGCTGATGGCCAGGTGGACGTCGCGGGCTTCGCCGGCGGCAATTCTTCTGCCGTTCCAGTTGTCGATCGATTTGCGTCGGCCAGACTTGGGCATCGGTGTTCTGGGGCCCCTTCGGCAAGCGTCATGGAGAAGTGGGCGGCGGGGGCAGTTTTCGGACCTTGGGCCGGCGTTTGCCGCGCACCTTGGCAGGGATCAGGTCGCGCATGGCTTCGAGTCGTCCGAAGCACAGCAGGCGATCTCCCGGTTCCAGTTGGCGATCCGCTCGCGGGTTGGGAATGACGGCCGTACCGCGATAGAGGGTCAAGGCGTTGATGTCCTTGTCGCGCAGACCCGATTCGCTGATCGTTTTGCCGATGTATTCGGAACCTTCGGGAATGTGGATTTCGGTCACGCCGTAGCCGCGGCTGACGGTGAGCCGTTGCCGCAGGTCGAGTTCGGGAAAATCGACCTGGGCGGCGATGTAATCGACGATCGCGCCGGCTATGTCGAGCCGCGTGCAACCTTCGATTCCCTCCAGTCCGGGGGACGAGTTGACTTCCATGACCTGGGGGCCGTCCTTGGCCTCGAGCATGTCGACGCCGGCCACCCGCAGCCCCATGATCTGGGCGGCCCGCACGGCCGTTTCGCGGTAATTCTCGTCCAGCAAGAGGGCCTCCGTCCGCCCGCCGCGATGCACGTTGCTGCGAAACTCCTGCCCCTGAGCGACTCGGCGCATAGCGGCGACCACCTGATCTCCGATCACGAACGCGCGGATATCGCGCCCCTTGCTCTCGGCCACAAACTTCTGGATCAAGACGTTCTGCTTGGTGCTCTGCAGGGTCTCGATGATCGCCTCGGCAATCTTGACGGAATCTGCCAGAATCACCCCGACGCCCTGCGTGCCCTCCAGGAGTTTGATGATGACGGGCGCCCCGCCCACGCGCTCGATGGCAGGCAACACGTCCTTCTTGTCGCGGACGAAGGTCGTCGCGGGAATGCCGATGTGGTGCCGGCTGAGGATTTGCAGGCTGCGGAGCTTGTCGCGCGAATTGGAGATGCCGGCCGACGAGTTGGCACAGAACACATCCATTTGCTCGAATTGCCGAACGACGGCGGTGCCGAAGTAGGTGATCGAGGCCCCGATCCGGGGCAGCACGGCGTCGTAATGGCTGAGACGCTTCTGCTTGAAAAAGAGGTCCGGCTCTCCCTGCTCCAGGTCGATGGAGAACTTGAGGGTATTCAACACCCGGACCTGGTGTCCCCGCTGCCGGGCCGCTTCGCGAATCCGGCGCGTGCTGTAACACTTGGGGCTGCACGAAAGCACGGCGAGTTTCATGTTCCGGCCTTTCCTGATCGTTTGCTCCCAGGTATTTTCTTGTCTCCGTCGGGTGAAGCCGGGAGTTCTCTCCGCTTCTTGCCTTTCAGTCTCCCGCCGTAGTAGGACCTGCCCGCGTCGACCAGCAGCCGGCCACGAAACGCCTCGCGCCCGAGCAGAACGCGAAATCCCATCTGGTCTCGGTTCGCCAAGGTCAACTCGATCGGCCAGGATTCACCCAGCACTTCCATCACGGTGACGATCACCGGCCGGCGGGCCGCCTGGCCGCTGGAACTGCGAACGCGGCGATACTCCAGGACCTCGGCCTCCACCTCCACCACGCCTGCCCGGCTCCGCTGGATCGGGTGCACCTGGAAGCGGATGTAGGTCTTGCCGTCCCGTACCGTCGTCACCATGTCGAAGGCGTGGAGGCTCGACGATCTCGCCCCGGTGTCGATCTTGGCCTTGATCGGGCCCACTCCAAGTTGCGGAAAGGCGACCCATTCGCGCCAACCGATGACGGGGAGTTTGCTGCTTTTCTTCGCCGGCATGGCCTGGACACTCCGCCTGGGCAACGATCCGTCGAAACAGTAGGTGCCGGGCGCCGCACGGCTCCTCGAAGCGGAATATCACTTCGAAACCAAGAGACCGTGCCCCGGTCCTCATAATAGCGGATTTCCCTGCCGAGACCCAGCAGTCCCCAAAGGTGAACAAGCCACCGAATCCTCACAATTGGTTGCGTCCTCCGCATCGCAACACTACACTCACGGTGGCTCCGGAATGTTGACCTCAGGCAGGCGGATGAAAAAAATCTACCAGTTAGACGCACAAATGGGGTTGGACGGTCGATGAGAGTGCGAAACCTCACACGCTCCATGAGGAAGGACAGGCTATGCTCCGAATTTGCCGTCTCGTTGCCCTTGCCGCACTGATCCTGCCGTTCGCCGCCGATTCGGCAATCGCCGAGGATATGCGCGATATCACCACGGGATACGTGATTCCCGACGAAGGCTATTGCGATCAGCCCTACGTGGTGATTACCCGGGACGGCAACTGGCTCTGCCTGCTGACGACGGCCGGGGGACACGAAGGGGCCGCCAACTCGCACGTGGTCTCGACCATCAGCTCGGACCAGGGACGCACCTGGTCGCAACTCGTGGAGTTGGAGCCGGTGGACGGTCCGCCGTCGGTCTATTCGCTCCCGGTGGTGGCTCACACGGGCCGGGTGTATGCCTTCTACGATTACAACGGCGACAGCTTCAAGTGCCCCGCCCGCAGCGATTGCGTCGGATGGTTCGTCTACAAGTACTCGGACGACAACGGGCGGTCCTGGTCGAAGCAGCGCTATCGTCTGCCGATGCGGATGACCGCCGTCGACCGCACCAACACCTTTGGCGGCCAGGTGCAGATCTTCTGGGGCATCGGCAAACCGGTCACTTCCGGCGACACGATGTTCTTCGCCTTCAGCAAGTGCGGCCAGTATGTGATCGAACGCTCGGAAGGCTGGTTCTATCGGTCCGACAACCTTCTCACCGAACCCGACCCGAACAAGATCGAGTGGCAGTTACTTCCCGACGGCGACGTGGGGCTCAAGAATCCGGAGTTCGGCGACGTGCAGGCCGAGCAGAACATCGTGGTCATGAACGACGGATCGATCTACTGCATGTATCGCACGGCGGGCAACCATCCGTGCCACGCCTACAGCCGCGACGGCGCCCACACCTGGACGATGCCCGAGTACGCCACTTACACCCCCGGCGGGCGGAAATTCAGAAACTCCCGGGCCTGCCCCAAGGTCTGGAAGACGGCCAGTGGGAAGTACCTGTTTTGGTTCCATCACCACGGGGCCCACGAGAATCCGTACCGGGGCCGAAATCCGGCCTGGCTCAGCGGCGGGATCGAGAAGGACGGCTTCATCCACTGGTCGCAGCCGGAGATCGTGCTCTACGACACCGATCCGAAGAACTGCCTGTTTGACCCGAAGACAGGTACGCCCGGCCCGGGCGGCGGAATGAGCTATCCGGACCTGATTGAGCAGGACGGGAAGTATTGGATCACTGAAACGCAGAAGACTCTGGCTCGCGTGCATCCGATTGATCCTACGCTTCTTGAAGGCCTCTGGAGCCAGGGCGAGGTAAAGGCCGTGGCGAGCAGCGGCCTCGTTCTGGACCTGGGGCCTGAACAACTGAAGAAAGCCGAAGTCGCCATGCCGCGTCTGCCGAACCTGGCCGAAGGCGGCGGGTTCTCGGTCGATTTCTGGATCACGTTGAACGAGTTGACGGCCGACCAGATCGTGATGGACAGCCGCGACGCGTCGGGCAAGGGGCTCGTGGTGTCGACCACTGGGAACGGTACGCTTCGGACGGCAGTGAGCGACGGCGAGCATTCGGCCTCCTGGGAGTGCGACCGCGGGATTCTCCAGGCTGGCCGGCGGCACCATGTGGCGGCCATCGTCGACGGCGGGCCGAAGGTGATCAGTTTCGTGGTCGACGGCGTGCTCTGCGACGGCGCCGAAACCAGCATCTACGGTTGGGGACGGTTCAGCCCGGAACTGGGCGGCGTGAACGGTTCGGACACGTTGCGGGTGGCCCCGGCGCTGAAGGGTCGGCTTGATCGGGTGCGAGTTTACGATCGCTATCTCCGTACCTCGGAGGCCGTGGGCAACTACCAGGCGGGCAACTGAACGTCGCATTACTCACAAGGAACATACCATGCACCGTCTGATCGCTATCTTTTCTGTGCTCATCGTGTCACTGGGGTTCGTGCTGGCGGAGCCCGGCCTGGCTGCCGAGACCTTGCGGATCGGCGTCGCCGAAACCGACATCACTCCGCCCGAAGGCTTTCCCATGGCGGGATATTATCACGAACGGCTGGCCACGGGGGCGATCGATCCGCTCAAGGCCAAGGCCGTTGTTTTCGATGGCGGTGACTGCAAGGCGGCCTGGGTCGCAGGCGACCTGATCGGCATCTCGCGAGATCTGTGCATCGAGGTGCGACGGCGGGCCTCGGCCGAGACGGGCATTCCGGCCGAGCATATCGCCGTTTCGGCGACCCACTCGCACACGGCGCCCGACTACTACCGGGATCTGTACGGGTACCTGGACGCCAAGTCTCCTGCGGAAGGGCCGGCGCCGTATGCCGCCAAGCTGGTCGACGGATTGGTTGCCGCGATCGTCAAGGCCAACGAGGCCGTGCAGCCGGTCGTCGTCAAGACCGGGTCGGCCGAGCAGCAGACGCCGGTCTCCTTCAACCGGCGCTTCGTCATGAAGGACGGCAGCGTCCGCACCTGGCAGCGGCTCGACAATCCCGAGGTGGTGCGGTCCGCCGGTCCCATCGATCCGCAGATCGCCCTGGCGCTCATCCAATCGGCCGGCGATCGGAAGCCGCTGGCCGTGCTCAGCAACTTCGCTCTCCATTGCGATACGGTGGGCGGCCTGCTGTGGAGCGCCGACTACCCGGCCTTCATCGCGAAAGGGATGAAGGAGGAACTGGGCGAGGACGTCGTTTCCGTCTTCGGCAACGGCGCCTGCGGAGACATCAACCATAGCGATCCGACCAAGACGGAACGCAACAAGACCGATTTCATCGGCAACTCGCTGGCGGAGACGATTCGGCCGGCACTGTCGAAACTCGAAGACGTGGAGGCGCCTTCGCTCCAGGTCCGCTTCGTCACGGTCGATTTGCCGCTCCAGGAGGTGACCGGCGAGGAGTTGGAGCGAGCCCAGGAATTGATGCCGCGAGCGAAGGCCGGCGAAAAGACCGATTTCTTCGAGTTGGTTCGGGCCTACAAGGCGGCGGTTCTCGACCGGCTTCGCAACAAGACGCCCCATCCGGCAGGTGAATATATCGGCCTGGGCCTGAGCCGCCATTGGAGCGGCCTTGGAGCTTCGCTGCCGGTCGAAGTGATGACGATCACCCTGGGAAAGGACCTGGCGCTGGTCTTTGTGCCGGGCGAGATATTCGTCGAGTTGGGCCTGGCCGTCAAGCAAGGCTCGCCCTACCGAACGACGATGGTGATCGAACTGTCGAACTGCGTGGAGACGATTTACATTCCCACCCGAGCCGCTCACGCGGGCGGCAGCTACGAGGTCACCAACTCGATGGTCGTGCCCGGTTCGGGCGAGATGCTGGTGGAGGCGGCGCTGCGACTGTTGCGGGAATCGGCCAGTTCAGAGTGAGATCGCGAGAATAGCCGCCGTAGGACAGGTTTGTAACCTGTCGAGACAGGATGCAATTCTGTCCTGCAGTGCGGCTGTTGCTTTTCGCTCTGGCGTGCCGTCGCAATTTCCGTAGAATGAAGGGGTTAGAGCAACTGGGAGCCCCAAGAACGAGCGGAAATGGCCAATCGACGAATCAGCCGCGCCGTCGGTTCGACGAGCCTCGAAATCAAATGCCTCTTCCTGTTCGGCATCTTCCTGCTGGTGGTGATGGCGTTCAGTCTCGGACTCTACTGGCAGGTGACCGAGAAGGCGGTGAAAGAGCAGCGTCCTGTCATGGCGGATGGGTTGGTGGACCAGCTTATGTTGAAGGTTCACTGGGAAGGGCTTGAAACGGCCGATGACTTCTTGCCAATCGTTGAAGGACTCATGGAGGATTTTGCCAAGAAACTCGTCGATAAGGACATTGAAGCAACCTTTCTCTATAACCCTGATTCTCCTCAATACCCGGTTTCCGGCCGAGGTCGCCCGGCGAACCAGTTTGAAGCTGAAGTAATCGCTCGGTTCATGCGGTCCCGCGCGGGGAATGGAGCCGAAGAAGAAGTGCCCTCCTTTGTGGAAGTATCTTCGCCCGGCAGCGACCGGTATTACTACTACGAACCGATCTACGCAAAACAGAGTTGTAAGCCATGCCACAACGAGTTGCCGCCGGGTAGTGCACTTGGAATTGCGCTTCCCGGACCGACGGGCGCTTCCAGCAACCCGCTTGCGGCGGGCGATCTGATGGCCGTCGCCAAGATTTCGCTGCCGAACGAGAACCTTCGGGATGCCTTCAACCGCGCCTGGAGTTGGCTACTGGCTGCTGCGATTGTTACGGCCTTCATGGCGATGGTCGCCTTCTATATCGTCATCCGCTACGTCGTCGTCCGGCCCGTGCAGCACCTGAGAGACGTGAGCGACTCGATTGCCCACGGCGATATCAACATGCGGGCCGACATCCACACGGGCGACGAGTTCGAGGCCCTGGCCGTCGCCTTCAACCGCATGCTCCGCCACCTGGTCGACGCCCACGACGAACTGCGCAACGCCAACGTCAATCTCGACGTCAAGGTCGACGAACTGGCCAAGCTCAACATGCAACTCTACGAGACCAACCGGATCAAGAGCGATTTCATGGCGACCATGAGCCACGAGCTGCGCACCCCGCTCAACAGCATCCTCGGGTTCAGCGACGTGCTCGGGTCGATCGATGCCCTGGACGCCAAGCAGAAGCGTTACGTTCAGAACATCCAGAAATCGGGCCGGCTTCTGCTGGAGATGATCAACAACGTGCTCGATCTGGCCAAGATCGAGAGCGGCAAGATGGAGTTGCGGCTTACGGACTTCGACGTGCGCCGCGTGATCGGCGCCCAGTGCGACATGGCCCGGCCCTTGTCGGAGAAGAAGAACATTGATTTGATCGAGGAGATCCAGCCCGACCTGCCGCCCATGCACCAGGACCAGGGCCGGGTCCAGCAGATTCTCAACAACCTTCTCTCCAACGCCATAAAATTCACGCCCGAAGGGGGCCGCATCAAGGTGGTTGCCCGGCGAGACGACCAGGGCCGCCTGATCGTTCAAGTGATCGATACGGGCGTGGGAATCGCGGAGGAGGATCAGCAGGCCATTTTCGAGAAATTCCGCCAGGGTACGACGAGCATGCCCGGCGGCGACGCCATGACCCGCGAGTATGGCGGCAGCGGTCTGGGACTGTCGATCTGCCGGGAACTCTGCAACCTGCTCGGTGGCGACGTCACCGTGCAAAGCGAGTTGGGCACGGGCAGCACCTTCACCGTGCGTCTGCCCTGGCAGATCGAGCAGAAACCGATTCTCGACTCGCCGCTCACCGCCGATTTCGATGAATTCAGCAAGTCGTCGCGACTGGACCGGGCACGACTCGGCCCCGTCAACTCCAACGGGCAGACCACCAACGGGCGCACGCCCGCCGCCGACGCCAGGTAGGGTCGGCGGGAATGATGGAAGATTGGGGGACTGAAATGACGGAACGATGGGGTAACGGAATGATGTTGAGAAACGAGAACTGCCGGGATGGCGGCACGTGACATCACTCCATCAGTCCACTATTCCAGTATTCCAGCATTCCTCTGACACAACGTTTCCCTCCCACCTCTTCGCAACCATGACGAAACCGACAGACGCTGAAGTCGTCCTTTTCACCGATGGAGCGTGCAGCGGAAACCCGGGCCCGGGCGGCTGGGCGTTCGTGCTTCGCCATCCGGCTTCCGGCAAGGAAATCGAGCAGGCCGGCGGCGAACGAGAAACCACCAACAACCGCATGGAGCTCATCGCCGTCATTCGCGGACTCGAGGCCCTGAAACGCTCCGCGCGGGTCGAACTGGTGAGCGACAGCACCTACGTCGGCAAGGGAATCTCGGAATGGATGCCCAAATGGAAGGCCAACGGCTGGCGACGCAAGGAAGGCAAGACCTTGAAACCGGTCAAGAATGAGGACCTCTGGCGACGTCTTGACGAACTGCTCGCCAAACACCAGGTTCGCTTCACCCACGTTCGCGGCCATTCGGGCCACCCCGAAAACGAGCGTTGCGACACGCTGGCCGTGGCGGCCTATCAGCGGTATCTGTGAATCATGAGAAACAACTCCCTTCTTCGTTGGCTGGTTCTGATCCTGGTGTTGATTCCCGCGGTGGCTGCCGTCGCGGCCGTACTGGCGTCGCCGACCTGGCAGGAACATCGGCGGAAGTGCGCGTTGATCGGACAGATCCACCAGCGCGGCGGACTCGTCCGCGTGGAACGGGCAGGGCCGGACTGGATGCGGCCGTTGGGCGCCTACTATCGCGACGGCGACCACCGGGCGACACCCATCGGCGTCTACGATCGGATCGTCGAGATCCGCCTGATCGACGCCAAAGTGACCGACGATTTTCTGGCCGAGCTGGCCGACTGCAAGGACCTGCGGGTTCTCAACCTGAGTCAGAACCCCGTCACCGGCGCCGGCCTCAAGCATCTGGCGCGGCTCAAGCACCTTGAGGATCTCGATCTTGCCTACACCGAGGTGAGCGACGACGACATGGGCGCGTTGGGCGAGATCGTCTCTCTGCGGCGGCTCGATTTGAGCCACAATCGTCTCTCAGGACGCGGATTGCACCGCCTCGAACCGCTCGAGAATCTCGAAACCGTCTGTTTCGTTGCCACACCGCTTCGCGACGGCGCCCTGGAGAGACTGACCACGTTGCCGCGCCTGACGACGTGCAACGTCTTCGGGTGCCGCCATCTCTCTCAAAAGAGCATCGAAGCCTTTCAGAAGGCCAGACCGGACTGCCGGTTGTTCGGCGTCCAGTCCATCCGGCCGTTCTGGGAGGGCGACGGCGCGACCGGCGCGGAGTGACGATTGTTAGAGTACAGGCTTCAGCCTGCCGGATTACGTGCGGTATCTCATCCACAGCAGGCTAAAGCCTGGACTCCAACAGCCCAATCGTTGACTCGCCTGATCCTGCGCTCTACAACAGATGCGCATCGGTTGATTCTGCAATGTCCCCGCAACAGGAAAGGGCGACGGGATGGGAACACAAATAGGGCGACTTTTGGGCTGCTTCTCGGTCTTGCTCCTCTCGGCCTGTGCGGTTCAGGCGGATGTTCCGGTACCCAACACGGAGTTCCGTCAGGCGGATCCGGCCCATGCCGATCAGCCCCTGGCCTGGCGACTCTCCGGCGGCCAAGGGCGCTGGGCCGACCAGAGTGTGCTGGAAGTCACCGGAAAGGGCACGGAAGCCTCGTCCAACTACTGGAGTTGCGATGGCGTCGCCTTCGAGCCTGCGGGGCTCTACCGGTTCGAGATGAAGGCGCGGCGGGTCGACGGTGGCGGAGGCTGTGCGGTCAGCGGGCCCACATTCGCCAATCGCGACCATTATCAACTAGCCTCGGAATGGCAGACGGTCGGTCACGTGTTCCGCGTGCCCGACGGCGTGAAGAGCGGCACGCTTCGCGTCGGCCAATGGAGCGCAGAGGGGAGCCATCATTTCGACTCGGTGCGGGTCGCACCGGTATTGCCCGTCCATACCGCCGTCGGTTCGATCGTGCTCGGCGAGGGCGAATCGATCCGCGACGGCCGCTACCGGTTCCGCGGCACCTTCAGCCACGAGGGGAGTAACTATCACCGAACGTTGCTGCGGACGACGACCGGTTTCAACAGCAACCGTTGGACCTTTGGGACCGGCAATGAGGTCGTCTATCGATTCGAGGTGCCGGGCCGCAAATTCAAGGACGGGCGGATCTCGCTGAACGTCAATCATTATATCCGCGGTGCGTGTGTGGCGGAGGTGAGCGTCGACGGTGAAAGTTGGCAGGCCGCGGCGTCGCAGGGCGCCGTAGGGAGCGTCGAGGCGGCTTTGCCCGAAGCCATGTTCCCGGCCGGCGTTGTCTTCCTGCGGCTTCGTGGCGAGGGCGAAAGCTCGTTTCAAGTCGATCGCGTGGAGTTCGACGCAGAACTGGACGGCGAGGCGTCTGACGGGACGGGCAAGACGGTGTATGCGGAACTCGACAGCTCAAAGGGCCCATTGGCCGTGGAGCAGCTACTCCTACGCGATGCGAGTGAAGGAAGGCAGGCCGGCTTGCAGGTCACCATTCGAAATCAAGGAGACCGCTCCGTTCGGATGAAGGTGATGGGTACCACCGAGGGGCTGCGATCCGAGCTGGGCGGAGCTCCCGTTCTTCGCGACACGATCGTCCCCGGTCGAACGATCACCACTTCGCTTCCCCTTCCTTCTGATCGACCGGGGAATCGCACACTGGACCTCTTCGTTCAAAGCGACGATCCAGTGTCCATGATTCAGGTAACACTCGGCTATACCGTACCCGACTACTACCGCTCGGATTACGGACAACGGCTAGGCAGCGTGAAAGATGGAGCAACCGTGTGGTGGTGTGATGCAGCGCACAAGGTTCCACGTACCCGGAAGTTGCCAGAGAATCCCGCCTTCGAAGGTTTCCCCGTCGCGAAGATGGCCACGGCCCGAAACGACTGCGAGGCGGTCCAGGTCGTTGTCCGGGCGGAGAAGGACCTGAAAGGACTCACGGCGAGCCTGTCGTCCCTGAAGCAGCCCGACAGCGGTGCGACGATCGGAACCGACAAGATGCAAGTTCTCCGCACCTACTACCACTTCGTCGACCACCCCACCGACGCAACCGGCGTGCGCGACTACTGGCCCGACGCCTTGCCGCCGCTCGATACGCCGATCGACGTCGAGGCCGGACACAATCAGCCCCTTTGGGTCCTGGTGCATGTCCCCGAGGATGCCAAGCCGGGCGACTACCACGCAACTCTGGCCTTGAAAGCGGAGGGTTTCTCCGCTAAGGCACCCATTCTGTTGCACGTCTGGGACTTCACCCTCCCCAAACAGAACCACCTCAAGACCGCCTTCGGATTCTCGCCAGGTGAGGTTTACCGCTACCACGGGCTGAAGACGGAGGAAGACAAACGAAAGGTCGTCGACCTCTATCTGAAGAGCTTTGGCGAGCATCGGATCAGTCCCTACGATCCCACGCCGCTCGACCCGATCCGGGTGAAGTTCCTGCCCGAGGCCGACCCGCCCCGGGCGGAGGTCGATTTCACGGCCTTCGACAAGGCCATGGAGCGGGCGGTGAAGCAATACGGCTTCAACAACTTCCGCCTGGGCATTCAGGGGATGGGCGGGGGGACGTTCCACGCCCGGCACGATCCCAGCATCGAAGGGTTTGGCGAAGACACACCCCAGTATCAAGCCATGTTCGCCAGCCAGGTGCAGCAGATCGAAGCCCACCTGCGCGAGAAGGGCTGGCTCGATATGGCCTTCGTCTACTGGTTCGACGAACCCGATCCGAAGGACTACGAGTTTGTCGCCAACGGCATGAAGCGGCTGGAAAAGTACGCGCCCGGCCTGGTGCGGATGATCACCGAACAGCCGAGCGACCAGTTCGACGCCCACGTGAACGTGTGGTGCCCCGTGAGCCACAACTACGACCACGCGGCCGCCGAAGCCCGGCGGGCACATGGCGAGCGGTTCTGGTGGTATGTGTGCTGCGGACCCAAGGCGCCTTACTGCACCTTGTTCATCGACCACCCGGCCACGGAACTGCGAGTCTGGCACTGGCAGGCCTGGCAGCGGAATATCGTGGGCACGCTCGTGTGGCAGTCGAACTACTGGACCTCGTCGGCCGCCTATCCCGACCAGCCCCAGAACCCGTACGAGGACCCCATGGGCTACGTGAGCGGCTATTCGACCCCCAAAGGCACCAAGTCCTTCTGGGGCAACGGCGACGGCCGGTTCATCTACCCGCCCTTGGCGGCCGCTACCCCAAGCAGCACGCCCGTGCTGGAACCGCCGGTCAGCAGCATCCGCTGGGAGATGCTCCGTGAAGGCGTCGAAGACTACGAGTATCTCTACATGCTCCGCGAGCTACTGGCGAAGAAGGGCAAAGACTTGCCTGAATCGAAACGAAAGGAGTTTCAACAATTGCTGGAGGTGCCGGAGGCGATCACCAAGGACATGACGACCTTCGCCACCGACCCGCGGCCGATTTACCAGCGGCGCCAAGCGGTGGCGACTGCGATCGAAGAGCTGACGAGGTAGCAGGCACACTCTGTGTGCCGTCGATCCCTTTGGAGTGCGACGACTTGTAGTCGCTTTTGATCGACGTTGAGGGGTGAAGCGTGAGATCCGGAATTCCGCGCGATGGATTCCGGCGTGGCACTGAAACGTGGAACAACGGTGTTTTGCCAGGAGTATGCAGAAACGGCCGGATCGTTTCACTGGAGACGATCCGGCCGCTGTGTTCTTCGGACTGCCGCGTCTTGTGGGCTACTTCTTCGCGAACAGCGGGCCACCGTATATGGCGGCGGCGCCGAGTTGCTCTTCGATCCGCAGGAGTTGGTTGTACTTGGCCATGCGGTCGGTGCGGGAGGCCGAGCCGGTCTTGATCTGGCCCGTGCCCAGGGCGACGGCCAGGTCGGCGATCGTGGCGTCTTCGGTCTCGCCGCTGCGGTGGCTGGTCACGCTGGTGTAGCCGTTGCGGCGGGCCAGCTCGATCGACTCGATCGTCTCGGTGACCGACCCGATCTGGTTCACCTTGATGAGGATGCTGTTGGCGATCCCTTCGTCGATGCCGCGCTGGAGCCGCTTCGTGTTGGTCACGAACAGGTCGTCGCCCACGAGCTGGATCTTGCCGCCCAGCTTGTCGGTCATGATCTTCCAGCCTTCCCAGTCGTCTTCGTCGCAGCCGTCCTCGATGGAGACGATCGGGTACTTGTCGCACCACGCGGCGAGCACGTCGACCATGCCGGCCGAGCTGATCTTCTTGCCGTCCATGGTGTAGGTCTTCGACTCCTTGTCGTACAGTTCGCTGGAGGCGACGTCCAAGGCAATGTAGACCTGCTTGCCGAGCTCGTAGCCGGCCTTGCCGACGGCCTCTTCGATCACCTCGAGGGCTTCGGAGTTGCTCTTCAGGTCGGGAGCGAAGCCGCCTTCGTCGCCCACGTTGGTGGCCAGCTTCTTGCCCTGCAGAACCTTCTTCAGGTTGTGGAAGACCTCGCAGCCGCAGCGGATGGCGTCGCTGAAGCACTCGAAGCCGAGGGGCATGATCATGAATTCCTGGACGTCGACGGCGTTGTCGGCGTGCTGGCCGCCGTTGATGATGTTCATCATCGGGGCGGGGATGATCCGGGCGCCGGCGCCGCCGAGGTAGCGGTAGAGGGGCAGCCCGCAGTAGTCGGCCGCCGCGTGGGCGGTGGCCAGCGAGACGCCGAGGATGGCGTTGGCACCGAGGTTCTTCTTGTTCTCGCTGCCGTCCAGCTCGATCATGCGGTAGTCGAGGGCGATCTGGTCGCGGGCATCCATCCCGCAGAGTTCGTCGGCCAGCTTGTCGTTCACGTTGGCGACGGCCTGGAGTACCCCCTTGCCGAGGTATTTTTCTTTGTCGCCGTCGCGAAGCTCCCAGGCCTCGTGGACGCCGGTGCTGGCGCCGCTGGGGACGGCCGCTCGACCGAACGAACCGTCGGCAAGCTGGACGTCCACTTCCACCGTCGGGTTGCCCCGGCTATCGAGAATTTGCCGTGCGTGGATGTCAACAATGGTCGAACTCATGGTCATCTTCCTCAAAAACAGGGGGAAACGGGGGTGTCCGGGGGAATATCCTTCTGACTCACCCGCCCTCTCAGGGCCTACGGGGAGCCCACCCGACGATCGCAAGAACCGCTCATTTTGACGGATCGGGGGCCGGTTGCCTAGCGGGGCGGGGGATAACGGGCAGCCTAAGAACGGAGCCCTGACGCAGAGGCCTTGGCAGAGTGCCGATGGTCCAACTTCGCTGTGCCAACGGAGCATGGTAGAATCAAGGTTGTCCCAAGACCACGAGGAGAGCATCGCGGTTGGCAGATCACCCGAACAAGCACATCCGGGCTGCGTTGAGGTACGCGGAGCACTATGACAGACTACCGATTTAGCGTGATCGTGCCTTCCTCGCAAATGACCCATGACGAGACGCTTGACGCCACAGACGCGCTTGGCAACGCCGGATGCACAGATGCCTCGATCCGTGGGCATGTCGACGGCATGGAGTTGCTGTTCGAACGCAGCTCAGAGTCTCTCCAAGCGGCTATCTCATCAGCAATCAGGGATGTTGAGAGTGCAGGGTATCGCGTCTCCAAGATCGAATTGGAGCGAGAGGCTATTCCGGGATAGCCACGCAAGACTGACTCAACTCACAAACCGCCGCCGAATCGCCCGGCGGAAGTGCGTGGCCGGATGGCCCACGATCAACGAAATCGTCGGCGTGTGATCGTCGGGAATACCCAGGCTTCGGCTCAGCGCCTTGTTCCTCGCCAAAATGGGCGGAGCCCCGCCGATCATCGTGGTTCCCAGGCCGAGCGACTCGGCCGCCAGCATGGCGTAGGTGCAGGCTATCGTGGCGTCGACGGCATCGGCGTAGGGGGAATGGTGAAAGATGAGCACGGCCGGTGCGTCGTAGAACAGGTGGTCGCGGCCCTCGCGGCGGCCGCGAACGTAGGTCTCGGCCAGGGGACGCACGAAGTGGGTGAACATGTCGCGCTTCGCCTTTCCCCAAAAGAGCCCCATGATCTTGAACAGCCAGAAGATCTTGAGAAACCCCTCGTAGTCCTTGACAATCTTGCCGGCAAGCCGCTGCACTTCTTCGCGGCCGCGAATGGTGACGCAGCCCACGTCCCAGGGCGGGATGCCCATGGGGGCCGTCGAAGCCATCTCGACGACGCGTTCGAGCAGTTCCGGTTCGACGTCACGATCGCTGAAGCGGCGAACGCTGCGCCGCGACAGCATCAAGGCAGTCAGTTGTTCCGCATTGGCCCGTTCCTCCTGCGGCGGCAAGGGCAGCAGGTCGTCGGGCGAGATGCCGCGACCGGTCACCGTTACGGCGCCTTCCGGACAAACCATCATGCAATGGCCGCAGGCGATGCAGTCGAAGGCACTCCTGCAAACCTGAACGCTTCCGTTGTCCAACCTCAGCACCTCGGAAGGACATATTCGGGCGCACGCGCCGCATTCCTTGCAGGCCTCGCGATCGATGGTGACTGTACCCGACTCACGGTAGACGCTGTGCATAATGGGCATGTTCATTCTCCGCTATCGATCCTGATCCAGAAACTCGGCGACTCCCTTCTCCAGCTTCGATTGCCTTGCGGCCGTGCGGTCGGTTGGGGTCTCTCGATAGATGTCGGTGATATCGCCGGCGCGATCCCGGATGCGCCGGCAGAATTCTCGAGCAGTCAGGACGTCGCCTTCCTCAATATCAAGGCGTTCCGCCCACCGCTGATCGAGTAACAGGTTGTACTCTCGCTTGGATTCCGGAGCCTGAGGTCTGAAGGAGATGTCGATCGTGTCGTCGCACAACCCGTCGACGTTGTGGCAGCAGGGGGAGCAGATGTCGTCGGCCCCGAACTCCATCCGGAGCTTCACGTCGGGGTCCGCAAGGATTTGCCTGGTCACGGTGTGCACCGCATGCCCGTAGGGATGCGGTTCAGGATCGGAACGCCCCTCACCCAAAGCCGTGACGATGTCGACGAAATGATGCGGCTTGATGGAGATCAACGGTCCACTCCTCGTCACCAACTGCTTTCCTGAGACCCCGAGGTTCCGCACATTCTCCCCGCCCCCGGGTCAAACGAACATCCACCCCTCAAAGTGGCTAGCCGTGACTCTTGCGACCTACGTCAAGGACCGCGTTGTCGTCATTCACGCTTCCACCTTCTCCCTTCTCTCTTCCTTCCCGGCCCACCCTTCCGGTGGTAAGATAAGGAGTTTGCTGCCCCGTGCCACCGTCCAGTGTATCGCTTGCTTTGCTGAGGAAACACAGAATGTTTTCCGGAATCGTCGAAGCCTTGGGCCGTATCGCCGAAATCCGCTCGGAGCCGCCCGGCTGTACGCTGGTGGTCGAAGAGCCCAAGATCGCTGCCGAAACCAAGGTGGCCGATAGCATCTCGGTCAACGGGTGCTGCCTGACCGTGGTCGAGGCCGACCGGAGTACCATGGCTTTTCAGGCCGGTCCCGAGACGCTGTCGCGAACCAATCTCGGCGACTTGAAAGCCGGCAGTCCCGTCAACCTCGAGCGGGCCCTGGCCGTGGGCGATCGCCTTGGCGGCCACTTCGTCAGCGGCCACATCGACGCCACGGGGAAGCTGATCGAGAAGATCGACCAGGGCGATTGGTCCGACTACTGGTTCAGCGTCCCCCGCGCTCAGGCCCGGGAGATGGCTTCGAAAGGGTCCATTGCCGTCGACGGCGTGAGCCTCACGATCGTGGCCAGCGAACCCGACCGGTTCAGCGTCGCCTTGATCCCCTTCACGCTGGCCGTGACGACCCTCGGCAAGATGAAGGTGGGCGACCGGGTCAACCTGGAGACCGACATTCTCGCCAAGTACGTGCAGCGGTTCATCGAGAGCAAGTCATGGTGATGGCCAATGAACCCAGCAAGAAGCAGACCCAGTCGTTCCTTCGCGCGAAGTTTGCCGAAATCGGCATTCAGCCTCGCGCCAAGCTGGGTCAGAATTTTCTCATCGACCTGAACTTGCAGCACGCCCTGGTCGATGCGGCCGATCTGCAGCAGAATGACGTGGTGCTCGAAGTGGGCACCGGCACCGGCTCGCTCAGCGCGCTGATGGCGCCCCGGGTGGCTTCGGTGGTGACGGTCGAAGTCGACGCCAATCTCCACGCCCTGGCGGGCGAGGAATTGAGCCATTTCGACAATATCCGCATGCTCCAGTTCGACGTGCTCAAAAACAAGAACCATCTTGCACCCCAGCTCCTGGAGGCCGTCAAGGCGGAGTTGGATGCAGAATCCGGGCGCTGTTTCAAGCTGGTGGCCAATCTTCCGTACCACGTGGCCACGCCGCTCATGTCGAACCTGCTGATGCTCGACTGGCCGCCCCGGCAGATGACGGTCACGATTCAGAAGGAACTGGCCGATCGGATCGTGGCCCGGCCGAAAACGAAGGACTACGGGGCATTGAGCGTCTGGATGCAGTGCCAGTGCCGGACCGAGATCCTGCGGGTCATGTCGCCGTCGGTGTTCTGGCCTCGTCCGAAGGTAACGTCGGCGATCATCCAGGTGACGCTCGATCAGCGACTTCGCGACCGGATTGCCGATCGTGCATATTTGCACCAATTTGCCCGGTCGATGTTCTTCCATCGCCGCAAGTTCTTACGCAGCGAGTTGTTGAGCGCTTACAAGAACCGGCTCGGCAAGCCGGAAGTCGACGCCGTCATTGGCGAAATGGGCTTGCTCCCCACCGCTCGGGCGGAAGAACTCACGGTCGACCAGATGCTGGATCTGTGCGGGCGGATGCGGGCGGCGGTCGGTGATTGACGTTCGACACCCAACCGAAGTAGGATAGGGGGCACGCCACTCTATCGGGCAATTGCAGAATCGACCAACAGGCGGATCGCCATGCAGTTTATCGAGATGACGGGAAAGACGCTCCTCCGCATCGTCAGCCGCGACGGCGACGAACCTTCGCCCGACGAATTGGAAGAAGTCGGCGTGAACGACGAGAGCATCATCCGCGTCAATCGGCAGGGCGATATCGAGATCCGCCGGACCAGGAACTGGGATCTGATCGGCGGACTGCTGGGCGACTATGAAAATCGCGTCCAGGAAGAGACCGGCCTGGAATGGATCGAAGAGTAGGCGGGTGGCACGCCCAGAGCGCAGCGATGGGCGTGGTGACCTGACCATTCACGCCCATCGCTGCGCTCTGAGCGTGCCACCCGTCAATAATTCGGGTCAGAAGTTGTCGGCGGGAATGACTTCACGGCCGGCGACCGTTCCCAGGGCTCGCCAGATCTGGCCGTCCATCGTCTCCGACATGAACCGCACGGAGCCGTCGCCCAGCAGGGATTGAACGCCGCCGGGGTGATAGCTGCGGGAGGTAATGGCGGCGAAGGTGGGTCCGCCCAGGCGTTCTCGAGCGCTGATCACGTCGACGTCGGGTTCGCTCAGGCCGGGGCCGCCCGGGGTGACCTTGTTGGGAGGCCAGGCGGTGGTGAAGCCGTTGTGATGGACCGACATCTCGGCCCACTGGGTGTGGGCGTTGCGAAACACGGTGCAGCCGCTGCCTTCGTATTCGGGGCAGACCGTCAGCGGGTCGGCCGAGGGGGGCGGGACGTTGTTTGGATCGTTGATGGTTGAGAAGCTCCCGCAGTCGCGGATCGTCACCTGATAGTTTTTCACTTCGGAGGCGAGCAGGGTGTTGCTGACGCCGTCGGAGAAGTCGGCCCAGCGGCGTCCGAAATTGATGCCGAAGGCCGAGCGACAGGGGGGGCAGGGCGAGTTGAAGCCGTTCCACACGTACCAGTCGCCCATGCAGAAGCCGTAGTTGACGCCGCCGATCAGGCCGAACTTGGAATGATTCAACGGTTCGTCGTTGGTTTCGCTCGGGCACAGGAAACCGGGGATCACACGTCCGACGGCCTCGGTGTTGACGAGGTCGCCGTAGCCGGTGTTAACGTCCATGGCGTCGGTAACGTTGTTCATTTCGATGAACGGGAGGATTCGGGCGTGGGGCCCGAGGTAGCCGGTCCAGAGGCCTCCACCGGGTTGCTGCCGGACCAGCGCCCCCGGCGGAAGCGTTCGGTAGCTCAGTTCGTAGTTGTGCAGGGCCAGCCCGATCTGTTTCAGGTTGTTCGAGCACTTCATCCGCCGTGCCGCTTCGCGTGCGGCCTGGACGGCCGGCAGCAGCAGGGCAATCAGGATGCCGATGATGGCGATCACCACCAGAAGTTCCACCAAGGTGAACGCGTTTCTGCCCCGTCTCTTTCCCATTCCACCGTTCATCGTTTTTCCCCTCGAATACTTGAACCACCACGTCATTCCCGCCTCCGCGGGAATGACGGACGGGCCGCACGGAGAGTTCACGCACGGTCCGGACTAAAGTGCATACCGTTGGGCCGATCCGGTTGTGGACAACATGGGAAGAATCTCCTCCCACCCGATCTGCTACAGCCCGGCTGCCGCAGGGACGTGACGTGGATATTCCCACCGGCCCACGTTGTCGCGAACCCACTGGTAGTAGAACCGCACACCCCGATCGCGGGAGCCGGTGCCGTGGCCACCCATCTCGGCGTGGGGCGCGCTCCCGCTATAGTTGGTGATTCCCTGGATGAAACCGGCATGGAACAGCATGGCCGCGTTGGGAGCTTCTTTGAATCGCCGGCAATCGGCGAAGATGTAGTCGAGGTTTGTCTGGTTGAAGACGCCGTCGTTCTGGTAGGCGTCCTGGCGTTGGGTCTCGACGTTGACGACGAAGCCTTGGGCCGGGATCGGCATGTTCTTCTGGATGATTCGCACGTCCATACCGGGGTAGGAATCGGCGGTTTCGGACCGGCTGTCGGGGCATATCCCCGCTTCGATTTCGGGGGCGACTGCTTTGAACCACGCCGTCAATTTGGCTTTCTTGGCGGCCCCGTCGGGTTCGCGGAAGATGGGGTGATCGATCCGCTCGGGGTGGCTGTATTCGTGCATGATGTCGACGAAGACGTTCCGCAGCTTCCGCTCTTGGAGGAAGCCGGCCGCTTGTTCTATCGCCTGCTTGACGGCCGCCTCGTCGTAGAAGTCCTGGTCCTTGCGGGGGCTGAACAGCCCGACCATCACGACCATTCCGCGGCGGTCGGCCTCGCGAATCAGGCTTTCGAGTCGTTCGGCCGTGTAGGACCGCAGCTTGCCGTCGCGAGTGAAGCCGTTGGCGGCCGCGTCGGGATCGGGCCAGCCGGCGTTGCTCCCCTGGATGTAGACGCCGATCAGGTTGATTCCGTGGGCGGCCATGTTGTCGAGATTGCGGATGTGCCGCTCGGTAATTACGGTACTGTGCAGGGCATTACCACATCGCAGCCCCCAAAGTTCCACCGGCTGGCCCCCCAGATAGGCTCGGTCGTTTCTGATCTCGAACTCGCGGGTGGAGATGGGGGCGTCGGCAGAGGCCCAGGTTGGCAGTGCCAGTGCGACGAGAGAAAGAGAGAGCAGCGTCCGCAGTGAGAGTGTCATGGAAGTGCCTCTATGGTGTGTACTATCCGGGTGTACTCGATTGCCGTTGGTGACAGTGTGGCCGATCTTTACAGAGGGGTCTACCCCTCCTGTAATGGGGACGGCAATGAGGGTGAGGCATACGGTGGTTCGTGATTCAGACGAAAGATCTTGATTCAGGACGGGGGGAGGGAATTGCTGTCGGAAACAATCATCGCTCCGCGTAAAGGAGTTTGTTCGCGGAGCAAGCGAGGTTTCCGTTGTCAACTTCTCATGACTTCCTCTCTTCACGAGTCTCTCGACGCACTTCAGTTGTCAAAGATCGAGGTCGGAGTGCGCTGGCGACTCACTGATTTTCTGTTGTGAAATGGTTGCGGGCTTAGTTGGCGGTTGGTGCACTTATCGATCGATTGCTCCATCGAACGGCGATCGTTATCGTGTTGTTATGTAATGGTTTACGGCGTCGTCGGGTGCGCAGAATCAATTTGACTACCATGCAAAAGGGGGGAATGCCGTAGTTGGGAGTACCTTATCTAAGTTGAAGGCCTGCAAGGAGTTTGGTTGAACGTTGGGGATGGTTGGAGGCGAGGAGTAGGAAAAACAACGTCGAAGACAGTAGAGACCCTGCGGGGGGTGGAAGTTGGTCAACGGGGAGCGGATTCTGCCAATATCGTGGGGTGGCTGGGGAGCACATACGGTTGTGGTGAATACGACAGGTGCTGCGCGGTGTGCATTGTTGACGTTGTTTGCGTTGTGATTGGCGGAATCGGGTTTCGCTCTGGTTTTCCCGAGGTTTCTGTACACCCGGCAAAAAGCGTTTGACACCCGATAGGACACCCAGTAGACTCTGGGTGAAGAATGTCGCCCGT
>JAAYAY010000320.1 GCA_012719125.1 Planctomycetaceae bacterium | reverse complement strand
TCTCGCCTTACCCCCGGCGGAAACTCAAATCCCGCAACACGGCCCCTCTTTCCACCCGCCGGGCAACCCGCTAACCGGTACCACCACCGCTGACAAACTGGTACCGATTCTGCCTGCCGCCGACACCTAGGGTGCCACTGGCATTCTGCCAGTGCTTGAGGAAGGGCGAGGAGGTAACCTGCCGTACGCTCACCTCACGAACAAGCCTGAAGGGATTCCCCGAGATCAGGGTCAACGCCGGACACAGGACATCCTGCCAGTACAACACTGTACATGTCTTCTTCTCACGTACCGTGAACGAGGTGCTCACCAGGCCCGCCCCTGGCCCCGCACGCACAACACCACCCCTTAGACAATTCTCCTGCCCCCCCAATTCCCCTGCCTCAGAAAGGGTATACCCCTTCAGCGTCACGGTGTCCGTATCGTCCCAGTATCATCCCCATACCACGATCCCCACCAAGAAACCTCCTCCACTGTTCAAAAAGAATATGGACATCCGTACAGTACTTGCTATAATCAACTCAGCCCTCCACGCAATCCCCCGACCTCCGCCATGAAACGACAATCCCACACCGTCAGCCGCCCCCCACCGCATACGTGCCCGGGCACCTCCTCACGAACTCCCGGCCAAGAAAACCACCCTTCTGAGCCAAAAGGGTCCAGATTTTTTCCCGTCATCTTGGGAAAGTTCGGAAAGTTCACGCCGCCACACCCTAATTGGACAGGGCCACTTCAACGCAACCTGAGAACCTGAACCCGTTCGAGTGCAATCGTTTAACGCCCAGCCGCAGGCGCCGGCCGCACTACGGAAGCCGGCGCCTGCGGCTGGGCGTAAACGAGCGACCCTCAGCAAGTTGCGATTGCTAGCAACTGCTCCAAGTGGCGCTGTCCAACTAATCAGCGTCGATCAGTGTCGATCAGTGTTCCCCGCTTTCCCCAGACCCAGCACTTCCCCCTTGTCCGTCCCCAACACGACCACCGGACCGGCCTCATTCGAAAGCACTTGCCGATGCGTCGGACGCCCGGTCACCCGGCCGATGCGAACCGGTGTCCCTCCTGAATCGAGGCCAACCACGGTTCCATCGTCGCAACCGACGACGATCCCACGTGCCGACGTGCCATCGACCACGCATTGAATCGACAGCGGCGGGCTGGCCAGCCGCGTCGACCAGACCTTCCCACACGCATGATCCAGACAGACCACCAACCCTTCCGAAAGACCGACAAGAATCTCTCTCTTGCCGTCGCCGTTGAGGTCGGCCACGTCCATGTCCCGCATCCGCGACCGCAGCGCCGTGCCGGCGCCCGGACCGAACTGGGCATTGTGCAGGGCCTTGCCGGACAGGGAATAGACCGTCACTCGATTCCACGTTCCATTGACGGCCGTCGCCACTTCGAGATCCCCGTCGCCGTTGAGGTCGTCGAGAAACAGCCCGGTCCGATTCTGGGCCGACCACCCGCCCACAAACGAATGCCCGGCCGGAACCCCGTAATACCCACGGCCCGTAACCGACATCGACCGACTGCCAACGAGGGAAAGCTCGTCCGTCCCGTTCGGCCACCGCGAGATCAGCAGGTTCCGGCTTCCGTCCGCCGCGTCCACAAGCAGGAACTTGCGTCCCGGTCCCCAGAACGTGGGCGTCCGTTTCACCAGGCTCCCGTTCTCGTCGAGGATCTCCAGCGTGCACGCGCTCCCCACGAAGCATCGGTTCTTGCCTTCGTCAAAGGCTCCCGTGTACAGGCCGTGGATCCCCTCGTGCCCCGGGGCCGACTTGAACCAGTAGGTCTTGGCCGCTTCGTACACGGCCGGGTCCATCTCGGAAGTGAAAGTCCACTTGCGCTCTCCGCCGGCGTCGAAGGCGATCACCTTCTCGTCCACGCAGCCGGCCAGGAGCAGACCCGGTTCGGGCCACCAGTGGAGCACGCGAATGTCGCCGTCCGTCTCCAGCTTGCGGACCAGGTCGCCGCCCGCCGCCAGAAGATGAACCGATTTGCCCACCGCCACGGCCAGCCGGGCGTCGCCAAACGACTCGAGTCCGACCATATCGGCGATCCGGCCGCCGGCCTGATAGGAAAAAGCGACCCGACGCTCCACGGAAGGCAGTTCGCCGGTCTTCCCGGCGGCAGCAAGCTGCCCAGCACGTTCCTCCAGGCCGGCCTTCAGCACCTGCCGGAGCGCGTCCGAAAGCCCGGCAAGTCGGTCCGGCGCCACGGGCGCCCCGGTGATCACGTGACGCCCCGCCGGCAAGGAAAGAACCGCGGCCGCATTCGCCTGCTCGACGGCGACCGGCTTCCCGTCCACCCGGAGTGCAGACGGCTCTGCCACGGAAAGACGCAGCCGCGTCGGCTGTGCGACGACGACGTGAGCGGTTCCCGTCGCGAAATCCCAGTCGATGTCGATCGGCCTGTCGCTCGCCACGAGTTCGCCGTCGATCCCCGCGCTGGTCAGCCCGCGTCCGTAAAGATGGTCTTCGGCCAGAACGGCCAACTCGGCGGCCGTGCCGCGATACTCCCCGGCGATCGCCAGGGCCGGCTGCGGCAGAGCGACGGCGGCCGCATTCTCGGCCACCCGGAGGCAGGCCGGCGAGCCGGCCCCGTCGGTTGCCGCCGGCGCGATCAGGTAGAAGGCAAGCCGATGCTGCTGCTCCTTCACCGCACCGTTCCACTCCAGCGTGACGGCGCCGCTCCCCCGGGCATGCTGAACGTCGCACGATCGCAGTTCCACGCCCGCTGCCCGGATCCGCTGCCCCGCGGCGTCCCAGCGGCCGCCAGGAGCCTGCCAGCTCGTGGTGACCGACATGTTTTGGCTGTCGGCTCGGAAGGTGAGATCGTCGACCACGAGCGCATAGCGGCCCGTTCGCTGGGCGAGCATGCGCCGCCAATTGCAGAAGGCCATGCCGGGCACTTCTCCAACGGCCGTCGCCGTGGAACCGACGACGTCGGCATGCACCAGTGCGGCATTCATGGCCACGGCCGGCTCGACCATGCCGTCGGCGCTGGTCAGCACCTGGTTGTGGTATCCGTCGAGAACCGTCTGGCCGCCCAGCCGCAGTTGCAGAATGTCGAAGGTGTGGTAGGGATTCCGGGAGGCGCCGTTGAAGCCGTCGAGCAGAATGTAATCGCCCGAAGCGTCGACGGCGCTGCGATAGGAACCGAAGTAGAACGACTGCTCCAGCGGCAATCCGCTGTCGCGGGCTGCCCAGGCCGGCTCGGGGAGCCGGTTGACGCTCCATTTTCCCACGAGGTCGGTGGGCGGTTGCGGCGCGACGGTCTCGCCGGGCCAGAACGACTGCCCGAGCCGGAAAATGCCCGTATCGACGCCGGTCCGGTCGCGGTAGTACGACCAGCGACCGTCGCCCGTCAGGTAGGCCGCCTTGTTCAGCATGCCGATCGACGCCGAGTTGAGAGCCCAGTCCCCAGCCCGCCCGGAAACGAGCATCTCCTGGCCCCGCAGGAGTTGGGTAACCACGCCGTTTTCGAGCGGCCTGCGGTCGCCGCTGAGCGTCATGTAGGTGAAGATGGGGGCGATGCCCGTGCTGTACCAGAAAAGGTTGTCGCTCTCGCCGGCGATCCAGGCATGTTCGTGCAGAGAGCCGAAGGCCAGTTGGCCCCCGCGGACGCACTGGGCCCAGATCGGGTTCGGGTAGTCCTTATCGAAGTATCTCCCCAGACAATACAGCGAGACGGCCGACCATTGCCCGTGCCGGGAGCCGACGCTCCGCGGCGGCCTGGTGAGCCCGTAGATCCCCTCGCCTTTGCGGTGGTTGAGTTGCCGGGCAAAGGCGTTGGTGATGTTCAGTCGCTCTTCGTCGCTGAACGCCGGGCTCTCTTCGATCAGGTCCCAGAACAGGATCGCCATGTGGGCGTTGTAGTGGTAGAAGCCGGCCAGCGGATCGTGCTTGTTCTCGATCCGTTCGCCGTCGGTCTCTTCGATATCGCGGATCGCCTGGGCGTCGGGAAACGCCAGGCGGACGACCTCTCGAGCGCAGGCCTCGTTGCCCGTCATGTAGTACATGGCCATCTGCTTGCTGATGCTGCACCAGCCGAAGTAACCGATCGAGCCGTAACCGCGCGACGCCTCCCAGGTCTCGAACTGCCGGATGTCGGTCGGCACGGCGACCCCCTTGCCGAGTTGCGTCTCCATCGTCCAGCCGATCGCCAGCCGGCCGTTGCCCGAGGCGGCGCTTGCCAGCACGCGGGCCAGCGACTCGGCGCCCCGGTCGACGCCGATCGGATCGCTCCCACCCACGACGACAACGCTGTTTCCGTTGCCGTACGGATTGTGCACCGTGCGGACAACGAACCCTTCGGGCCCCGGATACTTGAGATCGACGAGGCAGTAGTAGTGGTCATAGAGCGAATTGACGGTCTTGTTGGTGGAGCGATTTCCCAGCACGATCAGGTTCTGCTGGAGGGGCACGCCGGCTTGCGCAGAATCGTCGTTCACGATGGGCAGCAGTACGCCGGTCCGTTCCTGAATCGTCCGCTGGATCTTCTCCGCGGCAGCCCGGTAGAGGCTGGAAGCGGGAACCACCAGGGCCGCACAGACCTTCCCTTCCTGCACCAGGGGGATCTCAACGTGCAAGTCCTTGAGCGTTTCGTACTGCGGCGGAACCGGGGCGGGGGGCGGAGGGGGCGGAGGCGGCGGTGCGGGATGCCCGCCCGTGAGCCGGACGTCGGTCACAACGATCTGCAGCCTGGGTTCCCGATGGGTGTAGAGATAGAGGGTGGCCTGCGTGGTATCGGGAGGGGCCGTGGCGACGACGGAGACTTCGGAGTACCGGCCGGCCGATTCGGTCGCCAGTCCGGTTTGGGCGTACTGGTTCGAAGGCAGAAATCGCAATTGCAGATAGGCTCCCGACGAGGAGGCCCCCTCAACACCGCGGACCTTGACGGCGGCTCGATAGGTGTCGCCCCCTTTCAGAGCGACCGTTTGCGTCACGCCGATCTCGGTGCTTCGATCGCCGTCGGCAATGAGAAGCGATGCGTGCCCGTCGTCCTCCCTGGTCACTTGCAGCTTCTGTTCCTCGCCGCCGCTCCCGTACCTCGACCACTCCAGCGGCACGCCGTGCTGATCCACACCTTCCGCAAACGACGGATTCCGGAGCGGAATCGCGTACGGTTCCTGGGCCCGTGTCGGCAGAGTCTGCCCCATGAGGAGAACGATCAGGATCGCGACGACCTTTTGCCTGCGGTTGCTGCTCACGAGAATGCTCCTCCCTCAACGAGTCTTCTGAGGGTGGCCATCCTAGCATGCCGGGTGGCTGATTGCGAGCAATTCGCGGCTACGGCAGACTGTCGAGAAACTCGGCCAGTTCGGCGTAGTATTCCACCGGCTGGGGGTCGTTATGGTCGCCCCCTTCGATCACCAGAAACCGCTTGGGATCGTTGGCCAGGTCGTACAGCCGGCGCCCGATCTCGAAAGGAACGATCCGATCGGCGTCGCCATGGCTCTGCAGCAACGGCCCTCGAAACGACTTGATCTTCGCCGCCGAATCAAAGCGATTTCGGAGGAATTGTCGGAAGGGGAGCCAAGGGTAGTGGACCGCAGCCATATCGGGAACCGAGGTGAAGGTGCTTTCCAGGACCAGGGCTCGGGCGCCGTCCTGGGCCAGGTCGACGGCCACCGCCCCACCCAGGGAACGGCCCATGAGCACGACCTGCCGCGGATCGATCCCGGCTCGTTCGGCGAGCCACGCCCGAGCCGCCCGGCCGTCCTCGAGGATACCTTGCTCACCGGGACGGCCCTCGCTGCGGCCGTACCCGCGATAGTCGTACATCAGCACCGTCGCCCCCACCAGTTCGTGGAGAATCCGGGCCGTGCCGGCCCGGTGGCTGAGGTTCCCAGCATTGCCGTGGCTGAACAAGATCGCGGCTCGCGGAGTCTCGTGGGCGACGTACCATCCGTGCAGTCGCGTTCCGTCCGCCGATCGGAACTCGACGTCTTCGAAGTCGAGGCCCGGCGGATTCCACTCGCCCTCCGGATAGCGCGAGGGGAAGAAGAGGAACGATTCTTCCAGAATCATGCTGCTCCACCTGCGCTGCCAAACAGCAACGACCTCGCCCCTCCGTTTCCAGGGGAGGCGAGGCCGCTGCTCGTTCCACTTGGTGACTATCTCGTCGTCGGCCTACTTCGCGTTGAACTGGTAGTTGGGATTGTGAACGTCGAAATCGGCGTCGGTGAACCCGTTGTTCAACTTGAGGTTCAAGTAGGTGTATTCTTCGAGGAGTTGCGGCTTGCCCCCCTCTTCCGCCGGCCAATCGTAGGACTCGTAGCGGATGGGCACGTTCAGCTCATCGTCCACATAGATTCGGGCCACGTGGAAGCGAAAATTCCGGCGCGGCGTCGGGTGAACGACCTGAATGCAGGTGCAAACGCGATCTTCGATCTTGGCGCCCGGATAGAACTTGACCTCGCACTCGCCGTATTTGATGTCCTGTTCGCCCACCTCGATGAGCCGGCGAACCAGGGTGACCAGTCCGATCTCGGTGATCGGGTAGCGGTTGTCTTTCATCGCAATCTGCCCGGTCGGGTCGAGTGGAACCGTGCCGAACATCTTCTGAAAGCCGACCCCGTGAGCCAGCATCTTGCCGTCATTGGCGTCTTCCCGGTAGATCACTTCCTGTCCCTTCTTGCCGTCGGGACCGAGGAAATACATGTAAACGCTGAACGGGCGGTGGCGAATCTTGACGAACATGCACTCGTACTCGCCAAGCTCGCCGTTGATCCGTTCGCGTTTGACCATCCGCGCCTGGTAGTCCTGGATCCGTTCGAGATCGTCGATCCCGTCGTAGGCCCAGCGGAGACACGGCATCAGCGGATGCTCGTTGGGATCGCGCTGAGCGAGGATCTGCCTGGCCCGGTCGGCAACAGGCGTCGAACGCTCTGCTACCTCATACTGGGGCTTCTGTTGGCTCGCTTGGGCAGGCGCCTGCGCGACGAAGGCGGCTCCTCGCGAGTCGGGTGCGGCCTGGCCGCGATAATCCTGGGCAATCGCGGCGGAAACCATACACGCGGCTGAAAGAACCACCGGGAAGATAAGCCGTTTGCCGAGTCGGTGAGAATAAAACGACATCAAGTACACTCCCTTGCCGATTGGGTCAGAACGCCGTCAGACTGTGCCCTGGAATCAAGGGCGGCGTTCGGGGTCCTCCATGACACGTTCAATGCAACACGCCGCATTTGGACTCTTTCTGTCCTCTTGGTCGTTATCGCGTAATACGTCTGGCAGAATTACAATGTTTCGTGCAACGAGGCTTTCTTGCCCAGCCGGTGAACTGCATTGCGATCAGTCTTCCTTTAGTAGAAGCCGCATTTTACCCAATTTCGGTCTGCTCCGGGAGGTCACTTCGTGAAGTTCCACGATTTGGAGATTCGAGTCGTCGTTTCCGCCGCTTTTCAGCAGAATACCTACGTCTTCTGGCGACCCGAGCGCGAGGACTGCCTCGTGATCGACCCCGGCCTGGACCCCGAGGCGGTCATTGCGAGCATCGAGAAACAGGGGCTTTCTCCCGCGGCGATCCTCAATACGCACGGCCATAGCGACCACATAGGGGGCAACGAATCCCTCAAACTGAGGTGGCCCGACTGCCCACTCGTGATTGGCCGGAACGAAGTCGATAAGCTGTCGGATCCGCGAAAGAACCTGTCGGTCATGTTCGGCGCGAATCTGACCAGTCCCCCGGCCGATCACACCGTTTCCGATGGCGACGTTTACGCGGCGGCCGGATTCGACCTGCATATTCGGGAATTCCCCGGACACTCAGCCGGCCACGTGGTCTTTCGCGTCGACGGACAGAATCCCGGCGTGGTGTTCGTGGGGGACGTGATCTTTCAGGGTTCGATCGGAAGGACCGACTTCCCCGATGGCGACTTCGCCCAACTGGCCGCGGGAATCAAGACCAAGCTATTCTGCCTGCCCGACGACACGGTACTCCTGTCGGGGCACGGACCTGCCACAACAGTCGGCCAGGAGAGGCGAACGAACCCGTTTGTGGGCGAAAACGCCGGCAGGGGATGGAGTCCTCTGTAAACGAGCGGTCTTCGGCGGCCGGTGACTTCCCAGAGCCGGGCAAGCCCGCAACCCAACCTTCACAAACATGCGCGCACCATGCGCATAAGTCCAGCACAAAGACACTAAACCGCGTCAGACTGGCCAGGCAGCCAAGAATGTGGCTTATTCCACCCGGAATCCCACGCTGAGCGTCACCTGAAACTGCTGGATTTTTCCGTCAACGATGCTGCCTCGTTGCTCGACGACCTCAAACCAGCTCATGTGCTTGACGGTCTCGGCAGCCTTGGCAATGGCCACCGAGGCCGCCTCGCTGAACGAGTTTTCTGAGGTTCCGACGAGTGTGATCTTCTTGTAAACCGAATCGGCCATGTTCATTCCCCAATTCATCGATCTCTGCGGGTATTCACAGGAGCCCTGTGCCCGACAGGGAAATGTAGCGATCGCCGCAGAAAAGGCAAGGATCAGGGCTCTTCGATGGTGGTTTGCGAAGTAGCCTCGCGGCCGGTTCCGGGAGCGACGGCCGGCAGTTCCAGGGAAAAGCAACTCCCCTTGCCCGGATAGGATTCCACGGCAATCCGTCCGCCGTGTTCGCTGAGGATCTTCTGGCTGACCGGCAAACCGAGCCCGGTCCCACGACTCTTCTTGGAGGACACGAAGGGCCGGAAGAGCGCTTCCATCTCGTCGGCAGGAATCCCGGGACCGTCGTCGCGGATGCTCACCTGGATTTTCCCGTCCTCCGGGAGATACGCCGTCGCAACCTCGACGTTCCCCGACCGTTCGGAATCCGCCGCGGCGTCGATCGCGTTGGTGATCACGTTGAGGATGGCGCGATGCATGCCTTCGGGGTCGAACACGAGGGTGGGAATGTCGTCCGCAAGGCGGCAGTGCACGGCGACATCCAGGTCCGCTGCGTGCGCTTGCATCAATTCCACGACGTCGCAAACGACCCGATTGATGTCGGCAGGCTGGAGATCGGGCTCCCGTTCCTTGCTGAAGGTGAGCATGTCGAGCACCAGGGCGGAGATCTTGTTCTGATTCTTCTCGACGATCTTCCAGCCCTTGCGGACGACTGTCTCGTCGTGCTCGGAGAGCCCCATTTCGATCAGGTAACTGCCGCCTCGAATGCCCTGGAGAATATTTTTGATGTGGTGGGAGAGCGTGGCAATCGTCTGCCCGACGGCGGCCAGGCGTTCCGCCTGGACCATGGCCGAGTAGTAGCGCGTGTCTTCCACGGCGAGGGCGGCCTGGTGGGCGATGGCCACCATCAGCTTCAGGTGGTCTTCGCTGAACCGGTTGGCGACGCCCTTGAGCATCAGTTCCTGAGGGCTTGTGGAAGTGTCGATGTAGATCACCCCGACAATATCGTAACGCCCGCGCATGGGAACGCAGATGGCCTCCCGGATCCCCATGCGAACGATGCTCGCCGCCGGATTCCAGCGATCGTCCTGCTGAGCGTCGCTCGTGAGAACGCCTTCCCCGTTCTCCATCACGTAATCGAGGATCGTCTCGCTGATCGTGATGCGGTCGCCGTCCTTGGAATTGCGGCGAGTCCGCTGGACCTTCGGCTGGAGCCGCCCCGTATCGGCATCGGTCAGCATCACGCAGCCGCGGTCGGCCTCCACGGACTCGAAGATCAGCTCCATGATGCGGTGCAACAGCTTGTCGATGTCGAGAGTCTGACTCACCGCCAGCGCCGCTCGATACATGGCCTGCAGATTGCCCCGGGCACGGGCCAGCCAGGCGCTCTGTTCCACCTGCGGCGACAATTCGAAGAAGTGGCTGCTCTCCTCATGGCTCACGGAGTGAACGATGTGGGACTGATCGCCGAAGGCTTTGTCGGAAGAGATGGCCACCTTGTCGCTCAGATCGACTTCCGGCGCGCCCGGAGGCTGCGTGAACAGCATGAGCGTCCGGCCGATCTGGAGGTGGTCGCCGCTTTCCAGCCGATGGGCTTCCACCGGACGCCCGTTGACGAAAGTCCCGTTCGAGCTGTCCAGATCGCTGACCGTGTAGACGTCCTTGGAGCCGTAAATCTGGGCGTGACGCCGCGAAACCTCGGTGTCGTGGAGTTGGATATCGTTGGAGGCGTCCCGGCCGATGGAAGTCGTTCCCTCGGCAAACTCGAAACGAGATCCCTGATCGTTGCCGCGGATCACAAACAGTGAAGGCACCTATACCACTCCCGCCGGGCCATCGTCAGTCGGGACTAGTGCAGGCCAAACCAAGGGCTAGGCCGGTTTTCGCGAGTCCCGGTTCAACGTCTCCAGAATCTCCTCAATTTTACGAATGAGGAGGCCGTAGTGATAGGGTTTGGCGACGATTTCGCAATGCGGATTCGCGGGAGCCTTCTGCATCGATCCCAACAACACCATCGGAGGTTGCTGGCAATCGGCCTCGGCCTGGAATTTCGCACAGACTTGGCCGAGGTTGGAACGATCGAGTTCCAGATCGAGCACGATCAGATCGGGCTGTTGAGCTCGCGCCATTTCGGCCGCACGGTGAATGCGGGCTGCACAAAGAGTTCGAATTCCTCGCTTTTCGAGGGCCGTTTCCAGGACTTCGCGAGTCTCTTCGGAACGATCGACGATCAAGACACTGGGTGAGGCGTGCACGACTTCAAGACTCCGAGGATGTGGCTCTTGGTCGGTTGGCGGGCCAGGGTCTGGTGCCCCGGCGGAAGGAAAGCGGGCGAAGAATAGCGAGGCCGCGAGATTCTGTCAAAGCGAGTTCCCAAGCGTTCAAATCGGCAAGGGGAGTAGATTCGAGAAATCCGGCGAACCAAGAGCGTGCGAGCGGCGTACAGGGGAAGCAACATGGAGTTGTTCGGGGGATTCTCGGTCCGGCCACATGCAGTGATCCGATTCCAAGTACCGAGCGGGGGGGATGGCTCTGCCGTAACCTGCTTTGCTCTAATGGGTTAGGCGCGTTTCTTAGAGTCCGGAATATCTGGTCTTTACCGAAGCGGCCTTTCGCGGCAGAATACCGCCTCTCAAGGCAAGCCCTTGTGATCGGCCAACACATCCGTTGGCGCGCCGCTATCCGGCAGCGGTCGCTGGGTCAAGGACGACCTTTTTTTGAGCAAGGAGTGCTGAAGTGAAGAAGACCCATTTCTTTGTGGCAGCGTTGGGGTTGTTGTTTGGTCTGGTGGCCTGCAACGCTTTCGCCCAGACCAACCCGATGGCGCAACCGACCGCGCAACAAGTCCGGCCGGTTTCGCAGATTGCTGTGATCGACATCAGTCGGATCTTCAAGGAACATCCGCGATTCATCGAGGAAATGGCCCGGCTGAAGACGCGGGTCCAGGCAGAAGACGACAAGATGAAGCAACGTGCCGATGAACTCCAGAGGCAGGCCGAAGAGCTTCAGAGATACAAGCCGGGCTCGCAGGAGTACAAGGACAAGGAGAAGTTCCTCGCCAGCGAGCGCGCCCAGATGCAGATCGATATCCAGGTGCAGCGCAAGGAATTCCTGCAGCAGGAAGCGGCGATCTACAAGGAGATCTACGAAGGCGTCAAGATCGAGGTGGCGAACTTCGCTTCCCATAACGGACTCGCCGTGGTCATCCGCTACATGAGCCAATCGCCCGAAGCCGACGAGAACCAACCCGGCAATGTTCTTACCGAGATCCAGAAAGACCTTGTCTGGTTCCATCCTCAGTTGGATATCACCAACCAAATCCTGGCTAATCTGAAGGCTCGGACCGGAGGAACGGGCGGTCGCACGACCATTCCGTATCCGGCTCAGAACACGGTGCCGAGCGGCTACCCGCCGACCTATCGAAAGTAGCCGGCGGCAGCGATCCCGGACGGCTGCCAAGCGGCGGTGAACCGTCGGGCAAGGATGCTCGTCGGCGTCGCACCGGCAGAAACATCACACTAAGTCATGGATGACGCGTGCGATTGATGTTCACACCTCGGAAGCAACGCACTCTCGCCGAAACCGCCGTTGTCGAAGGTTTCGGCTACTGGAGCGGCCGCGACGTCAGGCTCGAGTTCCGGCCGGCGCCGGTTGACACCGGAATCGTCTTCGTTCGCGAGGACATGGACGGATTCCCCCGGATCCCCGCCAACGTGTCCCATCGCGTGGAAGTCCCTCGCCGCACGACGCTTCAGTGCGGCGAGGCCCGCGTGGATATGGTGGAGCACGTGATGGCGGCCCTGTCCGGCCTGCAGATCGACAACTGCGAGGTCTGGACGAACCAGTCCGAAATGCCCGGCTGCGACGGTTCGAGCGAGGCCTTCGTGCGGGTACTGGAATCCGCGGGTGCCGTCCGGCAACCGGCGGATCGTCGAATGCGGATCGTCGATCGGGTCATCTTTCTGGGCAACGAGAGGAGTTGGGTCGAGGCCCGGCCTCCCGTGGGCTCGCACCCGGTCGTCAAGTACCACCTGGACTACGGCCACGATTCTCCGATCGATGCTCAGAGCTGCCAGGTGGTCGTATCTCCTGAGGCGTTCTGTTCGGAACTGAGCGCGGCCCGGACGTTCCTGCTCCAGGAGGAGGCCCAATGGCTTCGCTCCCAGGGGCTCGGACATCGTACGACCTGCGCCGACCTGCTCGTGTTCGGCCCCGACGGGCCGATCGATAACCAGCTTCGCTTCCCGGACGAGTGTGTCCGCCACAAGCTGCTCGACCTGATCGGCGACCTGGCCTTGGCCGGTTGCGACCTCATCGGGCATTTCGTGGCCTACCGAAGCGGGCACAGCCTGAACGCCGAACTCGTTCGCGCGATCCAGGTCGAGTGCGGCATGGCACTCGAACACCGGCGCTGCGCTTGAAATGACGGATCGGGAACGCTCTCCCGTCCCTTTCAATACGCAGCCATTCCACGACAACCACAGCCAGGAGAGGAAGACCGCCGGGCACCCCCGGGGCAGGTCGCTTCCCCAGTACCTAGCAGGAGTCGGTAATGGCTATTCACGTTGCGGACCAGGTCTCGATCGATCCGCGTGCCGAGATCGCGGATGAAGTCTCCATCGGACCCTTCTGTGTGATTGGTCCGAATGTCAAGATTGGACGCGGTACATATCTCCACAGCGGCGTGACCTTGATGGGCCACGTGGAACTGGGAGAGAACAATCAAATCTATCCGGGCACCGTCATCGGCGGCGAGCCGCAAGACGTCTCCTATGGCGGGACCGACACCAGGGTTCTCATCGGAGACGACAACATCATCCGGGAATCGGTAACGATCAACCGGGGCTCGGAGAAGGAAGAGGGCGTGACGCAGATCGGGAACAGCAACTTCCTGATGGCAGGCTGCCACGTCGCGCACGATTGCCGGATCGGCAATCACGTCATCATCACCAACAGCACGTTGCTGGGCGGCCACGTCCACGTCCACGACCACGCGATCCTCTCGGGAAGCGTGGCCGTTCATCACTACGCGACCGTGGGCAGCTATGCGTTCGTCGGCGGTCTCAGCGCCGTCCGTTGCGATGTGCCGCCCTACGTTCTCGTGGAAGGCCACCCTGCCCGCCCACGATGTATCAACATCGTCGCCCTGAAACGCAACAACTTCGAGCAGGCCGAGATCGAGGCCCTCTCCGAGGCCTACCGGCTTCTCTACCGCGCAAAAGTGGGGCTGGAAAACGCCCGAGAGATCCTCAACGGGAAGGGGGAACTCAACCTGCACGTCAACCGCCTCCTGGACTTCGTTGAGCGCCAGCAGGATGGAGCCCACGGACGAGGCCGGGAACGGAGGAGGGCGGCGTGAACCCATTGCGATTGGCCGTGATCGGCGCGGGCCGGCTGGGTGGATTTCACGCCCAGAAAGCGGCAGCGCGCGAAGACATCGCCCTGATCGGCGTGGCCGATCCTGTGGCGGCTCAACGGAAACGCGTCGCGGCCCAGTGCGGCTGCCACGCCGTGGAAGACTACCGGGAACTGATTCCGGAAATCGACGCGGCGGTTGTCGCGGCCCCCACCGCTCACCATCATCGGATCGGCCTGGAACTTCTGGCCGGCGGCGTTCACGTTCTCATGGAGAAACCGCTCGCCCTGACGTCCCAGGATGCCTGGGAACTCGTCCAGGCCGCCAAGGCCGGCCGGGTCGTTCTTCAGGTCGGGCACGTGGAACGATTCAACCCGGCCTTCAGCGGTTCGGTGGAGCATCTGCACGACGCCAAGTACATCGAAGCCGTTCGTGCCAGCGGATTCACTTTCCGAAGCCTCGACGTGGGGGTCGTTCTGGATCTGATGATCCACGACATCGACCTGGTCCTCTCGCTGGTTCGCAGTCCGGTACGCCGCATCGACGCCGTCGGTTTCTCGGTGGTCGGCGGCCACGAAGATGTCGCCGCCGCGCGGCTCGAATTCGAGAACGGTGCCGTGGCGTCCCTGAACGCCTCCCGTGTCAGCCGCGAGCCGGTACGCCGCATGAGCGTCTGGACCAGCCAAGCTTACTCCTCGATCGATTTCGCCGCGCGCGAGACCGCGATTATTCGGCCGAGCCGGATGCTTCAACAGCGGCAGTTTGATGCCGAAAACCTGACGGCGGAGGAAATCGATCACTACCGCGAACGTTTCCTGGATGAGCATTTGCCCTACAAGACGCTGCGAGCGGAAGGGATCGACGCCCTGGCGGCCGAACTGAATGATTTCGTCGAGAGCCTGCGAATGCCCAGGCAACCCCGGGTCACCGGCGAGCATGGAGCCGAGGCCGTCGAGGTGGCCGAGCAAGTGCTCGCCGAAATCGACTCCCACCAATGGGATGGCAGGGCTGACGGAGCAGTCGGCCCCCATGGCCTCCAACATCCAAATATCATTCCCGGCCCGCACTGGAAGATGGCGCCGTCGCGGGCACCCTTGCAGCACAAGGAAGCCGGATAGTCCTCTCCTGGCAGAGAATGGGATTGACACGATGGGCCACGCCGGTTTCTCCGGCAGTGGCCCTTTTTTTGCCCCCGCTGGGCGAGATGCCTCAAAGTCCAGAGCATGTCAATTCAGAGAAGATGCAGAAACTCGGCAACCTCCGCAGTCATGAATGTTTGTCGACAGGGCAGTATTTACCTCATGTTCGATTACTCGAAAAGTTGTCGCAACGCTGGGTGCGGGCTTGTGGGTATGGGGCAGTACCGGTACAGTGAGGGGGCTGCAATTCTCCTAACGACCGAGAAAGGCTCCAGCCAAACTGGAGACGCTTTGGATGCAAATCACCGAATCCGCCGCCCAGCGGTTGCGCACCGCCGTTCTGGAAGAAGTCGACGAGGCCGGAAAGTGCTTCCGAATTGCCATGTCGGAAAAGGGAGCCGACCTCGTGATCGATGAGCACCGCGAGGACGACATCGCGTTCGAGTATGAGGGTACGCTCGTGCTCGTGCTCGACGTCGTCGCGGCCGAGGCCGTGGGAGATCTGATTCTCGATTACGACGACGAGAAGTCTGAACTACTCTTCTGCCGCGAAGACGAATACGAATCGGTGGAGGAGATCGACATCTCCAACAGCGGCGAAGAAGACTAACGAGGTTCCATCTCAGACCAAGGCCGAGTTCGCCAGAACTTGACTCAAACGCAACAACTTCTCGGAAGTAAGATACCAAGGCCGGGCAAGCCCGCAACCCAACCTTCACAAACATGCGCGCACCATGCGCACAAGTCCAGCACAAAGACACTAAAACCCGTTACGGCGCGAGGTGCTTGTCGGCGAAATCCAGGTATCGCTGCCAGTCGTACTCGGTCACACTGTGTTTGCCGCTGCGCAGGTGGTAGCCGATCCTGCTCGTGACAGGCTGTTCCGCAGCAGGCATTTCTTCCGCCGCGAGGCCGTCGGTCCCCAGCAGGCGATAGACGGGATCGGCCCCCTTGGCGGCCAGGAACTCGCCCCGAGGGTCGGCCCAGAGATCTTCCGAGGCACTGGCCACGTACACCGGCCTGGGCGCCGCCAGCGCGATCAGCATGTGCTGGTCTACCGGCAAATCGGGTACGCGGTCGTTGTACCTCACGAAATTGTCGCAGAACCAATGCGGGAAGCTCGTGTTGATCCGCCTGACCGTCTCGCCGAACTCGCGGCGGCTCAAGGCGGCTCCGCCGCAACCGGAATTGTTCGAGATTACCAGGGCAAAGCGTTGGTCGGTCGCACCGGCCCAAAGGGCTGTCTTTCCCAGACGCGAATGTCCCATGACCGCGACGCGTTTGGAGTCGACGAGTTTGTCCGTTTCCAGGTAGTCCATGACCCGGCTGAGTCCCCAGGCCCACGCGGCAATAGACCCCCACTCGTCAGGTGCCGGCTTCGTTTGTCCCGGCTTGTAGAACAGCGGATGGACGCCGTTCTGGAAGTCGTCGTCGAAGTCTGGGTCGATGTCCCCGTAGTAGACGGTGGCAAGTCCGTAGCCCCGTGCCAGGATATCGTCAATGGCCCAGAGTTGGGAACTCGCGCCGCGCGACTTCTCCGTAGCCCGATTATCGACGACGCCTTTTTCTGAACGACTCCGCATCCATGCCGACGACAGCGTGATTCCCGGATCGGCGTTGACGGTATGGTTGCCGTAGAAGTTGAGCCCGAGGAAGACCGGAACCGGTTTCTTGGCCTCCGCAGGCAGGTAGAGCAGCAAATCGATGGGCAGGGTCTTGTCGCCCTGGCCAACCATAATCCGGACTTCCTTGCGGACGGCCTTTCCGCCCAAGGCGTCTCGTGCGATGCTGCGTTCCTCGAAGGTCAGACTTTCGGGTTTGCCGGGGGCCCGCCCGTAGACGTGTTCCTCAAACATCGCCAGGATCTCCGGACGGCGGCGAGTTCGCCAGACGGCTTCGTCGGCAACCGGCGTGCCGTCGTTGCACACCAGCGGATCGGGGAGCGTATAGGAGGGGACCCGGCTCTCATCGTAGTTCGTTTCCGGGTCTTGCGCCTCCGTGCGGGAGCAGAGAATCGCCGCGAATACCCCAGCCAACCGTACATAGCGCCAAGCCGTTGCCATGATAGTCATCTCCGGAAACACTGTTCTGACTCGACAAACCTGCGGCCAATCGTCAGTGGGGTTTTGTCCCAGCCACCCGAGATTCGGGCGGCAGCGCGTTGGCCCAACCGGAGAGTCTATCAGCCCGCGCCGCGTCTGTCACGCGCGGAGCGCTGGCCGGCAGGGGAACTGCAAAGTAGCCGGCACGCTCCGCCGTGCCGTCCGCAGAACTGCCGGAAATCCCGATTTCCCGCCAGCGGCGCTCGGAAAGTGCCTGCTGCTGTTCTTGGCACAAGAGGACTTTGCAGATCTCCTACATTGGCCGGCGAAAGCTGGGGGGCGTTCAGTAGGCCTGGCTGCTCGACAGGGCCTCGCGGCTTCTGGAATCGGCGGTCTGCCCGTCGAAGACGGTCGAGACCGGGATTTCCTCCCGCAGCTTTTCAAGGAACTCCTTCAGGCGAGCCTCCTTGCGCTCTTCCTGAAGCCGCTCGCGGATCTCGCCCTGCATTTCCTCGAAGGGGGTGCGGTGGGCGTCCTCGCGCTCGACCACGCGGACGATGTGGAAACCTGTTTCGTCCTCCAGAATCGGGCTCAGGGCCCTCACAGGCAAAGAAAAGAGAGCACGGTCGAGGACTTCCGACTTGAGACTCCCTTGGGTGAGCCAATCGTTCTGCCCCCCTTGCGAGGCCTTGATTCCTTCGGACCGCTCCTTCGCCACCTTGTCCAGAGGCTGGCCTTGCTGCACGGCATTGCCCATCGTGGCAATGAGCTGCCACGCTTCGCGCTTGTCCGGATGGCGGCTGAAAGTGACTTCGAGGTGTTCCCACCGCACGCGTGTGGGGTGCTCGTATTCCGTCGCGTGTGCCTGGTAATAGCCAAGCAACTCCTCGTGGCTGATCTCTTCCTCCTTGCGAGATTTCTCGAAGACCCACTGTTGGGCAATCGATTTTTCGATGAACGCCTGCTTCTCGCGTTCCAGGGAAGAACCCCACTGCTTGAGCTTCTCCTCCAACTCGCGCCGCGAGTTCAGCTTCAACTTCTTCAACCGTTCCGCCACCTCGACTTCTTCGAACCGTTTGCCGAGTTGCTTGTTGATGTTCTCAATGGCTTCCGGGGGCAGCGTCCGCTTGGCGTCGACGTAGAGCAGCTTCATGTCGATGTATCCCGGCAACATGCGGCGAACCAGTTGCTCCCGCGCCAGGGCGATGTTGCGTTCCGACTCCTTTTCGATTCCCTCAACGGTGCTGAGCGTCTCGTTGGCGACCGGAAGAACCTCGCTGGCCAGCACGATTTCGGAACCGACCCGCGCCAGAATCTGGGCCCCTTCACAGAGAGTGAAATCGGCCACCGGATCGGGGCTTTCCATCTGAGCGCCTCGGGGAACCGGCACATCCCGGCCCGACGCAACGGAAACACCGCCCGGAACCGCCGGAAGCTGCTGCACCGGTGGAGCATACGGATAGGGATTGGCGGACGGATGCGCCGGCGAGGACGAGGAAACCTGGCCGGGAGGATAAGAAGGCTGGACGGTCTGCTGCGCGGTTGTCTGCGCCGGAGGCTGATTCGGCAGGTAGCGATTGACGTCAGCCGCGGTCGTGTCGACGTCGGGCGGGGGAAGGAAACCGTATTGCGACTGGTCGGCCGGTTTCACGGTTTCGGGTACGCCATGGTAGTCGCGCCAGTCGCCGGCCCACTGGACCTTGGGATAGGCAGCGCCGATCTGTGGCTGGGGCTGAGCTTCCTGGTAACTGGTAACAGGCGGTAATGCCGAACCTCCACTGCTGCCGGCCGTCGTGTCCCACGGGGCCTCTCGGGGCATGCTCGCTCGGAGCGGATTCTCTGCAATCGAAACGCGAGTTGAGCCGGTCTGTCCGAAGTCTTGCCCGGAGGCCGGATAGGGCGGAATCGGCTGCCCCAGTTGGCTTGGATACGTCGACTGCCCCGAGTCTGAACCGTTGGCCAGGACACGCGGGTAGACGGTGGCAGGGCCGGTCGAGCTCTGGGTACCGTTGGTGTTCCACGCTGACGATGCGGCCGCCGGTTGAGAATACCCGTTGGGCGTCCAAGGAGGCGACGCCGAAGGTCTCGGGTTCGCCGCGGGCGCGTTGCCGTCGGCGACATACGTCCAGGAGGGATCTTGGGTCGCCGATGGATCGTAAGGGGAGAACGAGGAGACTGCTGCACCAGCCGCGGGATTGGTTGAGGCGTAGCCGGGTTGCGAGATCGACGACCGGGCCTCTTCGGCCAATACGGCAGTCGTATGCAGGGCCTCGCCTAGCAGCTCCGAGCCTCGCACCTGGGCCTGGCGAATCCACTTTCGGGCCTGGCTCGGTTGCTGGTACACAACGATGGCCAGAACGATCGAAATCGATAGGAGTATGGGATAGAGATTTCGTGACACGAGGAGCTTCCCACCCAACGGACCGGTCGGTTCGGATCGGCACCTGCGTGGTCGCGCAGGGGACCCCGGAAAAGTGAGGGCGGGATTATAGGAGGAACCCTATCTTGCCTGCAACAGGGATTTGACGCGGGCAACGATTTCTTCTGGAAGCGTAACTTCTTGCGACAACAGCAGATACGCATTTCGGTCGTCGGCCACCCGCAACTGCCGCCCGGTTGATTCGGCCAGCCGCCGGATCTTGCGTGGATTGCCGTAGCCCAAGACGACGTAGCGATCCTCGAGACGGACCGAGTGGATTCCCCAGGCGTGAGCCGAAATCCGCAATTCCGCCAGGCTCAGAAGCCGTTCGACCGGACCGGGAACCGGGCCAAAGCGGTCGGCAAGTTCCAGCCGGAAGTCTTCGAGTTGCCGCCGTTCGGTTACTCGTGCCAGCCGGCGATAGAGATCGATCTTCAGCCGCATGTCGGGCACGTACGGGCCCGGCAGAAAGGCCTCGCAAGGCAGATCCACGTCGACGTCGACCATCGTTCGCGGCGTCAGGTTCTTCATCAGCCGCACGGCCTTTTCCAGCAGATCGCAGTAGAGTTCGTAACCGACCATGGCGATGTGGCCGCTCTGCTGCGTTCCGAGGATGTTGCCGGCGCCGCGGATCTCCAGGTCGCGCATGGCCACGGCGAAGCCGGCCCCCAGATCGCTGAACTCTTCGATCGCTCGCAGACGCCGGGCGGCGTTCGGCGTGATGTGCTTGTTGGGATCGATCAGCAGGTAGCAGTAGGCGCGATGCTTGTAACGCCCGACCCGCCCCCGCAATTGATGCAGATCCGAAAGCCCGTAGCGATCGGCTTCGTCGATGAAGATCGTGTTGGCATTGGGGATGTCGAGGCCGCTTTCGACGATCGTGGTGCTTAGCAGCACGTCGAACTTGTGCTGAACGAAATCGGCCATCACTCGCTCGAGTTGATGCTCCGGCATCTGGGCATGGCCGATCCCGATGAGAGCCTCGGGCACGATTTCTTCCAGGCGCCGAGCGATCTTGTCGATGTCGGAAACGCGATTGTGTACGAAGAAGGCCTGCCCGTTTCTGCTCAATTCGCGGAGGACGGCGTGGCGGATCATCTCCCCGTTGAATCGCGTCACGCGGGTTTCCACCGACAGGCGATCCTCGGGGGGCGTCTCCAGATTGGAGATATCGCGAATGCCCAGGAGGGACAAGTGCAGTGTCCGCGGGATGGGAGTGGCGGTCATCGTAAGCACGTCGACGATATGACGCAGGGCCTTGAGCCGTTCCTTGACCTCGACGCCGAATCGCTGCTCTTCGTCGATGATGACCAGCCCCAGATTCTCGAACTGGACGTCGGCCTGGGCCAGGCGGTGTGTGCCGATCACGATGTCGATGCCGCCGGACGCCAACCGCTGGATCGTCTCGGATTGCTCCTTCCGGGTGGCGAACCGGCTCAGCACGGCGATTTCGAAGGGAAATTCGGCCATTCGCTCGGAGAACGTGCGATAGTGCTGCTCGGCCAGCACCGTGGTCGGAACCAGGATCGCCACCTGGTAACCAGCTTCGACGGCCTTGAAGGCCGCACGCATGGCGATCTCGGTCTTGCCGAAGCCGACGTCGCCGCATAGCAGGCGGTCCATGGGGCGGGGCAGCATCATGTCGTCTTTGACCGCCTCGATGGTCGTGAGCTGATCGTCCGTCTCGCGGTAGGGGAACGAGGCGTCGAACTCGCGTTGCCACTGGCTGTCGGGCGGGAAGGCGATCCCCGGCCGGGCCGATCGAGCGGCCTGAAGTTCGATCATGTCGGCGGCCAGATCGATAACGGCCTTCTCGACCGTCTGTTTCTGCCGACCCCACAGCCGCCCGCCGAGCTTGGCCAACCTGGGCCGGCTTTTGGCCCCGCCCACGTATTTCTGAACGAGCCCGATCTTGGAGGCGGGCACGTAGAGCTTGGTCGCCTCCTGGAATTCGATCACCAGATGCTCTTCGACCTGGTCGCCTTTCTCGAGCAGCTTCATGCCGCGGTAGCGGCCGATGCCGTGGGTCACGTGGACCACCAGGTCGCCTTCGCGCAGATCGACGAAACTGTCGATGGCCTTTCCCAGCCGGCGACGGACCGGCCGGCGAACGTCCGTCCGCTGGAACAACTCGCTGCTGGAGAGCAGCATGGTCGATTCACTGATCAGGCGGAACCCGCGGCGCAGCTTGCCGATGACGAAGTGAAGCCGGCCTTCAACGGCCAGGCGGGTGGGACTGAAGATCTCCGCCAGGCGTTCCACCTCGGCCTCGGTGGGGCACACAAGGAAGACCTCGTGCCGCAGCCCCGCAGCCTCCAATTCTTCACGCACCTTGCCGATGTCGCCGCTGAACCGTTCGACCGACTCGACCTGAAGCCGGCAGGTGGTTTCCAGGCTGCTGGCCGCCACGGCCGAGGCGGTGGCCGACGGAAATCGGAGCACCTGCTCCAACACGGCATTGGTGCTGTGCAGTTCCTGGGGACTTTCACGCCGGGCGAGATAGTGCCGGCCTGCTTCCAGGATCTCCTCGGGCTCCACGAGCAGGAACCAACTTCCCGCCGGCAAGTGATCGGCGAAGTGGGCCTGGTGACCGGCGGCCGGATTGAGCATCGTCAGTTCGATACGGTCGAGCCGGGCCAGACTTCGCTGCCCCGACACCTCGAATCGGCGGAGCGACTCGATTTCGTCGCCGAAGAACTCGACCCGAACCGGATCGAACCAGTCGGGGGCGTAAATGTCGAGCAGCCCGCCGCGGACCGAGAACTCGCCGGGTAGTTCAACGGCCGAGGTGCGGTGGAATTCGTTCTCGACCAGCCACCGGGTGAGTTCCTCGACGCCGATCCGCTCGCCCACGCGGATCGACCGCGTTTGCTGTGCCATCGTGGCCGGGCTGGGAACGGGCTGGAGCAGGGCGGCGACGCCGGCAACCACAACCTCGGGCGGTTGCTCGCCGGCCAACCGTTTGAGCACACGGACGCGGTCGCCGAACACCTCGTCGAGCAGAACGCGGTCGCCGGAAAGGACTTCCAGTGCCGGGAAACGATCGGGCGTGCTCTTCGAAAACAGCCCAAAATCGTCCAGAAAGTCGTCCGCGTCGTCGGGGGTGGGACACACGACCACGAGCGGGCCGGTCCCCTTGCCGGCGAGGGCCGCCGCCAACAGCGCGCACGACGAGCCCCAGACTCCGTCGAAAGTGCCCGCATGGCCCGACTGCATCTCGCGGACTACCTCGCCGAAGTCGTCTTGGGCCGCCAACCGACCGACCAAATCGAATAGCCGTTCGGAGGCACTCGACGATATCGCGGCTTCAGCCATAAGGTTCCGCCATTCTACGCGCGCGACAGCCCGGCTGGAAGGCGAGAATGAGTACCTCGGATCTTGCCACCGACTACTGTCTCCGAAGGTGCCGCCAGAGGGTGGCCGTGCTGATGCCAAGGATCTTGGCGGCCTGAGTGCGGTTGCCCCCCACCGACTGGAGCACGGCCTGGATGTGCCGCCGCTCGACTTCCCGCAGCGATTGGTCGCCGCCGGCCGACGATGGGAGCGGCGATGCGATCGTTTGAGCAACGCCGGCGGGCAGATCCTCCGGGCGAATCACTTCGTCCTTGCACAGCACGGCAGCCCGCTCCAATACGTTCTCCAGTTCCCGCACGTTGCCCGGCCAGGTGTACGAAGTGAGGCAATCCAGAGCGGTGGAATCCAGCCGAAGCCGCTCCAGGCCCAGACGCGTGGCCGTTTTAACGACCAGGTGCCTGGCCAGTGACACGATATCCTCCGGGCGGTCGCGCAGCGGCGGCACCTCGATCTCGATCACTCCCAGCCGGTAATACAAGTCCTCGCGAAACCGGCCGTCCTTGACCGCACGCTTGATGTCCTTGTTGCTTGCGGCAATCACGCGAATGTCGACCTTGCGCGGCCGGTTCTCGCCAATGCGAACGATCTCCCGCTCCTGCAACACGCGAAGCAGTTTGGACTGCATATTGGGAGAGACGTCCCCGATCTCGTCCAGAAAGACCGTGCCGCCGTTGGCCTCTTCAAACAGGCCCAACCGGTCCCGCGAAGCGCCGGTAAATGCTCCGGCCTTGTGGCCGAATAGCTCGCTTTCCAGCAGCGTCTCGGGCAAAGCGCCGCAATTGACGGCCAGGAACGGGCCGTCTGCGCGAGGCGAGACCCGGTGGATGTGCCTGGCCAGCACTTCCTTGCCCGTGCCGCTCTCGCCGGTGATGATCACCGACGAGTCGTGGCGTGCCACCCGCGAAGCCAACTCGATCACCTGCCTGTAGACGCTGCTGTGGACCTCGACCGGGGTCATGGCGACCGCCTTCTCCAGGCTGGCGATGCGGCGGCGCTGCCGAGCGATCTCTTTCATCTTCTCCTTGAGTTCCTCGCTCAGCCGCACCACGTGGCCGTGAATGTCGTCGGCCCGGAAGTACGATACGTAGGGCTCGATCTGCTGGCCCCAGGAGGTTCGGTCCCGGCCCACGGCCGAACAGATGCGATCGCCTTTGCCCCGGCACTTCTCCTCGACGAAAAAGACCTCCAGCCCCGTGCAGAACGACGCATATCCGCTCGCGTAGCCAACCATGGTCCAACACACCGGTTCCGTCGACGGCCCGAGGGCCAGCCGTTGCTCGTCGGCCTCGGCTGAGTCGTGCCAGGTGACTTCCATCTGGAATCGCCCGGCCGCCAAGTCGACGTCCAGGGCCTTCATGGTCACACGGGTAACGCCTTGCAGGGTGTGCATTCGCGGTCCCGCCTTGATCCAATCCTCCAGGCTGTCCCAGTGAAAGATCCGCTTCATCGCGGCGGCGTCGGCTCGCCCCCAGAAATTCCCGAAACGCGTCAGCAGGCGGCGGGCCTGCTCCGCCCCCACCGTCGCGACCAGGTCTTTCCGCAGTTGGGCCATCGCGTCCGACGAATGAAGCACCAACCGCCGCCCGTGCAGATCAAAACGCCCCTCCGACAGGTCCAGCAACTCCGACAGGGCCAGTTCTTCCGCCTTCATATCCCACCTATTTGTTTCAAAATGAAAGACGCCCATTTCATTTTGAAATACCATGGCAATTGTGTCAAGCCAGCTCGTGCCATCCACCAGGGGATCTGCAAAGTAGCAGGCACGCTCCGCCGTGCCGTCCGCCAAAGTAGCAGGCACGCTCCGCCGTGCCGTCCGCCAAAGTAGCAGGCACGCTCCGCCGTGCCGTCCGCCAAAGTAGCAGGCACGCTCCGC
>JAAYAY010000319.1 GCA_012719125.1 Planctomycetaceae bacterium | reverse complement strand
CTACGCAGCAAACTCTGGGACGACATGATCAACGCCATGGAAACAGGCTCGCGGAACCGCCGCGTCGGCAAGAAGCTCAAGGAGATTATTCAAATGTAGCAGTGCTAGCATTTTCACTATGAGTAATTGTCGTTGCGGAACACCGCAGATTTCCCGATCACGTCCTGAATTGCATCAAGACGCCGTCCGCGCAGTGCTGTAAGCAGGTGATCCGATTCGGTAATGAACGTATCGAATCCCTTCAGCGAATCGGGAATCTCGGACGGGCAGCGGAGGATGCTCGCAGGCTGTTCTTGCTGGTCCGCGCCGCTCATCAAGACCACAAGCAATGGCAGCGACACCATTGTCGCGAACCCTCTGCCGATCATGCGCGAGTGCATATCCTTGCCTCCATTTCACAACCCTCCTTCGGGTGATCATCTACGCACCGGAAGTCGCCTCGTTCTTCGGGCATAGATAAAGTCGCTCCAGGCATACGCGTTGCCGGCGGCTCGCGATACGCGAGGCTCATGGCGACGTTTCCTTTCTGTTCGGATTGAGATTCAGTCTGAACGGCGTTCGTTCCTTGAGATGCTCTTCGCAAACAACCTCTCCGTCGTTCGACCATAGCAGAAAGCGAGATCCAGTCCTGTATGTTCATACCTCCTACCGAAACTCCGATGGTTCCGGAACAGGTTTGCCGATCTTCCACGGGCTCGGCGTCTTCAGCACATCTTCGCTCACAATACTCCCTTCATCGGACCACTTCACCTGCAGACCGACGAAGTACAACCATTTGCGAGTCGATTCCTCTTCAGGGGCAACCGCCCTTTCGCGATAGAGCATCACCTTGCCATTACTCACCGCGATCAGGCAGCTTCCTTTCCAGAGCATGTTGGTCTGGAGAATCTCGTTCACGCCGCGTTTGCCAAAACCAAAGCTGAGTCCTCGATTTGGCTCGTCAGGGGAGAAGATAGTAATAGCCACATGACTAATGCCACTGTTGGGTAGCGAGCCGTATCCGAGTCGGATCTGCCAAGTGTGGCCACGCGGCAAGAGACCGTGTTTCACCAAGGTGTCCTTGATCGAGGTAATTTCGCCCGCCACGACCTGTGTGTGGAGTGTGTTGACGACCTCGATCAGATGCGAGAACTCCTTCGGCATCGCCTCGGGAAGAGTCTTGGGGCATTCGATCGGCACAACCGCGTCGTTCACCTCCGACGCGAACACGCACGACGAAAACTCGGCGATCCCAAGCAGCAATGCCAGTGCAATGATCAAGATGCCTTGCATGACGAATTCTCCCACGAGGTTGACTGACAAGGATTGAGACAATACTCCAGGGCCATCAAGCAGATCCGGCAACCGGCCCGAGTCGCGTCCGAGCCCGGAGCCGTACTTCAGTCCGCCGGTTTTGCACCAATCGGCAGTCTGATCGGGCGCCGCTCTTCCAGGTATTCCTCCCGAATAAGCGCACCGTCGAGTGACCATTCAGCCTGCAAGCCCACATAGTATGCCGCCCTCTCATCGGCATCGACTTCGTACTCTCGAAATGCAGTAATCCTCCCGTGGTTGACCACGACCTCACACATGCCATCCCAGAACATATCTGACTGCATTAGGCCATGGATGCCCGTTCTGCCGACGGATATTCGCAGTATGCGTTTTTCCTGCTCCACCGGAACTGTCACCGTCACGTACTGAACGCCACCGCCCGAGTGAAAACAGAGACGAACATCCATCACCCTGCCCTGAGGCCAAAGCGTGTGTTTCCGAAGCGTCTGTTCGATGGACATGACTTCGTCTGCCACAACATGACCATAGATCTCGTTGGCAACTTCTATGAACGAGTCAAAGCCGGCCGGTAGGCGATCCGGCACGCTCTCAGGAGGGACGATTTGGACATAAGCAGTCTTGGCAGGTGTCGCCGAGTCGTTCGGCGCAGCACCCCACACGCGTTCGGTACTCACCATGATGATGGGCAGCACGACAAAAACCACGTATCGCATTGCTATTCCTCCACGATCAAGAAATCCAGCAACACCCGCCAAGAACTGCCACACCAGCTTGCGCCCTGGCACATGGGCGCGACAAACGCGATGGCTGTGGGGCAGCCTCCGATCGGTAGAACGCAAGAACCGGTTGAAACCCTGGCTGTGGCCTGCAATTGGAGATGACGTCTTCCGGGACGCATTGAACGGCTCCATCTGTCGCTTTTCGGTTCCCTACGGGCCGCCAATCGCGGGGTTCTGTTCACCGCCCGCATCCAACAAATCTTGGCCGAAAACCGCGGGGCAAGACAGGATATAAAACTCCTCTCCAAAACCGGGGTACAACGGATTCTCGAATCTCCCATTCGACGGACCGAGCGCCACTCCGACAATGCCCGCGGCTTCAATTGCCGCATCTGTACAGTTGTATGTAACAAAATGGTACGGACTAAAAACAGCTATGTTCAGATCGTGCGTGAACTGAAGAATGGCCTCCAAGTCACTTCTGTCGGATACGTGGATAGCCAGGCGTGAATCCCAAGCATGGCCTGTGGTAATCCGGGGACACGAACCAATTATGGTCGTTTGGGCAATTTCGATGGACGACCTGCCTTTCCAGGCCGGAGGCCACGACCGACCACGCGTTCCAGACTCTCTACGAAGGTCGCGATGCCCAATGCATAGCCCCGCCATCAGCTCGAAATAGGGCGAGTAGTCCTCGTCACAGAAAAACGCCTGCTGCCGACGGTTCCCGCGCTCTCCTTACGTGATGCGGCAGACCCGGAATGACCAATCTTGCTAAGCGAGCCATGCCGGCGAAACTGACACATCGTGCCTAGTATGACAATATTGGTTCGTGTCCCCAGACTTCCCCCGGAATTCCCGGAATTCCCCGTTGTTCGAGGGGCCCGATTCACTCTCTATGTTCCCATGATGAAACGACAAAGTATCGGTAATCCTCGGGGGGTATCTTCATCAGCTTGGTAGCATCTGTGGGTTTGAAGGCGTCCCAGTTCTGTATGCGTTGGTAATGACCATGCAGAACAAAACTGCCTTCGAGACTTTCCGGTGCCGCTGCGGCTTCAGGAAACACGGCATGAACGAACTCTCCGGATTCTGGATCTCTGAAGGTCATCTCACGCCCCTCAGGAAAATCTTTGCCGGGTAGGCACATAAGAGGCTGCTGGCTCGGGGAGCCGCCGGGGGAATAGACGACGTTTTCCAAAGTCACAGAGGCAGGCTCCTGTTGTTCCTGATTGTCGGCTACAGGTTGGTGTTTATTGCTGGTTACAGGTTGGTGCAGATTGTCGGTTACACTTGGACCGTCATCTTGCGAACATCCCAATGCGCAGAGCACGGCAACTACACAGGCAATCCTCATTTCATCTACCTCCGTTTTCCAACTTGCCGGCTGCCGGAAAACCACTTCGTGGTTTTCTTCTGCGGTCTCGTTTACTCTATCTGCCAGACTTCTACTGTTTCGACTGATGTTGGGCCTGGGGCCCCCGCAGCTACGTAAGTGGCGTGCGCTGTCCCAGAGAAGAATGGTGTAATTGCGGGGCAAGAGTCCCACACGGAACCGCTCCACACAGTGTAGCAGTGGTAATTGTAGCCGATGAACGAAGTTCTATGCACAGAATTGAGAGGAATTCCTAGAATCCGTGCAGTTATGGAAAGGCCTACAGCCGAATCTCGACAGTTCTCATGGCCCGCAGAATTGGCGATATAGCCAGTGTAGTTGAATGGGCCGTTGCCGGCCGGGGCGGCCCATGAACCGCCGCTGCCGGCGCTATAGTTGTTCGCTGCATTATACAGCCTGTTGTTGTACACATAAAACGTGATTGCGTCCAGCGCGCCGTTTGCATCTTGGCCGCTTGCGTTTCCCAGGGTCGAGGCGGTAGCAAAATTCAAGGCTGAAGCCCACGGCTGATGCCTGTTGTCCGTGGCGTCATCGCTCACGTCCCAGGGCGAGCACACACCCAAGACGGTGTACATCAGCACTGGATCGGTAACAACGGCCTCGTTTGAGCCGGTAGCATTACCTTCAGTGATGCTCGCGCCGATGTAGGTGATTTCCCAATAGAACCGGGCTTCCTCCCGCCGAATTACCGTGCTCGTCGGGTTCGAAGCATCGAACAGCGCGAAGTCATCGACTCCGTTGACCGCCTTGCCCGTCGCCGGTGCCTGCGGCTCCAACACGCCGTTCGCGTTCACGATGAACGTCACTTCTCCAAGCCCCCCAATCGCCCCTCCAGTAACAGTTGCCTCGATTTTGATCGCCATACCCTCGTACTTCGTGTCGACGACAATCCGGCCGCCCACTGTGACGGTTTGTCCCGCAAGGTACAGAACTGTGTTCTGTTCAACCAGGCCATCATTGGGGCGTGGCGAAGGATAAGGCAGGGCGGGACCAGTTACCCATTCCGGGGCCGCGTGCTCGGTGCCAGCCGTATAGCTACTTCTAAGATTGAGCCCATCCGCGCCCGAATTGTCGGCCGGATCATGGTTAAAGGCCATCGCCAAGGCGTCGATCTTCAGCGTCGTGTAATAGGTGGGGTCGCTACCGTCCGGCCCGCCGCTCACCACGTCCGCGCACAAATTGAGCGTCAGCCGACCGGCGTCGTAGTCGGTCGCTTCGACATACACCGTCTCATCATACGACGTTGTAGTCGCGTCGAGCGTTACAAGCCGCGTTCCCTCGTCCATCCGCCCGTCAGCAGGGTTCACATCCTGGCCGAACGGTAGCTCGGCCCCGCCGGCCGCTGCGTCCCACATCTTGAGCTTGAGAGCATTCGGCACGTAAACGTCGACCAACACCGGAGCGGCTTCCGGGGTCAGAGAGTCCAGCCAGACATAGAACGTCGTTTGAGCCCTATCGTTTTCGTTCGCCCCGTCCTGGTCGTTGTTTACCATGATCACGCGTCCCAGCGAGTTCGCGTCCTTTTCCTTCTCGTCATCGTCCGCATCCAGATCGCCGTCGTTGTCCGAGTCCGTTCGGGCCCGAATGATTCCTCCGTCATGGATAACGACTCGCTTCTTCTCCGCCGGAGTGGGGACGACCGCGTCGTAGGTCGACGGCTTCCCGCTCCAACCGGCCGTCACCAGCGAACCATCGATATACTCCCCGTGGTTCGCTTCGTCGTCCGGATCGGCGGCCGCACTGCGGTTCCCCGGCTCCCCCTCGTCCAGCCAGTCGAAAATCGGGTTCACGCGGACATACGACTCCGATAGCCCAATCGGAATGCTTGTGGCCCAGGTGTCGTAGGTTACGCCGCCGTGCACGACGGGCGAGCCCTGGGTGGGACCGCCGATGACCTCCAGATCTCCGCCTGGCACGGTGTCAGCGAGTGCAGTAAAGGTATAATCGCTGTTGAACGTCGCCGTGCCCGTCGTTTCGAACGTAAGGGAAATCGGGTAGGTACGATCGCTGGCCTTGTAGTCGTCCCCCGGGTTGGCGTCAAAGCGGGTCGCTCGGTAGTAGCCGTAGTCCTGAACCACACCCGGCAGCCGTTCGATCGCATTCGGTTCCGATCCGCTCGGAGCTCCTCGCTCGAACGTCACGCTCCAGTGATCGTTGTCCTCGATGGTCACCGTCGCGGACGCCGCGGCGCCGTCCACGTTGAACTGGGGATCGCCGGCACCCGGCGCGGGGCCCACGACCGCAAGTGTGACTTCTTCATTCTCCTCGGGCTTCGCATCATTCCACACCGACATGTCGATCGGCTCGGTCGTTGCCCCTTGAGGGATGACGAACGTGGCAAACAACTCTCCGGGATTTTCCCCCTCATAGACGGTGCCCGGACACAGGGAGTAGTCCACACCATACGTCGCGATCGTCTGCGGGTCGGCCAACGGATCAGGCACCGAAATCTGCACTTTGACCTGCAACGCATAGGAGGTATCCATTTCGTAGGCGACATCCCGGTCCTTCGTGCGCGTAAGCGTGAACTTGCCGTCGTACATCGCCCAACTGTCGTCGTCCGGCTCGGCCACATCGCCTGCAGAAGCAGCAATCCCCACCTTCCACCAATCGTCGTCCAGAATCGTCACCGAATCGCTGCCTTGCGATGGATCAGCCCCATAAACACCCCCCGTCAACCCGAAACTCGTGCCGTTCTCAACGCTGATCACGGCATCTTCATCCGGCTCCCGTTTGTGATCGTTCTCCGGCGTCAGCTTCAAGGTGGCCGTCGTATCGCCGTCTTCAATCACGGTTTTGTCGCCGTAGATGGCCAGGTAGCCGCCGTCGTCGCTCAGATTATAGTCGGTGTACTGCTCGGCCAGACCCGACATCGCCAAATCGACCAAAACCCCATAACTCAAATCCCCGCTCCGCCCGGTTCCGTCATCCACCCGCGTGACCGTGAAGCCAACATCCCCGGGCCCGCGTTCCACGATGGTTTCTGCCGACGTCCGCTCCACCTCGATGGCCCAATGGTCGTCGTCCAGAATCGTCACCGTGGCCTCCGGCCCCGTCTGCCCGTAGGTTCCGTCAGGGCCGTAGTACAAAGAGCCGCAGAAGCAACCGGCACCATTGACGCTCTTCGCACTCACGATCGATAACGTCACGTCCGCGTCCGATTCCTTCACGGCGTCATTGTGCGACTGCAGCCCCACCTCCACGCCACCACCCCCGGCTGGCATGGTGACATGCCATTCCCACTGATCTGTATCCTCGTTCCAGCTAGGCGAAAGCATCCCGCCAAGGCCGTTAGTAAGCCCGTAGTCCGCATCGCCCGCCATCGTGAAATCCACCGCAATCGCATACGTCGTGTCCCCGCTCCGCCCAGTGCCGTCGTCCACCCGCGAAATCGTGTAGCCCGACACGCCGTCCCGCTCCGCGATCTCGTTGGGCGAGTCCGCTTCCACCTGAATCGCCCAGGCGTCGTCGTCCAGGATCGTGACCGTGGCCGTCGGCTGATTCTCCGCGATCGTGTAACTGATACCGCAACAACCCCCTCCCCCGCCACCGCAACACTCTCCTCCGCCACAGCAACACTCTCCTCCGCCGCCCCCGAATGGGTCCGCCGACTCAGCCCCCGTCAAAGCAATCTCGCATAGCTTGTGATCGTCGGCAATCGCGTCGTTGAGAAACGTCACCGTGACCGTCGCCGAATACTGCTCTGCGCTCGCCATGATCAGAACGTTACCACCGTCCGGGCATCCACTGTCCCAGTATTCATACTCTTCGAGGCCGCTCACACTGTAGAACACGCGGACGTCGCCCGCTTGTTGCAGGTTTTCTCCTTCCTCCGCCTCGACCGAAAACGTAAGAACGCAACTTCCTCCCTCCCGTTCCACCACCGTACACGGGTTCTCGTCCACGCTCATGCTCACAATCGCCAGCAGCGTCCGCGTCTCGAGCGGCTCCAGCGAAAGCCGCCGCCCCCGTGCCGGAACCGTCCTTCCGCTCCGCCGAGTCCGAAACAGATCGATCATTCGGGTCGCAAAGCCGCGCTTGTTGGTATGACTCCTCAGCATAATGATCTCCCCTTGCCGTTGTGGTGCGAACCGCAGCAAAGGCTGACGTCTCGCACAGTTCTGGACTGATTCCTACTCGCCTAACGCGTCGCGCTGCCCCCACGCATACTCAAAAAAGTGCTCGTGCTCCCTGATTGCCTCCTCGTCTTCAAAAAGAACCTCGCTCCGCTCCAAAATCCGTTCGCCGAAATGACGGCGCAGGTCGGGGTCGGTCCCGAGCCGCGCTGCCGTCGCCACGTAGTCTTCAGCGCTCCCGACCGTGAGACCCTCGATCCCCAGCTTGCGATAGATCCCCTGCGCGTAACGCTCCACCTTCCTGGGCCCCGGCCAGGTCACAATCGGTATTCCAAACGAACAAGCGTCGAAACCGGTGAGGCTCGTGCTGTAGTGGGGCGCGTCGAGAATCACGTCGGCCAACTGAAACAGCCGGTAGTAATCCCTGGCCGGAAGATTTGGCGCAAACGCCACGCGATCGACGCCCGCCGGTCCCAACGTCTTCCTGAACCGGCCAACCAACTCGGCGAACGCCGCCGGATGGCGACCCTTGAGAATCAAGATCGTGCCGGTACCGTCTGCTTCGAGCACTCCCCGCAATAGGGGGTCGAAGGCCGGCTCCAGCTTCTCGATTCGCTGCGGGCAGAAATAAATGGCACCCCGGCTGGGCAGCCCGAATTCCTCGCGCGAGCTGGGCCGCGGCCTCGCGATGCGAACCTGGTAGGTCGGGAACGTATTGTGTAACTGGAACAACCGCTCGGTGTACTGGTTCTCCGAGCCTTCGGCTTCCATCAGGTCCGACGAAATGTAGTAGTCCACCGCCCCAATTCCCGTCGTACCGTGCGTGGCCCACCCCGTGCACTGGATGGGCGCCAGCCGTGCGAACGGGAAAAAGTAGTTGTCTACGTGCGTCCCAATCTGGCGGTGATAGATGATGTCGCATCTCACGGCCCGAATCGCCGCCACCGCCGCTTCAAAACTCGGCGGATAGCCAAGCCAATCCACGTGGGGCGAGTGAATCGCCTTCCGGCACTGCTCGACTCCGCTTCGCGAGCAAATGACGACGACCTCAAATCGCACGGGGTCGAGCCTGGCCGCAATCTGGGCCATGTCGCGCAAGAATCCCGCCTCTCGACCCGCAGTCACCAAAAAACCGATCCTCAGCCGGTCCGAACGTTGCTGCCGCGGGCGGACCTGGGCAAAGTGCGGAGCGAACAGGCCAGCATACTTCTCCTTCAGGGCACGACAGCACCGTCCGTGGTGAGTCAACCCAAACGGGGGGCAGAAGCCGTCCTCCAGGCACCGGCGCCAATCAAACTCGAATCCTTCCCGCCTCGCCTCGTCCAACTGCCGATCGAGATCGACAAACTGTTGATCGACGGCCGCCTGATCGCCGAACACCTGCGGCCAGTACCCCAAGTGGCGGTGTTTCCAACTGGGCCGATCCGGTCGTAGCCGAGCCGCTTCCGCAAACGTGACATGCGCATCGGGAACCTTGCCGTGCGCCGCCAGGGCCTTGCCGAGCGACAGATGAACCTGGGGATTCTCCGGCGTCAGCGACGCCGCCTTCTGAAAGGCGCGAACGGCCGCCGCCAGACGTTTCTGCGCCATACACAGGTCGCCCAGAGCGCACCAGGCCTCAACGTCGTCAGGCGCCTTTTCGACGCGGCGATTGCACAATTCAATTGCCTCGTCCCCACGCCCCAGATCCTGGCAGAGGCCGGCCAGATGCTGCAACGCGTCCCGGTGGTCCGGATCGATGACCAGCACCTCGCGGAACACGTGGTAAGCGCGGTCCTTCTCGCCCAGGTCCCTCAGGCAGAGCGCCAGATTCGATAACGCGTCAGGGTATCGCGGGGCAATGGACAGCGCACGCTCACAAGCCCTTTTCGCCTCCTCGGCGAGCCCCAACTCGCGCAGAACCGCCCCATAGTTACTCCAGTAGACCGCCTTCGTGTCGCAAACTGCAAGCGCCCGCTGGATTTCCGTTCTCGCTTGCCGGTACTGTTTCTTCGCAAAACTGACCAAACCAAGCAGATGCCATGCACCGGCATGGTCTGGATCGATCTCCAGAATGGAACGGTACACCGCCTCCGCACCGGCCAGATCCCCCTGTTGGTGCATTTTTAGACCGGTCTTCAGGTCCAATGTGGGGGTATCCATCGGGACACCTTCCTCCTGAACTGAAGTACGTAGTGCGATCGTGATGGCCGACACTTGCACGCAGTTGAGCGGGGAACCCAACTCTTGTCAAGACCGTGGTCCGAATAGTGTCTGAAAGAAAGGACGATCAAAGGGCTCGGGTGTCTTTGTTCACAGTTCTTGATGAAGAAGCCGATATGATGTCGTCTACTTACACAAGATCGCTTCATGTCCGTCGACCCCCGCCCTGGATCGAACGCGAGATGTAGAGCCTGCACGCGGCCACCTGCTTGCTGGCAGAGAAATCGTGAGCAGCACAAGGATCCACTTGCCGGCACTGCCATTGACTGGTCCGTGTCGCGGAAACCACTCGCTGCCAAGCCGAGAATAGTCTTCCTCCCTCCTCGGATTCCTGCCTCCTCCTCTTTCGTTCGTCCTTCACCCCCCCGCGTCTCTGCGCCTTTACGCGAGTCCCCTCCGTGTTCTCTGTGCCTCTGTGTTTATGTTTTCTTCGCCAGAACCCGTTACCGTACGGCAGTCGCCACATGGAGCGACCGATACAGGGAGCAACAGCCCAGCCCCACCCCCTCAATCGGCCTGTTCAACTTTCCTCTTGAAAAACCCGGGCAAATCCATATAATGTACACATGTACCGCTCCCGAAACCACGCCCTGACGCCCACAGCCCCTTCATCGCTCCATTTCTCCAGATCTTCCTGTCATCGATCTTCCTGCCATCCGTTCCCCTGCCCGCCATCTATGGTAACAATGCAAACAATGCAAAGAGCGCATCCGCCACCGTATCGACCGCACCCAAGAGAACGCCCCCGCCACCCCAGATATTGGCAAAACCGATCACTCGTTGACCAACCAAATCCCACAAGATCAGCGCCGATTACCGTCTATTAGCGTCCCCCGATCCTTCCCCGTTCACCACCTGCACCGGCCCGATTTTCACCGTCATTTCTCACCACCTCAACGCCGACCACTCTGGCCATCGCCCCAACTCCCATAACCACAAACACTTAGCCCAAAAGGCGCCGAACGCTCACACCCCCATTCTGCATGGTAGTCAAAATGATTCTGCGCATCCGACGACGCCGTAACCCATTATGCCGCAACACGATAACCATCGCCGTTCGATGGAGCAATCGATCGACAAGTG
>JAAYAY010000318.1 GCA_012719125.1 Planctomycetaceae bacterium | reverse complement strand
ATAACGATTATCAACGCTACCCGTACGCGCTATCGAAGCCCCGAATCGTCGATCAGCTCTCCTCTGACCCCGCCACCCCCTCAACTAGCCCGTTGCAGAACCACTCGATTTATGCAACAGTTGGGTGGACTCATGGACTGCCAGGGTTGGGAACTGAACGGCAAACCGCCACAAGATGTGGCCGAGTATCTCATCTCAACAGTATGCTTGAATGCTGCTTTCCTGCGGACGAAGATCAAGCGGTGAAGCAGGCAATCGAAATGATCGAGATCGATCTGGAAGCCGGGCCTTGACTCCAAGAAATGGAAAAGCCCGCACCACAGCGGCGGGCTTCTCGGAAAACGAGTTGTCTGAGCGGAGAGGCGGCACGCCGATCTCGGTCACCTGCTGCCCATGTTTCCAAACGAGCTAGCGGTAACACCCGGTGTACCGGCCCTCACTCTGGGCTGGCCAGGCATCCAACGTGTATCTGTATCGTACCCCCTTGGCAACCGCCCCAATGGGGTACGGTCCTCCTGCGAGAAAAGCCCATCTCCCGGTCCAGCCGACCGTTTTCAGTTCCAGCCGTCGTCTTTCCGACCGCTCTTCCTTTTCTCAGCGGGAGTGAGCTTGTCAGTCATGCTCGTGACTTTCAGCTTCAGCGACAATCTCGTAAGCAAGGCCGTTTTGTCGGTGCCAAGTTTAGCCATCGCCCGAGCTTTGTGGTTGTTCACGGTGCTGGCGGCCAGCTTGAGGATCTTGGCCGTCTCCTGATCGGTACAACCTAGGCTTGCCAGACGGACGACTTCTTTTTCGCGCGGCGTGAGTGCAGATGCCATCGTGTTGTTTCCTGTACGAACTGTGTGGAGTGGAAGTGCCAAGTAGGAAATTATGCGACATGATTAGGCGGTAAGCAACAGGGAACGCCCTGCTGGTCAGATAATACCCAAAAATATCACCGTTGGCACAACCCTTCTCACCACCGCATGTTTGGGGCTATAATCTTTGGATAAGGCAGCAGAGCAAAGCACCATGAACAGAGGAGCACACGATGGCAAACCTAGCCGACGCACTCAAGGAAGAAATCCGCCGTTTGGCACGGAAAGAGATCAAAGCAGAAACCGGGGCCACCAAGCAGGCTGTTGCTCAATATCGACGAGAGATTGCCAGTCTGAAACGACAGGTTCAGGGTCAGCAGAAGAAAATCGCTTTCCTCGAAAACCAGGAACGCCAACGAATTGCAGAACCCCAAGCTGATGAAGATGCTGTCGAAGGTGCCCGCTTCTCAGCACGGTCAGTAGCGGCGCAAAGGAAGCGATTGGGACTATCTGCCGCCGACTATGCCAAGCTGGTCGGGGTATCGCATTTGACGATCTATAACTGGGAGAAAGGCAAGACCCGGCCACGGCAAGAGCAGCTTGCCGCTCTGGTGGCGGTTCGTGGGATCGGCAAGAGGGAGGCGATGAAGAGGCTGGAACTACTAACCGAAGAGTAAGTGAACAACGGATTCTCTGCCACGATCAAGCAATACTGAAAGATCGGAGGTGTATCGTGCCGTACTACGATTACCGATGCGGTCAATGTTGCCAGAAGTTCACGGTGAAACAGACGTTCGAGGAATATGGACACAAGAAGGTGGAATGCCCGAAATGCGGCACCACAAAGGTGGATCGCCTGATTGGCGAAGTCACCGTCAAAACCTCCAAGAAGTCCTGACCATCTTGGGCTGAAAACCTACTGCTGAAGATCGGCTTTCTCCTGCTCAGCCTTCTTGATCGCCTCGTAGACCTCACGGCGATGAACGGGCACGTCCTTAGGGGCGTCGATCCCCAGCCGCACCTTGTCGCCCCGTATTTCGACCACGGTGATGACGATATCATCACGAATGACAATGGTTTCGTTTGTTTTGCGGGACAGGACGAGCATGGTTCGACTTTGGAGTCATGGAATCTTTCCCTCGATGATATCATGGCGGCAATCCCCAAATCAGTGTGGAAAATCAGGCTGTGCCGGTTGTAGGCAAAAAACAGATCAGCCGCTTCCTTTTATTCCCGTCGTGCAGGTCGCAGTGACCGCCCAAGAGTCAGCGTGATCCCTACGAGCAGTGGAAACTGCGAGGGCGATGATTGAGATCAAACGGGCTTACTGAGGTTATTGTGAGACAGAATCGGCTCGCAGGACTCCAGCAAAGTTCTCTCGATTGCCGGTTGGAATCTCTTTCGGAGCTTCAACCCCCAGCCGAACCTTGTCACCTCGGATCTCGACAACCGTGATGATGATGTCGTCACCGATAACAAGGCTCTCGCCCTTCTGTCGGGAAATGACCTGCATTAGCTGCTCCGTGTGCGATGGATCGAAAGCGAACTCAGCATCCATGTTCGTCGCCTCAAACGAACGTGGGTCGCTTCCATGATGGCGATCCCAACAAGCTACCACCTTGCGAGAGAATGTCAATCACTAGAATTGGTGGCTCACTCGCCGTCTCAGCCCCCAGCCCGTTTCACTCGATATCCCAATCCCTCAAGCTCCTGGACGATCCGGTCCCGATGGTCGCCCTGGATCTCAATGCGCCCATCCTTGACCGTTCCCCCGGTGCCAAGCCGTGACTTCAGCGTAGTGGCAAGCTCCGCAAGTCCGCCCTCGTTCAGTGGCAAGTCGGAAACGATCGTCACTCCTTTGCCTCGCCTGCCTTTTGTTTCCCGGCCCACCCGAACCACGCTGGACTTATTCGGTGCCGCAGGCTCACTCTTGCAGGAACAAGTCTTCTTGAGTTGGTGGCACTTGGGGCACAGTAGTTTTCGCCAGTCGTCGTTTCCCATAGCCGTATCACTATCCTCTTGCCGACTTTCGTGATGATGCCACGTTCGGTCACTCGGCTCGCAGGAAGATGTCGCCGTCAGGGCTTCCCAACTCGTGAATCAGCGAGGTTCTACCGGTAGCAGCGCTT
>JAAYAY010000317.1 GCA_012719125.1 Planctomycetaceae bacterium | reverse complement strand
CCAGAAGCCGATCCTTCGGCCATGATCCACCTCCTTGTGAACAAAATGCCTTTGGTGGATCATGGCCTTTTTCGTAAACTATGTCACGAGCACTTACCCTCCCCAAAATCCGTGACGGTCAGAAAAAACGGAAGTGTATTTCGAGAAACCGGATTGTCTTCCCACCCGGCCGCGGGTTATCCTCGCTGTGAAACGCAGGTCCGGAAGACACCAACCGGGCCGAGTCATGCCGGGCCCGGGAAACGCGGCTTTCAACATGGAGTCCGCACCGGTCCGTACACAGTTCGGCCCTCCGTTCTGGGGAGAAAACCATGACGCCTCGGCAACGGGTCCTTGCCGCCTTGAGGCATGAAGAAGTCGATGAGATTCCCTGGATCGAGGGAATCACCGGCAACGGGATTGCCACAGGGCTCTGTGGAGAACCGGTTAACGTGGAGTGGTCGGTAGCCCCCGACGGCTTTCCGAACATGCCCGGCGATCGGCTGGCCGAGGAGCAGAAGAAGGCCAACCGCGTGCTGGGCAAGGCCAACCTCCAGTTCTGCGCTTTTGCGCCGGTCTTCTGCCAGCGCATTCGCAAGGCCGACGACGGTTCACCGATCCTGGTGGGCGACGGCCTGATCAAGACGCGCCGCGATTTCGAACAGATCTTCCGGCTCCCGTCGCCGACCGATCGCCGGTTCGTGGCCTGCGCCCGAGAGTTCATCGCGAGCAAGGAGGATTACTGTGCCTGCGCGTGCGTGCGGCTGGGAATCGGGGCCACGCTGCTGAGCATGGGGATCGAGGCGTTCTCCTATGCGATGGTCGACGATCCGCAATTGATCCGGGACGTACACGACGCCTATGCCGACTGGACTGCGGCGGTTGTGCCGGTCATGGAAGAGATCGGCTTCGACGTGATCTGGGCGTTCGACGACGTGGCCTTCAATTCCGGCCCGATGTTCAGCCTGGCCTTCTACCGAGAGCATATCCTGCCCAAGGAGAAGACGGTCGCCGCGACATTCACCCGGCCGTTGATCACGCACAGCGACGGCAACATGACCCCGTTTCTGGACGCGTGGCTGGAGTTGGGCCAGCAGGCGATCCATCCAATTCAGCCGGATGTGATGGACATCAACCTCGTCAAGCAGCAATACGGCCGCCGCGTGGCGCTGGTGGGCAACATCTTCATGACCGACCTGGTACGCAGCACGCCCGCCCGGATCGAGGCCTTGGTTCGCGATCGGATCGAGTCGATTGGTGCCGGCGGAGGCTATATCATTTCATCGAGCAACAGCCTGACCGACGACATGAAGCCCGAGAACGTGCTCGCGATGCGCGACGCCATCCGCAAGTATGGCAGACGCACCGGTCCGGCGACGTGACTCAAAGGGTATCAAGGCTATCTGCACGCGGACGCCCACGGCGGTTGCGACGGTATCTACGCCGGCGGCGCGGTGTGCGAGGTCGCCTGTTGGGTCCATGCGCGGCGAAAGTCCTACGACGCCCAGGATTCCGATGGCCGCCGTACCGTCTCTCGGTTGCCTTCTCCCGGATGTGGCTCGCCTCGCCGCCTGTGGTCCGCGGAACAGACACACATGACAGCCTTGTCGCGCCCCTCGTTGTGCATACGGAGCCCGTTTTTCCTGGACGGCGGCACTGGCGGATCGCGAGGGACGCGCAACTTTTGTCCATATAATCCCGACTCCAGGGTATTCTACCATGGCGGGTGGCCGGGTTAGGCTGCACGTCGGAATGAGTCAGCGGAAGGCGAAAGACAGGAACAGGCGGTCTGAAGAGAGAAGAAAAGGGGAATAGAGCGGGAGAGGCAATTCCTATCCGCTATCTTTCTGGCTTTCTTTCTCCCATTTCCCGCTTTCCCTCATTTCCTTCTCTTACACCTTTTGTGCAACGACTGTTCAACCTGGTAGCGTGTTTTAGAGTCTTTGTGCTGGACTTGTGCGCATGGTGCGCACATGTTTGTGAAGGTTGGGTTGCGGGCTTGCCCCGCTTTGGGATCGGAGGTTCGCCATGCGATTCCCTGTGAATCGACTCGTCGCTGTTGCCGTGGTGGTCGCCCTCACTTGGATCGGCCGTGCCCAGGCCGCCTCACCCGTCGAGCCCTCGGCCGTGGTCGCGTCCCCCTGCGACTCGCTGGCCGAACGCCTAGCCGCCAAGGAGATTCGTCGCTACATTTATCTCCGTACCGGGAAGCTCCTGCCGATCGTCGAACAACTCGACAAGGCTCCGGCCGGGGCCATTGTCGTGGGACGCAAGGATCGGCCGGCAGTCCAGGCCGTTTTGACGGAACCGGCATGGAGAACGACGGTTGATGCCCTCGCCCCAGAGCAATACGTGGTGCGTACGCTCCAACAGGCAGACCGGCCGCTGGTCCTCATAGCTGGCGGCGATTCTGTGGGAACGCTCTACGGAGCCTATCGAGTGGCTGAGCACTTGGGCGTGCGGTTCTACCTTCATGGCGACGAGCTTCCCGATCGCCAGATTCCCCTGGCAATCGCTCCGGTCAACGAGACGGGCACGCCCTTGTTCGATCGTCGCGGGATTCAGCCATTCCACGACTTTCCCGAGGGGCCCGATTGGTGGAACGAGGACGGCTACAAGGCCATTCTCGGACAGCTCGCCAAGTTGCGGATGAACTTCTTCGGCCTGCACACGTATCCCGAGGGCCGCTTGGGACCGGAGCCGTTGACCTGGATCGGCCTGACGTCCGACATTCGGCCCGACGGACGTGTGGCTTTCAGCTACCCGTCACGGCACTTCACCACGAAGAACGGCACCTGGGGCTACGGGTCGACCAAGACGAGCGATTATCTCTTTGGCGCCGGTGGGCTCTTCGATCGTGACGACTACGGCGTTGACTACATGCGAGGTATGACGCCCTGGCCCGAGACACTGGAGGATAGCAACGAGCTGTTCGATCGGATGGGACAAGTGCTGCGGTCTGCATTCGGCCTTGCTGGCCAGTTGGGGATCAAGACGTGCCTCGGCACCGAGACGCCGATTACCCTTCCCACGCCGGTCAAAGAACGCCTGCAAGCTGCGGGGAAAGACCCTGCAGACCCGGCCGTGGTCCAAGAGGTCTATGAGGGGATGTTCCGACGAATCATGGCCACGCATCCGCTGGACTATTACTGGCTCTGGACGCCAGAAGGCTGGACGTGGAAGGCGGTCAACGACCAGCAGGTCAAGGCGACGCTTGCCGATCTTCGTGCCGCGATTGCCGCTGCGGAGAAGGTCAGGGCTCCGTTCACTCTGGCCACTTGCGGATGGGTGCTCGGGCCGCCGCAAGAGCCGTCGCTCTTCGACAAGGTGCTTCCCAAGTCGATGCCGATGAGTTGCATCAACCGCAAGGTGGGCTACTCGCCAGTCGAGCCGGGTTTCGCCGAGGTCCACGGCCGGCCCACCTGGGCGATTCCATGGATGGAAGACGATGGAGCAATGAACTCGCCCCAGCTTTGGGTCGGACGCATCCGCAAAGACGCGGCCGACGCACGGGCATACGGTTGCACCGGCTTGATGGGAATTCATTGGCGGACCCGTGGGCTCGGCCCGAACGTTTCCGCCTTGGCCAAGGCAGCCTGGGACCAGCACGACTGGAACCCGGCGTTGAACCCAGAACTGCAAACCGCCGAGCCCACGCCAGCCGAGGGGCCGGAGGGCGGGCAGTGTGCCGCGTTCCTCAATAACGTGATCGCCGATACGGAAGAGAAGCAAATCTATCAGTCGGTGCGCTACGATGTCCGGGCGTACAACTTCGATCTGCCCAACGGAACGTACAAGGTCACGCTGAAGTTCTGCGAGCCTCTCTACAAGGAGCCGGGCAAACGCATATTTGGCGCAAAGCTCCAGGGCAAAACGGTGCTCGACCGGCTCGACCTGTTTGCCAAGGCGGGGCGAAACCGGGCGATCGACTACGCGTTTGAGAATGTCCAGGTAAGCGACGGCGGGTTGGCGATCGACTTCATCTACCAGACCGACAATCCTTGCATCGCGGGAATCGTGATCCAGGGACCTGCGACGCACAAGATCAACTGCGGCGGTCCCGCCTGGCAAGACTACCAGGCCGATTGGCCGGCGGCCACAGCCCCCGGCCAGCCGCGAGATCGTCACTTGCCGACGGCAGACTTCTATGCCGATTGGACGCGGATCGAGTTCGGCGATGAAGTGGCCGACGAGGCGGCGGCCGTGTTCACGAAGATCGACAGCCATCTGCCCCGGCCAACGAGTTGGGTCGATGGACCGGGCGGCATCAAGCCCGACCCGCGAGCTTGGACCGATGTGGCCAAGGAGTATACGTTTGTCGACAAATTGGCCCGGCTGGAGCCCAGAGTCCGGGGAGCAGCCTGCCGTGAACGATTCCTCTACTGGCTGAACACCTTCCGCTATCAGCGCGCCAACGGCCAGGTGAATTGCACTTGGGCCCGGTTCAACGGGGCGATGGCCAAGGTCAAGGCCGAAAAGGACTCAGCCATCCAGAAGCGACTTGCCCGCGAACTGGCCCTGCCGATCCGCAAGGAACTAATCTCCCAGGTGAGCGAGATGCACAAGTGGCTTCTAGCCACGGTTAGCACGACTGGCGAGATGGGGAATGTGGCCAATTGGCAGCAGCACTGTTTCCCGAAACTGGTTACCTTGTCGGGAGAGGAACTGGCCGCAATCCTGGACGAACAACTACCGGCCGATGCCATGCCCTCGACGGACGACTCCGACGAGCCTCGCCTCGTGGTGCCTTTTGTACGCACGTCACTCATGCGAGGCGAGCGGTTGTCGTTGACCGTGATCGTCCTTGGCCCTGCACCGACCGAGGCAAGTCTTTTCTGGCGCCCGCTCGGCACCGGTCCGTTTGCCGAGATTCCTTTGGAACATGTGGCCCGCGGCGTGCATCAAGTCACGCTACCTGTCGAAGCCACCCAGGCCGACTTTGAGTATTTCATCGCGGCCACGGCTGCCAATGGCCCGTCGCTCCACTTCCCCGCCGCCGCACCGGCCCAGAATCAGTCGGTTGTTGTGGTCGAGCCATGAAGCGAGGTCCATTGTCAGGTGCGGATTGTGTTCGACTTCTGCCAATACTGCAAGACGTGCTCCAACACCTCGAGAATCCCTGGGAAAACGAGGTTTGTGAGCCTCCGGAATTGACAGGCCGGAAACCGAACCGATAAGGCGGCAGGAACCGTTCATGTGTTTCTTGGGCCGACCCCGCTCGACGGCTATACGCTGTCGATCTGCTCGGGCAGTTTCAACGACTGGATTCGCAAGAACGTGAGCATCGAATTCCCGGCCGGCTATATGTTCACCGGGGAATGAGAAATGCTTGACTTTGATCTGGGCAATACGTTCAACTATGCCGAGATGGCCCACTTGATCTTCCCTCGGCCCTTCATGGTCGAACGCGGCCACTACGACGGAGTCGCCCCGGGCTCCTGGGTGGAATATGAATATGCCAGGATTCGCCGCCTCTACGACACGCTTGGCCTCGGCGACCGCACGGCCATCGAGTTCTTCAACGGCGGCCACGAAATCCACGGCGTCGGCACGTTCGAGTTTCTGGAAAGGCACCTCGACTGGCCTGCACCGGCCCTCGGCAAAGGAGAATAGATCGCCAGCCCTGCTGGACGAGCAGGGAATGAAGCTCACGCTGGAATGACTGAAGAAAAGACATCGATTTGGAGTCCAATCATGACCAAAGTCACTCGTCGCCGTTTCGTTCGTAGTTCGCTGCAAGGCAGCGCCGCTCTGGCCGCGGCCTCGGTGCTCAGCGCACCGAATCCTGTCCAGGCCCGGTCGGCCAACGACAAGGTCGTGCTCGGCCTGATCGGGGCCGGAGGGCGGGGCCGTTATCTTGCCTGCCAGTTCGCCGGCCTGGAAAACGTCGAGGTGAAGTACGTCAGCGACGTCGAGGACGCACGCGGGAAAGGCTCGGCGAGTGAAATCGAGAAGATCCAGGGCTTCGCGCCCCGGCTGGTCCCCGACATGCGGGAGATGCTGGACGACAAGGATCTCGACGCGGTGATTGTGGGGACGCCCGAGCAGTGGCACGCCCTGGCCACGATCTGGGCCTGCCAGGCCGGCAAGGACGTGTTTGTCGAGAAGAACATCTCGCACACCATTTGGGAGGGTCGCAAGATGATCGAGGCCGCCCGCAAGTACAAGCGAGTCGTTCAGGCGGGGTTCCAGTGCCGAAGCGCGCCCTACGTGCACTCCGCCCGCGACTACATCGCCGAGGGCGGATTGGGTGAAGTGCTCTACGTGAAGGCCTTCAACATGTTGCCCTTCGTTTACGGGAGCTACCCGAAGCCCGAGGTGTCCGACGGGAATCCGCCGGCCGGGCTCGATTGGGACCGCTGGCTGGGCCCGGCCGACGAGCGACCCTACAACGTGGACGTGCACCGCAAGTGGTACGGCTACTGGGATTTTTCCGGGGGAAACGCGTCCGATGCGATCCACACGCTCGACGCGGCTCGGTTGGTAATCGGCGATCCGCCCCACCCCAAGTCGGTGACCGCTGTGGGTGGGCGCTGGCAATACGACGACGGCGGAGAGATGCCCGACGTCGAGATCGCCACGTTCCAGTTCGACAAGCTCGTGATGACCTTCGAAAACACGGGGTTCACGCCCTACATGTTCAAGACGCCGGGCGAGATCCGCGCCGGCGACAAGTTCCCCTTCTGGCCGCGCAACAGTTCCCGGATCGAGATCTACGGGACCAAGCGAATGATGTACCTGGGCCGGCACGGCGGCGGGTGGCAGGTCTACGAACGCGGGCCTCAGGAGTTGGAGGGCGGCTTCGGCACGCCCGTCGCCCAGGAGTTCGGCAGGTTTCCCGACGAGCCGCACATCGCCAATTTCGTCGACTGCATCCGCAGCCGTGAGAAACCCAACGGCGACGTCGAAGTCTGCCACTACAGTGCGTGCATCGAGCATCTCGCCAACACGGCCTACCGGGTCGGCAACCGGCAGCTTCTTTTCGACGGCGATACCGAGACCTTCACCAACTGCGACGAGGCCAACCAACTTCAGCGACCGGCCTACCGCAAGCACTACCGCGTGCCTGAAGAAGTGTGACGCGATAGCTCCGTCTGTTCCAAGCAGTCGACCGGAACCCGGTTCTGGATCTTCGGCCCTGTTGACGGTCCCTGCCGTCAGGGGATATGTTGGCGAAAACACTGCACCAAACGACGTTGAGAATGATCCACCAAGATAACACGGGTGAACCATGAACCGATTTCCTTCTTCTCGTGTGGCCCACGGCGTGGTAATGGCAGCGGCTGCCGCGGTATTTGTCGCGTGCCAGGTCTGCTCATGTTCGACGGCCGCAATCGGGGCCGACGTGCCGGCCGAGTTCAAGGACCCGCCCCGCGAATTCTCCGTCATGCCGTTCTGGTTTTGGAACGACGATTTGAAGGACGAAGAGATTGTGCGTCAGATTGCCGACTTCGAGGCACACGGCGTGTATGGCTTCGTCATCCATCCACGGATCGGTTTGCCTCGCGACATCGGCTGGCTTTCGCCGCGGATGATCCACGCCATGCATGTCGCCGTCGACGAGGCGGTCCGCCGCAAGATGTATGTCGTCCTCTACGATGAAGGCATGTACCCGTCCGGCTCGTCGGCCGGGCAGGTCGTGGCACGAAATCCGAGCCATGCGGCCCGCGGACTGGCCAAGATCGATCTCCAGCCGGGCGAGGATCCGAAGCTGAAAGACGGTTGGAAGCTGGTGGTCACGCTCGATCGCCCCGACGGCCGGCGTATGACCGTGGTCGAGCGGCCCAGCGGCGGCGTGATTCGCGGACTGCACTACCTCGGCGAGGAAACCGGCAAGATCAAGGAGGAATTGCCGCCGGCCGGCGACATCCTCAATCCGGCGGCCGTATCGAGTTTCATCGAGCTGGTCTACGATCGCTATGCCGAGGAGTTCGGCCCGCACTTCGGCAAGACGATCCTGGGTATCTTCACCGACGAGCCGTCACCAATGGGCCGCGGCGCTGAGCGCGGCATGGTCCCCGGAAATGCGGCGCTGCTGGACCAGGTGAACCGCATCCTGGGCTACGACTTCAAACCGTTCCTTGCCGACCTGTGGCACGACGACGGTCCTGATGCCTCGCAACACCGCGCCGACTATCACCGCGCCATCGCGATCTGCCTGGAGGAGAACTACTATCGACGGCTCAGCGAGTGGTGCGACCGACACGGCATCGCGCTGACCGGCCATCCCGGCGGTTCGATGGACATCGGCGCCGAGCGCTACTTCCAGATGCCCGGCCAGGACCTGGTGTGGCGGATGGTGGTGCCGGGCCCTAGAGCCCTGGAGGGGGGCGATTCGACCGCGGCCAAGTGCGCTTCCAGCGCCATGGTCCATCTCGGCCGGCGCCGCAACGCGAACGAGTTGTACGGCGCCTATGGGCACGAACTTACCTACGATGAAATGGAATGGTTGGCGAGCTGGTGCTTTGTTCGCGGGCACAATCTGCTGTACCCGCACGCGTTCTACTATTCGATGCGCGGCCCGCGAAAGGATGAACGTCCGCCGGACGTGGGTCCGAACGCCGCCTGGTGGGGCAAGTACCGGCCGTACGCCGACTCTTGCCGCCGGCTGAGTTGGCTGAACACCGATTCGCGACAGGTTTGCGAAGTGGCGATCCTTGCCGAGCCGGCCCGGCTGCCCGACGTGCCGGCCAAGGCCTGCTATCAGCACCAGCGCGACTTCAACTACCTGGAAATCCGCCATCTCGGCGAGGATGCCAAGGTCGAGCCCGACGGTGTGCGTCTGGCAGGTATGCACTACCGGGCCGTGATTCTCGACGGATCGCTGCACGTGCCGGCCGACGCGATACCCGCCTTGCAGAAGCTGGCCGCCAACGAGCGGCTGGTGATTCTCGGCAGTTCGCCTTATACGGCGCAACTGAAGGGCGCCCGCCCGGTGGCATCGGCCGCCGAACTGCCGGCCGCGATCGGCGCACTCGTGGAACCCGACCTGACCCTGACGCCGCCCTCCACGAGCATTCGCTGTCGCCACGTGGTCAAGGGCGGACGCCATTTCTATATGCTTTTCAATGAAGAGGAATCGCCCGTGACCGCCACGGTCGATCTTTCGGTCGCTGGAGGCCGCCAGTGGCTCGATCCGTTCACTGCAGCAGCCACACCTTCGCCCCCCGCGGAAACGGTCGTCTTCGAGCCCCACCAGTTGAAGGTTCTTGCGGTAACGGCCTCCAGCTCCGATGAATAACACTGGGCACAATTGAGCACATCGAGGCCGAGTTAGGCAAGTGACGTCACTCGGTCATGTGTCACATATCCGTCGCACCAATTCCGGAGGAGAGTCGGACGATGCCCAGGTACATCGAGTTGCGGTTTGTGGAAGACAATATCGCCGTGCGGGCGCGACTGTTGGAGGATGAGATGCCCCGCACCTGTGCGGAACTGGTCAAGCACATGCCCCTCGAGTCGACCGCGACCCACGCTCGCTACTCGGGCAGTGAGGTGGCCATGCTGCTGAGCACCGACATCAGGATCGGCCGTGAGAAGGCAACCTGCGCCACGCTGCCGGGCGACGTGGCCTACGTCTGGCTCAACCGCGACGACCATTACGGCCTGGACGACGACGTCTCCGAGATCTGTTGGTTCTACGACCGCGACTGTCGACCGAGCATGGCGGAAGGGCCGGTGCGGGTCAACGTGTTCGCACGCATCGAGGGAGATGGAGAAGAGACAAAGGCGTTCTACCGCGCGTGTGCCGATACCCGCATCACCGGCGTAAAAACGATGCGCATCTCGCTGCTTGGGTAGCCCGAGGAGGCAAGCAATGGCTGAGGACGGACAGGTTTCGGTCGACACGGTTGGACTCCTCGGACTCGGGCTGATGGGACGCGGTATTGCCGCCTGTCTCCTCTGCCACGGGCTGAACGTGATCGCCTATAACCGCACCCCTGCGCGAACGGAGAAATCGCGAGCCTTCCTGGCCGGCGTCATGGAAGAAGTCGTCCGCCGCGGCATGTTCAGCTCCGAGGCCGTGGCGGACTGGGTGGCACGCTTCAGCGTAGTCGACGCCGTCTCGGGCCTGGCGGACTGCCCCTTCGTGGTGGAGTCCGTGAAGGAAGACCTGGGGGTTAAGCGGAGGTTGTACGCGGAACTGGAGACGCACGTCGCCCCGGACGCGGTGATCGCGTCGAACACGTCCAGCTTCCCGCTCACGTTGCTGCAGGCGGAGAGCATGCACCCCGAGCGCTTCGTGGTCATGCACTGGGCCGAACCGACCTGGATCACGCGATTCATGGAGATCGTGCGCAACGAGCGTACCAGCGAGGAGGCCGTGGCTCGCACCCGCGCTCTCGGTCTGAGGTGCGACAAGCAGCCCAGTTTCCTCAATTTCGATATCCGGGGATTCATCGCCAACCGGTTGATGTACGCGTTCATCCGCGAGGCATGCTACCTGTACGATCTCGGCGTTGCCGACGCGGCCACGATCGACCGATCGTTCCGCAACGACACGGGATGGTGGTCGGCCTTGGCCGGCCCGTTTCGCTGGATGGATCTGACCGGGTTGGAGGCGTACGGCTTGGTGATGGAAGGATTGCTGCCCGAGTTGTGCAACCGGAATACCGTGCCGGAAATCATGAAGAAGATGATGGCCGAGGGTGCGCAGGGCACGGCCAACTGCAAGGGCTTCTACCAGTACGACGAGCACACGGCCAGGGCCTGGGAGCAGACCTGGGTCGAGTTCACTTACGACGTCCGCGACCTGATCCGGAAACACGAGTCCCGTCTCCGCGACGCCGGGGCGCTGCAGGAATGAAGGCCGCCTCCAGCAGTGACTTCGTTGGTCCCGTGGAAAGCAATGCAACAGCGCGGTGCGTATTCTCCCGGAAGCTCGGCCTTGTTGTGTTACTTTTTGGGCTCTCCCGCAGAATTCCTGGGTTTCTTCGAGGGATTCACATCGGCCGAAGCGGTGTGGCGAATAACAGACATGTCGGTCTCCTCCGCGGAAGAGGGCAACAGAGAAGAGGAACCCGTACCTGAACGCAGAGTACGGGTTCCTCTTCTCTGTTGCCGCTTTCTTCCATGCAGGGAAGCGACGTGCCGCCATGGTCTGATCCCTGGGAAATCCGGCTGCTTTCGAGAGTCACCGGCTGGAGTTTGCCCATGGATTCTGCTCAAGAGCCACTTCTCCGAGGCTCAATGGACTCTTCTGCCGCAAAAACCCTGAGATTTGATAACCCACCCTCGTCCGATGTAGAATCGACGTATCCAAGCGGCTGGGAAAGGTCTCTGAATGGGAGCTACAGAAGTGATGGGGAGAAAACGCATGTTGACCTCCGTTCGCGTGTTCGGTCTGGTTGTGGCTCTCGCGGTTTCCGCGCAGGCCCAGGTGACTCCACCGGAGAAGTTCTTCGGCTTCCAGCTTGGCAGCGATCGGAAGATCGCACGCTGGGACAAGATCGTCGACTACTTCCAAGTGCTGGAGAAACAGGGCGGCGGGCGGATGCAGGTAGTGAACATGGGACCGACCACCATGGGCCATCCGTTTCTGCTGGTGATCATCTCATCGCCGGACAACCTGGCAAACCTCCAGCGGCTGAGGGACGTGAATACGCAGATCAGCGATCCGCGCGGACTGACCGAACAGGAAGTCAAGCGGCTGGTCGCCGAGGGCAAGGCTGTCGTTTGCCAATCGATGAGCCTGCATGCTTCGGAAATCGGCGGCACGCAAATGGCGCCGGAGCTGGCCTACGATCTGCTCTCCGGCACGGACGAATCGACGCAGCGCATCCTCGACAACGTGATCTTTCTGATGGTCCCTTCCTTCAACCCCGACGGCCAGATCATGGTTACCGATTGGTACCGCAAGTATCTCGGTGGAGAATATGAAGGGGCGGATCTGCCGTGGCTCTATCACAAGTACGCCGGACACGACAATAACCGGGACGCCTTCCAGACCAACCTGGTCGAGTCGCAGTATATGACCCGGATTCTCTTCCGCGAGTGGACGCCCCAAGCCTACGTCGATCACCACCACCAGTCGTCGTACGGTGCCCGGATCTACATCCCGCCCTATGCCGAACCGGTCCGCCCCTTGGCCGATCCGCTCCTGTGGCGCGAAATCAGTTGGTACGGCGCGCACATGGCCTACAAAGAAGAGGAGGCGGGATACTCGGGCGTGCTGAACAATGCCGTCTATTCGGGCTGGGGCCATTTCGGCTTCCACTGGATCACGCCGTTCCACAACATCGCCGGCATGTTGACCGAGTCGGCCAACACCAGGCTGGCCACGCCGATCTTCATCCACCCCGATCAACTGCGAGGGGCGACTCGCGGGATGCCGGCCTACGAAGAACAGACGTCGTTCCCCAATCCGTGGCCGGGTGGCTGGTGGCGGTTGCGGGACATCGTCGAGCGGCAGAAGGTCGCGGCCTGGGCACTGCTGGACCTGGCCGCGCGGAACAGAGAGACCGTGCTGTGGAATGCTTACCTGAAGGCGAAGCGGCAGACGGAGCGGGGCCGCGCGGGCCAACCGGCTGCGTATGTGATTCCCGCCGCGCAGCACGACCCGCTGACCGCCCTGAAAATGGTAGACAAGCTCCTGCTACAGGGCATCGAAGTGCAGCGGTCGCCACGAGGGTTTTCTACCAGCGACGGCAGGCGATACCCCTCAGACTCCTATCTGGTGTCTCTGGCCCAGCCCAAGATGGGACTCATCCGCTATCTGCTGGGCCGGACGCGATATCCGGATAACGAGTGGACTCGGGCGCGGGACGGCTCGCCGATAAGGCCTTACGACATGGCGACCGACACCATGTTCGAGTTCATGGGCGTCCGGGTGGACGCGCTCGACGAGGCGGTGAAAGCCAAACTGGTCGCCGTGGAAGCGACACAACCGCCCAACCACACCGTGACCGTGGGCGCCAAGGCCTATGCGCTGGATGGACGGTTGAACGACAGCTTCAAAGCCGCCAACATCCTGTTGGAAAAGGGCATCGCCCTTCGACGTGTGGACAAGCCAGCGGCCGGACTGGTGGCGGGCGATTTCATTGCCGGTTCCCTTTCCACCGCGGTGCTGGAAGAAGTCGCCCGAGAAACGGGTGTCAGCCCCACGCCCTTGGCCGGGAAGGCCCCGCAGGATGTTCATGAGGTCAAACGACTGCGAGTGGGCCTGTATCAGCGCTATCGGGGCGGCAATGCCGACGAGGGCTGGACCCGCTGGCTGCTCGAGGAGTTCCACTTTCCCTACACATCGCTGCTGGATGCGGAACTCAAGAAGGGCAAACTGAATAAGAAGTACGACGTCATCATCCTGCCCGAGGACTCCACGGCAACTCTTACGGGAGAACGCAGCTCAGACCTCAAGACTGTTGATCCTGACGAGGCGATCCCACCCAAATACCGGAGCGGATTCGGTGCCGAGGGAACGGCCGCGTTGAAGGCCTTCGTCGAAGAGGGCGGCACGCTGGTGACGCTGGGCGGAGCCGGCAATTTCGCCATCGAGAAACTCGGACTGCACGTGCGAAACCTCACGGCCGGCAAGAGCACACGGCAGTTCTGGTGCCCGGGCTCCACGCTCAAGGTGAAGGTCGAAAACTCTCACCCGCTGGCATACGGCATGCCGGACGAGGGCCTGGTCGTCTTCATGCACGGCAACCCCGCCTTCGAGATCGTGCCCGGTCCGCACAATGAGCGTTATGAGACCGTCGTACGCTACGCGGATCGTGATCTGCTGGAAAGCGGCTGGCTGATCGGCGAGGACACCCTGGCCAAAAAGGCGGCCATGGTCTCAGCCCAACTGGGCCAGGGACGCGTGGTACTGATCGGATTCCGCGCCCAGCACCGAGCACAAACGCACGGCACGTTCAAGCTGCTGTTCAATACACTGATACGTTGACATCTGCGCGATGTGATGCGGGGCCCGCCCGATACTCTCGGATTGCCTCTCCAACCCCAAGCGATCATCCTCCCGGACAACGTGGAATCAACGTCCACGCTTCTTCAACCATTCAGGGAACCTGGCATCCTCTGCTGCGTCTCCAGGTATGAAGGGCTTGATATCCAGAATGGGTGTCCCGTCGAAGGCATCGGTCTTCTCGATCTCGATCACGTTGTCCTTGATCGACACGATCTTGCAGAGGGTCAGAGCGATGAGATTCGGACGAAACGGGGAGCGAGTGGCAAACACGCCGGTGAGCGGATTCTCCCGGTTGCCTCTCGGATGAACCTGGAGGACCGACCTCTTCTCCGGGGTGTCGTTGTTGCTGAACCACCAGAACACCTGGATGTGGGAAAAGCCGTCGAGTCCGAGCAGGCCCGCTTCATACTTCTTATCGAGGATGATTCGAGCGTGTCCCTCTGCGATTTGGAATCGACCGATGGGATGAACGACGAAAGACCCCGCAGAGGTGTTCGGCGACTCGTCTGCCGCCGTCACCATCGAGGGAATCAGCGCCGCGACAATCAATACGGCAAGACTCATGATGAATTGACTCACAGGCTCTTCCTCTTGTCTTGACATTTTCGCCTCCAATGATCGACTCTGACCCATTCTGTCATTGTCCTGGCAACAGACGGTTGGTGCAAACACGCTTAGGTGCCAACTTCCCAAGGCTACACGATCCCTCGCATCTGCAGATGCATCAGGTCGTCAGGGCTGAGCCGGTGTATCTCTTCCGGCGTGAGGTGGGCAACGCCTCGCAATGCCAGCATGAACAGATGATCGGGCGGCAACTGCTGTTTGTCTTCCTTGGTCAGCCTGATCGCCTCTCGCACGGCCAGGATGAAGAGATGGTCGCCAGACAGCCTCTGCTTCTCCTTTGGAAACAACTCGATCTTCCCCCGCAGGGCCAGCAGGAAGAGATGATCGGGGTCGAGCGACTTCCGATCGGCGTCCGCCAACGGCGTTCCCCGAAGGGCCTGTACGAAAGCCATGTCTGCTTGCATGGGACGGGATCCTTGGGCTCAGGCAGCATTGCAGGATTCACCGCTGGACAGTCTACACCGAATGGTCGCGGCCAGCCAGCGTTTTCGCCGACACCCGTGTCCCGATGCTGGAACTGAGCAGCCACCGAAAGCAACTCTGGGTCTCTGGTGAACCTTTGCGAATGTAGCGTGTCTATTGCAGGAATCTCGCCATTCTTGCGGAAAAGGAGGTGTGCCGTGGGTACGTCACACGGGGACTTCATCAAGTACCCTCGGACTCCCCACTTGTTCGGGTCCAAGGGCACAGACGACGATAAACACCTCGGTGAGGAGGAATCCAGCCGCTTCATCGCCGACGACTCGTTGATCGTTGAAGAGAAGATCGACGGCACGAATGTCGGCATCCACTTCTCTGAAGACGGGAAAGTGGTACTCCAGTGCCGGGGCCACCTCATCACCGAAGGAATGCATCCGCAATACGACCTGTTCAAGCAATGGGCCGCAGTGAAACGGTACGTCCTGGAGGAACGGCTTGGGACTCGTTTCATCCTGTTCGGGGAATGGGTCTACGCTCGGCACTCGGTTTTCTACCGGCAGCTTACTCACTACTTCTTTGAGTTTGACGTCTACGACAAAGAGATCGAGGCGTTTCTTGATCTCGAACGGAGGTTGGAACTGTTTGAAGGTGCAGGTGTCGAGACCGTGCCGGTCGTGCACGCCGGAGCGCTGCACCGATCTGACCTCGAAGGATTGGTTGGACCGTCTCGATTCAATAGTCTGTTCGAGAATCCACTGACGAAACAAACGGACAATCTCATGGAAGGTCTGTACCTGAGAACCGAGGCAAATGGTATCGTGACGGGGCGGGCGAAGTTCGTTCGGCCGGAGTTTGTGGAGAAGATCAAGCAAAGCACGCATTGGCAGCATCAACCGATGGTGCCGAATCAGCTTGCCGAGGGTGTGGATATCTGGTCATGAACTGGCAGGAACTCAAACACGCTTCGCTCGACCGGATCTTGGCGTGGGCGGAAAATCAGTCATGGTGTCATTCGATGGCGGCCTGCGATCAGGATGCCCAGTGGCATTCCGAGGGGGATGTCTGGACCCACACGAAGATGGTCTGCCGGCAGCTTGTCGACCTTGATGAATGGGCGTTGTTGACTGCCGACCAGCGTACACCCAACTGTTGCATAAATCGAGTGGTTCTGCAACGGGCTAGTTGAGGGGGTGGCGGGGTCAGAGGAGAGCTGATCGACGATTCGGGGCTTCGATAGCGCGTACGGGTAGCGTTGATAATCGTTAT
>JAAYAY010000026.1 GCA_012719125.1 Planctomycetaceae bacterium | reverse complement strand
TGCGGTACTATCGTCGGGCGGCATGATTTCGACTACCTTGTCTCGCGTGCTTCCGCGCTCAAGGTCCGCGTGAACTGCCAGAATCGGGGGTTCCGGCAGTGTGCCAGCCCTCGCTGGGATTCACAACATGCCCCAAACGCGGCCGAGATTCGGCGCCCATCATTGCTGTAAGTCCAAGCTGCCACGGATCAAAAGCACCGTTCGACTATTTTGACCGGACGGGGTTAGGTGGCCGGATCCCTTGAACTCTGAGGCCGGGCCGAAGATATTGGCAGAATCGTCCGCCCGTTGACCAACTCCCGACCCCACAGTTGGCTATGGTCAACCGGCCTTCGAGACCGGCTCACCCGCTGCGCCGCCTTCGGCTCAGACCCAGCCGAGCACGATGGCCAGAATGATCTGCAGCACGCACAGCGGCAGCAGGAGCTTGAGGCTCTTCTGGACGGTGGAGCCCCGGGCGGCGTTTCCCATCGCCTTGGGCATGATGACGGAGCCGAGCAGGCCGATCGCGAACACGACTCCGAACACGCTGCCGCGGACCTCCTTGGGGAACTTGGCGAAGGTGACGCCCAGAGTCGTTGGGAAGGAGAGCCCGAAAATGAACCCGGCCATGGCCGCCAGGTAGATCACCTGGGTGGGACTGCCGGTTCGGATCATGGCAAAGATGACGATCCCAGAGGCCAGTCCTGCGGCGGAAACGAACCAGACGCCATAGTCGGTGATGAACGGAACGTTGCTGGCGAGGAGCCGGCTCAGCATCATCCCGGCGGCGAACCAGACGAGCAGACGCAGGGCCGATGCGTCGACCGCGTCGACCTCGCGCTCCGGATTGGCTTGTGTCATCACCTCTTTGCCGAACGTGGGTAGCCAGCTCTTCAGGGTCGTATCGAGGCTGAAGCAGCAGAAAAGAACCAGGCCGCCGACCCACAGGGCGGGCTCGCCAAGGAGGCCCACGGCGGCAGAGAAGGCAAAGGCGGCGTTGCTTTTCGGATAGGTTGCCAGCACGGCCGCCGCCACGGGGAGCAGGACCGCGATTGCCAGCAGGGAGAGGGTTCGCTCGTAGGTCGTCTTGCGGAAGAGGAAGCTCACCGTCAAGGGCGTGAGCATGATGCCGGCGCCGAAAAAGACGTTGGTCAGGTTGCTGGCGGCCGCCGGATTATTGCCGCCGAAGAAGACGAGCGTGGCCAGCGTGTTTCCCGACGCGTTGAGCGCCATGGCCCCGGCGCCCAGCAGAACACAAGTCCCAAGGACCACGGGGAAAGTCTTGGCGTAGGCGAGCAGAAACAGGCACACGGAGGTCATGGCGAAGCCGAACACGGCCACCGGCATGTAGCCCACGCTGTCGAGCACCACGCCCATGACCAGCGACAGGACCAGGCAGGAGCCCATGAACAGGGAGATGAGGGTGCCGAACTGCCCCTTGTCGATCCCCAGCCGCGGCATCAGCTTCACGCTGATGGCTCCCCAGAGCGAGAAGCACAACCCCAAACCCATCACGCATAGCGGGGCGACGACTTGGACCATGATTGAAACTCCTTGTCCGGGTGGCAGCGTTCTGTCTCCTCCACGAATCACGCAAGGCCATCTATAGTGCGGCGGCGACGACCTCGACAAGATCGCGTAACTTCAGCTTCGTGTGGTTGCCCTTCTGCAACAACTCCAGAGTCGTGGGGCAGGCGGTAATCAGGACGTCGGCGCCGGTCTTGGCGGCCTCCTCCAACACGCGTGCGGCCATTCTGCCACTCAGTTCCGGATGAAGCAAGTGAAACACGCCGCCGGGTTCGCCGCAGGAGTAGGCCAGCTCCCGCGCCCACACCATTTCTCCCAAGGTCAGGCCGGCAAACGCACCGAGGATCCTCCGCGGCTCGTCATAAACGGCATGGGTGCGGCCCAGATAGGTGCCGTCCAAGAAGGTGGCGATGGCGGCAGGCTGCTTGCGTGGAACGACGGCGCCCTGCTCGATCAGACGATCGACGTACTGGGCGGCGTGCAGGACTTCGACGCCGGCCAGGTCGATTCCCATAGCCGGATAGTCCGTCTTGAACGCGTCGAAGGCGCTGGGGCAGGTTGTCACTAGCAGTTTGGGCCGTACGCCCCGGATTTCGGCCGCAAGCTGTTCGGCCATCGTCCGGGCTTCGTCCCGATAACCGAGCAGCGACAGGGGCTTGCCCGTCGAGCGCTCGTTGGGCAAGAGGGTGAAATCCGCATTCGCTGCGCCGAGGATCTTCAGCATTGCAGTAGCGATCTGCGGCTGCCGGTAGGCCGTATCGCATCCCACGTAGTAGACGACCTCGGCCTGCCCACGGAACAGGTCCGGGCCGCCGAGCGCCTGGAATCGTTCTTCGGCCGGAAGCCCGAAAGGGTTGCCGGTCTGGAGCAGGTGATCTTTGATCCGGCGAACCGCGACGGGTTCCTTGCCCTGAGCGACTATGTCGGCGCGTGCCGCCAGGATGGCGTCCGGCGGACGGCAGTCGGCCTTGCACCAGGTCTCGCACAGGCCGCACAGGCAGCAGCGGTATAGCGCGTCGACCAGGTCGGGGCTGTAGTCGGCGTGGCCCTTGAGAACCTTGAACAGGATCAAGCCCTTGCCGCGGGGAATGTCCGACTCGCGGCCGCCGATCACGCCGACCGTACAGACGTGGCGGCACATGAAACAGAAGCGGCAGGCTTCAATGGTGGATGTATGTTCTGAAATCAGCATCGTTCGAGTCTCGTGAATTCAACGAAAGGTTTTGGTGGCCTTAACAAGACGAGCGAGTCTCTCATGGCCATTCGTGAAGAGAATCAGTGGCTTCGCTAGCGGCTCTGAAATCCCATCTTGCCGGGATTCATGATGTTATTGGGGTCGATCGCGCGCTTGATGTTCTCCAGGACGGTGTAAGCCGGGCCATAGAGCTCCCGCATCAGGCGGCCGAGTTTGAGGCCGATGCCGTGGTGTTCGTTCAGCAAACCGCCCTGCTGCATGGCGGCCCGCAGGCAGGCGTCCCAGACGCGATTGTAGAGCTGGGCCGCTTCGTGGGCGTCCTGGGGCGGATCGTCGATGATGAACCGAGCGTAGAGCATGCAGCCCCATTCGTACCAGTGCGAGAAATGGCCGATGTAGCGGGCCATGGGGAACTGTTCTTCGACGACCTGTTTCATGGCGCGGTACACGTTCTCGATGTTGGCAAACGTGGCCACGGTGTCGAGCGTGCCGAAGGCCTGGGGCAGGTGGAACATGTGGTTGGGAAAGAAGAAATCGTAGCGATGGTCCCACCAGTCCTGGCCCAGGTCGGGGCCCAGGTCTTCGTGGGGAAAGGACCGGCAGATGGCCAGAGCCTTGGAGAGTTCCAGATCGACCAGGTCGCGGTCGCCGTCGAAACCGAAGACGAGGTAGGCACCTTCCTTGTCGATTCCCAACACGCGGCGGATCAGGCGGCGAGTCTCGGCCTCGTCGTACAAGCGAATGACGGACGGCCGCAGGCGGCGGACCATCAGTTGGCGGCCCGCCTCCAACCCGGTGTGCAGGTCGGGAAAGACGAAGGCATGGAAACGGCGGACCTCGGGGAGCGGATGGATCTTGAGCGTGGCCTTGGTCATCACGCCGAAGGTCCCCTCGGAGCCGAGAAACAGTTGGCTCAGGTCCGGGCCGGAGGCGTGCCGGGGAACGGGCAGGGTGTTGATGATGGTGCCGTCGGCAAGCACCGCCTCCAGGGCCATGACCATGTCTTCGATCTTGCCGTACTTGGTGGAGAGGACGCCGGTGCCGCGATGGGCGAGGAACCCGCCCAGCGTGGCGCAGCCGATCGAGGCGGGCTCGTGCATCGTGCCGAAGCCTTCCCGCTCCAATTCCCATTCCAGGTGCTGCATGATGATCCCGGTCTCGGCGGTGACCGTGAGCGAAGTCTTGTCGATTTCGAGGATGCGGTTGAGTTTCTTGGTGTCGAGCACGATGCCGCCGTGGATCGGCAGGGCGCCGCCCTGCGAGCCGGAGCCGCCGCCCCAGGTGGTCAGCGGGATTTTGTAGTTGGCGGCAATCCGGCAGATCTGCGAGACTTCTTCGGCGGTGCGCGGATGCACCACGACGTCGGGCTCGGGGCTGGGGCGGCCGCGGTCGATCCACAGTTCGGGAATCCAATAGTAGTCGCAGGAATAGGCGATCTTGTCGGCCTGGCTCGTCGACACGTTCTCGGGGCCCACGACGTCGGCCAGTTCGGTATAGAGGAATTCGTTCAGGTAACTATCGGTCGGCACTCGCATCAGTCGACGCTCCGGGAAGAAGTGATTGCGAAGCGGCTTCGTCGCGAAGACGCCGCATACGTTGGTAGAATTGGTAGTGAGTCATGATCTCCAGTCGCGGGGCGGCGTACTCGAGGAACCGCTGCGTCCAGGCCAGCGGCTCGTCGCAGAGGACGCTCGTCCAATCGTGCTGGCAGTGCGACCAGCACAGGCCGGCCGCCGCCACGCGATCGACCTGCTCCTTGAGGTGGTCGTGGTAGGCGGCCCAGTTGTGCCAGCCGTGCTCGCGGCGCCACTGGGCGTCGATCCAGCCCTGCATGGGAGTCTCCAGCAGATCGGGGAATCCCTGGCGAGCGTACCAGAACGGCTGCACGTCCCAGTCGGCCGGGAAGTAGTCGTGGCAGTTCCGCCCGCAGGAGCGGACGTAGGACATGCCGTGGCGGGCGATGATTTCGAGCACGTCGGGCCGGTCGGCCAGCCCGCGGTAGTAAGAATAGGGCGCCGTGACGCCCCGGCAGTGCACGCCCAGATGGCGCCGGAGCAGTTCGACCGGCCGGGCCAGTTGTTCCTCGATGCGATCGAAGGGCAGGCCGGGCAGATAGACGTTGTCGGGGCTTTCCTCGACCACGGTTTTGAGCGGGTAATGCTCGTAGGTGTGCTGGGCGATCTCGAACAGGCCCGACGCGAGGCAGGCCTCCAGTTGCGGCCGGAGCCGCTCGATATTGCAGCCGACAACAAACAGCGTGGCGGGTACGCCCAACTCGCGATGGACCCGCAGGGCCGCATCGAGAAACGTCTCGGCCGTGTCATGGGGCAGCGGCCGGCCGACCCATTTCTCGCCGGGCACGCGGCCCGGGATTCGCTCCACGTCATATCCGATCAGCAGGGTACCGTTCATCTCAGGCCTGTTCCTCGAGCGAGATTCGATCGCCCGTATAGAGGATCGTACTATGGGGGTGATCCAACAAGTAACTGGCCGGCAACTCGGGCGTGGGCCGGCCGTGCCGCATGCGGCGAAGCGGTTCTTCCTGTTCGGGGAAGCAAGCCAGAAGCAGGATCTCCCGGGCGGCGAGGATCGGCTTCATTCCCAGGGTGACGGCCTGCCGCGGTACCCGGGAGCGATCGCCGCCGGCCGTCAGCCGGGCGTTGGTGTCGATCGTCAACTCGGTCAGGTCGATGACGCGGGTGGGCAGGGCGGCGAAGGCATCGGCTGCGATCTTGGTTTCCGGCATGGGCTCATTGAAGGCGATGTGGCCGTTAAAACCGATACCCAGTAGTTGCACGTCGAGCCCTCCCAGCCGCTCGATCAGGTCGTCGGTCTCGGCCGGGCACGCGGGGTCGGGGAAGTGGACGTGGTCGGGTTGCAGGCCCAACTGCGGGTCGAGTCGGCTGAAGAAGTTCTGCTCCATGTAGGCGCGGTAACTCAGGGGATGGTCGGCGGGCACCGGTCGCCCGTCGGCGCCGACGTACTCGTCGAGGTTGAAGGTATGGAGCTGCGCGAGGCTCGCGGCGCAGCGGTTGAGCAGCTCGGCCAATCGCTGGTAGAGGACGAGCATGGTGTTGCCGGTGGCCAGTCCCAGGAGCACGGGCCGGCCCTGGCGGAGCCTCGGCTCGAGTGCAGCGGCGATGCGAGCGGCGCCGGCGGCGCTCATCGCTTCGTAGTCGTCGACGCGGGTCCATTGCAGCGGCATCGGTTCGTTTTCCTTATCCCCTGAACAACAGGGCGAACGCCAACACACAGAGCGTTAGCAGCACGCACGGCACGAGGAAGATAGGCCGCCAGAGGAACTTGTCGTCGCGGCGGAAGTAGTCCATCACGGCGCCGGTCAACTGTGTTCCCACAAACAGGCCAAGTCCCGAAGTCACCGCGAGGTACAGGCCCTGGGCCGAGCCGCGGATGTCGGTCGGGGCTGCGGCGTTGATGTAGATGAAGGCGGCGTCGAAGAAGAAGGCAAAGGCCAGGCCGTGCAGCATCATCGATCCGATCACCAGGCCGCGAGGCTTCATGCAGGCGTAGAGCAGGAACATGAGCAGCCAGAATCCCACTCCCATGGGTATGATCCATTGATACCCCAGCGGCTTGAAGATGGGCGGCAGGATGACCGCCATGGCGACGACCTGCGCGATCTGTGCGATGCTCATGGCCGCCGGGATAGCCGTGTTGGAGGTGCCGATGTCTTCGAGGAATCGCGAGGTGCCCAGGAAGTAGAATTGCAGTTGCGTGCTGACGACGAAGGAGATCACCATGAAGATGAGGAAGTTCGGATCGCTGAAGAGCGAGATCGCCTTGACGAAGGCCAGCGCCCCGGCGCCGGTGTGTGCGGGGGGCGTGTGCGGGAGTGTGAAGCAGTAGAGCCCCATGACGAAGGAGCAGACCGCCGCCAGGACCAGGCTGTCGGCGCTCTTCACCTGGAGCTTGCCTGAGCGGCGCCAGAGACTGAGCACCCAGCCGATCAGCACCCAGGACACGGCTCCCCACATGCGGACCCGGAAGTAGTTGACCTCGGGATTCGGCATATGGGCGAAGGTGAGCGAGTTGACCATGGCCAATGTCGGGGCAAAACAGAGGCAGTGGCCAAGCATCAGCAGGAACAGGGGTGTGAACCGCGTGGCCCGGGACGCCGCCAGCAGGAATACGCCGCCCAGCAGGTGGGCCGCGGCCATGTAGAATTCGGTCGGGCACCATCGGTCGACGATCTGGCCGGCCGCCATGGGCGCCACAACGCACGCCAGGGGCAGCGTCGCGTAAATCCAGCCCAGTTGCTTCCCGCTCATCTTCAGCGGGCCGAGAATGCGAGAAGCCAGAACGGGCGCCCATGCGCCCCAGACGGTGAACTCCAGGAACTTCATGCCGCTCAGGCTCAGGTACAGATCCCAGCTCATTTCATCGCCCATCAGAATTCCCCCCGTTCCAGACGGCGGCCGGCCTCGGCGAGCCGCTCGACGGCCAGTTGAACGTCGCCCAGCCGGTCGTCGCCCGCCTCGCGTTCGACGGCCAGCGCGCCGGCAAATCCTACTTCCTGCAATGCCTTCAGAAACGCTTCACCGCCCACTTCGCCGTCGCCCCACGGCACCTCGGTCCCCCAGGTGCCCGGCTGCTGAGTGCGACGCGCATCCTTGACGTGAACGTGCTTGATCCACGGCCCGAGCACACGCACGGCGGCCACCGGGTCGCCCTTGCCGTACAGGATCATGTTCGCCGGATCGAAATTGACGCCCAGGGCGGGGTGGTTCAGCTCCTCCAGCAGCACTCTCAAGCAGTCGGCCGTCTCCTGGCCGGTCTCCAGCAGCAAAACGAGGCCTCGCCCGCCGGCCTCATCGGCCAGCCACCGCAGGCGATCGTGGATCTTCTCCACGTGCGCCGTCTCGTCGCTTTCCAGGAACCCCGCATGCAAACTGAGGTAGCGGACGCCGAACCGGGCCGTTATCTCCGCGGCCTCAACGACCATCCGGCGATTCTCCGGCCAATACTCGTCGGGCACAATTCCGCCGGTGGCGCGGATGCTCTCCAGCGTCGAGTAATCTTCCTGCGGAAAGCCGATCGTCGTGGCCGTGATCGTCCAGGCCTGCCGGCGGACGGCGGCCAGGTAATCGTCGCCGTCTTCGCGGAGCGCCGGCTTCAGGGCGAGATTCACGTGATCGATTCCCAGTCGGCCCGTGGCGTCGGCCACTCCCGCCACGTCGGTGCGGAGCGACCAACTGCACACGGCCAGCGGCCAGGCGTTACACAGCATGGGAGGACTCCTCTTCGGCGTTCGGGCCGCCGATCGTCACCGGACGGCCGGTGTGTGCCGACTCGCGTTCCGCCTCGATGATCCGCAACGAGAGCAGGGCCTCTTGCGGAGTGACGACGTCGGGCACGTCCTCGCCGCGGATCCGCCGGGCGAAATGTTCGATTTGCCGCGCGTAGCCGTCGCCCGGCTCGCAGGGGGGCACGATCATCTCGCCCGCGGCCGTCGAGAGCCGGAGCTTGGGGTCGCGATGGAAGTCGAAGTCGAGGGTGGCGCTCTCCAGCGCGATGTGGAACCGCATCTGGAAGCCGAAGGGAGGCATCATCGCCCAGCCCCCCTCGGCAAGCACCAGCTTGTCGTCGTCGTAACCGTAGCGGGTCACGATGTGCGCCAGTCCGCCGGCGGGCACCGACGCACCGTGGCTGCACACGTTTTGAGGCACTCCGAACAGGTACTGCACGAAATCCGTGTCGTGAATGTGCAGGTCCAGCGCCATGCCGCCGCTCCGTTCCGCGTCGACGTACCAAGTCTGCTGCCTGCGGGCTGCGGTGGCCGCCAGACGCTGGAACGTGGCAGCGATCACCCGGCCGTGGACGCCGCTATCGACGATCTCTTTGGCCTTGGCGTACTCGGGCCAGAACCGGATGCAATGGCCGATCTGCAGCACTTTTCCGCTCCGCTGAGCGGCCTCGATCATTCGCGTGCCGTCCGCCAAGTTCAAGGCCATGGGCTTTTCGCACAGGACGTGCAGCCCGGCGTCGAGGGCCGCGATCGTGGCTGCCGGATGCAAGTGGGTGGGTATGGTGATCGACAGGGCGTCGAGCGGTTCCTGCCGGAGCATTTCCTCGAAATCGCCGTAGACCTTCACGCCCGCCAGGTCGACGTCGCCCTCGGCTCCGGCGATGTTGCCGCGGTTCCTGGCCGACTCGTCCAGCGCGTGCGGATCCGCATCGCAGACGGCCGTCACCGTGGCTCCCGCCAGGGACCGCCAGCAGCGATAGTGCATGCGGCCCATGAAGCCGAATCCGAGAATTGCTACCTTGAGCACGTTCGTGTTCCCTTCCTCCGCGGGCTCTTCCTCACGCTTCGATCGTATACGGTTTCCGCTGCTGGCGATGAACGTAAATCGAGTTCTGTGCCTCGGCGTCGCCGACAACTCGTTCCTTCTCCGGATCCCAACGGACGGCCCGGTTCAGGTGCATCGATACGTTTCCCAAATGGCAGGCCGTGATGACACGGTGTGCCGTGTCGACTGTGCTGATCGGCTGCTTGCGGCTCTGAACGCACTCGAAGAAGTTGCCCATGTGGTCGTTGCTCTCGTAGAGCCGGACGGCGTCGGCGGGCAGAGGGTTTTCCGGAAGCTCTTCCACCGCCTTGCCGTAGGCCTTGCCGCGATTGGCAAACAGCCGTCCCTTGTCGCCGATGAACATGACGCCGTCCCGCTGTTCCGTCCGCCACGCTTCGGGCATGCCGGCGAAGAGTTCGGCGTCTTCCTCCACGGTCATGTCGCCGTCGGCCATGCTCTTCAGATACTTCCCGTCGCGGACGACCAGGAAGTACACGTCGATGTCGCCGGGGAACTTCATTCTCGCGGTGAACCGGTCGGAATTGTCGTAGGCGTCGGGCTTGCCGTGGTTGGGGTAGAAACCTTTGGCCTCGACCTCCAACGGGCCGCTGTCTTCGAGGCCCATGCCCCAGAAGGCGATATCCATGTGGTGCTGGCCCCAATCGGTGATCTTCCCTCCGCCATACTCCGACCAGAACCGGAAGCTGAAATGGGTTCGTTCGCGGCAGTAGGGCCGTTCGGGCGCCTGGCCCTGGTAGAAGTCCCAGTCGAGCTTCGGGGGGACCGGCTGGGTGGCGAAGGGGCCGCCCTTGTACGAATAGAAGGGCAACAGCACGGCCACTTGGCGCAGCTTGCCGATGCGGCCGTTGCGGACCAGTTCGCAGGCGGTGCGGAAGTGGGGTGCACTCCGCTGCTGCGTGCCGACTTGCACAATCCGCCCCGTTTCGCGGACGACTTGCCGCAGAATCTTCCCTTCTTCGATGGTGAGGGTGAGCGGCTTTTCCGTGTAGATGTCCTTACCGGCCCGGCAGGCCGCGACGTTGACGGCCGTGTGCCAATGGTCGGGGGTGCCGTTGATGATCACGTCGATATCGGGGCGGGTTTCGAGCAGCTTGCGATAGTCCTGGAAGACGGCCGCCTTGCCCCCCAGCGCCTCCCTCGCCTGCTCGGCACGTTCCAGGTCCGCGTCGCAGACGGCGACGATGTCGCCGAAACGGCTGGCCAACTTGGTATCGTACAGGCCACGTCCGCCGACACCGATCGCCGCAACCAGGGGACGATCGTTCTTGGCCTCGAAGGAGGCAGCCGGTGCTTCGGCGCCGGCGACCCAGTAGGGGGCGAGACAGCCCAGGCCGGCGGCAGCCGATGCGGATTTGACGAACCGGCGGCGGGATACGCTGTGAGACATGGATCGGTCCTTTCAGTCAGGTTTAGCGAGCAGGCCGGCCAGTTCGGCGTAGGTGCCGGCGAGGCCGTCGTGGATCCGGCAGTAGAGGGGAAACAGCCTGGCGTAGAGCCGGACCGCGTCGGGCTGGGGCTGGACGGTGTCGCGGACGCGAATGCACTGCCGGGCGGCGTCGACCGTGTCGGCAAACAGGCCCACGCCCACGCCGGCCAGCAGGGCCGCGCCGAAGCTGGCGTCGCAGCCGGCCGGGCGTACGATGGGCCGGTCGAACACGTCGCTGATGATCTGCGTCCACAGATCGCTCTTGGCGCCGCCGCCGATGAGCCGGATCTCATCGACCGGCAACTGCATCTCGGCGATCGTGCGGTAGCAGTCCCGCAGCGAGTAGGCCACGCCTTCGAGCAGCGCACGGACGAAGTGCGGCTTGCCGTGCCGCATGGTGGCCCCCACGAAGCTGCCTCGCAGGTTGGCGTCCCAGTAGGGGCTTCGCTCGCCCAGCAGGTAAGGATGAAAAAACAGTCCTTCGGCACCCGGCGGCACTTGCCGGGCTGCCTCGTGCAGTTGATCGTAGACGCTGCGGCCTGCGGCGGCCGCCTGCTCCACTTCGTGGAGGCAGAAGACGTCGCGGAACCAGCGTTCGGCCGAGGCGGCCGTATTGGTGGCCGACACCGTGTACCACAATCCGGGAATCACGTGGGAGTAGGTGAGCGTCCGGGGGTGCGGATGGGCCTCGGCCGTCATCACGTTCACGTTGCCCGCCGTGGCCAGCTTGATGACCATCTGGCCTGGCCGGATCGCGCCGGCCGCATAGTCTTCGACGGCCGAATCGGTGCAGCCGGCGATCACCGGCGTGCCCCTGATCAGGCCGGTTTCGGCCGCCGCGGCGGCCGTGACGGCGCCGACGACCTCGGTGGGCTCGACCAAGGGGGGCAAGATGTTCACGGGGATTCCGGCCAGCCGGCAGAGTTCTTCGGACCAGCGGCGTCCGGCCATGTCGTAGAGCAGGCTCCCCTGGGCTTCGATATGGTCGGTTTCCCAGGTGCCCGTCAACCGGTATCGAACGTAGTCCTTGGTAAAGAGGACGCGTTCCGTGCGCTGCAGCGGCTCCGGATCGTGCTCGCCGATCCAGACCAGTTGCGGCAACGTCCAGGTGGGCGTCGGTTTCTGATAGCCGATACGAAAGATCTCCGCGCCGGCTTCCGCCTCCAGTCGAGCCGCCTGCGCCGCGCTCCGCTGATCGGTCCACATGATGGTCGGACGCAGGGGGCGGAAGTCGCCGTCGGCCAGGACGGCGTTGTGGGCGGAACCGTCGAGGCTCAAGGCGGCGATCTGCTCGGGCCGGCATTTGCCCCGTGCCAGCATGGCACGCAGCAGCGCCGACGCCACCCGATACCAGTCGTCCGGGTCCTGCTGCGACCAGCCGGGATGCGGATGGAGGTTGCAGTACTCGCCGAACGCCGTGTCGACGATGTTGCCGCGGCAGTCAATCAGGGTGATCTTGCAGCCGCTGGTGCCGATGTCGATGCCCAGGAGCAGTTCGTTCATGTCAACCTTCCGCCACCCAGCGATGATCCGGATCGGGCCGGGAGAGGAACCGGCGATCCTTGCCGGCCATGATCCACAGGTAGTACATCGAGTAGCCCGGAGCCGTGGCCACGGGATGATAGCCCTCGGGGATCAGCACCGTGTGGTGATCCTGGACCGTGTACGTCTCGTCGATCGAGCGGTCGTCGGTGTAGATCTTCTGGATTCCGAAGCCCTGGGGCCGGTCGAAGCGGAAGTAGTAGATTTCCTCCATGTCGACTTCATGGGGCAGGTCGTCGAAGTCGTGTCGGTGGGGCGGGAAGCTGGCCCAATTGGCCGGCGGCACGATCGCCTCGCCGATGAACAGGTAATCGGCCGGCACTTCCTCGGTGACCATCATCAAGGCGCGGCGCTGGAAGCCGGGCTTGCCGAGCGAAACCTCCTTGACCTTGTCGGGCGGGATCACCAACGCGGGCCCCGGCCTGCTCGAGGGCGCCTGGCATAGGGCCAACTCGCAGTCGGCCGTGGCCTCGATCTCCAGCGTGCCCTGAGCCGGGATCATCACCGTCCACGGTTTGTCGTTGAACAGGTCGGCCCGCGGTCCGATCACCTGCCGCTCCAGGCCGCTGCCGGTGAGGGCTGCCGCGCCCTTGAGTAGCACGAGGGCTGTCTCCTGATCGGCGGCCGGCAGGTTGTACTTCTGGCCGGCCTCCAGGGCGATCATTCCAAAGCTCAAGTACTTCATGCCGGCATCGCCCGGCTTTGAGAGCAAGGTGAAGCCGGGCTGGGGTTTCCAGATAATACGATAGTTCATGGTCTTTCCTCTATTCTTAGCGCAGCCTCCGGCCGCAACCAAATCCGAAATACGAAACGCGAAATCCGAAACAAATTCGAAGCCTTAAATCAGAATGTTTCAAACCTGACGAAGAGACTCACGCCGACACGCACACTCTTGTTTCGAGCCTTTGCCATTTGGATTTTGGGTTTGTTTCGATTTTCGTGCTTCGCATTTCGGATTTCAGAGCTGATCGCACGGCGCGCTCATCTTGTGACTCTAACTGCAGTTGGTACTCTTCGACGGCAAGTGGCCGTCGACATCCAGGGTTTCGAGGTCCAGCCACCGGGCCAGACGCCGCAGGTCGTCGCGGATGTCGGCATGGACCAGGGCCGTGTGGTGTTCCAGGCCCTCGCCGATCACGGCGTCGACCACGCGGCGCACGGGCGAGTCGAACTTCACGGCCCAGCAGTTGCCGGGCAGATTCGCAGTGGGGGGCACCGACTGCCCACCCACCAGAAACAGCCGCAGGCCCTGGGGCCCGACGCCCAGCCGGCACATGGTTGTGGGACCGCGACCCTCGATGGGGAAGTTGACGTTGACGCCCCGCTTGCCGCCGCCTTCGACGGAAGGGTGCTTGCCCAGCGTGTTGCCGGCATCCTTGGCCATGAGGCAGGTCGGGGCCGAGCCGCAGTGCCAGGCCAGGCCCTCGTTCCGCTCGTCGTCGAAGGCGATGAAGTCGGCAAACATGGCGTTGCGGCCGGTCAGGAAGTTGGCAATCAACATGCTGACCGTGCCGTAGATGTCGCCTTCGCAGGCCGTGATCAGGCCCACGTCGTTGAGGCGGCTGATCGTGCTGCAGGGCATGATGCCGTAGTGGGCGGTGAACTCCGGCCAGCACTTCACGGCAAAGCCGGTGAGCCGGTTCTTCGCCGCGATGTCGTGGAAAGCCAGCATCAAGGCCCCGGCTTGGTCCAACTCGTCGTCGGTCACCTGGCACGCACTGGCCGTGCCGCGGATGGCCTGGGCTTCCTGCTGGCGGCGTGCGGGCTCGATCGCCCGGGCCGTGTCGAACAACTCGGCCATGGTGACGTGGTGGACTTCCACGCCCAAGAGACGCCGCAGCCCCAACTCGTCGAAGGTCGAGGTATAGAAGCCCGGCACGCGGTAGCCCACCAGTCCCAGGCGAACGCGGCGGAGCCGCTTGAGACAGTGGATCACGCGGAAGGAGGGCAACAGCGCCGCCGGCCCCTCCTCCGGAGCGCAGAAGACGTAGTCGTACTTGCGCCCCAACCGCATCAGGGTGTGGGCGTTCATGTTGATCCCGCAGAACGAGTTCGAGCGGAGCTTGATTCCGTCGAGGCTCGGCTCGGGCACGCCCCACAAAATGATGGGCACCGGCAGCCGGTCGGCCAGGATGGGGATCAGGGTGCCCAGGGCAAAAGTGCCGTACTGCACCACCAGCACGTCGATCCTCTGAGCGTGGAATTGCTCGGCCAGTGCCTCGGCGTCCTCCTCAGTGACGGTCAGTCCGGGCGCGTGGACCAATTCCACGTCCATCTGCGACAGGCTCTTCAGGGAGCGTTCGAAGATCTGCGTCGCGAAGTCTCCGTCGAAGCTCAGTCGCGCGCAACACACGTATCCGACACGTAACTTGTCCATATTCGTCTTTCCTCGGGGAACTCACACGAAATCGCAGATCACACGCGTTGCGAGCCGACTAGGGTTTTCCCGGCACCTTGGCCCAATCGTTGTTGAACTGCTCGATGATGACGTCGCTCATCGGATGGAGGTACAACTGCTGCATCACTTCCATGGGAATCGTGGCCACGTCGGCGCCGGCCAGGGCCGATTCGAGCACGTGCAGCGGATGGCGCACCGACGCCGCCAGGATCTGCGTGGCGAAGCCGTAGTTGCTGAAGATCGTCTTGATCTGGCGGATCATGTCCATGCCGACCTGGCCCATCATGTCCCAGCGGCCGACGAACGGGCTGACATAGGTGGCTCCGCACTTGGCGGCCAACAGGGCCTGGAGCGGCGAACAGATGACCGTCACGTTGGTCTTGATGCCCAGGTCGGCCAGTTGCTTGACGGCGATCAGGCCTTCGCGAATCACGGGGATCTTGACGACGACGTTTTCTGCAATCGTCGCCAACTGCTTTGCCTCGGCCACGATCGCGTCGGCCTCGGTCGCCATGCACTCCAGACTCACCGGGCCCGGCACGATGCGGCAGATCTCGGCGTAGAGGTCGCGAGGCTCGCGGCCGGTCTTGGAAACCAGCGTGGGATTGGTCGTCGCACCGTCGACGATCCCCCAGCGGCACGCCTCGCGAATGTGATCCAAATGGGCCGTATCCAGAAAGAACTTCACTGTCGTTTACTCCCAGGGTTATGGTTTGTGGCACGGCTCGTGTGAGTCATGTTATGCCGAACATTAAAGCACTTTGGTTACGCCCGGCACAGCACAGGGGTAGATGCCGTCGGGGCCGGGCAGCACGGGCGGCGTTCCATCAAAATCGTAGCGATCGGGAGCGAGGGCAATTTCCGAGTTGAACGCCTCGTCCCATGTGATCACCTTGCCCGAGTAGGTCGCCATGCGGCCCATGATCGCCGTCATCGTACTGAAGGCGCCTTGCTCGGCCTCGTTGTGGGGCTTGTCGTTGCGGATCGCCTCGAACAGCCGATCGTGTTCGACCTGGTAGGGATTGGTCTTGGGGCCGCGGTAACGCCACGGATCGGCGCCGGTTTCGATCCGGCCGTCGTTGATCTCCGCCTTTCCCTTCGTACCCACGACGAACTCGGCCACGCTGCCCCAGCAGCCCGGCATGTGGCGGCACTGGCTGAACAACTGGCTGCCGTCCGCGTAGGTGAACTCCACGTAGTGATGGTCGTAGATGTCGCCGAACAGCGGTCCGATGCGGAGTTGCCGCCCGCCTTGTCCTTGCGCCGTGACCGGATGCGTGCCTTTGATCCAGTTGCAGACGTCGAGGTTATGCACGTGCTGCTCGGCGATGTTGTCGCCGCTGATCCAGGTGTAGTGATAGGGATTGCGCAACTGGTAATTCATCTCGGTCATGCCCGGCTCGCGCCCGGGACGGATGCGATAGCCGGCGCCGTTCCAGTAGGCCCGGAGATAAACGATATCACCGATCGCGCCTTCCTGGATGCGTCCGACCGTCTCCTCGTACAGGGCATCGTGGTGCCTCTGCAGCCCGACCCCGACCTTCAAGTTCTTCTGCTTGGCCGTTTCTGCCGCCGCCAGCACGCGGCGGATCCCGACCGCGTCGACCGCGACGGGTTTTTCCATGAAGACGTGCTTCCCCTGCTGCGCGGCGTACTCGAAATGGATCGGCCGGAAATGGGGCGCGGTCGTGAGGATCGCCACGTCGACGCCGCAATCGATGGCCTGCTTGTAGGCGTCGAAACCGACAAAGCGGCGTTCCGGCGGCACGGCGATCTTCCCGGCCAGGCCCTTGTGGGCGGCCCGGTCGTATTGAGCGTCCTGCCCCGTGCAGAGTGAGGCCAGGCTGGCTTCCAACTTGTCGGAGAACAGGTCGGCCATCGCCCACAGTTGCACGGAACCGGAAGTCGACAAGGCCTGTGCCGCGGCGCCGGTGCCGCGACCTCCGCAGCCGATCAGGGCCACCTTCAGGGTGTCGTCACCGGCCGCATGGGCGGAGCGAGCCAGCGGCAGGGCGGAGGCAGCCAATACGGCGCCGGTCCCTCGGACGAAGTTCCGCCGAGTCAGCGGTTGAATCCTGGTGTTCATCGTCGGACTGTTCATAGGAACTTAACCCTCCGAGCGGCTAGAGGCGGGAGTTTGGAGCTTTCCGGTTTTGGACTTTGTATTGTTTCGGATTCTGTTTCGGTTGACGTTCCGTCAGCGTTCACGTTTGGCAAGTGTGGCGTCGAAGGCGGTGGCGGAGGGGGAGAGATCGAGCCGCCTCACAAAGGCCAGGGCTTCGCGGGCGCCGTCCTCGCGGAACATTCCCGAGTCTTCCCATTCCACCGACAGCGGCCCGCGATAACCGATCGCGGTGAGCGTTCTGAAGATGTCGGCAAACGGAACGTCGCCGTGGCCGGGCGAACGGAAGTCCCAGATCCGGCGCGGGTCCCCGAACCGCAAGTGCGAGCCGAGAATTCCGCTGGTGCCGTCGGGACGAACCGCCACGTCCTTGACGTGGACGTGATAAATCCGGTCGGAGAACTCGCGAAGGAAACGCACCGGATCGACCATCTGCCAGACGAGATGGCTGGGATCGAAGTTGAAGCCGAAAGCCTCCCGGCCGCCCAAGGCATCCAGTGCCCGGCGGGCGGTGGTGCCGTCGAAGGCGATCTGCGCCGGATGCACCTCCAGGGCAAACTTTACGCCGCACTCGTCGAACACGTCGAGGATCGGATTCCACAGTTCGGCAAATCGTGCAAAGCCGGCCTCGATCCACTCCTCGGGTACGGGCGGAAACCGGTACAGCAGGTGCCAAATCGGCGAGCCCGTGAAACCGGTCACCACGCCGACGCCCAAGTTCCGGGCAGCTCGGGCGGTGTTTTTCATCGCCGCCACAGCCCACGCGCGCTTCTTCTCGGCATCTCCGGCACACGCCGGGGGCGCCAGGACGTCGGTCCGGCTGTCGTCGTTGGGATCGCAGACCAGGTGCCCCGCCGCATGATTGCTGAGGGCGAAGCACTCCAGCCCCTGACCGGCTAACAGATCGAGCCGCTGCCGGCAGTAGTCGGCATCGCCGGCCGCACGATCGACGTCGATGTACCCGCCGCGGCAGACGAGTTCCAGGCCGTCGTAGCCCCAGGCTCCCACCTTCTGGACCAACTCCTCCAGGGGGAGGTCGGCCCATTGTCCGGTGACCAGCGTTACTTTTCTGCTCATGATTCCCCCGTCGCCAAACGTCGCCTCGGTACTCGGAATCGCGCTGTTTGCTTCAATCCTCTTTTTTCGCCCGCCGAGGGCTCGACAGTCAATGCAAAACTGCGTAAATAATGTAAGATAATTCGTTCCACGATCTATCCGTCGCACTCAGGAGACCGATCGATGCCCCTGCGCCGATGTCCGCAAATTGCCTTGTTGGTGGACACTGCAACCGACTGGGGCCGGCGGATGATTCGCGGCATCGGGCGCTACGCGCAGCAGCAAGGGGGCTGGGACATCTGGCTGGAGCAGCGCTGCCAGCACGCCCCGGGCCGGCTGCCCGCCGGTTGGCGAGGCGAGGGGGTCATCGCGAGGGTGGCCGACCGGGCCATGGGCCGTTATCTGGCGGACGTGCCGGGCGTGGTCGTCAACGTATCGTCGGCTCGCATTCCGGGCGTCGAGTTTCCGACAGTTACGGCCGACCTGCAGGCCGCGGCGCGGCTGGCGGCCGGGCATCTGCTCGATCAAGGCTTTCGGAATTTTGGCTACTTCGCACCACTGGGGATCTCGTACGTCGACCTCCACTACCACAGCTTCATCGAGCATCTTGCCGAGGTCGGCCTGAAGTGCGATTTGTTCCCGGCCTACCGCGGCAAAAGCCCCAACGCAACCTGGTATCGCCGGCAGGAGAACCTGCGTCTTTGGCTCCAGGACCTTCCCAAACCGGCTGCGGTTGTCACCTGGACCAGCGATCGGGGACGCGAGGTGCTCTACGCCTGCCGGGCGGCCGGGCTGCTGGTGCCCGAGCAGGTGGCGGTGATGGGCGGGGACGAGGACAGCCTGCTGTGCGAGACCTGCAATCCGCCGCTCTCGGGCGTGGCCTTGACTTCAGAACGGATCGGCTACGAGGCGGCCGCCCTGCTCGATCGGTTGCTGCGCGGAGAACCCGGCCCCTCGGACCCAATCCTGATTGAACCCACCCGGGTCGTGGTGCGGCAATCGACCGACACGCTGGCGATCAACGACCCGGACCTGGCCCGGGCCATCGCCTACATCCGGGTCCATGCGGCGACGCCGATTCGGGTGGACGACGTCCTCCGTGAGATCGCCGTGTCTCGGAGTTGGCTGGAGCGAAGATTCCAGGAGACTTTGGGCCGCAGCCCTGCGGAAGAGATCCGCCGGGCCCATCTGGAACGAGCCCGTCAGTTGCTGGCCGAGACGGATTTGCCCGTGCCACAAGTCGCTACGGCCTCGGGCTTTGCGTCCCGCGAATATCTGGCGTACGCCTTCAAGCAGGCAACCGGGCTGACGCCGCGGGAGTTTCGACAGCGGGTTCGCGGCCGGTAGTCCGGGTTACTCATGGGTGGCACGCCCAGAGCGAAGCGATGGGCGTGGATGGTCAGGTCGACCGGCCATATTGCCGGTACTCTATTGGCGAGTTCCCTGAAACCTTCACAGTGCCTCTTCATCCCGCCACGAGTCATCCGACTGGGCACCCCACAGGTCGGTCTGGGGCAGGAGCAACTCCGGCAGGTTGCCATGAGAGATGTTCTCAGGCAGCGGATAGTGACGGGCGGGTACGCCGTAGGCCAGTGTGTCCGGCGGCACGTCTTTGTTGACGAGGGATCCAGCCCCGATCACCGAGTTCCGGCCCACGGTGACCTCCGGGCAGATGGTAACGCCGCCGCCAATGCAAACGTGGTCTTCGATTTTCGCTCCCTGCACGGGCGCGGCACGGCGCATCGGATATTTGTCGTTCAGGAACGTCGTGCCCGGCCCGATGAACACCATGTCGCCAATCTCGGTGGTGCTGGGAAGGTAGACGTGAGCCATGATCTTGACGCCGTTGCCGATCCGGATACGACCTTCCAGCGTGCATCTGTGGTGAACCACGCAGCGGTTTCCGATCGTGACCTCGGCGCGAATCAGTACGTGGTGGCCGCACTGGAATCGATGTCCGATCGTCGTGTTGGCATAGATAATCGTCCCGGAGCGAATGACGGCGTGATCGCCAATCACCAGGGGCCGCGAATCGCCCGGATAACGATAACCGAGCACGACACCGTCATCCACGAGCGCGTTGTTCCCGAGTTTGCATATTGGTTTCGTGTCGATGGCTCGTCTCCTGTGCAGTCCGTTCCAGTATCTGTTCCATCTTGGTGTTGGCAGGACCTTCGGGCGCCGTTGAGTATAACGGGCAAACCAACGCATGCATTCCTCGACGCCTTCCCGATCCGCAGGTTGTGGATACCATACGGGACCACGCCCCCCATTGGGTGCATTTGCCATCCTCTTCGCCGGAAACGCAGGAGAACTGCAAAGTCCTCTTGTGGCAAGAAAAGTAGCAGGCACTCTCCGAGCGCCGTTTGCGGGGAAGCGGGATTTCCGGCAGTTCTGCGGACGGCACGACGGAGCGCGCCTGCTACTTCGCAGTTCCCCTGGCCGGCAACGTTCGATTCTTGAAGGTGGGAGCCAGCCCATCTATACTGGAAGCTTCTTGCACCCTGGCGAGCGGCCCGCAGCGGCGAGCCGAGCGGACGGAACCGGAGCTTGGGAGCAGCCGGCAACTCATTCAGACCGTCCTTCGAGACAGGCGGGCGGGCCAGAAACGAACTTCTCTTCCGCCAGGTCGAACCCCTTCGGCCAAAGCGACGTAGAACGTCACGTCTCCTTATATCTGTCGCGCGATAATCGAGGCTACGAATGCAATCCGAGGTAATTATCGAAACCCGGAGCCTGACCAAGGTTTACCGGGACTTCTGGGGTCGTCAAAAGGTGCAGGCTCTCAAGGCCCTGGACCTGGAAATTCGTCGGGGGGAGATCTTCGGCCTTCTCGGACCAAACGGCTCCGGCAAGACGACGACGATGAAACTCCTTCTGGGGCTTCTGTTTCCGACGAGCGGCAAAGCCCTGCTCTTCGGCCGGGACGCCACCGACGTATCGAAGAATGAGCGGATCGGCTACCTCCCGGAGGAATCGTATCTTTACCGATTCCTGAATGCCGAAGAGACGCTCGACTTCTACGGCCGCTTGTTCAACATGTCGCCCAAGGTCCGGCGTCAACGCGTCGCCCACCTCATCAATCTGGTGGGGTTGGACCTGGCCAAACGGAGGCAACTCAAGGAGTACTCGAAGGGCATGACCCGACGCATCGGGTTGGCCCAGGCCCTGATCAATGATCCGGAGTTGATCTTGCTGGACGAGCCGACGAGCGGGCTCGATCCGATCGGCACCCGGAATATGAAGGACCTGATCCTGGACTTGCGGGATCAAGGCAAGACCATCGTGATGTGCAGCCACCTGCTGGCCGACGTGCAAGACGTGTGCGACCGGATCGGCATCCTCTATCAAGGGGAACTGCAGGAGTTGGGGCGGGTGGACAGTCTGCTGGAGATTCAGGACGTCACCGAGTTCCGCGCCTCGGGTCTCAGCAAGGAGGCGGAGGCGGAGATCCGGCAGGTCGTCGAGAAGCATCAAGGGAAGTTGCTCGGAATCGGGCATCCCACTTCGACGCTGGAAGAGTTGTTCCTGAACATCATCGCGGAGAGCGAAGCTCATCCGGGGCGCCGGGTCCGTAGCGGGGAGGGTGCTGGCGATGGTTCTTGAGAAAGAGATCCCCGTTTTCGTCGATTGGATTGGCGGGGCGTCCTTGGACTGGGTTATTGCAGTCGCCATCTTCGCGGTCGTGGCGATGGCGGTCTCGCTGTTATTCGCGATCGTTACTCGGGGGCCGATTCGCGGCGTCGCAGGCGTCGGCAAGGCGTTTCTGGCGACGTTTGCCGATGTGTTCACCATGTCGCCGCGGCGAATTGCGGCATTGGTCTGGCTGGCCGTCAAGGAGGCGATTCGCAAGAAGGTCGTGGTCGGCGTGGCCGTGTTTGTCGTCGTGCTGATGTTGGCCGGATGGTTCCTGGATCCGAGCAGCACGAATCCCGGCCGCCTCTATTTGAGTTTCGTGATGACCGCCACGAGCTACCTCGTGTTGCTTCTGGCGTTGTTCCTCAGCGTGTTCAGTCTTCCCGGAGACATGAAGAGCAAGACCCTTCACACGGTGGTCACGAAGCCGGTCCGGCACAGCGAGATCGTGCTGGGACGCATTATCGGCTTCACCCTCGTGTGTACCGTTCTGCTGGCGATCATGGGCGTGCTGAGCTACTTCTTCGTGGTGCGGGGGCTCTACCACGAGCACACCTTGACTGCCGCCGATCTGGCGCCCGCGGGGGGCGAGGCAAGTGCGGGCGAGGCGGAGGTTCCTCTGGTCGGAATGACCAGTAAGGAGCACGGTCACCGGCACGAGGTCTACGTCGATCCGTCGGGAGCGACGCGGACCCGGTACGAGAACGGCCACACGCACGCGGTGACGATCGAAGGCTCGGGCGACCAGGTTCGCTACCGCGTGGGAAAGCCCGAGGGCGTGTTGGTGGCGCGGGTGCCGATCCACGGGAAGCTGCGGTTCCGGGACATCAAGGGAATCGACAAGGAACAAGGGATCAACGTCGGAGACGAATGGTTTTATCGCAGTTACATCCAGGGGGGCACCGACGCCGCCGCCATCTGGACGTTCACGGATTTGAAGGAAAGCGATTTCCCCGGCGACCGCATCCCCCTGGAAATGACCCTTGGCGTGTTCCGGACCCACAAGGGGGAAATTACGCGTGAGGTCATGGGGGGGCTCGCGCTGCGGAATCCGGATACGGGCCTGACCGTCGAGATCGAGATTTTTGAGTCGAAGGAGTTCATTACTCAGAAGTTGTGGATTCCCAAGCAGATCGTCAAGTACTCGAACCGCCAAATGATCGTTCAGAAGTATGAGACTCCGGGCGGGGTCAAGACGAAGCCCACCGAAGCGGATCTGGATGACAGCCTGGCGAAGAAGACGGAGTTCGACCTGTTCAAGGATCTGGTGACCCCGGACGGGCGGGTCGAGGTGTGGCTGCAGTGTTTGGAGCCGGGGCAGCATTTCGGCGCCGCCCAGCCCGATCTGTACCTGCGAGCGGGCGACGCGTCCGTTGTCTGGAATTTCGTGAAAGGCTATTACGGCATCTGGCTTCAGGTCGTAATCGTGACGAGTTTCGGCGTGATGTTCAGCACGTTCCTGAGCGGGGCGGTGGCCATGGTTGCCACGATCGGCATCCTGATTGCCGGGTTCTTCACAGACCATCTCATGGAATTGGGCGTCGGCCCGAAATACGGCGGCGGCCCCTTGGAGTCGTTTCGCCGCTTGATCGGCCAGGACAATGTGATGACCGATTTGCCGGCGGGACTTGGAACGGACCTGGTGAAGATGGGCGACCAGCTTCTGCAGCCGACCCTGCGGATCATGAGCGCCATTCTTCCGCCCTTTGACGAGTTCGGTTGCGCCAACTTCGTCGCCAACGGGTTCAACATCCCCGCCGACTTCGTCCTCACGCGGACGTTCACGGCTCTGGCTTTCTTCATTCCGCTGTTTGTTATCGGATATCTCTTCTTGAGGAATCGCGAGGTGGCCCGATGAACCCACAACGGACGTTCGTCCGCAAGGTTGTCTACGTGGTGGCAATTGGCTTGCTGCTGATTCCTCTGTTTCTGCTGGCGCGACCGGCCAGCAGCGGGCGTCCCGGCGGGAAGCTGGCCGAGCTTCGGGAGGCCCAAGGTCTCAGCGAAGCCCAGATCGGCGAGATCGACCCGACCAGCGAGACCATGAAGCTCAGCACCTTCGGCATGCGCGGGGTGGCCACGGCGATTCTCTGGCAGAAGTCGGCGGATTACCAGAAGAAGAAGGATTGGACGGGGCTGGCCGCGACTCTGAACCAGATCATTCGTCTGGAACCCCATTTCATTTCCGTCTGGAAATTCCAGTCGTGGAACATGGCCTACAACGTGTCGGCCGAATTCGACGACTACCGCGAACGCTATCGCTGGGTGATCAAGGGGATCGAGTTCCTCATCCAGGGCATCAGTTACAACGCGCGCAACCCGGTGCTTCACTGCGGAGTCGGCTGGGACATCGCCCAGAAGATCGGCACGGCCGACGAGAAGGTCCAGTTCCGCAAGCTCTTCAAGGCCGACGACGAATTCCACAACAAGTACCGCACTCCTTCCTACGAGGAACGCGACAACTGGCTGGTGGGGAAGAGTTGGTACGTCAAGGCCGAGAAGCTCGTCCAGGAAGGCGAGAGCATCGGGAATATGGGTGAGAACATCTTCTATGCTCGCCGTCCCAAGTGCCAGATGGAGTTTGCCAGGAATATCGAGGAAGACGGCGAGTATTTTGGCGAGAAGGCCGGCGAGAACTGGGCACTTGCCCATGCCGAATGGACCGAGGACTTCGGGGCACGGCCGATTCGAACCACCTATCGCGACGACAACGACGAGATCGTCAAGATCGTTCTCAACGACTACACCGAACTGTCGCAAGAGTTGAAGATCTTCCAGGACGAGTTGGAGGCGCTGGAGGTCGGTCTTCGGGACAGACTCCTGCGGGAGCGTTGGGCGAAGCTGGACGAGGACGATCGCAATTGCTGGCGCTACGTTGCCTCGTCGAATACTAGCTGGAGCGAGATGAAGTCGCTCGCCGAACAGCTCGACCGTCTGGAGCCCGGCTGGCGGGACACGAGCGTGGATCTGGTCCGATCCCAGATAACCAAGCAGCAGGCGGCGGCGCTCGAGGTGCCGGCAGCGCTGCGGACGAGCCGGGAGGTGCCTCTGGCAGAGCAAGCCAACCGAACGATCGGCGAGGGGGCGTACCGGGCACAAGAGGCTATGAACATCGAGTTGGAAGACCTTGCCCGAGAAATGCAGGGAGAGAAGCGTCGAGAAGCCTTCAAGCTGGTGGAGAAGGCCCGCGAAATCGAGCGGCAACGGAGAATCATCGGCAGCTACCGGGGAACCATCAACTACGAGGAGTGGGAATTCCGCTCCCGCTACGAGCAACTCCCCGTGACGCTCACCGCTCGGGAATATGTGTTCAAAGGTCGGCAAGCGCTGGCCGACGGGCTTCTGCCCGAAGCTCAAGACCACTTCCGCAAGGGACTGGCGGCTTGGGGAGAGTTGCTGTCGCGCGACGACTGCAAGAGGCTCATCGACGACCGCGACACGACCGAGGACCTGAGGAAGATCATCAACAGTTACGTTTCGATGCTCGAACAGCGCGACGAGCTGTTCCCCGAGGATTTCCCGCTGGCCGCGTTCTATGCGAACCTGGCCGCCAAGGACGAGATCGAGGGGGGTATGACCAAGGCGCGCGAGGCCGGCAAGTATGCCGCAGAAGCCTTCGCCAAAGGCGACACTCAGAAGGCGATCGCGAGCTACACGAGTTCCATCGACGCCTGGGCGACGACGCTTCAGACTCACCGTGCCTTGGCGTTGATGATCAATCGCGGCGTCGGAAAAGAGATCCTCGATACGATTGAAGGCTACGCGAGCGCCTTGTTGAAAGACGGCCAGACGGTGCCGCCCGACTACGCCCTGGGTGGTTTCTTCCATCTCCAGATGACTCACGCACCGGAGTTGAGCGAGGCTCAGAAACTGATGGCCCAGGCGGGACGGCATGTCAGTAACAGTGAGTATCCGGAGGCCCAGAAGCTTCTGGAAGAAAGCATGCAGAAGTGGCGCGCCCTGCTCGACCGCTACCCGTGCCTTGCCGCGGAAGCCGATCCGTTCATCGCCGACGGGATTCGTGAAGCGATTTCGGCCTACCGCAAGGTGCTCGAACTGCGAGGCAAGGAATTCCCCGAAGACTTCCTGCTCAAGGACTTCGTCGAGAAGACCGAAAAGAAGGCCTGATCGAGCGGTCCTTCCCCCGAGTGTTCGCAACCCCAACCGGCCCGGACCGTTGAAGTCCGGGCCGGTTTCTTTCTTGCCAAACGATTCCCCGATTTTTCACCTGCCGCTATCATGGTGAGCATGGGTCGGGTGTGGAATTCAGGACCCGGATCGCGAGGGGCGCCATGTCAGTGGAGAATGGGAGGGGTGTCAGGCCGAGGCGGCGGTGGTACCAGTTCTCCCTGGGATCGTTGTTGCTGGTCATGACGGTCTTCGGGGTCTGGCTGGGAGTTCGCATGGATCGTGCTCGGCGACAGCAGCAGGCGGTGGAGGTGCTGCGCGAGCGGGGCGGTGTTTCTTACGAGAGTTCGTTCATGGAGGGGAGCCTTGCACCACGCTTCACGAAATCTCCGCGTTATGCCCCGGCCTGGTTACGTGCCGTCGTCGGCGACGATTTCTTTGACCGGGTGCGAAGCGTCTATCTCTACGAGTCAGCCATGTACGAGTCCTATGAGCCGACTACCGACGCCGACTTGAAATGCCTGGCGAACCTCCCAGATGTTGAGTCACTGCGGATCGACAGCCTCGAAGTGAGTGACGCGGGAATCGCGCACCTGAAGTCTGTCGCCGGCTTGAAGGAACTCGTGCTCTTCTGTCCGAAGGTGACCGATGCCGGCTTGACACACATACATTCGTTGAAGGAAATCCGACATCTGATAATCGGTTGCTCCGTTACCGACCACGGAATTCTCGAGCTCGAGCGGCTCAAGAAGCTTGAAACACTCAGAATCGATGTGTGTGGTGGGTTGAGTCCGGAGGGGCGTCGGGCCGTACACAATCTCGATAGTCCGACACGGCTGGAAATGACCGAGGTGCCGCTCCTGGCGATTTGCGACTACCTCGCCGACTACTATCAAGTCGCTTTCCCAATTGACCAGGAAGCTGCGGTCGTCGCCGGCATGTACACAGACGAGATCCTGATCACCGCCGAGATTGACAAGCTGCCGCTCGACTCGGCACTCGACGTCATCCTCAGAGACACGGGCCTCGATTGGATTCTTACGCCGGATGGGATCCTTATCACGACAAAGGACAAGGCCGCCAAACGGCTCGCCGCCGTCCGGGAGCTCAAGCAACGTTCCCCAAACCTGACGAAGGTGATTTGCGTGGTCGCTCCGTGAGAATCCAGGGGAACCACAAGGTAGCAGGCACGCTCCGCCGTGCCGTCCGCAGAACTGCCGGAAATCCCGATTTCCCGCCAGCGGCGCTCGGAGAGTGCCTGCTACTCTTCTTGCCACAAGAGGGCTTTGCAGTTCTCCTGCGCAAGAATCCAGGGCTCTTGACTTCCGGCCGCCGGCCATCGATGCTGGGGCGTGCGTCGAGAACCCAGAAATACACCCATTCCGTGTGGAGTCTTGTATGAGCAAGCGAGCAGCATCCAGAAAGGTCGTGGCCCTGGTGGTCGGCGTGGCGGCGTCGGCGTGGATCTCGTGGACCGCGGCGCCGGCCGGCGCTGCCGACAACGAGATCATCGCCCCCGGCGCCAAGGTCGAATTGTTGGCCGACGGGTTCAAGTTCACCGAAGGCCCGGCCTGCGACGCCGAAGGCAACGTCCTGTTCACCGACCAGCCTAACGACGCCATTCACAAATGGTCGGTCGACGGCAAGCTCTCGACCTACATGCAGCCCTGCGGCCGGTCGAACGGGCTGTGTTTCGACGTCGGCGGGAACCTCTGGGCCTGTGCCGACGAGAAGAACCAGTTGTGGTGTATCTCGCCGGACAACAAGGTGGGGGTCGCCGTCAAGGACTATCAGGGCAAGCTGCTCAACGGCCCGAACGACCTGTGGATCCGTTCCGACGGCGGGATCTACTTCACCGACCCCTTCTACAAGCGCGGCTACTGGAACCGCGGCCCGAGCGAGCAGGACGTGCAAGGCGTCTACTTTCTCACACCGCATCGGAAGAATCTGGTTCGCGTGGTCGACGATCTGGAGCAACCCAACGGCGTGATCGGCACGCCCGACGGCAAGACGCTCTACGTGGCCGACATCAAGGCGAAGAAGACGTATTCCTACGCAGTCCAGAAGAACGGCACGCTCGGCGACAAGCGTCTCTTCTGTGAGATGGGTTCCGACGGCATGACAATCGACAACGAGGGCAACGTCTACCTCACCGGCCAGGGCGTGACGGTCTTCAGCTCCAAGGGCCGGCAGATCGCCCACATCCCGATCGACGCCGGCTGGACCGCCAACGTCTGCTTCGGCGGCAAGGACGGCCGGACGCTGTTTATCACCGCCAAAGAGCATCTGTTCGGGCTGCGGATGCGGGTGAAGGGGGCGGGAAGCCAGTGAAGTTCTTTCAGCGCACTCCACACAGGATCCACAGTTCCGACTGCCCCACTTGAGTTGTCTGTTCACCGCATTTCGACTCGGGTCTCATCCTGCGACTACAGTAACTCTGCATCCGTTCGACTGAACCTGGCGACCGGGATGGGAAATACGCCGACAAAGGGCATTGCTTGATCGAGCCCTGAGGGTGACGTGCGGGGGGCATTCGTGCTCCCGCCTACAACAGGCCGCGCAGGAACTCAACGCTCTGGCGGATGTTCTCATCGGCGCCGTTGCATTCGATCGAGACGGCGCCGCTCCAGCCGGTTTCCTTGAGCAGGGCGATGCAGTTCTTGATGTTCTCGGCGTTCACGCCCCCGCCGACCGGGACCTCGCTGCAGGCGATGCCCGTCTCTTCGCCGCGGAGTGCCGCGGCAAGGGACTGGCTCACGTCCTTGATGTGCATGTGGCTCAGGTAGGGCCGCAGATCGCGCAGGTACTGGACGGGATCCAGGCCGGCGATGAAGGTGTTGCCCGTATCCATGTTCAGGCGCAGGAATTCCGAGTCGAAGGTATCGAACAGCCGGCGCATGAAATCGACGTCGGTGGTGTAGGGGCCGTGGGGTTCGACGTTGACGACCACCCCGTAGTCCCGGGCCCAGGGCAGCACTTGCCGGTAGTTGTCGCAGGTAATGCGAAACACCTCGTCGCGCGAGAGGCCTTCGATTTCGAACGCCCCGTCGACCGTATCGACCATGGGGCAGCCGATCTCGGCGGCGAAGCGGATCGACTGTTGGACGTACTGGACGCCGTAGCTCGACCCTTCCGGCCCCATGAAGGGGAACGACCCGTCGATCTGGGAGACCTTCAGGCCTTTGCCGTCCAGGTAGCGCCGCAGCGCCCGGGGGTTCGACTGGAGCGAGATGCTCGGATCGTAGCCCATGGCGGTGATGAAGTACTGGCCGTGGATGACAGCGAACTCGATGTGCTTCAGTCCATACTTGACCGCCGCATCGCAGGCCGTCTGAAAACTGCCGCTGAGGGTCCGCCAGTTGTCGGTGTGCAATCCAAGCTCGATCATGGTCGTTCCTCGAAAAAGGTGACAGTCACCAAATTTGGAGACCGTAGAGAAAGCAGGAAGGATTTGATCATCGCATATAGAATGAACTCACATTCTCCGAATGACGCCAATTACCCAAATTGGGTGACTGTCACCTTTTTCAGGCAATCCAGGGGCGGGGACGGTTGGTCAAGGTTGGCAGGGCGAGCACTTCGTTCATGGTGGCGACGTCTTCCGCGATCTCGTAGTCGAACACGCCGGCCAGGCAGAAGTCGGCGCCGTTCTGGAAAGCGTAGGTGAATCCCTCACGCGGCGTGAGGGCCCCGGCCGCCATGACCTTGAAGGCGATCCACGGCTTTTTGACGCCCTTCATGTACTCGATGGTCTCCTCGGGCGTGAAACTCCAGCGGTTGTCGTGATTGATGTCGACGCTGGGATAGGCGGCCGAGTGCAAGGTCTTGACGTAGTAGTCGGCCGGAATATCGTTCTCCTCGCAGCACTTGATGACTTCGAGCCGGTGACCGCCCACGCCCGCGGGCAGTCCGACGTTCTTGGCCGCCTCGACCGCCTTGGCCATCAGGTCGGGACGGGGCGTGCTGCGGTTCCCGCGAAGGTCGATTCCGCTGAGCTGGTCGCCGCGGACGCCCCAGAGGTAGATCGAATCGGTACCGATATCCCGCAACATTTTGCAGGCGTCCGTGTATTCCTTCATATCGTCGGTGATGTTGGCCGTCGGGCAGATGATCCATTTCATCTTTCCGCCGTGCTTGTTCCGGTACTCCTGCAGCCAGTCGACCACGCCGGTCGCCGTGTGAATGACGACCGCGTTGACGCCGTGCGCCTCGGCGATAGCCATCGTCTCAAAGATCTTCTCCTTGGTGTTGTAGCGGGCCGCGAGCGTGTAGACGTAGCGCAGGTCGCGCGAATGAGTGTAATGGGTGAGCAGGTTGCCGCCCAGAAGCATGCGCCCGATGGTCATGCCGGGCGCCAGTTCCGCCTGGGGTATCTGCTGTTCGGCCACGATCTTGCCGGGTTGTGCCGGCTTGGCGTCGTCGCCGCGGGCCAGTCCTCCGGCCCCCGCCGCGGCCAGCGTGGCCGAGGCTGAAGCCGTCTTCACGAAATGCCGTCGTGTTACTCGATCTGTCATGGTATGGATTCCTTGTCTTGTGTCGGCAAACGGCCACTATGCGCACCACCGGCGCGTCCGCTTCTGGTCGGCCCGGGGGATGAGCCGTATGACGGTCTGGGCATGATCGGCGATCAGGAAATCGAACATCGCGACGGAGGCAAAGTCGGCGCCGCCCGTTTCCAGGGCGAACGTCAGCCCGCCGCGCTGGTCAATGGCGCCGGCGGCCAGCACCATAGTGGCGATCCAGGGTTTGGTGATCGCTGCGAAGGCTTCGATGACCTGGTCGGGATGCGCGCACCAGATATTGTCGAAATAGCCGGGCGTCTCTTGGATGAACTCGTCTCGCACCTCGGGCGGCGTGGGCCGCGAGGTCGGATAGCCGTCGGAGTGAAACGATTTCACGTAGAAATCGAGGGGGACGCCCGCCTTCTCGCAGGCGGTAACGACCGGCAAGGCCCAGGTGCCGACGCCGACCGGAAGGTCAGACTTGGCTGCCGCTTCGACCACCTTGGCCAGCGGGGCGATGCCGCTTGCGCGGAAGAGTTCGTCGGTTTCGCAAGGGTCTGTGAACTGGGCGATCGCTCCGCCGTCGATATTCCGCTTGATCGCGTCGGCCAGCTTGTCGCCGGCCAGTTTGGGGGAAAGGCGGGCGATGAACTGCATCTTGCCGCCCGACGCGTTGTACGTGCGGACGTACTCCTCGCCCCAGCCGAGCACCGTGTTGACGCCGTTGGCCTCGGCCAGCCGCAGCGTCTCCTGCAAGCACTCGGGCGTAAGATAGGTTTGCGCCAAACGCCGCACGTATTTCAAGTCGCGGCTATGGACGTTGCCCACCAGCGGGTTACCGTCGAATACCAGGCGGCTGACCGTCGCTTCGCCCAGTTTGCCGCAGGGCATCCCGTTGAACTCAGCGTGGGGCGACTCGGCGGGTTGCTTTGTCTCTTCCATCGGCATGGGTCCTTCTCCAGTTTGTTGAGGACATTCGTGCAGATTTCATTCGTGTGCGGCGCCGGCCGAGGCCGCGTCGTCGGTCTGTTTCGATATGGAGTAATACTGTTTGATTTCCCGGTAGTCGGGCTCGAAGACCAGGGCCTCTTCCGGCGTCGGCACCCGCAAGGGACGAACGACGCGAAACCCCGGCGCCACCGGAGTGGTGAACTGCCAGATGCTCTGGGGATCGCGGGGGTCTTCCGATTTCCACTCGGGATTGGAGCCCTCGCGGGCCGCGCTGCGGAGGTCTTCGGGATCGCTGTCCCAACAGCCGCCGCGCACGACGCGGGGATAGACGGTCTGCGGAACCAGGAACGGATTGCGGGCGATCTGCCCGGCGAACCGCCCATAGTAGTCGGGGTCGTAGGCGTCGAGCACCCATTCCCGCACGTTGCCGTGCATATCGTAGAGTCCCCACGGGTTGGGTTTCTTCAGGCCGACCTTCTGACAGCGATCGTCGGCGTTGAAGAACGACCAGCCGTGGTCTTCGAGCAGGTCGGGGTCGTTGCCGAAGGAATAGGCCGTGGTCGTTCCGGCACGGCAAGCATACTCCCATTCGGCCTCGGTGGGCAAGCGGTAGTAGCGTCCTGTCTTGGCGCTGAGCCATTTGCAGTAGCATCGCGCGGCCAGTTGGGTCATTCCAAAAGCCGGGTATCCGGATTTGCCCATGTCGAAAGTGACGTCGGTGAACGGCTTGGAAGGCCGGGCAATCGCGTCGGCAATCGCCTCCATGCGCCGCAGCGTCGGATCCTGTAGGCCGGCGCCGGCGTCGCCCGTGTCGTCGGCCGCCATTCCTTCGACGATACCGGCCCACAGGTTGTACTCGTCCCACGTCACTTCACATCGGCCCATCCAGAAGGGCTCGAGGGCGACCTCGTGTTGCGGCCCTTCGTCGTCTTCGCGGTCGGCTTCGTCGTCGGGGCTCCCCATGAGAAAGTTCCCGCCGGGGATCGGAACCATGTCGAACGACACGCCGCTTGTGCCGATCGGCTCGCGGTAGGGCTTCATCTCCGCTTCCGACTTGGCCGCGCTCGCCGGCAACTCTGTGGGTGCGGGGATCCACTCGAGCGTCGGGGCCACCGTGGGATCGAAGCCGAGTCCCGCTTCGCCCCCCAGCGACGGCCGTCCGCCTGAGAGGCCAAGGGCCACAACAACCGCGACGAGAACAAGGCCTATCTTCGACATGAATACGTCCACCTCCGGCGGAACGGCAGCAGGGGAACTGCAAAGTAGCAGGCACGCTCCGCCGTGCCGTCCGCAGAACTGCCGGAATCCCGATTTTCCGCCAGCGGCGCTCGGAGAGTGCCTGCTGCTTTCCTTGCCACAAGAGGACTTTGCAGTTCTCCTGGGAACGGCAGGGCCCTCAGGCAACAAGAGCTGAGACTCGGTTGCGACAACCCGCCCCCATTCTATGGCAAGAGCCTCTCGGTTGCCATCTTGAGTGCGACGCTGCTAAAATAGCATTCCGGATTATCGATATCTCGGTGAAAACGAGCGATATCTAGCACAAAACGCGCATTCCGGGGATAGTCCCATGAGCACCGGGAGCCAAGTTGCCAGCGAGGCGTTCGTCGCCTCGCTGAGAAACCGGGGGGAGTTTGAGTCGCTGTTCGACCACCTGCCGGAGGTTTGCTTCTTCGTCAAGGACCTCCAGTCGCGGATGATGCTGGGAAATCAGGCGCTGTTGAGGTTGCTGAGACAAGACAGCTTCGAGACGGTCATCGGCAGGAGCGGCTCGGACTTCTTTCCAAAGGGCATTGCCGACGCCTTCCACGCCGACGACCGGATCGTGATCGAGGGCGGCAAGCCGATCCACGAACGCGTGGAATTGATGCTCGACGAAGACGGCGGCGTCTCCTGGTTCTGCACAACGAAGCTGCCGCTCTATGGGAAGGACGGCAGCGTGGTCGGGTTGAAGGGAATCACGCGAAAGCTGGGCAAGGCAAACCCGCGTCTACATCCCTTCAACAAGATGATGCCGGCCCTCGATATCATCTGCCGCGACTATTCCCGCACGATCGACCTGGACGGCCTGGCCCGGGCCTGCCATCTTTCACCGAGCCAGTTTCGCCGAACGTTCCACAGGCTCCTGGGAAGGTCTCCCTTGCAGTTCATTCTCAGCGTGCGTCTCCAGGCCGCAGCCGATCTTTTGAGCGGCAGTCGTCTGAGCGTGACGGAGATCGCGTTGGAATGCGGCTTCAACGAGCCCAACTACTTCGCCCGCCAGTTCCGCCGCCACATCGGCGTGAGTCCTTCGGAGTATCGCCGGCGGAGATATGTTGTGCATTAAACAGCCTTGCCAAAGCGGCAAATCGAAGGAACTGCATTGTGTGTCACTTCTCATCGTGAAAGGCGAGCACTGTCGGCGGGCATGGCAGCCGACGAAAGTCGGGCTTTCCTTCAGGTTGTGTGCCTGAAAGGCTGCCTTCCAGGATCGGAAGATCTCGGCCGTTTGGCAAGCCACTGGCTCGTTTGGCGGGAGAATCGCTTGCAGGCCCCTGGGAACCGCCGATGGATCGACCGGCAAGCCAATCCACAACGGCGGGCCAAGACGTTTGTGCCCGGTGGGGAGCCTGTTGGAACGCGACGACCGATCGGGGATTTCTGGTCTATGCCGGGTATGGGCCTGGCCTGGTCAACCTTGACCATTTCAAACGAAAATGACCGAGCAAACCTCAGATTGACAGGGAGGGATCGACAGGGGTATTGTTGGTTGTCGTGGGGATGGCTCCTGATTTCCTTGATGGAATTGTCAAACATGCTCAGGTCAGTTGTTAGCCGTGGCTACCGAATCCGACCTGCTATGTGCACACGGTGAAGGAATGCCCACCATCCTGAGAAGCGGCCCATACAGGTTCTTCTTCTACTCCGGCGACGGTGATGAGCCGCCACACGTTCACGTCGAACGTGACGAGAGCGAAGCGAAGTACTGGCTCAATCCCACACGCCTGGAACGTAGTTGCCGTTTTTCAGCCAGAGAACTCCGTCGAATCGAACAGATTGTGACCGAACACCACGACCAATTGACAGGTGCCTGGAATGAGTTCTTCAACGCGTGACACACAGAATGTCCTTGCGGTAACACTAGTGGTCACTGACGATGCTCTGAGCGTGGAACTATCAGACGGTCGGACGATCTCCGCGCCGTTGTCGTGGTACCCGCGGCTTCGTCATGCGACTCTGGACGAACGCATGAATTGGCGACTCATCGGCAATGGACGAGGAATCCACTGGCCCCTGCTGGACGAGGATATCAGCGTCGAGAATCTCATCTTCGGAAAGCCGTCCGCCGAGAGCCAAGTGTCCCTAAAACGTTGGCTCGAAGAGCGTGTGAACAACTTCGGATCGCCCGAGCCAGACGAAGTTCACTGAACGCTGACCTACTCCGGCATCGTCACCACCCGCACCGGATGTTCCACCGGCCAACTGGCCCGCCGCTCGTCCGGATAGACACCGATCTTCTCGACCGGAATAGTTTGGAAGCCGATCTTCTCCACCGCCGCAGGGCCCTTGAATTCGATCTTCACGAGTTTGCCGCTGCCGTCCTTGATCAGCCGAATCCAGTCCGGATCGTCGTCGAAGACGAGGTTGTCTTCGATCGTCTGGTACTGCCGCGTGCCCTCGTGGATGTGATTCCAGGTGCCGCCGGCGCTGATATTGTGGGCGAACACGTTACGCTTGGGGATGTTCGGCTCGTCGTCCAGAATGCCGGCCAAGGTGGGATAGCGCCGCTTCCACAGGTCGCTGTCGATGGGCATGGCCCGCAGCCCTTGGCGGAGGGTCCCGTTGGGATCGTCGGTGGCCGCTTTCTGCCAGCCCATGCCGCGGTTGTCGATATGGGCCGCACGGCGGCAGTTCAGAAACACGTTGTTGGTGACGATGTTGTCGTCGCCTCCGCCGATGAACACGGCCTGGTGGCAGCGTTCGAACACGTTGCCGCCGATGGTGTGGCCGCAGTGCTGGTCGTCGAGGTAGATGGTCATGCCGCCGTAGCCCGTGCCGCCCAGGATATCGTGCCAGTAGTTGTGGCGGAGGACGTTGCCCCGCTGGGTCCAGTCGCGGCCCACATAGTAGGCGCCCGCGTCGCCGCTCTCGTAGACGACGTTGTGGATCTCGTTCAGTTCGACGACATGGTCGTTTCCACCGGCCGAAAGGGCCATGTGGGGGCCGTCGTGCACCAGGTTGTGAGCGATGCGGTTGCCCACGCCGCTGACGCTCACGCCGGTCTTGTAGGTCCGCGCCCGGCGGGAGTAGTGGTGAACGTGGTTGTTCTCGGCGTTGTGGCCGGCCGGTGTGAGCGTGGGGCGATCGCCGCCCGAAAGGCCGATGCCGCCTTCGCCGCAGTAGTAGACGTCGCAGCCGTAGACCTCGTGTTTCGTGCCGCCTGAGGCCGACACGGCTCGATGCCCCACGTTGCGGATCGTGCAGCCCACGACGCGGCATTCGGTTCCGCCCTTGATCGAGACGGCGGTCGCCCGGCATGCCTCCATCACGATGCCCTGGAACGTCACGTGCGACAACTCCTCGGCCTGGAGGATTCCGTCGGACAGGGAGAGCACGGCCCGGCCGTCGGGCACGGGGCCATCGGGCACGGGCGGCCAGAAGTAGAGCCGTCCGGCGGCCCGGTCGAGGTAGAACTCGCCCGGCTGGTCGAGCTCGCTCAGCAGGTTGTAGGCGTACCATCGGGCCCGGCCCTCGGTGATGCCGTAGACGGGCTTGATCTTCTCCGAGCGGATCAGCACCTGGGCGCCGGCGTCGATCCCGGCAATCGGTTCGTGCAGTTCGGCCCAGTCGTGATGCCAGTAGGCAAATACCCAGGGGTCGGTCTCTTCGACCCAGCGAGCGAGCCGGTCGGTATCGACCTTCACACGCTCCAGACCTTCGGTTGCTTCGACACCGCGAAAGCCCTCGTTCGGCCAGCGGGCCAGGGTCATGGGCTGGTCGTCGTAGAACAACTCGGCCTCGGCGGCCGGGCTGCCGGCAGAGAAGCCGTGCGCGGCCAGCTTGCCGTAATTGGTGATTCCCTGGGCTTTCAGATCGGCCACTCGCACCTGGGCCCGCGAGACTTCCGGCAGCCGGTCCAGAATGGCCTGATCGGTCACCGGTCCCCAGTCGCCGACGGTCACGCCCCCCGTGAAGCGGACCTCTGCGTCGGGCCAGGCCCGATAGACAATCGGGGCTTGTGCAGAGCCGGAATCCTGGGCGGTGAACCGGACCGGTTCCGAGAGAATGTAGGTTCCTGAGGCGAACACGACCTGGATCGCCTCGCCCGGCTGCTCGGCCTTGACCTGGCGGACTCGATCTCGGGCAGCGGCCAGGGTGGCGAGCGGGGCCTGCCGGGTACCGGGGTTGGAGTCCCGGCCGCTGGGGGCCACGTAGAGGGTCGTTTCAGCGGATAGACCGGAAAAGGCCAGGAGAACGAACAGAATCGAGTAGCTGAAGTCTCGCATCAGGGGATCTCCGAGGGAGCGTTTCTGAGGTCACAGGCGGGGCCGGCACGGCCGAAAACCCGATTCTACACGGGCCGGACGGCGGATTGAACAAGTCCCCGGGGAGTCGCCGGGAACCGGCCAATTCCCGTGGAATCGATCCGCGTCTGCGGTGTATACTTGAGGACTCGCTTGAATCAACCGTGCCGGAGCCGGACCCCATGCAGAAATCACTCGATCAGAAAATCGCCCGCATCCTCGCCGATTCGTCCTGCCGCGATTTCATCCTCGCCGACGCCAAGGACGCCGATATGGCGTTTGGACTGGCATCGCCGGGCAAGAGCCCCGAGCACCACTCCGACGAGGCCCATTTTCGCACGCTCGACGAATACCGCGATCTCATCCGCGAGATCGTCGCCCAGGGCCTGGTCGACATCATGTTGATGAGCGCCAGCACGAGCGAGATCCTGACCATCCGCGAGCGGCTGTTCGATTCCAGCCATATCACGCCCGCCTGCCGCGCCAACGACACCAGCGACATCTGGCTGGCGGCCGGTTCGGGCCGCTACGGTTCCCAGCCCTCCCAACCTTTCCGCTCGGCCACACTCGACCACATCATGTGCGGAAAAGTCGAGTGCAGCGGTTCTGAACGCGGCCTGGGGGCCGATCTGGGCCTCTACTCGGTCACCTTCAACAACGACGTCAACCTCGACCACGCGACGTTGGAGAAATACAAGGAGTTTCGCCTGGAGGCGGAGCGGAAGGGCTTTCGCCACTTTCTCGAGGTTTTCGACCCGAACGCACCGGGCGAGCATGCTCCGCAGGACCTGGCCCGGTTCATCAACGATCATATCGTCCGCACGCTGGCGGGCGTGACCAGTTCGGGCCGCCCTCTCTTCCTGAAGATCCCCTACCACGGCCCCAAGGCGATCGAATCGCTGGCTCGATACGACAAGTCGCTGGTCGTCGGCATCCTCGGCGGCTCGTCGGGTACCACGTTCGATGCGTTCCAAATGTTGTGGGAAGCGAAGAAGTACGGTGCCCGGGTGGCTCTTTACGGCCGGAAGATCAACAATTCGGAGCACCAGCTCTCCTTTGTGCGTTATCTCCGCGCCGTGGCCGACGACGAGATCCTGCCGGCCGAAGCGGTCCGCGCCTACCACGGCGACTTGCAGCGGCTGGGCATCCAGCCTTACCGACCGCTGGACGACGACCTCCAGTGGACGTCCACGTCGAGCGCTTACAGCGGCTCGGGCTCGAAGCCGCACCGAGCAGCTCCGGCAGCCCGCGCTGCGGCAAGCGCTCGGCACGAGTCCGATCCCGACTTCAGCAAGATGACGCCGGCCGAGAAGGCCATGTGGAACATCGAGAAGTGGAAGCGGATCATTGGCTAGCGTCTTCAGTTACAAGATGCGCGCGGCATACGAGCGCCTTTGAAATCCGAAATACGAAGCACAAAATCCGAAACAAACCCAAAACTCAAACGCGGAAGGCTCGAGACAACATCCAGCGCGTGTCCGCTCGTCAGGTTTGAAACATTCGGATTTCAGGTTTTGAATTTGTTTAGGGTTTCGGATTTCGTGTTTCGGATTTGGTTACGGCCGGAGGCCGCGTCGGATGATTGGAGGGCATGCCGCCTCCCTGACGTCGCTCGTGCAATCCAGCGCAGGAGGTCTTGCCGTGGAGTTCAGTGGTTTTGAACCGACGCTCATCCAATTCCTCGACGAGTTGACCGTCAACAACAACCGGCCGTGGTTCTGGGAGAACAAGGAGCGCTACGAACGCGAGGTGCTGGGACCGTGCATGCGGTTCATTCGGGCCTTTGCGCCGCGATTGAAGAAGATCTCCAGGTACTTCGTTGCCAGCGATCGCCGGTTGGGCGGCTCGCTCATGCGGGTCTATCGCGACACGCGATTCGCCAAGGACTCGGAACCGTACAAGACGAACGTGGGGATCCAGTTTCGGCACGAGTTCGCCCGCGACGTCCACGCGCCGGGGTTCTACGTCCACATTTCTCCGGAGGAGTGTTTCGTCTGCGCCGGCACATGGCGCCCCGAGCGCGAGGCCCTGGCTCTGATCCGGCAGGCGATCGACGAAGAAGGCCCTCGCTGGCGGCGGGCGAAGAACGACAAGCGATTCCAGGCACGTTTTACCCTGGAGGGCGACAGCCTGAAGAAGGCGCCCCGCGACTATCCGGCCGACCATCCCCTGATCGAGGATCTCAAGCGGACCGATTTCATCGCCTATCGCGATGTGAGCGAGGGTGAAGTCCTCGGCAGCGATTTCGTCGACGTCGTGGCCGACGACTTCGCGGCGAGCCGCCCCTTCATGCGGTTCCTGTGCCGGGCGCTGAACGTGCCGTTCTGAGCAGTCGCTGGTAATCGCAACTTCCTGAGGGTTGCTCGTTTAACGCCCAGCCGAAGGCGCCGGCTTCCGTAGTGTGTCCGGCGCCTTCGACTGGGCGTTAAACGACTGCACTCGAACGGGTTCAGGTTCTCAGACTGCACCGAAGCGGCGCTGTCCAACCAGAACTCCTCCAGGAATCACGAAAGGCCATTCAGCATCGGTTTAGAAGAACTCGTACTCGATCCGTCCGTGACGTTCGGCACGCGAGATCGTTTCGTGGGCGTAGAGTCCGGCCAGCACGAATTCGACGCACGACGCCCGCATGGCTGCGTCGCTCGAGGCGTTGACTTCAAAGGCCTTCTCCCAGGCCGGCGGCACGTGCTTGAGGCGGTCGGCGTAGCGCTCCGAGGGGAGCAGGTCGCCGACTTCGACTTTCACGCCGCGCGAGAAGATCTCGGCGATCTCTTCGACGCCGTGCCGTTCGACGTATTCGTCGAACACGTCGCGAATCGCCTCGGCGACGATGGCGTCGAGCACCTGCCGCTCGGACATCTGGTGGCTGGACATCATGTCGAGCTCCAGCTTGCCGAGCGACGTGGAGACGAGATGGCCCAGGTCGCTGATCCGCGGAACGGCAGGGCGCTCGCCGAGCACGGCCGCTCGCTGCCGGGCGCTGGCGACCATGGCGCGATAGTTGGCGATGCTCAGCCGGGCGCTGACCCCCGATTGCTGATCGACGTACTTCGACTGCCGGGCGACGATGCTGATCTGCTCGATGATCTCGCGCATGAAGTAGGGCACGGCGACCGGGAACTCGCCGCCGAGATCGATTCCGGCTTCCTGCTCGGTGATTTCGACGCCGAGATCGCGTTGGCGCGGATAGTGGGTGTGAATGACCGACCCGATGCGGTCCTTGAGCTGGGGGATTACCTTGCCGCTGCGATTGTAGGTGGCCGGATTGGCGGAAAAGAGGATCATCACGTCCAGATCGAAGCGGATCGGATACCCGCGGATCTGGACGTCGCGTTCTTCCAGGATATTGAACAGCCCGACCTGGACCAGTTCGTCCAGTTCCGGTAGTTCGTTGATGGCGAACAGTCCCCGATGCATCCGGGGGATGAGCCCGAAATGGAGGGCGTCTTCGGCCGACATGCTGGTTCCCTGGGCCAGTTTGGCGGGATCGATTTCTCCGATCACGTCGGCAAACTTGGTTCCCGGTGCGAGCCGCTCGGCGTAACGGTCGTCGCGATGCCACCAGGCGACGGGGATCTCGTCCTCTGGACGCTCGGCCAGCATTCGCTTACCCGCCGAAGTGATGGGGGCCAGCGGATCTTCGTGAACGGGCGCACCCGGCAGGTCGAGGTAGGGGATCTCTTCGTCGAGGAAGCGGACGAGCAGCCGCATGAGCCGGCTCTTGGCCTGGCCTTTCTCGCCGAGGAACAGCAGGTCGTGCCCTGCAATCAAGCCGATATTGATTTCCGGGATCACCGTGTCCTGGTAGCCGACGATACCGGGAAACAGATCGTCTCCCGCACTCAGGGCACGCAGGAAGTTCTCCCGGATTTCTTCTTTGACGGTTCTGGACACCCAGCCACTTTCGCGCAGCTCGCGAAGGTTCGTCGGTTTGGTTGCGGTGCTCATCGTTCCGTGGGATCCTGGGACAGTCCGCCGCATGGGGTCGCAGCAGAACCGGATGTTTGACCCGCCAAAACGGCTTCTGCTCGTTCGTTGCGGGAATTGTAGCGCGGCCGTACGCCGGGGCCAAGAAACGCCGGGTCGCGCGGATGATCCGTCCGCACGACCCGGCATCGGAATGGACTCAATTCCAGGTTTCAGTATTCGCCGATCGGTTCGCCGCCGGCTCGGGTGCAGAGGGCGTTATACACGCTCAGGTCGATGGTTTCGGTGATCATCTGCACGTGTCCGTCGGAAAGGAGAAAATTCGTTCCGGCCGGATGGTAACTGCTGAAATTGTGGGTCTGATGCTCCACGTTCTCCTCCGAGTTGGGAGGGAACTCGTCGGAGGCGATGGCCACCACCCGCGCCGGCGCGTGCCAGCCGCCGGGGACGACGCCCGTCCAGGTGGAATACACCCATTTCGACCAGCGTTCGCCCACCAGGAAGGTGTTGCTCAGGCCGTCGGTGATATCGCGAAAGGCGAGACTGCGGTTGAGGTGGAAGATGCCGTTCCCCTGGCATCCGTTGTAGCCCGCCGCTCCTTGCTCGCAGACCGCGTGAATATCCTGGGTGCCGAATACGCCCGGGTAGTTGCTCTTGGCAAGCTTGGTGATGACGTTGCTGCCTTCCGTCTCCTCGTCGATCGCATCCTTCAGATCGAAAACGTCGTTGCCGACGTCTGAGGGGCAGAGGAAGGTCGACACCACCGTAACGCGTGCCCGATCGTTGGCCGGGTCGGCTACCGGCCGGTTCATGTCGATCAGGCCGTCGTAGAGCGACTGCTGCTCCATGAAGGGAAGGATCCGCGTGCTCCAGGCCCAGCCGGGATTGCCGACGAAATCGGCTTGGCCGCTGGAGTTGAAGCCCAGCCAGCCGATGGGCAGTTTCTTGTGCGTGTCGTGATAGTTGTGAAGGGCTATCCCGATCTGTTTCAGATTGTTCGTGCAGGACATTCGCCGTGCGGCTTCCCGGGCCGCTTGCACGGCCGGGAGCAGCAGGGCGATCAGGATGCCAATGATGGCGATCACCACCAGGAGTTCGACAAGCGTAAAGCCTTTGCGTTGCATGGGAGTATCTCTCACTTCGACGAATGACAAGAATGAAATGGGCAGTACGAAAGCAGTCTCTGCGAGCGCGCAGGGCAGTCCGCAGTCACACGGACGGAAGGAAAGCGATCGAGGAACCGCTCCACGGCCCAGCGAACAGAGGGACGTCACGCGCAGCGCACGACTCCCCCGATGGGAAAGAAGAGCAGATCAGCCGATCCGGCAGTGATGCTCACGCAATGGGAGGCCCGCGACCAAAAACGGTCGAGGGAACGTCGTCCGACGGAGGGACGGCCCGGACATGGACGAGAGGTTGCCTCAGTTCCGCCGAGACCTGATGCACCAGCATCGACGCAGGAATCGGCTTCTGCGACATGAACGAGCAGATCGGACAGTGCGAATCGAAGTACGCGACGACCGCGCTGACGCCCAACGCATCAGACGCCTGCGGAGAACCGGTTCGCACCTGGTGGGCGTGTCCCACATGGCAGACGTGTCCGCGACAGTCGATGGCCACCCCGCTCGGCTCCGAGCAGCAGCCGGGCCCCGAGTGAGTATGGAACGCTCCGCTGACCGTAACGGCCAGAAGGTAGCCACCCGTAAGAAGGGTGACGATCGCCTTGTTGCGGAACTGACTCATAGGGACACACGGGAGCACGGGCGAGAAAAGACCACCTTCATGCTAGACACTGGCTACGCACGAGTCAATCAACCTGTTCGCGCTCCACCGCTGATTCTTCGCCCCCCTGATTCATCGAGTGGACGCCACCGAGACACTTGAGGTGCCCGGCTGAAGCACCTGATACTCGAGGCTTCGCAGGAACCGTTTGGCCGTCGAGTAGTCCTGGGGATGCAATTCGCGAACCGCCTGGCGGAGTTGTTCCTCCATCTTGTCAGTCGTACGGCGCACGGCCAGGTGCTGCTCCGTGCCGAAACCGTCGGTCCGTCCCAGGTTACGGGAGACGGCCCAACGGTCCAGCAACTCCTCGTATTCGGCCCTCAAGGCGGCGAAGTGATCGTGTCGCAACAGGATTGGCCAGTTGACCTCCCCGGTCAGGGTGTCCAATTCCGAGGGGCTGAGCGGGGCGGGCTGGGCCGCACGAGCATAACGATCCAGGTCTTCCGGCGTCGGCCGGGGGCCACGTTCGGCACGCCGGTAGTCGCGGTTCATCTGGCGGAGTTTGAAGTAGGTCTCCACCGCATTCTGAGCGTTGACAAGGGCCCGCGAGAAAGCCTCCTGGGCGTTGATGGCCGCTTCCGAAGTATTCAAGTTGAATTCCCCTCGCGCACGAATCACCTCGGCGGCCCCTCGCGCGAACGACTCACCAGCCGTACTGGCCCGAAACGGATAGCTTTCGCCGACAACGACGCCGCCGACCAAGGGCGAGCCGGTCCCCAATCCGCTCATCGGACCCTCCGCGAACGACGGTCCAGCCAGTGCAGCCGCCAGAAACACGGCGGCAAAGCCGGCGCCGATCAGCGATTCCTTTTGCCTCCTGCTTGTCCCGTTCATCGATTCTATCTCCTAGTCATTAAGTGGTAATCAAGGCAACCAACATGAACGACCTTTCAAGCGATCGTGAATTGGACCACCCGCACCGAAAGGCCTTGGCAACTCGCTGGGAGCACCGAGGAATTATTCGCATTTGAGATTGCGAAATTCCACGGGGCTCTGGAATATGCAACCCCAATGAGAGGCGGATTGCCTCGTCTGCTTGCCTCGCGTCCCGAACGAAGCCCGGATGGCCCCCCGAAACGACCTATACTTGGACAATGCTGTCCGTAGCTCCCGGTACGCGCATACCAGTCGTTTCGGATGATTCCGGTGCCGGAAATTCCGCTCAAACCCGATGAACAGGCCGACCAGGCCGCCGCATCGCTACCGCCGAAGGAGGTCCCTCCATCGACTGAGGCGCGTCCGAGACACTGCGCCTCGAGCGCTCCGGCAGAAGAACCGGAACAATCGGCTCAGATGGTTTCGGGCACTCCCCCGCCTGCCCCGCCGGCACCCAGGCCAACGCCTCCGGTTCCACTCGACACTTGCGCGAGAATCGAGGCCGTCGGCAAAGCCGAGTCCTCCAGTGATGATAGGGGGCGCTCGGTTCTTAGTTTCCTGGTCAGCGGCCTGGTCCATGCCGTGCTCATGATCGTTCTGGCGACACTCGTCGCGGTCTCTCTGCCCGGCAACCGCTGGGACGGCTCCCTGATCCTGTCGGCGTCGGTGGATGAACCGGAATTGGAGCGGGAGCTGATGATTACAGCCACGCCGTCGGTCAACACGGTCCGGCGCCACGACACACATCTGCCGTTGCCCCCCGCCCCCGTCCCCGACGTGGACCTCTATCCGGAGCTGCCGCCCAGCGAAAAGCCGACCATGCAGCTCGGGGATATCAGCCTTTGGCCCGCGGAGTGGGGAAACCTCGTCCATCCGCTCATGGGCGGCGGCCTGGAAGGTCGGTTCAACCGCGCGGGAAGATCGGGCGACGGCGCCAGCGACGAAAGTGAAGCGGCGGTCGAACGGGGATTGTGGTGGCTCGTCGCCCACCAACGGCCCGACGGCAGTTGGAACTTCGACCATCGCGAAGGCAATTGCCGAGGTCTGTGCCGCAACCCCGGCACCAATACGAGCACGACGGGCGCGACGGCCATCGCCCTGGCCCCGTTCCTCGGCGCCGGCTACACCCACCTCAACGGCCAGCATGCCGAAACCGTTCGCCGAGGCCTCTACTACCTGCAAACCAGGGCTGTGACGACGTCCAACGGCATCGATCTGCGAGAAGGCACCATGTATGCCCAAGGGTTGGCGTCGATCGTCCTTTGCGAAGCCTACGCCATGACGAAAGACGGGGACCTGAAGGACCTCGCACAAGGGGCGCTCGATTTCATCGAATATGCCCAGGCCAAGAACGGCGGCTGGCGATACGAACTCCAAGAGCCGGGCGACACGACCGTTACCGGCTGGCAGCTCATGGCCCTCAAGAGCGGCGAAATGGCCGGGCTGCGGGTCCGATCGCCCACAATGTACATGGTCAACGATTTTCTGGATACCGTGCAAAGCGAAGAGGGGGCCAAGTACGGCTATCAGGATCCGAGCCCGCGACCGGCGACCACCGCGATCGGCCTCCTTTGCCGCATGTATCTCCGCTGGCCCCGCAGCCATCCGGGCCTCATGGGCGGCGTGCACTATCTCGACGAGTTGGGCCCCTCCGAGAACAACATCTATTTCAACTACTATGCCACCCAGGTCATGCACCACTGGCAGGGCTCCGAGTGGAAGCGCTGGAACGATCGCATGCGCGACTACCTCGTCCGGACGCAATCCAACCAGGGCCACGAGAACGGCAGTTGGTACTTCGAACACAATCATTCCGGGGAAGGCGGCCGCCTCTACAACACGGCCATGGCCATCATGACCCTCGAAGTCTACTACCGCTACATGCCCCTGTACCGCGATAGCTGGAAGGAGTAGAAAAGGGGCCAGGACTCTTTCATTTCGCCAGTTCGATAAGGCTTGCGAAATCAAAGAGTCCTGGCCCCTTTTTCTGATCGGCACGATCTGGCAGAATACTCCCAGAAGATCGCCCCATCGCTACGGACTTACCGGGGCAAACGTGGGAGAATTCGGCCGTGGCCAATCGCGACAACCACTACGAAGCGGCGTTCGAGGAATTCCTGAGAAGTCGCGGCGTGCCCTACGTGGCGGTCGACGAAGCCCGGCGGAGCCTGCTCTCCGACGGGCGCTCGATCAAGAGCCTCGACTTCATCGTGGCCGCACCGGGTGGTGCAACCTGGCTGGTGGATGTGAAAGGGCGCCGCTTTCCGAGCGGAGATGCCACCTGCCAATACTGGAAGAACTGGTCTCCCCAAGAGGATATCGAGAGCCTCGGCCAGTGGGAAGAGCTGTTCGGCGAGAACTTTCGCGGGCTGTTCGTGTTCGGCTATCACGTGCTCGGCGATCGCTCGCCGTTGTCGCTTGACCAGTGTTTCGAGTTTCGCGGGCGATTGTACGCCTTCGTCGCCGTCCGGCTGGACGACTACGCCGTCTGGTCCCGCCCCATCTCCAATCGCTGGGACACGGTCGCCATGCCCACCGCCGTCTTCCGGCGACTGGCCCAGCCCGTGGACGAACTGCTGCGGATCGACCCTACACCCTCACCCCGTAATGCCGCCCCGGTTCGCAAGGAATCACCGGGCCCACCTCGGCCGCCGGATTGACGCACAGAAACTCGTGCAAGATCTCCGGCCCGCGGGGTTCGTCGGCAGGGCGCTCGTGGTGCCAGGTGCGATGGGTGGGGGCGAAGCGATCGTCCAGGGGCCACGCGGTGAAGGGGTTGTAGCCGAGCGCCTCGATCAACTTCGACGAGTCCATGGTCACGTCGCCCGCCCGGGGCGGGATCGGTCCCGCATGGAGCCGAGACAAGCCGAAGAGAAGCTTGGGATCATAGCCGCCGACCCGGTTGATCACCTGGGCGATCTGGTAGAGGCTGAGCTTTCGCGGACCGCCGGCGTGGTAGATGCCCGAGAAGGACCGGGCCAGCATGATTTCGCACAGGCGGCTCAGGCAGTCGCCGTAGGTCGGCGTGCGGATCTCGTCGTAATAGAGCGTGGCTGGACGCGACTTGCGGAACCGCGACGCGATCCAGTCGACCGCCCCCGCATGGCCGTTGAAACTGACCGCCATGGGCAGCGAAATCCGCAGGATGCAGGCGTCAGGATCGGTTTCCAGCACCACCTGCTCGCCCTCGACCATCGTGCGGCCGTAGACCGTGACCGGGTCGGTGGGGTCGGTCTCGACGTAGTCGCCGCCCTTGTCGCCGGAGTACACCAGGTCGATCGACAGGTGGACCAGCCTGGCGCCGTACTCTCTCGCCAGCCGGGCCACGTGTCCCACGCCTTCGACGTTCGCTCGTTGGGCCAGGACGGGATCCAACTGGCACGACTTCAGCGCGCAACTGCCGGCGCAATTGAGCACCGTCCGAAAGCGATGCTCGGCAAACAGCCGGGCCAGGGCCTCGGCATCTTCCGTGTTGCAGGCCACGATCCCCGGCCCTTCCAGTTGCCAGGTGTCTTCCTGCCGAATGCCGACCACCTGGCCCGGGTAGCGCGACTGGAAGTAGTGCAGCGCATGGTAGCCCGACGGCCCCGCCACGCCGGTGACGAGCAGGGGCAAGGGGATCGGGTCGTGAGGAAGCCGGACCTGGTACATAGGGGGAAGTGCCGCTGGAGGACGGTGAAACCCTCAATTCTACCATGAGACTCGATGCGCCGGTAGGCGACTTGCCCTACCGCCTGCGGACGCTGCCTCACGGTAGGTTGTTGTTTGCCGACTCTCGGTGCGTCATGACGCACCCTGCGGGCCCAGACCACCCCAATTCCGGCGGGTTGGCTTCGGGCGTACAATGGAAGGCACGGCTCTCACTCCCCATTTCCCGCCCCGTTATGCCCGCCTTCACTCAACGGCTCACCGATCTGCTGATTGCCTGGCGTCTTCCGCTGCTCGCACTGGCGCTGGTTGCAGCGGCGGCGGCCTTCGTTCCGTCGCGACAGCTCCAGTTCGATCGGTCGATCGACAGCATGTTCGCTGCCAACGACCCGCTCATCGGACCGTACCATCGCCTCAAGCGGACCTTCGGAGGCAACGAGGTTGTGCTGGCGGTCTACGCCGACCCCGGGCTGTTTGCCGCCGACGCCGGCGGCATCCGCCGCGCGGCCGAGGTCAGCCGGCGACTGAAAGCCGTTGAGGGGGTCGACGACACGATCAGCATCGATCAGCCCCTCGAGGAACGGATCGTCGAAGAGACCGTTCAGGCGGCCCGAGCCCGAGAGCTGTTCGCGGGCTATACGCATTCAGCCGATGGCCGGATCGCCGCCGTGGTCTGTATCCTCCAGCCCGAGTCGGAAGCCGGGCGATCGCGGCAAGAGGTCATTGCCGACATGCGCGCGATCATGAACGACCTGCCCAAGCCGCTCGGGCCCGGCATGTTGGCGGGCGAGCCGGTCATGGTCTCCGACGGTTTTCGCTACGTCGAAGGAGACGGCCGCCGTCTGGCCTGGGCCTCCACCGTTCTGCTGGCGATCGTCATCGTCGTCTGCTTCCGCAGTCTCCGCTGGGTCCTGGTGCCGGTGGCCGTCGTGCAGTTGGCAGTTCTGCTGACCAGGGCAACGCTCGTCGGCAGCCGAGTGCCGATGAGCATGGTCAGCTCCATGCTCACGGCAGTCGTCACCGTGGTCGGCGTGGCCACGGTAATCCACATCATCGTCCGCTACCGGGAAGCCCGGCAGCAATCCCTCGCCCCGCGCGAGGCCCTCTTGCAGGCAGCCGGACTGCTCGCCGCCCCGGTCTTCTGGTCGTGTGCCACGACGATTGCCGGTTTCGCCTCGCTGCTCGTGGCCAAGGTCGCCCCGGTCCGCGACTTCGGCCTGATGATGGCTCTCGGCACCTTCATGGTCTTCGTGAGCGTCCTGCTCGTCGTGCCCGGGCTGGTTCTGCTGGGACGCTACGATCCCGACCCGAAACGCGTCTGGGGTGAGGGCTACCTGGAAAAACTCCTTGACCGGACGGCGCGTTTGGTTCAACGCCGGCCCAAGACGTTGGGCCTATCGATCTTGATCGTGGCGATTGCGGCCGCCGCGGGTGTCTCGCGGTTGGAACTCGAGAGCGATTTCACCCGAAACTTCCGCGCCGGCAGCCCGATCGTGCGCTCCTACGAATTCGTCGAAACGAATCTCGGCGGGGCGGGCGTGTGGGATATCGTCGTGCCGGGCGAGAAGGACCCCGACTGGGCGTTTCTCAGCCGGTTGGACGACCTGGAGAATCGGCTTCGCAAGGAAGTGGTCGTCGAGAACGCCGACGGAACCGCCGCGCCGGGGCTCACCAAGGTGCTGAGCCGGGTGGACGGAGTCCTGGCGGCCTCACCGCAGCATCCCGATCGGATCCGCTCGACCATGCGCCGCAACGTGGCCGCCGGCGTCGCCTGGCGGCACTTCGCCGAAAAAATGCCGGCCCTCGAAACGGCCCTGGAAGGCGAAGACCCCCAGCAACCGGGACAGCACCTGTTCCGGGTGATGCTGCGATCCTACGAGCGTCAACCGTCGTCGACCAAGCGGGCGATCATCGAGCAGGTCGAGCGGATAAGCCGCGAGGAGTTTCCGCCTGAGGGTGGCGCCCCGAGCGCCGAGGTGACAGGCTTCTTCGTCCTCCTGGCCAACCTGATCGAGAGCATTCTTCGCGACCAGTGGTTGGCGTTCTGCATCGCCACCGCGGTGATCTGGCTGATGATGCTCGTCGCCCTGCGGAGCCCGCTCCTGGCGTTGATTGCCTTGGTACCCAACGCGTTGCCGATCTTCGTCGTGACCGGCATGATGGGTTGGCTGGGCTTGAAGATCAACATGGGCGCCGCCATGATCGCCGCGGTTTCCGTGGGACTTTCGATCGACTCGTCGATTCACTACCTGACCGCTTTCCGCCGGGCACGCGAACAAGGAGCAGCCATCGACGACGCCCTGGCGGCCGTCCACCAGACCGTCGGCCGGGCCGTCGTCTTCTCGACGCTCGCCCTGATCGTCGGGTTCACTGTTCTGTGCACCAGCCAGTTCGTGCCCACAATCTACTTCGGCGCCCTGGTAAGCCTCTCCATGTTGGGCGGATTGATCGGCAACCTGATCGTTCTCCCGGTCCTCATCAAGCTGATGCACTCCGCCCGCCAACCCGAAACACCACCGAGCACCGACGTCATGCCATCCCCACACTAACCCGAAGCGTCAGCGAGGACAGAAGACCCGCCGGCTCACACCACCCCAAATCGCCAGCTTTGAAGTTGCGCTATTTCATGGCCGGGCTCTCAAGAGCCGCGTTTTCCAGCGGTTCTTGTGGTCGGCTCTGGAGAGCCAACCTACGAGGAGCACTCCCATTTCCGACATGCAGCCAAGAAGCCAATCCCTCGGCGAAGAAATCGCCAACAGCGTCAGCCACGGTATCGGACTGTTGGGGACGATCGCCGCTGCGCCCGTTCTCATCGTTGCGGCCGTGCGCCACGGCGGACCTGCGGAGATCGTCGCCGCGAGTATCTTCGCCGCCACGATGATCTTCCTGTACTTCTCCTCCACGCTCTACCACGCCTTACCGCTTGGCAGAGCGAAGCAAATCGTCCGCAATCTCGATCACGGGGCTATCTATCTGCTGATCGCGGGCACCTACACGCCGTTCACTCTCGGCGTCCTTCGCGGCCCCTTGGGCTGGACGCTGTTCGGCCTGGTCTGGGGCCTGGCAATCGCCGGGCTCTGCCTCGAGAGCGTCAATAAGAAGCGCGCCCGAACCGTCTCCACCTATCTCTACCTGGCCATGGGCTGGCTGGTCGTGATCGCCGTGCATCCCCTATGGGTTAAGCTACCCCGGGCTGGATTCTTCTGGCTCCTGGCAGGGGGGATTGTCTACACCGTGGGAGTGCTCTTCTACGTGGCCACCCACGTGCGCTATGCCCATTTGGCCTGGCACCTGTGTGTCCTGGCGGGATCCTCGTGCTTTTTCGTGGCCGTGCTATGGTACGGGCATTGAAGTCGGACTGGCCGCGAGCAACCTCTTCGACACCTCCAACACCGCGTTCGCCGGGATCGCATAGGTCGTCACACGCAGCGCTCGGGCGATGTTGATGCCCACGATCTTGCCGTCGGTGTCGACTAGCGGACCGCCGCACTCGCTGGGATGGACGACCGAGTCGTGGGGGAGCACAGAAGGGAAACCGCTGCGCCGCGCACTGAAGGGCCCTCCGCCCCAATGGTCCTGGGGCAACGGGTACGTGTAGCGTTTGCCCAGAGTGGCCGTCACCTCCAGTTCTTTGTCTCCCCGTCGAAGGGCCAGGCGGATCGTGCGGCCGGGCACGTGGACGCCGACAGCCTTGATGACCTGCTCGTAGTCCTTCATCGCCACACCATCGATCCCCACGATCCGATCGCCGGGCCGAATACCGGCCTTCACGGCCGGGCTGTCGCGATCGACGCCGGTAATGCCGAGCCCCCCCTCGCCGTCACCCAACCCGACCCCCAGCCAGCCGCGGCGTTCCTCGGGTTCGGTCGGACCGCCAATCGCTCGCGGCTCGGAACTCACCACCCCCACCGACAACAGCTCATCCTGCGGAGCAACGGAAGCAATCAGACTCCCGGGCGGCGGCACATCGCCCGTGCGCCACACCGCCGGCCTCAGCCCCTTGGCGTCTACCTTCAACACGGCCAGGTCGTGGATCTCATCAACTCCCACGAGGACACTCGGATGATCGACCCCGTCGCCGGTCTGGCAACTCAGTTCGCCGAGCAACTCGCTTGCCTTGGTGATGACGTGCCCTCGATCGTCGAGAACGACGCCCAGCACCGCCGGCTTGCCGTCGGCGAGGATCCGCACCGTGGCCGCCGAGGCCTCGGAAACGGCCGGCTGAAACGCCGACTTCACGCTGGCGGTGTTGGTCGAGTGCAGCGACCAGTTCCGCGTCCAGAACCGCTCCAACCGCCCCGGCTCTTCCGGCTGAGCGTCCTCCGCCCCCCACGCAGACTGGGGACCAACCAGGCTGCCCACCACGAGAAACAACGGCAGAATATAACAGATTCGCTTCATAACTTCTGTTCCTGGTCCAATCGCCGCGCGATCCGTGGAGAAACGCTATCGAATCATTATAGCCGCGTGGGCAAGCCGTCGGAGATGCTCCCTCCACTTCCGGCAGGGGAACTCCAAAGTAGCAGGCACGCTCCGCCGTGCCGTCCGCCGAACTGCAAAGTAGCAGGCACGCTCCGCCGTGCCGTCCGCCGAACTGCCGGAAATCCCAATTTCCCGCCAGCGGCGCTCGCAGAGTACCTGCTACTTTTCTTGCCACAAGAGGACTCTGCAGTTCTCCTGGCACTTCCGGCTGGATTTCGGGGATGTCTTCCGTGACACTGGCTCCGCCACATCCTAACGCCACAACTGGCAATTCGAACTTGGTACGGCCATGGCAGGGTTCCGATTATTCCGAGAGTGCCGATCGAATCGGCGTTTTTCTCCACACGTTGCCAAAACACGACCTACGGTTATGACAGTGCATGCCGTGGTTGCCACGGCCGCCAAGTGGTAACTGACAGTTGGGCGGGGGTCTACCCGCGTTGTGAACAGGGTGAAAGCAATCGTTTTGGGAGCAAGACTATGAGCAACAAGGCCACGTCTCCGGTCGACCACGGCATTCTGTTGGAGGCAGGAACGAACGAAGCGGAGGTGCTTGCGTTTCGCGTGAGCGGGGCGCGGTTCGGAGTGAATGTTGCCAAAGTCCGCGAGGTCGTGCCCCTGGAACGGCTCACTGCGATTCCCCACAGCCACCCGGCAATTGACGGGCTGGCCGAGGTCCGCGAGATGGTCATTCCGTTGATCAATCTGCGGAAGTTCCTCTTCAACGACTCCGAACACCGTGCGGCCGACGGCAGCGAAAGCCTGCTCCTGCTTGAATTCAACAACCTCCATACGGCCTTCCGAGTGGAAGAGGTCGAGCGAATCTACCGCGTGTCGTGGAAAGACACTCTCCCCGTGCCGCAGCTTGGCGAGAACGCCTGCCCCGTCACCAGCGTTCTTCGCCAGAAGGAAGGGCTGCTGCCGATGCTCGATTTCGAGTCGATCTGCGCGAAGGTCGGCCTGGGCGGAATGTCGCTCGATCTGGAGAGCATCGATAAGGACCAGGCGGCCGCCAAGGCGGAAGTTCCGATCATCTATGCCGACGACTCGCAACTCGTGCGGGCGATGGTGAAGGACTCGCTGCACGAGGCCGGCTTCCAGCACCTTCGAGGATTCCCCGACGGCCAGGACGCCTGGGAGTACCTCAACGATCTGGCCAAGGAATCGACGGCCGACAATATCCGCGAGAAGGTGGCCTGCATCGTCACCGACGTCGAGATGCCGCGAATGGACGGCCTCAGCCTGACCAAGAAGATCCGGCAGAATCCGGTCCTCGCCGGTGTTCCCGTGATCGTCTTCTCGTCGATTGCCACCCGGGATAATCAGAAGAAGGGCCTGCAAGTCGGCGCCTCTGCCCAAGTCTCCAAGGCCAAGTACGACGAACTCATCCAGACCGTCCATCGGCTCCTGGGAATGGGAGCTTGAAAGTTGTCAGAGTTCTGGGGTCAGGGTTCAGGACTTGACTGCTGCGGCAAGGCGGGCTCGGATGGTTCCGACTTCAAGCCGACGCTGTTGACGGTGACCACCTGGTAGGAATGCTGGCCGAGCAGGGCACAATTCCACTTGCGGGCCAACGCCTGCCGAGATCGATCGTGTGCTCCGCGCCGTCTGTTCTTCCGCCCCGAAGGGGCAGCGATATACCAGCCCAGGGCACCGCCCTGGGTGAGGATAGCATAGGATCTCCCGTGCCCTGAAAGGGCCCAACAACTGGAGCGTTGCACCCACACACCTTGAGTGCTACAATCCCTGACATCGAGAGGAAGCGGTATTCTGCGGGGGAGCCCTGTCAACGATTGGCAACTGCTCAATAGACAGTACGATACGTCGCAAAGAACAACACGAGCCCGTTTTCATGCCCGGACGCCGAAGAAGCAGCTTCCGATCGGGAGACCTTGCCGAACACCTCGGCTTGCTACTGCTGAAAGGAATCGCAGCCGTTGCCGAAGTCGCTCGCCCGGAAGACGTTGGTTTAGATGCGATCGCCACTCTAAAGGACATCGGTGTAGAGATCGATCCCGATAACCTGTTCGGCAAGTTCCTTTTCGCCCTACAGCAACCAGATGGAGGCGGCGCGACGTAACAAACCGGTTGCCCTCGGATCCGCGGGCAACACGGCTTGCTGTGATCAATCGGCCTCTGGGCGGCAACATTGTGAAGGCGGATGGGAGAAGAAGTTGCCGTGTTCTACAGGGACTCCCCCAAGAGACGCTGCCTGCCCGATGATGTTGAACACCTTCGGCGTTGCGGCCGCGCGACTCCTCGTACCTAGGGTGTGCTTCGCGACCCTAGGCTATGGCATTTAACACCTGGGGCATAGAGATGGTGGAGATATCGTAGCGCACGGTGACGTCTCACCGCACAAAATACTTCCGCGCCTCATCATCCGTGGGCACATCCTCCACCGATTCACAAAGACACATCACATCCAGCCGCGGATTCGTCTCGGCCGTGCCGGGGCCTTCGCGGGGATAGATGCGGAAGGTAAAATCGCCCTCGTCGAGTTGGAGCCGGATCGGCGAGCCGGGCGGAACGGTGGTCACCCCGCCGCCGCGGCCCGTCCAGTGCCACCTGGCTTCGTTCAGACCGCAGTTGCCGATCACCTGGTCGCCGTTCAGCGTCACTTCCTCACCGCCGGGCACAAAGCCGAAAGACATGTCGCCGCCGCGCGGATAGCGGACACGGGACCACAGCGTCCAGACGCCCTTCTTCGGGATGTGGACGCGGTACTCGCAGTAAGACGGACTGGCGGCCGAGCGGTCGATCTTGCCGGAGCAGAGGATGAAATCGCCGACGGCGTCGGGGTCTTGGATTCCGGCAGCGGAAGCTTTGACCATCGAACCGGCGGATGCGGAGAAGTCGGCGGCCTTGATCCAGATGCGGCGGGGCGGGTGGACGGTGAACCTGGCCGATTCGAGAGCCCGTCGCACCGACTCGGCCGGCGCGCCTCGGAAGTCGATCTTGCGATAGCGATAGTCGACGGCCAGCGTGATTCGTCCGTTGTCAGCCACGTGACGAGAAACGCCCGTCGAATCGCCGTCTTGAATCTGCTCGGTAACCACACTCGACTCCGACAGCAGGCCGGCATCGAGCACCAGTTCTCCTTCCCGTCCGCGGGCGTGCCAGAGCCGCAGCAGGACCGCGTCGCCCATCGCGCCGACGAACGCCCGGACGTCGTCGTCGGCCAGGGGCACCCGCGCTATCTCAATGGGCATGGGTGCGTCCCACAGTTCCGTGTCGACCAGGAAGTCCTTGCCCGGCGTTTCGAGCAGCTTGAGATCCGTTTCGGAAAGTCGCTTCGTGTTGGGAATGGGCGAGCGGCCGTATTGATGGTACCGCAAGGCTTCGTAACGCTTGATCATGGCCAGGATATCTCCGGTCAAGGGATGCTGCTCCATTCGGCCGAAGCTGGTTTGCAGCGAGATGGGCGAGTCGTAGGCCAGCGACTTGCACATGAGGTACTCGACTTCGTCGTATTGCAGGCCGTCGTACTCGCCGTCGGCCGGGTTGATGCCGAACCAGCCGAGTTCGCCGGGGATCATGTCGTCCCGGCAGGCGACGACCCGCCGGGCCGTGCGGTCGATGTGGTCCTTGCACGTGGGCCACTGGTCGATGGTGCCGCCGGCCCGGAGATAAGCCAGGTAGGTGCCGGGGTACTGGTCGATGGTGGCGCTGCTGGTGAAGGAGTGCCACAGGTTGTGGTGGAAACCGCCCCCCTTGTGGATGAGAGGCCGTTTCGTGAATTTGCCCATCGCGACGGCCTGGAAGTTGGCGGCGTAGTAGTCGAAGCGCCGCGGGTCCACGTCCTCGCAGCCGTCGAAGTAGACCATGTCGAAGCCGCAGGTGTTGAAGATCCCGGCCAGCCGATCGGTCACTTCGTCCAAGAGGTCCGTCTCCTGGTCGATGATGTAGCCGTTGATGCAGCCGTCGACCGCGTAGTGCCGGCAGTCGGCTCCCGCCTGGTGAGCGGCGGCCTTCGTGCCCCAGGCTCCGCGGCGGCAGCCGAGAAACGTATCCCACTTCCCTTCCGGGCCGATCGACTCGTAGCGGATGATTTCGTCGTCGATGATGACCTCCTGGTGCTTCTCAACCGTGCCCTCCCAGACCTTCTGTTTGGCGACCGGGCTGCCGGGCCACTGGCTCAGGTCGCTGGTTGTGCGGACGGTTGTGGCGTCGGCCGCAAGATCGTCGGCGAGCACGGCCGTTCGGTCGACGAGGAACCGGCGATCGGGAACCGGGGTCACGTAGGGATCGATCTTGGAGACCTTGGAGGCGAAGCAGTGCATGCCGACCAGGATGCTTTCGCCGTGGAGCCGGTCGACCGTTCGCTTGAGGCTCTCGATACCGTCGGGGTAGCGGGCGGTATTGAAGAGATAGTGGCCCGAACTGGTGCACCACGCGCCCGAGTCGATCATGACCTGGCGAAAGCCGGTCTTGCGGCAGCAGTCGATCACCTGGTCGACTTCATTTTCGGCGAAGCTGAGGAACCAGTAGGAACCGCGGGCCATGGGGGTGTCTTTGGAGGCGATAACGTCCGCGGTCGTGTTGGTCGGCATGTCGTAGGTTTCAGCGTACCGGGCCATGACCGTCTTCAGATCGGTAGTGGGAACCACGAGCAGCGAGGCCGCGGAACCCTCGAGTTTCGGCCCCGGCTCGTCCTGGGCGGAAGCAGTCAGTTCCGCCGATTCGTCCCGGCCGATCGGCCGGCACAGGGTTTGCCGATTGGCTCCCCGCACAACCACGGCGGTCTGCTGGTCCCATGCGCCGTTGAGACGCGAGCCGACGTGTTCGGTCAGGCTGGTGCCGATCCGCAGGAAGGTGATCTGCTGGGGGCGGGTGCCGACGATACGGTCGAGGCGAAAGGTGATCCAGTTGTCGGCTTGTTCGATGGCATATTCGAGTTGGGTGTCGATGCCGCCGAACTTGACGATGAGCCGGTCGCCGGCGCAAGCCGCCGCGTTGGCGGAATAGGTCTTGCCGCCGATTTGGACGTAGGCCATCGGCATATTGCGATCGACGGCAAGGAGCGAGCGCCCGGTTTGGGTTTCAGTCAGCGACTTCCAGACGGCATTGTCGCCGAGTTCGACGCGAAACGATTGCGTCTGGAACACGATCTCTTCGGCCGTTGCCGGTAGGCAGACGCCGAGAAGCAGCATGGCCGGGAAGGCGTAGAAGATCGACTCACGGTGGGCGGGACCGGGCTGGTTGGGAGTCACTGTGGCACTTGGCGTCATGGAACGTTCCCCGTACATATTGGCCCGCTGGACCGCTTCGACAGATTGCGTTATCCGATTTTCATCAGCGTAAGGCATCCGCCGACAAAAAGAAACGCGCCCACGCCGAAGGCCACGGCTCCCATGGCAAAGGGGCGGTTTCGTCTTCTGTTGATTGCCCAGAGGATACCGCCACAGATGGGCCCGATCACGCCTGGTGCATTCATAGAGACGATCATCCCGCCGACCCCTCGATAGGAGCCGGTTTCCACGAGGGCAACGACCATTCCTGCCAATGCCGCAAGGCCGAAGGTAATGACAGCACAGAGCAAGGCCCCAAGCACGAACGATCCGACGGCCCGGGCGGTGATGCGAGGTGATGCGTTTGGCTCGATTGGCGTCTTTGGAGATTCGTAGGGATTGGTCATACAGCATCTCCTCGGTCAGAGGATAGTGATTGCCATGAAGCACCCGCCAAACAGCAGGAAGGCGGCCACGCCGAAGGTGATTGCCCCCATAGCATAAGGCCGATTCGAGTGTCGGGTGACTCGCCAGAGGATGTCGCTGCAGAGCGGGCCGATGACGGCGGGAGAACCCATGAAGAAGACGATTCCCGCAAGCGATTTGGGCAACGCGGTCGCCAGCGCGCTTGCGCAGGCCAGCGATATCACGGTTGCGCCGACAGTCAACATCATGGCCACCGCGAACCCGGCCAAGAACGTGCCGACGGTTCGGGCGGTGAGCGGAGGTTCGTTCGGCCGGAATGGGCTCTTGGGAGATTCATAAGGATTCGTCACGGGGCGGCTCCTGGGCGTCAACGTTGCGGGTGAGCAGGTGAATTGCCAGCGTCCCCGGGCAATGTCCGGAAAGACTCATGAACGATGCGAACACGGGCAGCCAGAAGAGCGGCACGAACCGCGGGTTCCAGGCGGCCAGGGCGGTGAACGACAGGATAATGACCGTCTTGAGCTTGTAGGCGGCGCGGAAATCGGGACGGGCCATCAGGAATGAAAGCCCGAAGGTCAACACGCCGGAAAGGGCGAACAGGTCCAGACAGGCGAAAAGGACACTCCACAACTGCATGAACCCCAGGCCGGCTCGAATGACCTTGGCGGTCGGTTCTGCGAGGCGGGGCATCATCATCGGAACGGCCTGCCGATAGGCGGCGTAGTCGTCGGGGCAGGCGGCCAGCAGGTTCTGTTCCTCCCGGCGAGCCCGATAGGCCATGGCCGGCCAGAAGACTGCCAGGACCAGCCCGGCCACCAGCGGGTTGGACGCGATCAGGCCCATGCCGACGCCGAACAGGACCAGCGAGCCGTACATGGGGTGGCGCGACCAGGTGTAGGGCCAGCGGCGCACGATCTGGTGGTTCTCCTGGATTTCGATCTGATCGCTCCAGAACCGCCCGATCACATGCCGTGCCGCAATGTTCACCGCGGCCGAGTAGACCAGCAGGGCAGAGCCGGCCAGTTTGGCGGCCGTGACTGCCGCGGTGGAGAGCGGAACCCGTCCGACGTTCAACCGGGCCAGGACGTAGACGGCGAAAAAGAACAAGGTCATGGTGAGCGTGGCGACCAGGTTGCGTTCCCGGCGCTGAGGTGTTTCGACGCTATCGCGCTTGTCGAGCAGGCGAACGGCCACCGTCGCCAGCACGGCCGTGGCCGCCAGGTAGAGGACGGCGTACTCCCACTGAGTTGCGAGTTGGGTGAACGTCAAACCGTAGGACAGGATTGCATCCTGTCCGGACAGGTTACAAACCTGTCCTACAGCAGACGATGCCGCATCGATTCCGACTTGCCCGGTGTCAAAGAGAATGTTCACAAGCGGGCCTCCGATCTTGGCGAAGACGGGTCCACACTTCGTAGCAGAAAACGGCCACTCCCGCGGCAGCGATCCACTGGTAGACGGTCAGCCCTGCCAGCACCCGCGGCTCAACCCGAATGAACTCGGCAAAGAACCGGAACAGGCAATAAGAGCCCAGGTAGAGCGGGAACCAGGCCCCTTCGGCCACCCGGCGGGAGCGAAGCAGGCAGAAGACGGCGAAGGCCGCGGCATGAAAGGCGATCTCCAGCAGCGGTGCGGGAAAGCCGCCCGCTCCCCAGCAGCAGCCGTTCAGCAGGCACCCCACGCGTCCGACGGCCAATCCGGCGGCCAGGGGGAGGACGAAGGCGTCTCCGCCCCCCTTCCACGATTGCCCGGTCCACCATTTCGCCAGGCGCACGGCGAGGTAGGCGCCCAGCAGGGCCCCCAGCACGCTCTTGCCGGTGGCCGCAAACTCGGGCCGCAGGCCGTAGGAGAGCAATACGGGCAGCTTCGCTCCTACGATCAGGCCGATGAACGCGGGGAAGATCACAAACCCGGTTCGGCTGCGGGGCACGCGGTGGACGGGGAGCAGGAATCGGACGACCGCGGCCGCGACCATGCCCAGGCCGATCATCACCGGATAGGCGGGCAAGGTGAGCGAGAAGAACCTAAGCTCCGGCGCCATGGTCTCGCTCCCGGTGGATCGTGTTGTAGCTGCAGAACGGGATAATGCGGCCGTCGCCGGTTACCACGCCGATGCAGCAACGGGCCGCACGGCCGGCGTCGAAGGTCTCCGCATCCATGAACTGCTTGACGACGATTCGCAGGATCTTGCGCCCCTTCCACTCGGCCCGATTCGCGTTCCGAAAGAACCGGCGCAGGTCGAGGGCCGGCAGGATATTGCTGAACCGCAGACCGTTCTCCAGCGTGACGCAACGGATCTTGGGGGTCAATTGCTCCATGGTGGCCGCATTGAACGACAAGCGGTTCTTCACCGAATCGACGATCTCGCGAGGCTTGGCCAGCCGAATCATGGGGAACGGTTTTCGCCGCGGCCGGCAATAGAGATAGCAGAGTTGGGTGCAATAAGGGTGCGAGCAGGGGAGCGGGAAGACGTCGGAAGCCGTAAGCCACGGCAGCCGGGTCATGGAGTCGACGATATCCGAGGCCGTCACGCGCAGGCTCGAATCGGCCGAGCGATTCCGGCCGCAGTAGGAGAGCGTTTGGAACGTCAGCCCGGTCACGCCGGGAGTGGCGACGGCCCGCTGGATCAGGGCCGGTACATCGGCGAGGTTCTCCGACGTAACAGTGGCCACCAGATTGACCTTGATGCCGGCCTCGACCAGTTGTGATACGGCCGTTTCCTGATCGGCCCTGGCATCGTAGCCGCGCAGTCGCTCACTGGCGGCGGCCGAGTCGCCGTCGTACTGGAGGTACACGTCAAGAACGTCCTTGAAAACGGCCAGCTCCTGCACGAAGCCGGGCTCGGCGGCGATCCTGCGGCCGTTGGTGTTCAGCAGGACTCGATTCGGCCTGCGCCGCCGGGCTTCCTCCAGAAATGGGATCAGCTCCGGATGCAGCGCCGGTTCTCCGCCCGAGAGTTGTAGGACGTCGATCGTGCCTTCCACACGTTCCAAGGTATCCAGCCGGCTGCAATAGTCCTCGAAGGAGATCGGTCCCCGTCCGCCCGGATCGGCGTAGCAAATCGGGCAGTTCATGTCGCACTGGTCGGTGATCTCGACGAGTCCGCTGCACGCGTGCTGTTCGTGCTGGGGGCAATAGCCGCAATCCTCCGGGCAGCCGTTCTTCACCTGGGTGGCAAATTCACCGGGTATCCGGCCGTGGATCATGACCGCCCCCGAGCCCACGTAGCGAGTGAAGGACGAGCTGACCAGCACGAGCGACCGGCCGTGTTCGGGGCAGTACTTGTCGAGCCAGGCCTTGCCGTCCTGCTCGACGATCTTGGCGTCGATCTTGCGGCGGCAGACCGAGCAGACGGAGACGGTCCGGGCGTAGTAGCGATGCTCGCGGAGAGGGGGCTCCTTCCCGGACTGGCACGAACAGGCGATTCTCAGAGCCTTGGCCTCCGGCTTGTGTGCTTGGGACGTCTCGGCGGTTGAACGTTGCAGCGGCGGCTGGTCCCCGCTTGGGGAAGGCTTCTTCGTTCTGCTGCGAAGTCCCGTGAAAAGCATGAGCACCGCTCCACCACCGCTGAGAAGACGACGACGCATTCTACCTCGTTTCCCGCCGAAATGACAGCAATCGGCTCTTTCGACCCGCCGCGCCGCAGAGGATTGCTCGCACAGAGGCTCGGAGGATATCGACAACTCGCTGAGTTCCATGAGGAAGTACGGCAGTCGAACGACTCACAGAGGCGTGAATCGGCGTCGGATATCTCGCGATTTCTTGCGATCTTCCGGGAAATTCCGCAACAAGCCGAACGCTACAGATTCATCGGAACGCCCCGCTTCCGCAATTCCTCCGCCAATTGCCGGGCGCCCGTGAACTGCGCGGCATGCCAACCGGCGGCTCGGGCGCCTTCGACGTTCTCGAGAATGTCGTCGGTGAAGAAAACCTCGTCGGGAGCAACGCCGGCTCGCCGTGCAGCCAGGTCGTAGATCTCCCTGCCCGGTTTGAGCAGGCCCACCGAGTAGCTCGGAACCTGCACCTGAAAACACTCCCGCAAGAACGCGTATCGCTGCCGGCAGTATTCCCAATGGGTCACGCAGGTGTTCGACAGGACCCCCAGGCGAAAACGGGTTTGCCCCAGGGCCGAGACGACGGGCAGAATGCTCACGTTCAATTCAAAAAACTCGGTCGCGGCCCGGTGTAGTCGGGCCAGGTCGGGCTGCCGGCCGATCCGCTCGCAAAAGCCGCGATGATACTCGTCGATCGTAAGCTCGCCGAGCTCGAATCGCTCGTGGAGTCGGTCGTCGAACAGGGCCGCGGCAATCCGGTCGGTGTCGACGCCCGTCACCTCGGATACCTGCCGCATCATCCGGTGCAAATCGAAGTGAACGAGGACCTTTCCGAGATCGAAGAAGATGAATCGTATCGCCATGGCACTCCATTCAAGTCGATGTGGCAGTTCAGAGGTGGGAGGATGGAGCAAAGGAATGTTGGAATACTGGAATGATGGAATGATGGGCGGGTATGGGGGGCGCATTGCCAAAACCCCATTATTCCACCATTCCACCATTCCATTCTTCCCTTCTCCCACCGTTCCGCGAAGTGCTCAGCGGGTGAGGACGTAGTCTCTACACATTGTGGCGATCCCGTCGCGATCCCGCAATTGGCGCGGAGGGACGCCTTCGGCCAGCAGGTTTCCGGCGGCCTTTTCAAAGTCGTGCTCGTAGTAGGCGGTAACGATCGCCTCGACCGCGAAGCCCTGGCGGCGGAGATTGCCCAGGGCGACGGCCGTCTCGGCCGTGGCCGAGGGGAGGATAGCCAGCACCGTCGCATCGCGAGGCAGGCGGCTGGCCGTCTCCAGCACCAATCCGGCGAAACTAAGTCCGTCGGTCTGTTCCACCCGGGCAAGCGTTTCCAGGATGCGCATCAGTTGGTCGGCCCCGCGACCGGTCGGGACGATCTGGGGGCGCAGCCGATCGCTGGCGGCCAGCATTTCGCGGGAGCGGAAGGCCGCCTTGCGCGAGCGGGGATCGGGATCCCAGCCCTCGCGGCGAATGCGGTCGGCCGCATCGCGGCCGTTGGTCACCAGGCCAACCTGCTGGTTCATCTGGTAGAGGGCGTTGGCCAGCGAGGCCGTGGCGGTGACCGCCAGTTCCGAACAGTAGGGTTCGTGGCTCGGGTCGTAGGCCGCCGTATTGAATTCGAGCAGGATCGTCGATCCGGCGATCGACGAAGGTTCGTAGACCTTGCTGTGCAGCTCGCCGGTCCGGGCCGTCGCCCGCCAGTGAACCCGGTTCAGCGGATCGCCCGACTGGTAGGCGCGGACCCCGGCGATGCGGGTGGGGTCCTCGAACAGCCGGTGGCTCATGCGGACCTCGCCGATGGGGCGGCGCGAGGCGACGTCATAGCCTTCGAGCGGCACGACTTCCGGGTAGACGAGCACGAAGTGCGGATCGGCGCCCGCTCGCCAGCGGCGATGGAGCCCGAACAGATCGCCCGTCTCCAGCACTAGGGGGCCAATCTGGTAATAGCCGCGCTGGTTGAATTCGAGCTGGTAAGGAAAGGTCCTCGTTCCTCCGCGGCCGAGCATCGCCAGTTGCAGGCGGCTGCCGTGGACCTTGATCCTGGGCGGCCGTTGCACCAGGGCCTGGCGGGGCAGAAGATCTTCCATCAGCACCCAGGCCACCGGCAGTCTGCCCTCATTCTTGACCGTGACGACCACCGCCACCGTCTCGCCGACGTTGCAGGCGTCGCGATTGCAGCGGCGCTCGCCGCCCAGGTGCTCCACCCACTGGCGAGTCATCACCCGGCTCACGAGCATCGCCCCCAGCAGCGCATACATGGCATATGCCAGCAGGCCCAGGTTGAAGACCATGGCAACGAGCAGAATCAGCAGCGTGGGGACGAGCCACTTCATGCGAAGGAAGATGTCAGGGTTCGGGGTTCAGGGGGAGTCTGTGTAGGGTGCGTCTTGACGCACGGCGCTATCTTCGGGCTCTTGGTGCGTCAAGACGCACCCTACCTGGCTAGCCGGCCTGGGTCTTGAGGATCGGAACGGGGACGTCGGCGACGACTTCGGCGACCACGTCGGCCGCAGTCACCTTGCGGAGCCGGCTTTCGGGTTTGAGGATCAGGCGGTGCATGAGCACAGGCCCGGCAACACGTTTGACGTCGTCGGGCTGCACGAAATTCCGGCCGTAGATGGCGGCCATGGCCTGGGAGGTGCGGAACAGGGCGATCGACGCCCGGGGACTTCCGCCCAGGCTCAGGTCTTCGTGCTGCCGGGTGGCGTGGACGATCTCGGTGATGTAGCGCCGGACCTTGTCGTCGATGTGGACCTCGCGGACCGCCTTCTGGCAGGCCACGATCTGGTCGGCCGTGGCAACCGGCGTGAGCTGGTCGAGCGGATGGGAGTGCTGCAGCATGGCGAGCATCTGCAGTTCTTCGTCCATGCTCGGGTAGCCGAGACTGAAACGGACGAGGAAGCGATCCAACTGGGCCTCGGGCAGAGGGAACGTGCCCTCGTGGTCGACCGGGTTCTGGGTGGCGATCACCAGGAACGGCGGTTTCAACTGGTAGGTGGTGCCGTCAACCGTCACGCGCCCTTCGGCCATGGCCTCCAGCAGCGAGGCCTGGGTTCGCGGCGTGGTGCGGTTGATTTCGTCGGCCAGCACGATCTGGGCGAAGATGGGGCCGGGGCGGAACTCGAATTCCGACTTCTTCTGGTTGAAGATCGAGGCGCCCGTCACGTCGGTAGGCAGCAGGTCGGGCGTGCACTGCACCCGTTTGAAGGCGCAACCGACGCTGGCCGCCAGGGTCCGGGCCAGGATTGTCTTGGCCACCCCGGGCACGTCTTCCAGCAGAATATGCCCTTCGCAGAACCAGGAGACGAGCGAGAGGATGATCTGCCGCCGTTTTCCGACCACCACCTTTTCGGCGTTGGCGATGATTCGCTTCGCCGTGTTCATTACTTCCGACATGGACCGCCTCAGGGAATCGCGCAAAGAACATGGGTTGCACGCAGGCAACCTCACCAACAACCGTCATTCAGCGGAAGCAGACGAGACCCACCGCACCGGCCATTCTAGTTGGTTCCGCCAAGCGAAACAACCAAACGCCCCCCTTGTAGGTGCCGGGTGCCGCATGGCTCCTGAAGTGGCGGGAAATGCACCATTCCAGCGCCCCGGGCGGCGCGAGAGGTGTGCTTCTTCCAAGCACCATTTCGCTACGTGACTAACGGAAGCACGGCGAAGTACCAGGCAACGCTGAGAACCACCGACCGTTCAACCAAGCGGATTCTCCGGTCCCGCACTCCCCGGCACCACCCGCGTCAGACTCTCACCCAGGATCGACGGGCACCAGTACTTCTCGATGTGCTCGATGATGAGTTCCACGCCGCGAGCGTGGCTCACGTGGGGCGGGTCGCGCGGGTCGTACAACCCGTCGGTCAGATCGCGGCAGAGAACCACGTTCTTGCCGAGGTACTTCTGCTGGCGGATTCCGAAGGGGCGGCCGAGCACACACATGTTGGTGTGAACGCCCATGAGGACGACGTTCTTGCGGCCTTCCTGCTCCAGGAAGTTGTAGATCTCCTGGCCCTGGTCGCTCACGCCGTCGTAGCCGATGATCTGGATGGCAGGATGCTCGTGGCGATCGAAGTCGGGATAGTCGCGGGGCACCGGATCGTCGCAGCCGCTCACCTTGGCCCCTTCCCGCTTCACGTCGTCGACGATCGGCCACGGCCCTTCGACTTCTTCGTTGAAGTAGCACCAACCCTTGATCGGCACGGGCGGCTCCGCGGGCCTGGCCTCCTTCATCCTCGCCCGATAGGGCGTGTCTTCGTAGTGCTTCACGCCGCTGCTCGGGGCATGAATGATCGCCACGCCGTGGTCGCGAGCCAGGGAAACGACTTCGTTCATCCGCGGGGCGATTCGGGCAACCCGCACGGCCGCCATCTTGCAGGGATGATCGGCCCACATGTCGCAGATGATGATTGCCGTTTCCGAGGCTTCCCAATGCACCGTTTCTTCAATGACCCGGAATGTGTCGCCCTCCTTTTTCCGCCGGCGCCAGCGGAGTTCCAGCTTGCCGGGCACGGCAGGAACGGTGCGGCCGGTCTGCGGTTCGGCCGCGAAAGTCAAGCCGGCCAATGTGGCTGCAGTCAGCGTCTGCGTTGCAGCGATCAGAGCTTCACGGCGCGTCAGCTTGATGAACTGGACCATAGGGGGCTCCTTGAAGAAACTTGTCTGCCATTCACAACGTTTCGCGAAAGAACCGCACCATCTCCTCCATGGGCCCCTCCGCCAGCCCGCTGAAGCCATGTCCGCCGGTATCGTAGTACTTCACCTCCGATCGGACCCCGGCTGCCTTCATGCGTTCGCACATGTCGCGCGACTGGGGCCAGGGCACGGTGGCATCGTCCTTGCAGTGAAGAAACAACGTAGGCGCGTCGCCCTTGTCGACGTGCCGAATGGCGGAAGCATTCAGCCAATCCCGGTCTTCCGCCGAGAACGGCGTCCCGATCCACTGGCCGTTGGTCTGGATCTTGGCCTTGTACTTGGGCTGCAGGGCGATCTGCTGCTCGTCGGTGAATCGCGTGACGAAGTCGAACACGCCCGCGAAGGCCACGGCGGCCTGGATGCGGCTGGAGAACTCGGGGTGCCCGCCGTCGCCCTCGAACTCCTCCATGCCGCCGGTCACCGCCAGCAATGCAGCCAGCGTACCGCCGGCCGACCGGCCCGTGGCCCCGATCCGCTCCGGGTCGATGTGGTACTGTTTGCTCACGCAGCGGACGAAGCGGACCGTCGCCTTGGTGTCGGCGATCGTGTCGCGATAGGTGTGATCGGGCCGTCCGCGGTACGAAATGAGGGCGGCAGCCAGTCCGTTCTTCGCCAGGCACTCAGCAAAGGGCCGGAACCGCTGCCCGTCCTGAGGCAGGAATCCGCCGCCCTGGATGACGATCACGCAAGGGACCGGCTGAGCGGCTTCGTTTGGAACGTAAAGATCCAGTCGCAGGTCTTTGGCGGTCTCGGAGAAGGGGAGTGCTCTGTGAATGGTGTAGGCGCTGACAGAATTGGCGGGATCGCCGCCGAGGGCGAACTGGGCGAGGATGTAGTACCCCATGGCAGTAGTCAGAGCACAGCGATAGAGGACAAGTTTGCGGTTCATCGTGACGGGTCGTTTTCATAGAAGACGTGGTGAGTAGTGCTTTCATACTGCGAAGCAGTTAAACATCAAAGCCCAGGGTCAGCCACGCGGCTCTGCCGCGAGGCGCCACCCTGGGGGTACATGGCCAGACAACCTGAACCCCAACGGGGTTCTACAGAAGAGCCGTTGGACCAAATCGCGGCTGCCTGCGACACGCCGTTCGGTACGTGTGCTGCACGCCTTCGCAGTCACTCCCCCCGCAAGTCCCGCAGAATCTTGTCCTTCAAATTCTTCAAGTACCCGCTGCCGACACGGTCGGGCATGCCCTTGGCCTGCACCGGCAGGGCCTCGATGGCGGCCTCCGCACTCTTGGCGCGAGCATCCATATAGTCGATCGCGCCCAGGGCGGCCAGGGCCAGGTAAGCCCCGCTCTCCTGGACGTTCGCCAGCGGCATGAGGACGGCAAGCGCCTTGGCCGCTTCTTCATCGGTTCCGTAGCGGCCCAGAGCTTCGGCGGCAGCGATGCGAACGTAGGGCGCTTCGTCGCCAAGGGCCTTGTTGAGTTCCTTGCGACCGGCGTTGACGCCGTCGGCCTCGCGCATCAGCAGCCCCATGGCGCCCCAGTAGCGGACGGCGCTGTCCTCGTCGCCAAAGGCCTTGAGCACCTTGGGTACGTCGTCGTCTTCAAGCGAACTGGCAGCCTGGGCAGCGGCGAAGATCTTCTCGAGCGGGTACTTGGCCGGGTCGTGGCCCATCTCGTAGGGCGACACGTTGGGGTCGCGAGTGTGCATCTCGCCCTCCGGCAGAAAGCCGAGATCGCGAATGCGGAACACCCAATCCTTGTGAGCCTCGCGCATCCGGGCCAGCACCTCCCGGTGCTCCGGTGAGTCGACCAGGTTGTGGACTTCGTCGGGATCGCTCTCGAGGTCGTAAAGTTCCTCGGCCGGCTTAGTCTCCCAGAAGAACGTCTTGGGCGGTTCGAGCTTGCCGGCGTCGTAAAGGTCCTTCCAGACCTGCGTGGTGGGCGTCTGGAACATGTAGTTGATGTATTGCCCGTAGATCTTGTGGGGCATGTAGTGCTTCAGGTAGACGTAGCGCCCGTCGCCGACGCTACGGACCATGTCGTAGCGTTCGTCCATCCGCCCGCGAAATCCAAAGGCATATTTCGGCCCGGGCTGGCAGTACTTGCCGAGAAAGGCGTGCCCCTGCATGTAGTCGGGCGGCTCGATGCCGACCAGGCTCAGCAGCGTGGGGGCCAGGTCCACAAAGCCGACGAGCCGGTCGCTCGATCCGCCCACCTTGTAGTCGGGCGAAGCGAGGCCTTTCCACTTGGGTGGAATCGAAACGATCAGCGGCACGCGAAGTCCGGAGTCGTAGGGCCAGCGCTTGCTCCGCGGCATGCCGGCGCCGTGGTCGCCGTAGTAGAAGACGATCGTATCGTCGGCCAAGCCGTCCTTCTCAAGTTCCTTGAGCACCTCGCCGGCCTGGGTATCCATCTCGGTGATCTTGTCGTAGTACTGGGCCCAATCCTGGCGAACCTCCGGCGTATCGGGATGATACGCCGGCACGCGGACCTTGGCCGGATCGTGAACGGCAGTGTGCGGCCGCTTGCGGACCTGGCTCTCGTGGGTCACGGTGAAATTGAAGATGGCGAAGAACGGCTGGCCCGGCTGGCGGTTGCGCCAGTGGCCCTTGCGGCTCGAATTGTCCCACACGCCGTCGGGCTTGATCAGGTTGTAGTCTTCCTTGGAGTTGTTCGTGCAGTAGTAGCCGGCCTCGCGCAGGTATTGGGGATACATCTTCATGAAGGGCGGCATGGGGGCGCTACTCCGCATGTGCTGCGAGCCGGTCGACGGCGGATAGACGCCCGAGATGATCGTCGTCCGCGCCGGGGCGCAGACCGGAGCGTTCGACCAGGCGTTCAGATAGATCGTGCCCTTGGCCGCGATGCCGTCGAGATTCGGCGTGGTGGCGTACTGGTCGCCGTAGCATCCGAGCTGCTGCCCGTTGTCTTCGCTGGTGATCCAGAGGACATTGGGGCGGTCGGCGGCGTGCACGAAGCTGGCGCAGAACGCGACCACGAGTGCAAGAAAGACGGAAGATCTCATGAGGGCAATCCTTGATCAGAATATGGATTCAGCCATCTGGTTGGAGCCCGGATTCCAACCGATCATCTTAGTCCCGTCCGGAACGAGGGGTCAAGTTTCGCCGCAATTGGAGCCGATTCGCCCGAGGTTTCGATGCGCCAGGACACACCACGGTCCCGGACGGATGACCCGGACCCTTGCACCGCCCGGAAATGTCCTTCTCCCGGCTTTGCTTTCGAGGCTTCCCGCGTGTATTCTACCGGCATGCGGGCCGCCGCAACAAGATCGTGCCGGCCTTGAGGCAAGCACCAGAGGGCGAACAAAGAATATGCTGGAAAAGAATATCGCGCAGGACCATCCAGTTCCTCATTTTCTTTTCCCCCATTTTCTTTTCTAACCCAGCGCAGCCCGCTCTGCTGAAAGGAAACACACCGGTGAACAAACCACCACGAACGACGCGACGCACCGCGCTCCGAACTATGGCGGCCGCGGGTGCGGGCCTTCTGGCGACACCACGGTTCGTCTTCGGCCGGAGCGAGAACGGATCGCCGCCGTTGCCGAAGTCGGAAGATGTCGAAAAGGTCCTGTGGGAGAAAATCCTCCCCGCCTGGTATCCGCGCTGCCTGGACGTCGACCGCGGCGGGTTCCTCGAAAACTTCGCCCACGACTGGTCGCCCAAGCCCACGCGGTCCAAGTGCCTTGTCTTCCAAGGCCGGATGACCTGGGTCCCCGCCCACATCGCCCTGCACTACGAGCGCGACCGGCTTCAGCAGCGGGTCTACTGCCTCCACGGGCTGGAGTTCCTCCGCCGCGGAATGTGGGATCCCAAGTACGGCGGCTTCCTCGACCAGGTTGCCGGCCCCGGTGGTCCCGATCCGGCCGTCGAACCGGTCAAGCAGATGTACTCCACCGCCTTCGGCATCTATGCGTGCGCGGCGGTCTGCCAGGCAACTAATCGCCCCGAGGCGCTCAAACTGGCCCAGGACGCCTTCGCCTGGATCGAACAGCATGCCCACGACGCCGAACAAGGCGGCTACTGCGAACACCTGGCACGCGACGGCAAGCCGCTTTCACTGACGCCGACCGACGAAGACTTCGGCCAGCGGTTCATGGTCATCGGGCGCGTTGGACACAAGTCGATGAACGCCCATATCCATATTCTCGAAGCCCTCAGCGCTCTGCGGCGCGTGTGGGACGATCCCCTGCTCGTCAAGCGTCTGGAAGAGATGTTCCTGATCGTCCGCGACAAGATCGTCATGCCCGGCGGGCATCTCAACATGTTCGCCGATCGCAATTTCACCCCGGTCGACGAAGCAAGCTCCTTCGGCCATGAACTGGAAATCGCCTACCTGCTGGCCGAGGCCGACGAGTTGCTCCACGGCCATGTGAGCGCCGAGACGGCCCGGGTCGCCAGGCGGCTCGTCGACCATTCCCTTCAGTGGGGTTGGGACGAGGAAGGCGGCGGTTTCTTCTACGAAGGCCCGCCGGCAGGTGTGCCCGACAAGCGGGCCAAGTCGTGGTGGGTTCTGCCTGAGGCGATGAACGGCCTGCTGACCGTCGGTCGGCTCTTCCCTGACGCGCGAACCAGGTACGACCAGTTCTTCGCCCGCACCTGGAAGTTCTTCCACGACAAGCAACTCGACCACGCGCACGGCGGCTGCTACGCCAACCTCGGCGAAGACGGCCTTCCCGACCCGCCCGAGCAGGACAAGGCCAACCGCTGGAAGACCGCCTACCACGTCGTCCGCGGGCTGGTTCACGCCAGCGAGGCCATGAGGGCGTAGGGCTGGGCTGTTGAAAAAGGGGGACTGGCTCCGCAACATCTTGCAGCCTTGCGACACCGGACATACTACCGGTTGCGGTGCCTGTCCCCCTTTTTCAACACCCGCACGGGTCCTCAGGCAGCCCCGCCAGCCAAATGAAAGCCGGCCAATCACAGGAACTTCCGGAATTCGTCATTTGTAAGCCCTGCATCCCGGACGATATTGCTCAACCACGTCCAGATACTCGCGGATAGCATCCGTGATGTTGACAAGGGCTTCCGCCTCGGTTTCCCCCTGCGAATGGCAACCTGGTAGCCCTGGAACGGAGACCGCAAAGCCCTCGGACGATTCTTCGATCAGAACGGTGTACTTCACGACGAACTCCTCACTCCAGGTACAGAAATCCACCACAATCGACATGACGGCGTCTACGCCCCTCCAAAAGCAGTATAACTCCTCCGTGCCCATAGCGGCAAGCAAGCTGACCACGACTCCAGGGGAACTGCATAGTAGCAGGCACGCTCCGCCGTGCCGTCCGCAGAACTGCCGGAAATCCCGATTTCCCGCCAGCAGCGCTCGGAGAGTGCCTGCTACTATTCTTGCCACAAGACGACTTTGCAGTTCTCCTGACCATGACTCGACCGTTCATTCTCCGGGGTCTTCACATTCCAGCCGGCAGCCGGCAAGCCGCACGATGGCGAATGAACCCAACAGCAGTATCGGAGCGCGGGACGCAACGAACGACGACGGCTGATTCCAGCGTTGCACGACGATCATCGCGACGAGAAGAAGCAGTGCGAGCACGGTGAGCCAGATGACAGAGACGACGATGTTCTTCGAGGATCCGTCTGTTGACATGGTTTGGCTGCCCACCGTCTCGGTTCACAGTAGCCTCTCGCCGCTCCCGAACATGCCCGTCACCGCAACCCATCACCCGAGCAACAACAACGCCTCACCCGCCCTCGCCCATTCGACCCTCAGCCCCCCAACGGGCAGGAAAGATCCACACAATCACCCCCCAAGAAACTCTCGCCGGCGTACCGAAAAAGGGATTGACATAATACTGTATTTCTGTATACTATACCATCCGACTCGGTTCACGCAACGCCACCCCAAATCGGGTCCTGGCAGCACCGATCTCTCGCCACGATCATATTCCCCAAAGCCCCGCCGAAGAACCCGTATCAACCACATTCCGTCCTCGATTCCTCTCCCCACAACCGACTCCCCGGCCATGCCGACGTGCCCCCACTTGCAGACTCACTATTTCACCCCATCACCCCCACCGGGGCGGGCCCCCTCCTGCGTCGCATCGCGACGGCACCGCAAATCATTGCCACAACACACGTTAAGCGATGTGCCGCACCTGCCCCTTGCGATCGACATCCGACACCATAATCCCCCCTCCTCCAATGCCTCCGTTAACTCCTGTTCAAAACGCCGACTGCTTCAGCGGAAACCGTCTCGACGATGCGATATTGGCAGAATCGCTCACCTGTTGACCAACTCTCAGACAAGAATTAGCGTCAATAGTGCAATATACGATTGGTTTGAATCGATGACAGTCGCCTGTGGAACACCAAAATGAAAACCATGAACCTGGAACTGCCGGACGAAGTCTTCTCGGCGTTACGCCGCTCGCCGGAGGAATTCGTGGGAGAGATGCGTCTGGCGGCGGCAACGCTGTGGTACAGTCGCGGAGAGATTTCCCAGGAGAAAGCCGCTCTCATCGCGGGCTTGAGCCGATCTGAGTTCCTCGATGCGCTTGCTCGACAGGGTATCGACGTCTTCGCCGTCGACATGAACGATCTGCAAGAGGAGTTGGATCGTGGCTGAGGACCCCGTCGTCAATTCTTCGCCGCTCATCCTGTTATCACGCGCCGGCCTGATCGACCTGCTCCAATTGGCCGGCAGTCATATCATCGTGCCGACACCGGTCGCCGAAGAAATCAGAATCTGCGGCAGTTCTGACCCTACGGTGGTAGTGCTCGACAGCACAGACTGGCTGACAGTCGAGGACCCCGAACCGATTCCGTCTCTGATTGCCGGCTGGGATTTAGGGCCGGGTGAATCATCAGTTCTTGCTTGGGCTCTGTCACATCGTGGCGCCGACGCGATCCTTGACGATCTTGCAGGCCGACGGTGTGCCCGTGCCCTCGGTATCCCCGTGCGAGGAACGCTAGGTCTCGTCCTGATCGCCAAACAACGCGGAGTGATTCCTGCAGCCCGCCCCGTTCTCGATCAGTTGCGCCGGCACGGTATGTACCTGTCGGATCGCGTGATCAACGAGGCGCTGGCTAGAGTAGGGGAGTAACAACAAACGCGACGCTCCCCTCGCAGGTTTTGTGCCCTCCTTCGAAGGAACCTTTTCCATGACACCAGCCTCCAAACACCTCCTATTGGCAACGTGCACATTGGTCACCCTCCTCTGCCAACGGGCATACGGCGACACAACCCCACAACCCGTCGCACCACTCCCCACCGGCGTCCAAGCCGCCTGGGATCTCCAAGACGCCTACCGTAAGTCCACCCCCACCCGCGAACAAATCTGCATCAACGGCCTGTGGCTCTGGCAGCCGGCGGGCGACGACAACGCAGTTCCCCAGGCCGGCTGGGGCCACTTCAAGGTCCCCGGCTGCTGGCCCGGCATCAGCGACTACATGCAGAAGGACTGCCAGACCGTCTTCGCTCATCCCAGTTGGGCCGACAAACGACTCGGAGCTATCACCGCGGCCTGGTACCAGCGCGAAATGACCATTCCCCAGGAGTGGACCGGCCGGCGGATTGCCCTCGACGCCGCCTACGTCAATTCGTTTGCCGACGTCTATGTCGATGGAACGAAAGTCGGCGAGATCCGCTTTCCGGCCGGCGAGGTCGACCTGACCGGCGCCTGTCAGCCGGGCAGGAAGTACACGCTCAGCATCCGCGTCGACGCCATGCCGCTCAAGGCGGTCATGCTCTCCTACAGCGATACCGCCTCGGCCAAACAGGTCCAAGGCCGCGTCGCCCGCCGCGGACTCTGCGGCGACGTTTATCTGACAAGCACGCCCAAAGGAGCCCAGATCGGCGACGTGAAGGTCGAAACGTCCGTTCGCAAGAAAACCATCACCTTCGACGCGGCCCTCGCCGACCTCAGCGACAATGCCCAATACGTCCTCAAGGCTCGCGTTGCCGACGGAGACGACACGGCTGGCGAGTTCACCAGCAAGCCCTTCACGAAAGCCCAACTGGTAGAGGATCGCTTCCGATTCAGCGCCGACTGGCTGCCCGAGAAACTGTGGAACGTCCACACGCCCCAGAACATGTTCGACCTTCACGTCTCCCTCCTCGATGCCGACGCGAAGGTTCTCGACGCGGCCTTACCTGAGCGATTCGGCTTCCGCGAGTTCTGGATCGACGGCCGCGACTTCTACTTGAACGGCACGCGGATCTTCCTCTCGTCGGTTCCCTTCGACAACGCTCAAGTGGGTGCGGCATGGTCCACATACGATGCGGCCCGGGAGAGCATGAAGCGGCTGGCAAGCTTCGGCATCAACTTCGTCTATACCCACAACTACGGCTGCGAGCCGGGCACGCACCTGAGCTTCGAAGAGATCCTCCGAGCCGCCGACGACGCAGGGATGCTGTTCTCCTTCTCCCAACCTCACTTTGGCCAATACGACTGGAAAGACGGCGATGCCGAGCAGACGAACGGCTACGCCCGCCATGCCGAGTTCTACGTCCGCGTGGCCCAGAATCATCCGGCGGTCGTGGCCTACTCCACCAGCCACAATGCGACCGGCTATTCCGACGACATGAATCCACAGATGATCGACGGCATCCAGAACCGCCGCAACGAGTGGAGCCAACGCAACGCCGACCGGGCCCTGCGGGCGGAAGCGATCATTCGCAACCTCGATCCGAGCCGCTTCGTCTATCACCATGCCGGCGGACACATCGGCGCCATGCACACGATCAACTTCTATACCAACTTCGTGCCCATCCAGGAGATGTCGGACTGGTTCGAGCACTGGGCCACCGTGGGCGTCAAGCCGCTGTTCACCTGCGAATACTGCGTGCCCATGTCGTGGGACTGGACCATGTATCGCGGCTGGTTTGGCGGCAGGCGGGAGTTCGGCGGCGCCGTCGCGCCCTGGGAGTTCTGCCTGGCCGAATGGAACGCCCAGTTCCTCGGCGATCGAGCCTATCAAATCAGCGAACAGGAAAAAAGCAACCTCCGTTGGGAAGCCCGGCAGTTCGAGTCCGAGCGAGCCTGGCACCGCTGGGACTATCCCCACCAGGTCGGCTCCGAGGATTTCCTGGAGCGGTATCCGGTCTACGCGAAGTACTTTGCGGCCAACTGGCCCGCCTTCCGCACTTGGGGCCTGTCGGCCAACTCGCCCTGGAGCCACGGCCACTACTGGACGCTCCGCGAAGGAGTCGACAAGAGCCGCAAGGAACTGCCGGTGGACTGGAAGAAACTGCAGCGTCCCGGCTTCAGCCCCGACTATCTCGACCAGCGCTACGAGCGGATCGACCTGGCTTTCGATCTGGACGACTGGATCCCCACCGAGGCCGCCAAGGTCCTGATCCGCAACAACGGCCCCCTGCTGGCCTACATCGCCGGCAAGCCGCAAGCGTTCACGAGCAAGGACCACAACTTCTTTCCCGGTGAGACCGTTGAGAAGCAACTGATCCTCATCAACAATTCGCGTGAGACCATCGCAGCCGACTGGACCTGGTCAAGTGAACGGGCTGCTTTCGGTAGCGCCAGCGGCGGCAGGCCCTCCTTGGAACCGGGCCAACAACGCCGAGTTCCCATCGGTTTCCCGTTGTTGCCGGATCAGAAACCGGGTACCTACGATATTCAGACAAAAGTCCACTTCTACACGGGTGAAACACAAGAGGACACCTTCTTGATCCATGTCCTGCAGCGCCCGCTAACACCCAGCCTGCCCTCGAAAATCGCCCTCTTCGATCCGCAAGGTGAGACCGGCAAACTACTGGACGGCATGAGCGTTGGCAACACCAAAGTGGACGCAAACACCGACCTTGCCAAGTTCGACCTCCTTGTCGTCGGCAAGGGCGCCCTGACCCTCGACGGCCCCGCTCCCGACATCACCCGCGTTCGCGACGGCCTCAAGGTCCTCCTCTTCGAGCAGGCTCCGGAAGTCCTGGAACAACGCTTCGGTTTCCGCATCGCCACCTACGGCCTGCGGCAGGTTTTCAAGCGGGTGCCGGATCATCCGATCCTGGCCGGCCTCGACGAGCAACACCTGTGCGACTGGCGCGGCCAGGCGACGCTGGTGCCGTCCTTTGCCGAGTATCCGCCCGATCCCGGCTTCGGCTCCCCCGCCGACCGCTGGTGCGGCATCCCCGTCACCCGCCTTTGGCGCTGCGGCAACCGCGGCAACGTGGCGTCGGTGTCGATCGAGAAGCCGGCCCGGGGCGACTTCCTGCCGATTCTCGACGGCGGCTACAGCCTCCAGTACAGCCCGCTCATGGAATACCGCGAGGGGAGCGGCACGATGGTCTTCTGCCAGGTCGACGTGACCGGCCGGACCGAGCAGGACCCGGCCGCCGAGATCCTGGTCCGCAATCTGTTCGATTATCTGACCGCCTGGCAGCCGGCGCCGAGGCGTCAGGCCGTCTACGCCGGCGGCGCCGAGGGCAGGCAACATCTGGAGTCGATGGGCATTGCGGCCCGATCGCTCGGCGATGGGAAGCTGACTCAGGACGACGTGCTCATCGTCGGCTCGGGAGCAGATCCCCAATTGGCCAACCGGGCGGCCGAGATCAGCAATTGGATCACAACTGGCGGCCACGTGCTGGCCCTCGGACTCAACCAGGACGAGGCCAATTCCTTCCTGCCGGTCAAAGTCGCCATGAAAGACGAAGAGCACATCGCCTCGTGGTTCGAGCCGTTCGGCGCCGGCTCGCTCCTGGCCGGAGTATCACCCGCCGACGTCCACAACGCCTCTCCGCGCAAGTTGCCGCTGCTGGCCGGCGACGCGGCCATCGGAAACGGCGTTCTGGGGCACCTCAACAACACTCACGTGGTCTTCGCTCAGATGCCGCCCTATTCGGTCTTCTCCTTCGAGGCGGCCCAGCAGACGCCGCCGGACACTGGGCCCGGTTCCGTCACCAAACACCACAACCTCAAACGCACCTATCGCCGCGCCGGCTTCCTCACAGCCCGACTCCTGGCCAACATGGGAGTGGCAGCGCCGACGCCCGTCCTGGAACGCTTCTCGACGCCGCTCGGTGGAAGCGAAGGACCCTCCGTCGTCAAGAACGGCAACTTCGCGCTCGACGCCGACAACGACGGTGCGGCCGACGAGTGGAGCGTCTCCATGAGCAACAAGACGGCCACAGGCAAACGCGAAAAGACCGATGCGCCCGACGCTGAGTGGGCCCTGCGACTGGCCAGTCCACCTGCCGAAGGCGACAAGAAACCGAGCGTCATGCTGGCCCAGTACGGCGTGCCGATGAAACAGGACCAGTGGTATCGCATCTCCCTGCTTGCCCGCGCAGAAGGGTTGGAAGCCGCCGACATCCCCCTGGCGATCACCGACACGAGCAAATGGCGGTCCCTGTTCGACTATCAGCGATTCACGCCGACCTCAGAATGGAAGCGTTTCCAGTTCGAGGTCGAGTCCAAGGACACGGTCGAGGAAAAGACCCGCCTGCAAGTCTGGTACGAAGGCGCCGGAACGCTCTGGATCGCCGACGTCCGCGTGGAACCGATCGCCGACCCCGCCCACGGCCGCTGGCTCGAAGGCCTCTACGTGGACCGCCCCGAAGAATGGGACTTCCCCTATCGGTTCTTCCGCTGGTAAATTCGCAACTTCGCAATCACCGGCTGATGATCGCTCAGCCCCGTTTCGCCGACCTGGTAATCGATGAACTCAACATGATCCGAGACGAGAATCCAATCGAGCCGCTTGCCGAGTTTCGGAAACGTGGTGGTCGTGCTGTCGGGCTCAAATGCCCTGAGGTCGAGCTTCTCGGCCAGGGTCGCCAGCGTGGGTTCGTCGTCCCAGTCGCAGTTGAAGTCGCCCATGACGATCATCGGACGCGGGCGATCGGCAAGCTCCTCAGCCAGCCGTTCGACCTGCTCTTGGCGAACCGACTTGCGGGAGAAATCGAGATGAACCGCGGCCACCGTGATCGGCCCCGCTCCCGGAACCGATATCTCCCCTACGACGAATCCCTTGGTGAGCGTCGGCGGGCTGGGTGGAAACGTGATCGAGGCAGTGTTGTCCAACCGATGCCGCGAAAGCAATGCCGTTCCATAGGCGAGCTTCAGCCCGCTCACGTGCTCGCCTCGGTAAGAATGCTCGTATCCGGCGGCCTCAGCCAGATGGGCCACGTGATCGAACCGCCCGCTCCAGATCGACGGTCCGTCGGCCTCCTGCAAGGCAACCACGTCGGGAGCCAGCTCGCGGACCGTTGCGGCAATCTCATCCAGGTTCTCGACGATGCTCTCCTTCTTCTGCAGGGCCTGGTGGTGCCCGTCGGCTCGTCCGTGGGCGGCGTTCAAGGTCATCACGGTCAATTCGACCGGCCGGCTTGCCGTTGCACCCGATCGAATCGGCTCGGAAGCATGCAGAGAACCGCTCCCGGCACCGTAGACGCTCGGCCCGCAAACATAATAGGAGACGCCTACCTGAACCGCAGCTCCCAAGACCAGGGCAATCGCCGCAGCGCAAGCCAACCTGCGGATCCACCGCCTGAAACGCGACGGCCCGGCCTGCTGCTTCGTGGAGGTGTTACAACGAGAGGTCTGCGGCATAGGCCGGGGTGGGTTGCGATGATAGGTCGGGTGCTTGCTCACCCGAGGCAGGAGGATACTGAAGTATAACGCGGGAATCCAAAGGAATCCGCGCCAATTTGCCGCGCGGCTCACTCGGGAGCATAAAGATCATGGGTTTCGATGTACTTCTGCACCGCGCGGGGGGTGCGGTAACGAATCGAGCGGCCCTCGGCCACCCGCTGGCGGATGTCGGTGCTGCGAAGGTCGATCTGCGGCATCTCAATTTGATATTCGCGGAACTCGGCAATCCGTTGGGCGGGTGCGATCGTTTTCAGACATTTGTAGTCGAGGGGGCCGTTGCCCGGCCGCTCGGCCACGATCGGAATCGCCAGTCGGCAGACTTCCTCGGCCTCGCGCCAGTTGGGCAGGTCGTGGAGCATGTCGGCCCCCATGAGGAAGAACATCTCGGCGTCGGGCGTCTCGCCGCGAAAATAGCGAAGCGTGTCGATCGTGTAGCTCACCCCGCCTCGCTCCAACTCGAACCGGCTCACCAGCATGCCGGGATTCCCCGCCACCGCCAGTTCGATCATTTCCGCTCGAGCCTCCCCTGGCGCAACATCGGCGCTCTGCTTATGGGGCGGAACCGCGGCCGGAACGAACCAGATCTCGTCCAGATCGCACTGTTCCCGGGCTACGTCCGCCAACAGCAGGTGGCCGTAGTGAACCGGGTCGAAAGTGCCTCCAAAAAGTCCGACTCGCATGACCGCGAAATCCCCTCGGTTGCACGGAAAAACGGGACGTGGGATATTGCATTCCATGGTATCCGGATAAGCGACGTATCGCCAGGGGAAGCCGTCATGGATGAGCAGCAAAGTCTGTTCGGCCTCGAGCCGGCGCCGTGGGAAGAAGACGACCGGCAGGAACGGCTGGTTGCCACGGTGGTGTTCGTCGGGGGGGCTCCGGGCGAGTACGACTACCTCGTGCCCGACGAACTGGCCGAACAGATCCAGCCGGGCTGCCGAATCCGCGTGCCTCTGGGCCGCGGCAATCGTCCAGTCGAGGGCTATTGCATTCGCGTCGAGGCCAAGCCGCCGGGCAAGTTCCGCCTCAAGCCGATCCACTCGCTCGTCGATCGCCGGGCGTTGCTCTCGCCGTCGATGCTCAAACTGACCGAGTGGATTTCCGAGCACTACCTGTGCGATCTGGGCCAGGTCCTCGAAACGGTTATCCCCGCCGGGGTCCGCAGCCAGGCCGGCACGCGGGTGACGTCGCTCTTGAGCATCGCCCCCGAGGCGGCCGCCAATTGGCAGAAACTCGGCCTGCCACCCAAGCAGATGGCCGTCATGCAGGCCCTGGCAGCGGCGCAGGAACCGCTTGCACCCCTGGAGCTGGCCAGGGCCGCCAAGTGCACCCAGGCCCCCATCAAGTCGCTTCGCGACAAAGGCCTGATCGTCGCTCATCGAGGACGCATCGGCCAGAATCGCCGGGCAGAACCGGTGGTTGAACGGCAGGACCACCTCCTCCTCAACACCGATCAACAAAGAGCCCTCGACGCGATTCTCCACGCGCTCAACAGTCGGCGCCACGAAACGGTGCTGATCCACGGCGTGACCGGCAGTGGCAAGACCGAAGTCTACATCCAGGTGATCCAGGAAGTGGTTCATTTCGGTCGCCAGGCGATCGTGCTCGTGCCCGAGATCAGCCTCACGCCGCAGACGGTCCGCCGCTTCCGCCGGCGATTCGAGCACGTGGCCGTGCTCCACAGCCACCTAAGCGACGCCGATCGGCACTGGGAGTGGCAGCGGATCGCCGAGGGCCGGGTGCAGGTCGTCGTCGGCGCCCGCAGCGCCGTCTTCGCGCCGGTGCCGAACCTCGGACTGATCGTTCTCGACGAAGAGCACGAGAACTCGTTCAAGCAGGAAACGGCTCCCCGCTACCACGCCCGCGACGTGGCCATCCGCCGGGCCGCCCAGGAGTGTGTTCCCCTGGTACTCGGTTCGGCCACGCCGTCGCTCGAAAGTTACCACCGGGCCCAGCAGGGTGAGTATCGGCTGATCGACATGCCGCGGCGGGTGATGGGCCGCCCTCTGCCTGCGGTGGGAACGATCGATCTGCGCGACGAGTTCCGCTCCAAGTCGAGCCGCGGATCGATCCACCGCAATCTCCACCGGGCAATCGGCGAGGCGATTCGCGAAGGCGGCCAGGTGATCCTGCTCCTGAACCGGCGCGGTTTCTCGACCCACATTCAATGCCCGTCCTGCGGCGAAGTGGTCAAGTGCCCCGAGTGCGAGATCGCCCTGACCCATCACCGCACCGAAGAGATCGCCCTGTGCCACTACTGCGACTACCGCATCAAGGCCCCCAACGAATGCCCGTCTTGCAAGTTCGTGGGGATCAGCTATCGGGGCCTGGGCACCCAGCGTCTGGAGGCCGAGATCCGAGCCCGATTTCCGGACGTCAAGTGCCTGCGGATGGACAGCGACACGATGCAATCCCGCGGCGCCCACGAACGGGCGCTCACGCTGTTCAAGCAAGGCGACGTACAGATTCTGCTCGGCACCCAGATGATCGCCAAGGGGCTCGATTTTCCCAACGTGACGCTCGTCGGCGTGATCAACGCCGACACGGCCTTGCACCTGCCCGACTTCCGCTCGGCCGAGCGGACCTTCCACTTGGTCACCCAGGTGGCCGGCCGCACCGGCCGCGGGGAGAAGGGCGGCCGGGTGCTCGTGCAGACGTTCAATCCCGACCATCCGGCAATCCAGGCGGCCGTCCGCCACGACTACAAGGCCTTCGCCGACGGTGAACTGCCGATCCGCCGCATGTTCTCCTATCCACCGTTCGCCTCGATGGCCCGATTCGTCGTTCGCGGCCCCCAGGAGAAGACCGCCGAGCAATTCGCCCAGGTCCTCGGCCAGCGTCTCGTCGAGGCCCTCGACACCGAAGTCGCCAATGCCCGCGTGCTCGGTCCGGCCGCGGCGCCCTTCGCCAAGCTTCGCGGCAAGTACCGCTTTCAGATCCAACTCCAAGCCCCCGACGCCGACCGCCTCCGAGCCGGCATTCGCCGGGCGATCACCGATCTGAAGGCGCCGGACGAGATCCAGTGGATCGTGGATATCGATCCGGTGGATATGTTGTGAGGAATGAAGTTATTGGGGTTTATTAACTATATGGTGTCAGAAACGCCTCGAACTGGGCGAAGATCTGCCGGGTGGAGCCGCGCGAGGTTACGTCTTCCAGAGGAACGGCTCCCACATCCCTCGGCGGGAAGACGTCCCAAAGGTTCGGCTGGCCTTCCACCGACTTGCCGGTGAGCTTCTGCGCCAGCTCGTCCATGGTCGAGGCGTCGCCGGGCCAGGTTGTGAAGCAACGCCGCTGCCTGCACATCGGGCCAGGAACGAGAACGCAAAACCTCGATCCCTCCGCCGTCGAAATCCGCCAGGCGCACCGTGTCGGCGGAGATCGTCGGGATCCACTCATCGCGGATGCCCAGGCACCGCTTCACTTCACCGACGATCGCCGCACGATCGTCCGGCCGGGCGGGGGCTCGCTCGGGCAAGTGGAGCATGGCCTCGGCGAAACGGCGATCGTAGCGATCAAACAGGTCGTGCACGGTCTCCGGCGCTCGCAACCCGTTCTTGGAAAGGCGTGAATCGGAGGCCCCGCTTCGAGCCGGCTGGCCGCCGAAGAGACCCACGGTTCCGGCAATTCCCAGCGACTTCAACATACTGCGACGATCCACTGCGGTAATCCTCCATTCTTGTGTTCGCCCACACCTGCACAATCACGGAATTGCGTGAATGGACGAGTCTTTAGCATCATTACTGATAGTTCAAGCGGCGCGACCGTAATGGAGTGCTTTAGTCGTTGTGGCCTGGTCGTCCCTATGCGAATCGCGGAGCATGTCGAGCGCGATACGGTTGTGGATGTGCTCTTGGGTGCGAACACGATAGACAACACACAAAACGGACCGTCATACAATTCGTCGGCTGCGATGTACCCCGAGAAGTCAGCCAGGCCCCAGTCCAGATAGCTCATCCACATCTGTCGGGCCGCCTTTTCCCCCCGACCTCCACCCAGTTCTGGACGGTGGCGAAGGGCATGAATACGCGATGGTCGCGCCACAAGTGCCAACTCGCGGCTTGATAGGGTAACCCATCCTCCACGAGGAGTCGCACCGCCAAGGAAACGACGCGATGCGTATAGTGGGATCGAGGCAAGGCGTACTCGGAAGTGTCCGCGTTGAAGAACTTCTTGCACCGGGTACAACGGTGTTGCGAATACTCCAAATGGATGTCCCGGGGACGCCCCAGCACGAGGTCACCCACATCATGCAACACACGCGTGTAGATCGTTTGCCGAAAACACGACTTGCCGCGGTCGGGACAGGGGCGATGCGCGAAGTTGCGGCTGCGCCGAATGAGCTTTGCTTGCGGCAAATCGGCAGGATTAATGATCCCTTCAGTGGGATCCGGCAAGTACTGTCCAGGCCCAGACACGACAACGACCCCCATGGCCAACTGTATCTGGCCCGGAATCTACGGCATTTCGTCGTTTCTGTCATCGCCAGTTATCAGTAATGATGCTGAAGACTCTCCTATTGTCGTCTTTCGCTCCGCGAAAGCAACGCCACTTTCGCGGAGCGAAAGGCGACAGTCATTTCCTCGGCGCCCCCAACCGGCTCTCAAACCGCCCCGCCAGCTTGCTCCGGGCTCCTCCACCGGCAACAATAGAGGCAGGTGTTGGAATTCTGTTTGCGGAGGTCTGCCATGCTTTTCGCCCAAGATGTGCCTGTTCCCGTCCCGCCCGAATTCAGCCCGATCGTGACTATGACGGCCTTGGGGCTGGTCGTCGTCCTGGCCGTCAGTTTCGTCATGTGGTGTCTGATCCGGGCCAATGTGGCTCGGGCCTTCGCCCGGATCTTCGCCGTGCTGGCGATCGGGGCGGGCATCGGAGTGCTCACCTGGGGCATCTGCGCCCAGACGCTCGGCATGGCGATTCGCAGTCCCTTCGGATTGGTGCACCTGATCTCCGACCCGGTCGAGGCCATCGGCTGGGGCGCCGGACTGCTCGCCGGCGGAATCACGGGCATGGTCCTCTCGCTGGTGGGCGGCAAGCGACTGCCGCCCTTGTAGGGTGCGTCTTGACGCACCAATCTGACTCTGCCATTCTTCCACGGGCTGCTCAACCTGATTGCCCCGACGGAAAGAATGTAGTACGATAACGGCGTTCCGACACTCGCTCTTCGGAGGCGCTGTCGTGGTCCTCAGCCGATTTCGCCATTTCCTTGACGTTCTCCGATCGCTTTGGCCGCGATCTACGGTCAGACTCATTCGCAAGGGTGCCCGCCTGCGGGAGCAGGGCAAGCTCGACGAGGCCATCGCCGTGCTGGATCAGGCGATTTCGTTGAATCCTCAACTAGCCGAGGCCTACGCCCACCGCTGCGCCTGCTATTCCGATCGCGAGGAATACGCCAAGGCGATCGAGGATGCGGACCGCGCAATCGCCCTGGATCCGAAGATCGCGTGGGTCTATCGGGCTCGTGCCTTGGCGTGGTACTGCCTGGACGAGTTGGATTCGGCCCTGGCCGACATGGACGAGGCCCTCAGGCTCGAACCGCAGAACGCCGCTTTTCAGCACTCCCGCGCCCAAGTCCTGCTCGGACTGGGCCGGATTGACGAAGCCTCCGCCCAGTACGAAGCCGCAGCGGCGCGGGCCCCCGATCTCAGGGGGGGCTGGTTGGGCGGGGCAATTCTTCTGAAGCAAGGCAAGTGGAGAGATGCCGTCGAGCACTACAGCGCCATGCTGGAGGCCGACCCGACCGATGCGCGAGCGTACTACGATCGCGGAGAGGCCTGGTATTGCCTGGGCGAATACGAACACGCTCTGCGCGACATCGACGAGGCCCTCAGACTCGGACCGGTGAACGCAGCTTCTCAGCACTCCCGCGCCCAAGTCTTGTTCGAATTGGGACGAATCGACGAAGCCTCCGCCCAATACGAATCCGCATTGGCGCGGGACCCTGATCTCGGAGGAGGCTGGTTGGGAGGAGCGCTTGCGCTGAAACAGGGCAACTATCAGGAGGCCATTGAACACTTCAAGGGTGAGTTGGAAGCGGACCCGACGAATGCGAGAGCGCACTACGACCGTGGCTTGGCTTGGTACCATTTGGGCGAATACGGGGAGGCTCTGTGCGACCTTGACGAGGCTGTCTGCCTTGCGCCGAAAAACCGTCCCATCCTGCAACTTCGTGCCAAACTTCTATTCTTGCTGGATCGCATCGAAGAGGCGTCTGCTGCCTATGAGACCGCCCTGGCTCAGGAGCCTGAGGCCGAAAAGGAGTGGTGGAGTTCGGAGCGAATCTGGTTAGGCGGTGCGATTGCTCTCAAGCAGGGCAACTACTGCGAGGCCATCGCGCAGTTCGATGCCGTGTTGGACGTCGACCCAACCCATTCACGCGTGTACAACGATCGCGGCGAGGCATGGTATCGGCAGGGCGAGTACGAACCCGCACTGCGCGATTTCGACAGAGCCGTTGAACTCGATCCCGAGCACTCCGTCTACTACATCAATCGCGCGAATGCGCGTATGGGGCTGGCGAGATGCGTGCAAGCCACCCGAGACAGCCGACTGAGCGAATGCGAAAGCGTCTTGCGCGACCTGGACGAGGCCATCAGGCTGGAACCGGAGAGAGCGGACACCTTGCACTTGCGCGCGACGGTGCTCTTTGATGAACTGGGCCGGTTCGACGAGGCCTTTGCCGATTATGAAGCAGCACTGAAACTCAATCCGGAACTAGGGGGAGACTGGCTGGGCGGGGCAATTGCTCTGAAGCGAGGTCACTTTAAGGAGGCCATTGAGCAGTTCGACGCCGTGCTGGAGACCGACCCCACCAGGCCACGAGTCTATTTCGATCGCGCAGAAGCCTGGTACCGGCTTCGCGAATACGGCAGCGCTTTGCGCGACGTTGACCAAGCCATCAGGCTCGGCCCCGACGTCGCGCGTTACTTGCGTTTCCGCGCGCAGGTTCTGCTCGAGGCGGGGCAAATCGACGAAGCCTCTGCCCAATACGAAGCCGCACGCGTTCAGGACCCTGGCTTCAAAGAAGGCTGGCTGGGCGGTGCGATTGCTCTGAAGCAAGGCAAGTTCCGAGAAGCGATCGAGCAATTCGACGCCGAATTGGAGGCCCACCCGACCAGGCCACGAGTTTATTTCGATCGCGCAGATGCCTGGTACCGGCTTCGCGAATACGATAACGCTTTGCGCGACATCGATGAAGCCATCAAGCTCAAACCGGAGATCGCGGGCTACCAGTTTTTCCGCGCCCATGTCTTGCTCGAGTTGGGGCGAGTCGACGAGGCCTCCGCCCACTACGAAGCCGCGCTGGTTCAAGACCCTGGCTTCAAAGAAGGCTGGTTGGCCGGTGCGATTGCCCTGAAACAAGGCAAGTTCCGAGAGGCCATTGAGCAGTTCAACACGGTGCTGGAGGCCGATCCGACCCATTCGCTCGCGTACCATTATCGCGGAGAGGCCTGGTGCCGGCTGGGCGAATACGAAAACGCTTTGCGAGACTTTGACGAGGCGACCCGGCTCGCTCCCGATTGCGTCAGCTCCCTTATGTTCCTCGCCTGGCTCAGGGCAACCTGTCCGGATGCCGAATTGCGCAACGGCAAGCTGGCGGTCGCCATGGCGCACAAGGCGGCTGAACTCGCCGGCGGGGAGCCGAGCAGTCGGCAGTGTGCCGTTCTCGCGGCCGCCTACGCCGAGGCCGGAGATTTTGCCGAGGCAATACGGTGGCAGTCAAAGGCGTTGGCAACCGCGACGGAGAAACGCAGGAGCAGGCAGCAGGATCGTCTCGAGCGGTATCAGGCCGGGACGCCGCTCCGGATGCCGGACGTACCGGATTCTGAATCTTGAGGTCGAAAAGAAGGGAAAACCGGCCGCCCGTGCCCCCCGGGGACTGGTTTTGCGCAACCTCTGATATACTTGGAGGTGGACGGTTTCACGCCACGCGGTAATCAGGGTTCAGGCAGATGGCCGGTTTGGCAACAGACCCCAAAACAGCCAAGTCCTGGCGGCCGGATGAGGAACGACCGCGTCCGTTGCCGGCTGATAGCTCCCCCGATCTGGCGGTCGATGGCTCATGCGGTCGCAGTCCCCATTTGGGTCGCCGGCTCATCGGGGAGTGGTCTGTCTGCTGGCTCATCTCGGCGATCGTCAACCTGCTGATTCTGCTGACAGCCGCCCTGCTGTTGCTTCCCTTCGAACGCGGCGGCGGCCCCCTCACCTTGATCGCCAGCGCCGACGCCGAAGAGGGTGATCTGGAGACGCTGATGAGCGAATCGGCCGACACGGCCTCGCTCGATTTCGGCGTCGAACTGCAAGTCTCCCAACCCGAACCCATCGATCCGCAGGACGTCCGCGTGGAACTGGATATGGCCGGCGGCACTTTCGGCGAGGGGCCGGGCGGTTGGCATGGCGGGGCAGGCAGCGGCGGGTCAGGCAGCGGAACCGACTACTTCGGAACGGTCGCCTATGGCTTCCGCTTCGTCTACATCCTCGACAAGTCGACCAGCATGAACTCGGGCAAAGCGGGCCAGGCCAAGAGCAACAGCCGGTTCGACCGTGCACGATACGAGTTGCTCCGCTCCATCGACAAGCTGGCTCCCTATCAATCGTTCTACGTCATTCTCTTCTCGACGACCACGCGCTGCATGTTCGACGACGAGGTGCTCATCCCGGCCACGATTCCGGCCACCCGCGAAAACAAGCAGCGGTTGCGCCAGTGGCTCGAGGCGGCAGAAGTCGGCGGCGGGACCGACCCGCGGGAAGCCTTGGTCGTGGCGTTGTCGATCGCGCCCGACGCCGTCTTCTTGCTCTCCGACGGCCACTTCAACAGTGTGTCGGGAAGGAAGAGCCCTCTCTTCACGGGCACTCCCGAGGCCGAAGAACTCGTCCAGCAGATGCACCGCGGCTACACCCCCATCCACACCTTCGCCTACGAAGACCCCGAGAGCAAACAGCGGATGGAGGCGCTGGCCCAAATCACCGGCGGAGAATACAAGTACATCCCGCCAAGTGAGCAGGAACGCCCCAAACCGGCTCCACCAAGGCGGCGGCGACGGTAGGATGCGTCTGAATGGCCTTGCGCGATTCTCCCGCCAAACGAGCTATTGGCTTGCCAAACGGTCGAGATCTTCCGATCCTGGAAGGTGCGCCGTCAGACACACAACCTGAAGGAAAGCCCGGCTTTCGTCGGCTGCCATGCTCGCCCGCACTGCTCGCCTTTCACGATGAGAAGCAACACATAATGCAGTTCCTTCGATTTGCCGCTCTGGGTACGCTCGCCGTGGCCGTCCTGCCCTGCCGCGGCGCCGATTGGTCCCAGTTTCGCAACGACGCCGCACGAAGCGGTTACACGTCGGAGGCGCTGCCGCCCACGCTCGGATACTTCTGGAGCCATCAAAGCCGGCAACCGCCGGCGCCCGCCTGGCCCACGCGGAACCGCCTGCGGTTCGATCGGGCCAATCAGCCCATCGTGGTCAACGGCGTCTTGTGCTACGGCAGTTCGGGCGACGACAAGGTCTACGCCCTCGACGCCGTAAGCGGCCAGGTGATCTGGACGTTCTTCACCGGTTCGCCCGTGCGATTCGCCCCCGCGGCATGGCAGGATCGCCTGTTTGTGGCCGGCGACGACGGCCATCTCTATTGTCTCTCCGTCGCGACGGGCAAGCTCGTCTGGAAACGTCGCGGCGGGCCGCGCAGTGATATGCTGCTGGGCAACGACCGCATGATTTCTCGCTGGCCCGCCCGGGGCGGACCGGTCGTTTTGGGCGACATCGTCTATTTCGGCGCCGGGATCTGGCCCAGCGAAGGAATCTTTCTCTACGCCCTCGATCCGCGAACCGGAGACGTCCTCTGGCAGAACGACTCGTCCGGCACGATCGAAATGGACCAGCCCCACGCAACCGCCCGAGCCAAGAGCGGCATTTCAGCTCAGGGATACCTGGCAGCCACGGACAATTGCCTGCTGGTCCCGACGGGGCGAGCCGTTCCCGCCGTGCTCAACCGTTCGGACGGCACGCTTCGCAGCTTTCCCTTGCAGACCCATCAGCATTCCGGCGGAAGCGACGTCGTCATCGTCGATCAATACTTCGCCAACAGTGGCAGCATCTACTCGATTGCCGACGGGCGGAAGATCGGCACGGTCGGACTGCAAACGGCCGTGACTCCCGACTACTTCATCCACGCCGTCGACAATACCGTGTTGGCCTTCGACCGCAGGAATCTGACCGTCGAGCGGGAGACCGTCGACCGCAAGGGGAACAAACGGCAGGTCACAGACCTCGCCGCGCCCATCTGGCAAGTGCCGCTCACCTTCGACGCCGAGCCTCCCACACCCCTCGCCGAGGAATTGCGGCCGCCTGAAGTCCGTATGGATTCAACCGCCTGGGCGACGCCCACACTGGACGGCCAGGCGTCCGCACTGATCGTCGCCGGCAATACCGTGCTTGTCGGCGGACGCGGCCGCCTTTCCGCGATGGATATTCCCACGCGAGAACTCGCCTGGTCGATCGGCGTCAGCGGCACCGTCGATGGCCTGGCGGTCGCCGACGGCCGCCTTTACGTAAGCACCGATCAGGGATTCGTTCACTGCTACGGCGACCCTCGGAACGTTCCACCAAAGGACAGCCATTTCGTGCCTTCGGTCCAGGTGCCGCAACGCGGCCTTCCCGTCCGCAAGGCAGCCCGCGAAATCGTGGAACGAACGGGCGTTGCCGACGGGTACTGCGTGGACCTCGGCTGCGCTGAGGGCGGCCTGACCCTGGAACTTGCCCGCCGGACGAACCTGCGGGTTTACGCAGTCGACCCAGACCCGGCGAACGTGCAGCGGCTCTGCGAAGCACTCGATCTTCTGGGTCACTACGGTTCCCGCGTGACGGTTCACTGTTTCGATCCGGCAGAGGTACCTTACCCCGACTACTTCGCCGACCTGGTCGTTTCCGGCCGCTCGCTCGCCGAGAAGTCGGACGAAGAACTGCTCGCAACCGCCAATCGCCTCTGCCGCCCCTACGGCGGAACGCTTGCTCTCGGTGCGGCAGGCGAAATCCGGGTTTCGCGGCGGGGTCCCTTGGAGGGCGCCGGAAACTGGACGCACCAAAACAGCAGTCCCGCCAACACGCTCTGTTCGGAGGAGCAACTCGTCCGCGGGCCCCTCGAGATGCTCTGGTTTCGCGATACCGATTTTCTCCTGGCCAGTCGCCACGGGCGGGCCCCCGCGGCGCTCGTCGAGGACGGCCGGATGTTTGTCGAGGGCCTCAACGGTCTGAGAGCCCAGAGCCTCTACAATGGCCGGGTCCTTTGGGAATTCGAGGCGCCGGGGATCCTGGGCGCCTACCACCGCGAGCACAGCATCGGGGCCGCCTGGACCGGTGGAAACATCTGCCTCGGGCCCGGCCGCGTCTACCTTCACAACGGCAACGTCTGCTTCGTCCTCGATGCAGCGACCGGCCGGAAACTGGCCGAGTGGAAACCGCCGGCCCATCCCGGCGGCGAGCCGGCCCTGTGGGGATTCATTGCCTGCCACGACGGCATCCTCTTCGGTTCTCTCGCCAGGGAAGACTACCTGATCAAGTGTTGGTCCGACCGATGGGATACGGGCCTGCAGTTCACCGAGTCGACGGCCCTCGTCGCCCTCGACGCCGTCACGGGCAAGTTGCTCTGGATGTTCGAGCCAAAACACTCGATCCGCCACAACGCCATCGCCATCGGCGGCGGACGAGTCTACCTCGTCGATCGCCCCGTCTCGGCGGAAGACGAAATCGGGTTCGTTGCCGCCCCAGCCTCGGCCGAGAAGCGTCGCGGCACCGCCGGAGAGAATGAACCATCGGAAACGACGCATCCGCCGGGCCGCCTGCTTGCCCTCGACCAGAAGACGGGGCAAGTCGAGTGGCAGGCCGAAGAGCCGGCCTTCGGCACGTTGCTGATCCACTCGGCCGAACACGACCTGGTGTGGATGGGCTACCAGGCCGCCCACCAGGCCTCGCGCCCTTCGGAACTCGGCAATCGCATGGCCGCCTTCCGCGCCGGCAGCGGAGAACTCGTGTGGAACGTCGAAGCCGACTATGCCGACCGGCCCGTCCTCAACGGCCGGACGATCTACGCCCCGCCCGGCGCCTGGGACCTGCTGACCGGCGAGAAGTTGCCCTTCACGCTCCAGCGTTCCTACGGCTGCGGCATCGTGTCGGGCTGCCGCACCATGCTCGTCTTCCGCTCGGCCACACTGGGCTACCTCGACCTCGGGGTCTCGCCGGAGACGCAGAACTACGGCGGCATTCGCCCCGGCTGCTGGATCGCGGCCGTCCCGGCCGGCGGCGTCGTTCTCATGCCCGACGCCGCCAGTTGGTGCACGTGCAGCTACTTGAATCAGGGAACCATCGTGCTGAAAGCAGCAACACTTCCCCTCGGTAGCCGCGACTGACACATACTACTCTTCCAACGCCACGAACCGGTGACTCACCTTCCCAGCCTCGTCGACCTCCCACACGCGAAACCCGAACGGCCGCTTGTCGAAGTTCTTGCTGGTCGCCTCGCCGCTGAGGAACTGAATCCCTTCGTATTCGTTTTCGACCAGGCGATGAGTATGCCCACTCAACATGGCCACCACGCCATTCTCTTTGAATAGTCGCAGGATCTCGGCCCGTTTCTCCGGTGGGATATTGAAATACTCCTCCTTTTCGTCGGCCTTTTTCAGGAACAGCGGGTGATGGCCGGCGACGATAACTGGGCTCGAGTCGGCCTTGGCCTGCCGGAGCGTTTCCTCGAACCAGCGATCGTGGGCCGCCGTCTCGCCTTCGACCGGCGCCTTCCAGAACTCCGTGTTCACCACAACGAACGTGATGCCTTGGTGCTTGAAGGAGTAGTAGTCCTTGCCGATTGCCTCCCGATATTTGGCCAGGCTCGCGGCCGTCGGCGGGTGCCCCAGGTCGTGATTTCCGGCCGCACAGCGGCAGGGAACCTCGAGCTCGGCCATCACTTCCTTGAAATCGGCAAACGCCTGCGGTTCGGGCTTGTGGACCAGATCCCCGCAGATCACCACGAACGCCGGTTTCATCGCATTGATCTGCCGCACCGCCTGGCGGAACGACTCGACGTCCTGCTCGTAGCCCTTCTCGCCGAAACCGAGTTGCGTGTCGCAGATCTGAACGAATTGGATGCCGGGTGACTTCGCTTCTTCAGCCGTCACCTGTGCGGCAAGAGGTTGCAGCAGGCACAACAGCCCCCAAACGATCCGGCACACCGGCAGTCGTTCTCGATTCATGGGTCGACTCCTCTTCAAAACAGATTCATCACGTTTGATCCTTCGCATCTTCGGCCATCGCGTGAGCAGATGCAAGTGGGGCACGTCCTGACGTGCGAGTGCCCGTGTCTTTTCCCGGTGCGTCAGGAGGCGCCCTGCTTCTGTTGGCGGATGCCGCAACCGGGCGGAGAGATTCGCAGGCTGAAGCCTGGATTCCAACGAGTTGGGCGACCCCGGCAGCCGACGGCATTCATGGATGGACATTCCAGTCGCAGCCGCCCGCTCGAAATCGATTCGCAGTGCGACTAGAATGGTTCGCGGTGATGCCGTGTCCCATGCGGTATCCCCGAACCAATGTTGGACACACAAAAAACGATTCAGCCCGGCAGGATGAGTACCAAATGAGCCGCCACCAGCACGTCATTTCTTCTCTGTTCGTAATCGCCGTCGTCGCAAATGTACTTGCCCATGCGTCTGTCGCGCCAAGCCGCGCCGCCGAATCGGGGGCTCTCCAGGTTGAGCGTCTCCGCTGCGAATACTTGAACGACCCGGCTGGGATCGGCGAAACCACGCCGCGGCTTAGTTGGATCGTGACCTCGAACGAGCGCAACCAGCGACAGGTGGCCTACCGGATCCTTGTGGCAAGTAGTATTGAGAAACTCGCCCATGACGAAGGCGACCTGTGGGATTCGGGCCAAGTGGAAAGCAACAAGACGGTCAACATCCTCTATGCAGGGAAGCCGCTGCCGTCGCGGCAGCACTGTTTCTGGAAGGTCATGGCCTGGGATGCCGACGGCCAACCGTCGGCCTGGAGCACGCCGGCCCGATGGTCGATGGGCCTGCTCGATTCCGGCGACTGGCAGGCCCAATGGATCAGCTTCCGCGACGATTCGCCCCTGGAAGGCACACAACAGAAGATGGTCCTGCCGCCGGCCCGCTACTACCGCAAATCGGTCACCGCAAAACGGGAAATTCGCCGGGCTACCGTCTACGCCTCCGCCTTGGGCATCTACGAACTCGAGATCAACGGCCGGCGGGTGGGCGAGTCGAGGTTCACGCCCGGCTGGTGCGATTATGCCAAGCGGTGCTTCTACAACACCTACGACGTTACGGAGATGATTGGGGAAGGAGACAACGCCATCGGCGCGATTGTGGCCGACGGCTGGTACGCGGGCTACGTCGGTTATGGGCTGCTCGTCGGTTACGGGCCCAACCGTTGCGGCCGCTACATGTACGGCAAAACGCCGGCGCTGCTGGTCCAGCTTGAAATCGAATATGCCGACGGCTCCAGGGAGACGATCGTCACCGACCCGAGTTGGAAGGTGACGTCGGGGCCCATTACCGAGGCCGACATGTTGATGGGCGAAGTTCACGACGCGAGACTGGAGATGCCCGGCTGGTCGACTGCCGGGTACGACGATTCGCAGTGGTCCGGCGCGATCCGGGCGGAAGAGAACGGCAGCCTCAAGGCCCAGTTCATCGACAAGAGCGGACCTCGCGAAGTGGAACTCGGGTTCCGCAAGCCGCCGCGGATGCAGGCCTATCCCGGTGTGCCGATCGTGCCGATCGAGGAGATCCGGCCGGTCGGAATCAGCGAGCCGGAACCGGGCGTCTTCATCTTCGACCTGGGCCAGAACTTCTCGGGGGTCGTGCGGCTCAAGGTGCGAGGCCCGGCGGGAACAGAGGTCCGGATCCGGCACGGCGAAATGCTCCATCCGGACGGGCGGCTTATGACCGAGAACCTGCGCAAGGCGAGGGCCACCGATACCTACATCCTCCGGGGCGATCCCGATGGCGAGGTCTGGACGCCCCGGTTCACCTACCACGGATTCCAATTTGTCGAACTCACGGGCTACCCGGGTAAGCCCGCTCTCGATGCAGTGACCGGCGTGGTAATCCACTCCGACACGCCGCTGGTCAGTTCCTTCGAGTGTTCCGATGAAATGGTCAACCGGTTGTTCCGCAATGTCGTGTGGACCCAGCGGGCGAACTTCTTGGAGATCCCCACGGACTGTCCCCAGCGGGACGAGCGGCTCGGTTGGATGGGCGATGCGCAGATCTACGTTCGCACGGCGAGCTTCAATGCCGACGTGGCCGCCTTCTTCACCAAGTGGCTCGAAGACGTCGAAGAGGCCCAGCTTCCCGAAGGCCCGTATCCCGACTACGCCCCCTATCCCATGCAGCACGGCAAGCCCAACCGGGCCTTTGCCACCGCCTGGATGGACGCGGGCGTGATCTGTCCCTATGTGATCTATCGGGCTTACGGCGACCGGCGCATCCTTGATCGCCGGTGGGAATCGATGGAACGGTTCATGCAGTACCGGCGCCGCGTGAGCCCCGATTTCCTCGGCGTGGCTTTGGGCAACGGCTGGGGCGATTGGCTGTCGTTGAACGAAACCACGCCCGTCGAGTACGTCGACATGATCTACTTCGCCTACTCTTCCAAGCTCATGGCCGAGATGGCGGAGGCCTTGGGCAAGAAGGAAGCAGCGGAGAAGTACCGAGGATGGTTCGATTCGATTGCCAAAGCCTACGCGGCGAAGTACATCGATGCTGAAGGCAGGTTGACGGTGCAGACCCAGTCGGCCCACGCGTTGGCGCTCTACGTCGGGCTCGTCCCCGAAGGACTTCGCCAGGCCTTTGCCGATCGCCTGGCTGAGATGATTCGTCAGAACGACGTCCGCATGGCGACCGGGTTCCTGGGAACGAAGCACCTGCTGCCTGTACTCTCGGCCTACGGCCACAACGACTTGGCGGGGCGGCTGCTGCAGAGTCGGCGGTTTCCCTCATGGGGCTACGAGATCGAGAACGGGGCCACCACGATCTGGGAACGCTGGAACAGTTTCACGAAAGACGAGGGCTTCATGAATCCCTCCATGAATTCCTTCAGCCACTACTCGTTCGGGGCGGTGTGGGAATGGATGTTCACGAACCTGGCGGGAATCGACCACGCTGCCCCCGGGTTCGATCAGATCGTCATCAAGCCCAATCCGCAAACCGCCGGGAGCAACCCGGAACATCCGGCCATCGACTGGGTGAACGCCCAGTACGATTCGATTCGGGGGAAGATTGCCAGCCGCTGGCGGCGCGAGGCCGATCGTTTCGTATTAGAAGTAATCATACCAGCCAACACGAGGGCCACGGTCTTCATTCCGGCGGAAAGCGCCGCCGCGATTACCGAGAGCGGAAGGCCGCTCGAAGAGGTTCGTGAGGTGCGTGTGCTGGGGGCGGAATCCGGTCGAGTCCGAGTGTCCGTTGGGTGTGGCAAATACCGGTTCGTTTCGTCCCAATGAGGTACGGCGGTGAAGCGGGCGGACGAGAAAAATCGAGTCTTTATTGACCCCTGCATTGTCAATGTTCGCCTCATGGCCGCGACACAGCGAGGTTTCTCCGTAATTCCTGTACGCTGGGCCGCGGCGGACTGTTCATTGGCTATGCAGGGGTCAATAGCATCAACGCATGCAATTGGCCATGACACGAACGGGCAAATCGTGCGTTTCGGACGGTAATCGCGTGGATCAATGCACGAGTCATAGGTCAGGCGATCGATTTCGATCCACTGCGTCTTGTTGACGCCGCGATTGTTGGTGGCACGAGGGCTTAATTCAAGTTTCGCACATTTTGAGGATGCATTTTGAGCGATCCGCGGCGATCTTCGCGGAGACATGGCAATTGAATTTTCGTTGCACGTCCCGTCCGTTTGTAGCGGGACGACGCGTCAGCCTGCAAGGCTGAGGAAATCGACAATCTGGGCAAGGACCTTTTTGGCAATACTGCTTTTCAGATGCAGTGTGCGGATTTTGTCCTGCCAGCTCAACCGCCGCAGGGTGGTGAGCATGTCGGCGAAGGATGGTTCGCTCTTGTGACGATACCATGGGCGATCGGGAAATCGCAGATGACGATGACCTACCTGATGGAACCAGATCACGATCAGGGTGTGGATCACAAACGCCATCGGGGCAGTGCGTCGT
>JAAYAY010000316.1 GCA_012719125.1 Planctomycetaceae bacterium | reverse complement strand
CTTCGCGGAAGTGGGGGACGAAGCACCACTTCGCGGTTTTGGCGGGAGCGGGGGGGAAGATCTCGCGGACGAAGGCGGCCGGGTCGCCCCAGACGGGCGGGCACTTCAGGCCGTGGGCCATGGCAAAGGAATAGGAGAGGGGGCCCCGGGTCATGGCCACCTTGGCACGTGGGTTGGGCAGCATCGCGCTGCGCCAGTAGATGATCCCCGTGCCCCAGACGGTGGTCAGAGGCGTGGCAAAATGGAGCGTGGAGGCGACGACGAAGAAGTGTTCGACGGGCGCATTCGGTTCCACCCGGACCGGCTCGCGGCCCGACAGGTGCCTGACAATGAGCGGGGTGAGGAGGTCGCCGAAGTTGTTCTTCTCGACCCAGTAGGCGTGAAGGTGGTTCATGGTCTTGGGATGACTTCAACCCCGGTCAGACGCCTATCCTTTCGGGCGACCGACACCGGCACGTTACTCAGCACCGACGCCAAATAATAGAGTGCGGGGAGACGATGGCACGAAATTACCATGACTGGGCAACTATCTCGTATTTCATTTCAAAACCACCTTCACATGCAACACGCCGACCGAAAATGTACAACATTGTGTGCCACGTCAGGACGCTCTTAGTTACAGGCGTTTCATCAAGCCGGATTTGCTCAATGAAGACCATGGGCTCCAAGTCGTCAAACGCCCATTCTGGATCTCCGACCCAGTCTGGCGGCTTGTGGACAGAGATGAAGCAGTTCATCAGTCGCTGACGAATCCAGTCATGTTCCGCCGCTGCCTGGCCAGAGGCCAAGTATTCTTCATAAAGGGTATCCCTAAACGCGGATGGGCAAGAAGCCCTCAGTTCATCTTCGACAACCTCGATCACGTGTGCAGCAAACGAAGTACGCTTAGCGCGCGCCTCTTCGTCTGCTCGGAAGAGCATCTTGAGCTCTTCTGATGGCGACACAGTGACTCCCCTCTTCTGGAGAATTGCAATCGCCTCGGTGTGACAGCGTCGCACGACCGCAGTTTCTCCATGCGACGCGACTCGCGGCTTGAGACGCAGGAATTCTCCTGCGGGGAGGAGTTTCTTCACATGTGGGGCGTTATGTTCCCACCACTCCAGCCACTCTGCTGGCGAGTAGCCCCCCTCTGCGAGACGCTTCAAAGCTGCGAGGAGTTGTTGTTCGTTCATCATTCTGCCCAGCTATTGACGCCACGAAGAACCTTTACCAACTCATTCCCTTTCCCTGTGTGTCGGTACGGATCCATAGCAGCATGAGCCCACGGCGTGGCAATCACCAAATTCCATGCCTCGTTCGCCCGGCTGGCGCCTGTTCTCTGCGGCAAGGACCGGTGATGCAGCTCCAGTGACACATCTTTCGTAATTACTTGCCCGTTCTTAGCTCTGACCTGGACAGTGATTCGCGGCGCTTTACCCGCGTTCATTCTCGCAAGGTTGTCGGCCGAGTACTTGGCAGCATTCTCTTGTGCTTCGTTCTTCCAAAATGCCTTCCTCGCTGACGACCAACACTCATTGTGTACAAGAATTCCTGTCTCAGACACATAATACACATGCTCCGTCTCAACCTCCAGATTGAAAACGGGCTCGCTGCCGGCTCGCGGCCGCAGCGCGGTGACGGGCGACTGGGTGCCGTCGAGGGAGAGGACGTGTTCGCCGACCTGGAGGGAGCCGGCCGGGACGAACTCCTGGCGATCCTGGCTCCAGAAGGGGTGGTTGGCCGTCGTGCCGATCGGTTCGTCGAGCCCCTCGATGTGAAGGTCGACCACATTGCCGGCTGAGTGGGCGAACTTGCCGGTGACCAGGTGGTGGCCGTCGCTGGGGCGGTCGGGAAGCGGTGGGCAGGAGATGATCGAAAGGACCTCGGCCGGGCCGTCGATACCGAGTTCCTCCATGCAGAGGTAGACGGAGCCGCCCAGGCGGGCTTCCTCCGCTTCGAGCCAGCCCAACGGGCCGAGGAAGTCGATATCGAGGGTGCCCCCGTCCGGCTTCTCCATCCGCAGGGCGATCTTCCGCCACTGGGCCGGGTCGATTGGCCCGTATTCGTCTTCCAGGTCCTCCAGTTCCGGATTGTCGGCCAGGACCCAGGTGCCGACCTGGAGATCGCGGATTTTCTGGGTGACGTAGCGAGGCGACTCATCCGCCGGGAGCGAAGCGGGGTCGACCGCCGAGCATGCGGAGGCGAGCGAGAGGTCGGGGGTTGCGGGGACGTCCGTGGGCAGCCCGCCGGAGAGGACGAGGCCGCCGAGGGCCGCGAAGAGGAGGGCGAAGAGCCAGGGGGCAAGGCGGCTGGGCCGGCGGGCGCTGGATGTGCCTGTCCTGGGCGGCAGTTTCGTGCGGCGGGCCGTCTTGGCGGCGGTTGCGGCGGCAGTCATCACAGGCTCCTCGCTACGATCCATTCTCTTGAGCGGTTTCGGGGCGTCAAGCAGGGCCGCCGTTTGACCTCGGTTGTCATGGCGTCGGTTGCTGACAGCCGGCGACGATTATCACGCGTCTGCTGTGTAGGAAGGGCTGTGTCGTTCATGGTCAAGCAGGGCCACCTGCCCCATGTCGTACCGAGAACAAATCCGACGTCCGGAGTTGACCCCGTTCCGATCGCACCGTGGAGGCCATTCGAGGACTCTTCCCGTAGGCGTTATCCGAGAGTTTGACCCAGGCCGCCTTGAGTCCGTAGGCATGGGCGGCCACGAGGCCGTGGAGAGAGGAGGAAAGGACCAGTTCGTGGGAACTGAGAATACGGCAGAACT
>JAAYAY010000315.1 GCA_012719125.1 Planctomycetaceae bacterium | reverse complement strand
CCCTTCGATGTTCGCGTCCGTTTGATTTCCATACCAGGTTGTTCCATTCATGCCTGTAAAATGACGGACTTCGACGAAGGGCGCAACCCCCCTTTTGGAAAAACATCAGGTAGCGGAATGTGAGTTTCACTCGGTTGCGGCTCCGGCTCCGGCTCGGCACCGACGGACGGGGCGTCGCAGGCGGAGGTCGACGCCCACGATGCAGCCGTCGACGAGGCGGAAAAGGCCCAGAGCCAGCAATAAGACCGACTCGTAGCGAGCAACTTGCTTGTTTTGATGGACAGCAGCGCCCCCGGGCATCGGTAGAGTGCCGATGTGCCGGGGGTTTTTGTGCGCGCATTCCCCAATGCCTTCGATATTTGCGCCCGCCTCTGTCGACCCTTCTGTTGCCGAAGAGCCGCAAGACAGCCTCCAGGGCCCCGGATTGCGGCGTGACGAAATCCTAACAAGGACCTCATCGTACGCTAACGCAGGCGTGTTAGAATCATGAGTCGGAAGTCAGGATTCCCCGGCGATCGGGGGGCAATCCGTTGACGCGACCCACATGCCTCTGGTCCCCAAGCGGACAAACCGGCCACCGAAGGGAAAGCCCATGGTCCGAAACTCAGTGCTGGTAGTTGAGGACGAAGAAGACATTCGCAGCCTGGTGAGCTACACCTTGCGCAAGGAGGGCTATCAGGTTGCCGACGTGGCTTCCGGAGAAGAAGGCCTTGCGAGCGCCGAATTGCGGCCTCCCGATCTTGTTCTTCTGGATCTGATGCTGCCGGGCGTGGACGGCCTGGCCGTTTGCCGCAGACTGCGAAGCAAGCCGCAGACGGCAGGCACGGCGATCGTGATGCTGACGGCAAAGGGAGAAGAAGCGGATATCGTGGCCGGTTTGAACGCCGGCGCCAACGATTACATCACCAAACCGTTCAGCCGGAACGTGCTGATCGCCCGCGTGCGCGCCGCCTTGCGGAATATGAACCCGGACGCCGGGACCGCTCGGGAACCGGAAGCCTCGGAAGGCGTGCTTCGAATTCACAACCTCGTCATCCATCCGGGGAAGCACCTGGTGCTGGTCGACGATCAGCCGATCGAGCTTTCCGCCACGGAGTTTCGGGTATTGCGGGCTTTGGCGCGGAAGCCCGGCTGGGTCTTCACGCGGCAGCAGATTCTGGAAGAGGTGCACGGCGACCTTTGCGCCGTCACGGACCGGGCGGTTGACGTCCAGATCGTCGGGCTGCGCAAGAAGCTGGGCCCCGCAGGCCGTTATGTCGAGACCGTCCGCGGAGTGGGTTATCGGTTCAAGGAATAGCCAGTGCGCAGCTTTCGACTATTGTGGCAAGTTTTCTTCGGCTATCTGGCCGTTACTATGGCGTTGCTTCTGGCACTGGGGGTGTACGTCTCTTTCCACGCGAGGCAGTTCTATCTCGACCAGAAGACTGCAGAACTCGAAGCGGGAGCCCGATTGTGCAAGGCCCAGCTAGGTGACTTCCTCCGGCCGGAGGCGACGGACGAGATACAACCCGCCTGCGAGAAGTTGGGCAGGTCGCTGGCGATGCGAATCGCCGTGATTCTGCCTGACGGCCGGGTCGTCGGCGACAGCTCGGAGAATCCGGCGTTCATGGAGAACCACCGAGATCGTCCCGAAATCCGCGACGCGTTGGACGGCAAGACGGGGCGTGAAACGCGGTTCAGCGCCACCTTGGCCGAAGAGTTGATGTACGTGGCGATTCCCTTGCAGAGGGACGGCAGTGTGGCGGCCGTTGTCAGAACGTCCTTTTCCGTCCATACGATGGCTCAGACCTTGCACGCGGTCTATTGGCGGATCGCCGGGGCGGGACTGGTGGCTGTCGCGTTCGTTGCCATAGTCAGCTTGGCCGTAGCACGCGAGATTGTCCGCCCTCTGGAAACCATGCGAGCCGGCGCGGAACGCTTCGCTCGCGGCGAACTCGATCATCGCCTGCCGGCCTCGGGCGCGGCGGAAATCAGGATGCTTGCCCAATCCCTGAACGTCATGGCGGAACAGTTGGACCAGCGGATTCAGACGATTATCCGCCAAGACAACGAGCATCGAGGAGTGCTGAAGAGTATGAACGAAGGGGTGTTGGCGGTGGATTTGCGGGGAACGATCCTGAATCTCAATTCGACGTGCGCCGAGCTGGTAGGCGTTGCGGAGGAGAAGGCTCGCGGGCGGATGGTGCATGAAATCGTCCGCAAAACGAACCTGCTGGATTTCATCGACCGGATGCTGGCGGATGCCGCGCCGCTCGAGGCGGACTTCGAGTTGAACGGGCCCGACAGACGCTGGATCCATGCCCACGGCACGGCCCTGCACGACGCCCAGGATCAGAGAATCGGGGCCTTGATCGTTCTTCACGACGCCACCCGGCTGCGGCACCTGGAGAATATTCGCCGCGATTTCGTGGCCAACGTCTCGCACGAGCTCAAGACGCCGATTACCTCCATCAAGGGCTTCGTCGAGACTCTCCTGGCGGAGAAGCTGGACGACAGGGAGCAATCCCTGCAATTCCTCGAGATCGTCCTCAAACAAGCCAATCGTCTGGATGCCATTATCGAAGACCTGCTTCTGCTCTCGCGGACCGAACGAGGCACGGAAGAGCAGACGGTTGAGCTGGAAGACGAACATCTCGCCGAGGTGCTTCGTGCCGCCGTCGAGATGTGCGAAACGAAGGCCGCAAAGAAGCAGATCCGGCTGGAAACTCAATGTCCGGACGGTATCCTGGCGAAAGTCAACGCACCGCTTCTTGAACAGGCCGTCATGAACTTGGTCGACAATGCGATCAAGTACAGTCCAAACGACGCCACGGTCCGTATCTCCGCCGAGCAGGGACCGGTCGAACTGGTCATCCGGGTTGAGGACGAAGGTTGCGGCATCGCGCAGGAGCACTTGCCGCGGCTATTTGAACGTTTCTACCGCGTCGACAAGGCGAGGAGCCGGGACCTGGGAGGGACCGGGCTCGGCCTGGCGATCGTCAAGCACATCGTGACGGCCCACAAGGGGACGGTGCAGGTCGAAAGCGTGGTCGGCCAGGGGAGCGTCTTCTCCATCCACCTGCCCGCCGGCGTCCGGCATTCCGCGGGGCTAACCGAAGTTTAACCGTTTGCCAACAATCGGCTCATGCACGGCAAGTATAATCTGCCGGAGATGTTTGTCGTTCTGTACGGTTAGCCCGGCTGTCTCGGTTTCTCTTGACCTTTTCACGAGGAGTCTCAGGATGCGCGCCTTGATGACGAGTTTCTGTCTTTCCTTGTTGATTGCATCGACCTTCCACTCCCCGGCTTCGGGGGCGGAAAACGAACTCGAATCGTACAAGACCGTCTCGGGAGTTTCCGGGAATCTCAACAGCATCGGGTCCGATACGCTCAACAACCTGATGACGTTCTGGGCGGAGGACTTCCGCAAGCTCTACCCCAACGTGAACGTTCAGATCGAGGGGAAGGGGTCCGCCACGGCTCCCCAGGCACTGACCAACGGCACGGCGCAACTCGGCCCCATGTCGCGGGCCATGAAACCCGAGGAAGAGGAAGCCTTTGAGCAGAAGTACGGCTTCCGCCCGACGCGGGTGAGCGTCGCCTTGGACTGCCTGGCGGTGTACGTGCATCGCGACAACCCGATCGCGGGCCTGAGCCTGGGTCAGATCGACGGGATCTTCTCCAAGACGCGGAAGAGCGGCCACGAGGACGTGGCGACCTGGGGTCAGCTCGGACTCACCGGAAATTGGGCATCGAGGCCGATCAGCATCTATGGGCGCAATTCGGCTAGCGGCACCTACGCCTTCTTTAAGGAACACGCCTTGAGCAAGGGAGACTTCAAGGACACGGTCAAGGAGCAGCCCGGAACGGCGGCCGTGGTCAACGGCGTGGCCAACGATCGGGCGGGGATCGGCTACGGCGGAATCGGCTACGTGACGTCGGAGATCCGGGCTGTGCCTCTGGCGAAGGCGGACGGTCAGTCGCCTGTCGAGCCGTCGTTCGAGAACGCCTTGTCGGGAAAGTACCCCTTGGGCCGGGCGCTCTACATTTACGTCGCCAAGAAACCGGGCGAGCCGCTCTCGCCGCTGGTCGAGGAGTTCCTCAAGTTCGTCCTCTCCAAACAGGGCCAGGAGATCGTGGTCAAGGACGGATACGGGCCACTGCCTGCGGCGGCTGCCGCCAAGCAACGCAAGGTCATCAGCCAGTAGTAGCGTCCTACGCTTGCCTCTGGAGAAAGCAATGCACACCGACGCCAAGACGATACTCCGGCGAGCGAAACGCCGCGACGCGATCGCTCGCTGGGTGATCCTGCTTGGCGGAGTGACGGTCATCGGCAGCGTGGTCGCGATCCTCGCGTTGATTGTCGGCGTCACGCTGCCGCTTTTCCGGCAGGCCCAGTTTCGTGAAGCAGGGCGTTTCGGACTGCCGGGTGGGCAGCGGCCCAACGAAGTCGTCGCCGTCGGAATCGACCGTAGCGTTGCGGACGGATCGCTGACCGCCCACCTGTTGACGGCAGACGGTGAGTGCACGTTCATCGATCTCCTTTCGCAACGCAGGCTCGGCAGCCAGTCGATGCGGCCCGAATCGGCTACTCGGGACAAGAAAGTCGTATCCGTCGAGCGTTCGACGGGCGGGCGTTATTCGCTTCTGTGGTCCGACGGCTTCTTGTCGGCGGTTGAAGTGGGAATCGGCTCAGCCTCGGAGGCCCAGGGGCAAACGGCTCCCTACAAGTTTCGCGAACTGGCCGGTGTTGCCGGCGAGGAGGGCGCCCAGCCGCTCAAGGCTATTCTGTGTCGTTCAGAAGACGGCGCGACAACGAGCGTTCGCCTTTTCTCCGGCGGCCGGCTCATCGCCGAACGGCAGGTAACCACGGAGAACCTTCTCGGTGAAACCGAAGTCAAGGCCCAGAAGCTTGCCCTGGATACCACGGGGCTCACGACCATCACCGCGATCGCCATGGATCGCGAAGGGACCTCGCTTTATGCCGGCACGGAGAGCGGGCAATTGGCCCGTTGGCAATTCGACGGCGACGGAAACGTCGAGGTTCGCGATGCCCTCACCGCGTTCTCGGACCGCCGCGCCATAACCAGCCTGGCGATGATGTTCGGCGGCGTTTCCCTGGCCGTCGGCGACGCCCGGGGTGAGCTGACCACGTGGTTTCCAGTCCGCTACGACGGCAAGGCCCGGCTCACGCGGATCCATACGCTCAAAGCCCACGAGGGCCCCGTCGAACAGATCGTACCTGCGTCGCGGGGCCGGACCTTGCTGAGTCGGTCGGGCAACGCCATCCATTTGGATCAAGCCACCAGCGAGCGGCACCTGCTATCGATCCAACCCGACAGCCTGGTTCGGAACGTCGGCTTTTCCCCCCAGGGAAACGTTGCGGTTGCCTTGAAGGGCCGCGAACTGGTGGCATGGGAGATCGACGCGCCTCATGCCGAGGTGAGTTGGCGGACGTTGTTTGGACCGATTTTCTACGAAGGCTACGAGCGGCCGGAATACGCGTGGCAGACGACGGGGGGCGACGATTTCGAGCCGAAACTGAGTTTGGTGCCGGTCATTTTCGGAACTCTTAAGGGAACCGTCTACTCGATGCTGCTGGCAGTTCCCTTGGCCCTGCTGGGCGCGGTTTATACCAGCCACTTTACGACTCCGGGGCTCAAGCGCGCGATCAAGCCGGTTGTGGAGATCATGGCGGCCGTGCCCTCAGTGGTCCTTGGTTTCCTGGTAGCCTTGTGGTTGGCTCCCATCCTGGAACACTGGATTCTGGCGTTGTTCGTGGGATTGGCCACGATTCCCGCCACGTTTCTCGGCTTCTTGGTTGCGTGGCAGGCAGTGCGACGATTTCAGTGGGCCAAGAGCCTGGAAAACGGCTACGAATTCCTGATCCTTATGCCCGTGTTGATACTGGGCGTCGGATTTGCCGCGCTCCTTACGCCAGGAATCGAGAAGATCCTCTTCGACGGCAATTTTCGCGGTTGGCTCTACGAAGCCTTCACCCTCCGCTACGATCAGCGAAACTGCGTGGTGATCGCTTTCGGGCTGGGGTTCGCCGTCATTCCGATCATTTTCTCGATCGCCGAGGACGCGCTTTCCTCCGTCCCCTACTCGCTGACGGCCTCGTCGCTGGCCCTGGGAGCAAGCCGCTGGCAAACGCTCTGGCGAGTGATCCTCCCCTCCGCGAGCCCCGGCATCTTCGCCGCCGTCATGATCGGCCTGGGACGGGCCGTGGGGGAAACGATGATCGTGCTTATGGCGACGGGCAACACGCCCATCCTCGATTGGGGGCCCTTCAACGGGATGAGGACCCTCTCGGCGAATATCGCCGTCGAAATCCCTGAAGCTCCGGTAGGCGGTACACTCTATCGAGTCTTGTTTCTATGTGCAGTACTCCTGTTCGCACTGACATTCCTCCTCAACACGGTGGCGGAACTGGTCCGCCAGCGCCTGCGGAAACGGTTCGGCCGACTCTAGGTCCGTCGCGGCGAGGCAAGCGGTTCTGGGGACAGGGCGAACCGTTCGTCTGGCTCAGCGGCGCTGCTCTGGCGACGGTTCTCCTGCTAACGGCCCTGCTGATCGTCGTGGTGCTGGTCAACGGACTCGGTGTCTTCTGGCCCGCTGCGATCGCGCAGGTCGAATTGGCAGACGGCGAAACCGTCCTCGGCGCCTGGGTCCGAGAAGAAACCAATCCCGACACCGATGAGGAGACGTTCCAACTCAAGACCGGAAACCGCGAATTCGACCCCCAGCGAATGGACTTTCACTGGTATCCGAAGGACTCGATCCGGCAGGTCAGCTATCCTTCGGACGTGTATGTCCTGGAACGCCCCGAGAACGGCGACTTCTTCGGCTTCCTTGACGATGTGCAGACGCCCAGCCTGGAGTTGCCCGGCGAAGGCGAGCCGTCCGAACGGTTTCAGGCGGCGCTGGCCGAAGTGCGACGAGAGCAAGCGAACACCATCGAGCCGATCGCTCGTCAATTGTCCCTCCTCAACGGGCAGCTTCAGAAGATAGGGAACAAGATCCTCAAGCTGGAATATCGCAACAAGCGAGCAGGTGCCGAGGCGGATGCCTCCCTGCCCGATGACGACCTGGCACAGCTCCGCGCGGAAGAAGGCGAGATCAAGGCTCAATCCGACCAGCTTGTGGCCGAGAAACTCGCGCAAGAGACGGCCCTTCGCAGCAACGTGGCTCTGTTCCGGACGGCTTCGGGCGAAGTGCAGGAGATCCCTCTCACGAACATCGTCCGCTGGTACCAGCCGAACGCGATGGGGCCGGCCGCCAAGATCAAACACTATGCCGCCAAGATATGGGAGCTGCTGGCGGACGAACCTCGGGAATCGAACACGGAGGGGGGGCTATTCCCGGCAATCTTCGGCACGGTGATGCTCGTCTTCCTGATGTCGATCGCCTGCTTTCCCTTGGGAGTCCTGGCGGGAGTCTATTTGGGAGAATATGCCCGCGAGGGAGTGCTGGTGCGGATGGTAAGGATCGCCGTCAACAACCTGGCGGGCATCCCCTCGATCGTCTACGGGATCTTCGGCCTGGGTTTCTTCGTCTACGGTCTGGGCGGGCTTGTGGATCAGTGGTTCTTCCCCGAACGCGCGGCGGCGGGAGTCCCGACTTACGGCACCGGCGGCATTCTGTGGGCAAGCATGACGCTGGGCCTGCTGACGGTGCCCGTGGCGATCGTGGCCACGGAAGAGGCCCTGCGAACCATTCCCCGCGGCTTTCGCGAAGGTTCCTACGCTCTGGGAGCCACCAAGTTCCAGACCCTGTGGCGAGTCCTCCTCCCCATGGCCACCCCCGGAATGATGACCGGATTCATTCTCGCCATGGCCCGGGCTGCCGGAGAAGTGGCTCCGTTGATGATCACTGGCGTGGTGAAGCTGGCGCCGAACCTGCCGCTGGACGGCCAGTTTCCCTTCTTCCATCCCGACCGCAAGTTCATGCACCTCGGTTTTCACATCTTCGACATCGCCTACCAGTCCCCCAACGTCGAGGCGTCCAAACCGATGGTCTACGTCACCACTTTGCTGCTCGTGCTGATCGTCCTCGTGATGAGCGGCGCGGCCATCTACCTGCGCAACCAGATGGCAAAACGTTTCCGGTCAAGAACGATTTAGCTGACAGTTTCCTCTCGTCCGCTTGCCTGACGCAATTCCACACATCAAGAGAACAAAGGCCGACGACCATGCTGCACTGTTTCACGAAGAGCGTCTTGCCGGATGCCTCGGATTCTCCCGCGGAGGACAAGCGGCCGGCAGGACCGGAGCGTGTGTCCGGTTCGGATCTCTCGCACGATGGCGGCACGCCCCAACCGGCGATTGGCGACCCGGTCGTCCGTGTCGACGACTTGCACCTGTACTACGGCCGCAACGAGGCGCTCCAGGGGATTTCCATGGATTTCGCTCGCGGCCAGGTCACGGCCCTGATCGGACCATCGGGGTGCGGAAAGTCGACGTTTCTGCGCTGCCTGAATCGGATGAACGATCTGATCGACGACGTGCGCACCACCGGCTCCATCCTGCTCGACGGCCAGGACATTACGGATCCCGCCTTGGACGTGATCGAACTGCGGCGCCGCGTGGGCATGGTCTTCCAGCGAGCGACCCCCTTTCCGAAGACCATCTACGAGAACGTGGCGTACGGCCTGAGGATCGCCGGGGTCTCCAACCGCGCCGCGCTCGACGAGGCCGTCGAACGCAGCTTGCGGCGAGCGGCCCTCTGGGACGAGGTGAGCGATCGTCTCCGCGAGTCGGCCCTGGGGCTCTCCGGCGGCCAGCACCAGCGCCTCTGCATCGCTCGGGCGATCGCGGTCAATCCGGAGATCATCCTCATGGACGAACCGTGTTCCGCCCTGGACCCGCGTTCCACGCTGCGGATCGAAGACCTGATGGCGGAACTTCGCGGAGAGTATACGATTATTACGGTGACTCACAACATGCAGCAGGCCGCCCGAGTGTCGGACTACACCGCCTTCCTTTACGAGGGCGAGCTCATCGAGGTCGGTTTGACGAAGGATTTGTTCACCAAGCCGCAGAAGAAAGAGACGGAAGACTACATCACCGGGCGGTTCGGCTAAATGCGGAAAAAGGTGACAGTCACCTTTTGCCGGGAATCCCGAAAGGCTATTCAGGCCGACGGACGAAAAGGAACAGCCATGTCTGTGCATTTCCAACGAGAAATCGAAGGGCTCAAGCGGCAACTCCTGTCGCTGTGCGCCCTCGTGGAGGGGCAAGTCGACGCGGCGGTTCGCGCCGTGGCCCGGTGCGACGCCGAAACGGCGAGCGCCGTCGAGAAGGGTGACGCCGAGGTGGATCGGCGCGAGGTCGAACTCGAGGAGGAGTGCCTCAAGATCCTCGCCCTGCATCAGCCCGTGGCGATCGACTTGCGGCTGGTGGTCACCGTACTCAAGATCAACAACGACCTGGAGCGGATCGGTGATCTGGCCGTCAACGTGGCTCACAAGGCCGCCGCCCTGGCGTCGGGCCCGCCGATCGAGATTCCCCTCGACCTTCCCAGCATGTGGGAGAAGAGCCGCGCCATGTTGCGCGACAGCCTTGATGCGTTCGTGAACCGCGACGCCGCCCTCGCCGAGAACGTTTGCGCCCGGGACGACGAAGTCGACGGAATGAAACGCGAGATCCGCAAACAGGTGGAGCGCATGATGCAATCGCAACCCGATCAGCTTCACCCGTTACTCAGGATCCTGGCTGTCGCCCGCAATCTGGAACGCATTGCCGACCATGCCACCAACATCGCCGAGGACGTGATCTACTTGATCGACGGCCGGATCGTACGTCATGGGGCGGCGCCGTGAATTGCCTTGCGTGACTCCCAGAGGAATCCGCGGACTCGTTCAGTCGTCATTCCCGCAAAGGCAGGAATCTCCGGCTGTCATATCAACCCATCCGTCCGGGCAATGGGCGATGATCGCGGATGGGTTCTCGATCCCCACTTTGCATTCTCGCAAAGAACTCACTTGCCGCACATCAACAGCTAACGATCGGCTGGATAATGATAGTTGGTTGTTTGGAGCGGCAAGCCATGCTTCAGGACAGTTGTGTTCCTGTCGGTGGTGCCGGTTGGCGTGCAGACAGCAGACAGGAGCTCTCGATCCGTTGGAGAACGTTGCGTCCAAGACAGATCGTCATTCCCATCCTTCGTACGGCAGCGGCCGAGAAATTCGTCGCTCGTCGAACTGTTGCGTTTGGGCCTTGCTGCTTTCGTTTGTTCTGACGTCCTTTGCCGGATGTGGCGGGTGCGGGGGGAACAGTCAGCCGGCCACGTTGGACCCGAACAAGCCATGGGGCGGCCTGGGTTCCCGAGAAGCCTACATGGCCTGGAAAGAGGAACACGAGCGCAAAGAAGCTGAGGAAACGGCCAAGAGGGCCGGATCTGCGAAAATAGCAGCGGAAAAACGTCCGCTGGCGTCCGAGTCTGCCGAGGCGGAAGAGCAGCCGGATAAGGCGAACCAGGGCAGCCCGAAAGCGGTTGCCGTGCGGAAATTCCCCAACACGGACGTTTCTTCGCCCGACGCTGCACCCGAGCAGGATGCCCCATCTCCGGTTCCCCAACCTCCCGGTGATCTGACGCAGTGGCAGGAACGCGATTACTTCATTGCCAAGCTCCTCGAAAAGCCGGAACTCCTGGAGGCCGTCGCACGCTCGGCCGTCGACAAGCGGGATGACGAGCAGATCGTTCAGATCTTGACCCGTCTGCTCCAGCCGGAAGTCTATGCCGGGCTTAAGGAACTCGTCTTCGGCGGCGAACAAGAGGAAACGCACACGAGCCGCAGGCGGCGAGTCAGTTCAACGCAGCGAGGCCGGGACAATCGGGACTACCTGCACAAGTTGATTGAGGCGGTGGTCGACGCACTGGCGCAGAACACGACCGCGACCGCCAGTCGCAGCTTGGCGCAGCTTATCGTCGGCAAGCTGGAAACAGAAGACAACCGGGCGGCGTCAACAGCGGCTCTGGAAAGCCTGGCCGCCCACCCGACAGAATCGCACGAAGAGATGCTCTTCCGCCTCGTCGTCGAGGCCGAACGGCTGGTGGACGCGGCGGAACCCGAGATACCGGCAGATGTGTTGAGCCGGCAAGCCTTGGCCCTGCTTGCGGAAGGCAGTTCGTCGGCGGTGCGTGTGCGGGCGGCCGAGTACCTGGCTCAGAACAATCCGCCGCCGGAGATTCGGACCGGGTTGGAGCGGCTTCTCGCCGAGTTGACTCCTGAGAATCTCGAGGCCCACGCGATTCTCTATATGGGGGCCGGCGATCCGAAACCGACTAGGCAGGTACTGGCCGGCCATTTTGCCGCTTCGAGCAGCGCCGCCTTGGAGCATCTGCTGGGGATCAAGGTGCGAGCCGACGCCGAGCAGCTCGATCGCAGCCGCCAGACGGCCCGTTTGCTTTGGTCCAACAGCTTCACCCTTGTTGTGGAGGGCCGCTTGAACCGTCTCGATTCCTGGTCCGACGAACCTGCTCTGCTGACGCTTGCCTTGAGCCTGCCCACAGACACCATGCGAGCGGCCGTAGCCCGGCGACTCGACGTTCAGTGGAGCCGCGGCCCCGGCCTCGATCACAGCCAATTGCTTGGCGGCAGCACCGTTGTGGAACCGGGAATCCTGGTTCTCTTGCGAAAGCACTTCAGCGAACGGGGCGACTCGTGGAAACCATCTTCTTTAGTCGGCCTGCGCACCATGCGGCCAGCCGTTGGACGATCCGCGCGAGATCTTGATCCGGTAGCCGCAAGACAGCAGCAGGAACAACAGCTTCAACACGCCTGGGTCAGGTTGACCGGCGACCTGGCTGCTGATTGGTGTGCGAGGTGCCGGAGGGCGGCCCATGACCGCGATGCGGCCGAGCGGGCCCTCGGGCGGAGAATCGACTGGAGCGAGGCGCTGGTCGGATTGCCTATGCAGCCGCACACAAGCGAAGGGGTTACAGCGACGCACACGGTGCTATGGCCGGGCGGGCTGCCGGCTGGAGCGAGCGGGGCGGCGGAAGATCCGCTTGCCATTCACTACGTGCGGATCGAGGAGCGGACTCGGCCGGCGCGGCTCTTGGCCTGCTACGGCCGGGCATTGCCGGACCATCAGCGGCGCGACATCGAAAACGGAGTCTGCTTTGAGGGAATGCACGGAGAGGTTTCCGCGGGAGTGCTGCGATCGATCGACGTGCGGATCACCCGTGCCGGCACGGAGATTCGCCGCCTGCCGGATGAGGAACAGGATCTGGTCGTCGAGATCATTGCCGTGACGATCCGCGATCCTGACGGAAGCGTGTTGAACGGTCCGAGTTGACGGGGCAGGAGCCGGTTCGCGATTTGTGGAAGTTAATCCGAAGTCTACGCGACCCACACAACCTTCTTACATCCAGTTGCACAATAGAGACTCAAGCTGATCGACAGCAGCAAGGTCTCTGTGCCGGAATCATGCAAGCCGGGGCGGCCCGATTTCGCAAAACAATCGCGAATCGAAGCCGCCGGGCCCGAAAGCAGCCTGAGGGCTGCACGGCGAATCGGCGACCTTACGGCTGTAACCGAGCGATCGAGTGGCGACTGGAAGGACAACCGTCTACGAAAGGAGGTGCGGAGCGAACGACAGGGGGACTGGAATGAGATTGAGTGGACACGAGAATGCGACAAGAAACGACTTCTCTTTTGGAACGGTTTTCTGGAGTACAAGAAGATGAAACGAAAAGGTTTTACATTGGTTGAGATGCTGGTGGTGATCGCCATCATCGGCATTCTGATTGCCCTGTTGCTGCCGGCCCTGCAGGCTGCACGCGAGTCGGCCCGCAGTGCCCAGTGCAAAGCGAACCTCCGCCAGTTCGGGATCGGTTTGCTCATGCATGCCGACCACGATCCTTCGGGACGCCTATGCACCGGCGCCTTCGACTTCCGCCGTGACGGATGCCCCGACACCTGGGGTTGGGTTGCTGACCTGAAGAACTTGGGGGTTTGTGAACCCGGTAAGATGCTCGATCCCAGTAATCCGCTCAAGGGTCTCGAAAAGTGGAATGACTTGATCGGTCAGACGGCCACTTCAGCGCCGAAGGACGGCTGCCCTGCCGACCGGCTCCTCCACGGATGTTGCCCCGGTGCGCCCGGTACGCCTACCGAGAACGGGCTCTATTTTGGGCAACATTTGGCCGACAAGGGCTACAATACCAACTATGTTGCCAGTTGGTATCTCGTTCGCAGCGAACCCAGATTGGATGTGACTATCGACGCTGCTACCAGCGAAATGTTGGTTGCGTGGGACACGGGTCCTTCCACGGGTAAGGGGCTCGCCGTCACGAAGGGCCCGCTCACCATGCGGCAGCTTGAGTCGGCCGTCGTTCCCTCGTCGAACATTCCGCTTCTTGGTTGCGGGAGTCCCGGCGATCCGGGCGAGGCCGTTCTCACTCAAGACGTCGCGTCTACGGCGACAAACACTACCTACATGCAAGCCGGCGACCGTCTGACGGAAGCCTTCTGCGACGGCCCGGCGAATTATGTCCCAGCGGGGGGCATCTGGATTCCGGACGACGATGTCGTCGATCTGACCGATCAGATGAACGCCGAACGAACTGGCGACTGGGCTTCCATCTACGCTGGGGCATCCGCTGCCGCCGACCACGGTGCTGGCTATTTCTTACACGACACTCGCGACTGGTACGCGGTGCACAACGGCACATGCAACCTCCTGATGGCCGATGGTTCGGTCAAGCAGGTCAGAGACCAGAACGGGGACGGCTACCTCAATCCTGGATTCTCCGGCTTTGCCGCGGGTGAAGGAGGTACGTCGGAGGTACTGTTCAAGGACGGTCCCGTCGAGTTGGTGCCGCAAGAGGTCTTCAGCGGTGTGTTCATCGTGGATCCCACGGCTGGCAAGACCGGCGATACCGAGCAAGACTGAGTCGCTTAAACGAGCAGCCAACTTATTGTTGACTGGCATTCGGCTCGTGTGAAGTTTGAACGGGCGAGAGCAAGTGCTCTCGCCCGTTGCGGTATTGTGCGAATTCCGAGGACTGGCGAATCCATGACTGTCACAGAGATACGGGGCTTCCTCGCACGACCGGTTGGAGCGCATTTGTCGATCAAGAACGGCGTGTGGCCTGTGTCCTGTTTGCTGTTCTGCTCGGGCCTGGCAGCCATGGCAATCCAGGTAGCCTGGATACGAGAGTTTCGTTTGGTCTTTGGGCCGTCGACCGCCGCTATGGCGGCGGTGGTCGCGATCTTCATGGGCGGAATTGGTGTGGGCAATGTGCGTCTGGGACGGCGTGCGGACGCGGTCGAGTCACCGCTGCTCATGTATGCCGGGTTGGAACTCGGCGTCGGGATTAGCGCTGCTTTGAGCCCCCTTTTGATCGATCTGGCGCGAGCAGGCTATATTATGCTGGGAGGTCAATCGGCGCTAGGGTTATTCTGGGCAACCATGGTGCGTCTGACGGTTGCCGCGGGCGTGATGGCGATACCTACGATTCTGATGGGCGGAACTCTACCCGCCGCCGTGCGGGCGGTCACCACGCAAGGCGACGAGCGGCGGAAGAATGCGGGCTGGATCTATGGTTTCAATGCTCTTGGCGCTGTTGGCGGGGCGCTGGTCAGCACGTTCCTTCTACTGCCTACGGTGGGCACGCGAACGACACTGTGGCTAGCGTGTCTTCTGAGCTTCGTTGTTGCCGTGGCCTCGCGAGCGCTCGTTGCAGGAGGGATCGGAGCCCGCCGGCAGGCAGTTGTTGAGGTTGCGGTCAATCGCAAAGAGAATCGCCGGGCCAAAACGGGCAGTCGTGTTTCTCCGTTGCTGGTTTATGTGGCAGCCGCGGTGGTTGGTTTTGCATTCTTCCTCATGGAGCTGGTATGGTACCGGATGCTGGGACCGATCCTGGGAGGGACCACCTACACGTTCGGATTGATCCTGGCGACGGCGCTATTGGGAATCGGGATTGGGGGAGCGTCGTATCCGTTCATCTTCCGCGTCGCCAGGCCGAATCTGCGAGCGTTTGCCTTCACTTGCGGTTTGGAGTCCGCGCTAATTGCTCTTCCTTTCGCGTTGGGTGACCGTCTGGCCCTGCTGGCGGCACGATATCACGAGGCAAGCGGCAGCTTCGCGGAGAGTGTGTGGGGTTGGGCGGTGGTAGCGGCAATCGTCGTGTTGCCAGCGGCTGCGGTCAGTGGCGTACAGTTTCCGTTGATCATCGCGATTCTGGGCCGCGGCGATGACAATGTCGGCAGGCAGGTCGGCATGGCCTTCGCGTGGAACACCGTCGGCGCGATCCTCGGCTCTCTGGCGGGTGGTTTTGGGGCACTGCCCCTATTAACCGCCCCCGGCGCGTGGAGACTGGTCGTAATGCTCCTGGCGTTGCTGGGGATCGTGGCAACAGCATTTTCCATGCGACAGGAGGGAGCAAAGGTTGCCCTGTTGGCGCCGACGGTGGCGGTGACGCTGGCCCTGGCCTGTATCCTGGCGCCAGGGCCTACCGCCGTATGGCGGCACAGCGGCATTGGAGCGGGGCGGTTTGCCCTTCCGGAGCGATCGCCGGCGGAACTTCACAATTGGATGGCAGCTCAACGGCGACGAATTGTCTGGGAAGCCGAAGGCGTCGAGGCTAGCATTGCCGTGGTTGCGGATACCGGACTGTCGTTTTTCATCAACGGGAAGTGCGACGGGCACGCCGTTGGTGACGCAGGAACGCAACTTGTTTCAGGCGTTCTGGCAGCATTCTTGCATCCCAAGCCCAAGTCGGCCTTCATTGTCGGATTGGGAACCGGAGAGACCCCAGGGTGGCTGGCAGAGGTGGCGTCCATCGAGCGCGTTGACGTGGTGGAACTTGAGCCGTCCATCAACAAGATGGCTCGCCTCTGCAAGGTAGTAAACCATAACGTACTGGAACACCCGAAGGTGCACTGTATCTACAACGACGCCAGGGAAGTGCTACTCACCACTTCCACAACTTATGACTTGATCTTCTCGGAACCGTCGAACCCGTGGCGAGCCGGGATAGCCAATCTGTTTACGCAGGAGTTCTATCGGTCCGCCCAGAGCCGGCTCAATAACGGAGGATTGTTCGTTCAGTGGTTACAAGGATACGAGATCGACGAGCAAACGGTTGCCACGGTACTGGCAACGCTTCAGTCGGTTTTCGGGCACGTGGAAATCTGGCAGTCGAAACCCGAAGACATGCTTCTGGTTTGCTCCAAGGAACCGCTACGCCTCTCGGCCAAAACCCTGCGCGGTCGAATGGACGAGGAGCCCTTTAGGTCGGCTTTCGCCTGCGGATGGCGAGTTATGGACCTGGAAGGTGTGCTTTCCCGTTACGTCGGGGGGCCGCAACTGGTTGCCGGTGTGGCTCGGCAGTATCAAGAGTGCACCAATACGGATGATCTGAACCTGATCGAGTACGGTTTCGCTCGCACAGTGGGCAACCAGGCGACCGGGTTCTCGATTCGGGCCATGCGTGAGGCTGCCGTCCGGTGTGGGACGCATCGGGCACTTGTATCCGAGGGTGAAGTCAACTGGCGACGCGTGGAAGACTATCGGCAGATGATGTATGCCTTGTTCGACGGGAGTGTCGATCCCCCGCCGGACCCGTCCGCGGAACAGGCGGCCCGAACGGAGGTGCTTCGGCGATACTGGGATGCCGATTCGTCAGGAATGATCCGGGCGTGGGAAGCGGCCGCCTACGAGCCGCTTCCGCCAGACGAAGTGACTCTGCTTGCACTTGCTTGTGCCCACCAAGGTGACAGTCGAGCCCGACCGCTGCTCCGGAAGATCTATGACTTCAATCCAGTCGAGGCCCGTGCCATTGAGAGCATTCTGCTTTCCCGGCAGGCCGCGTACGGCGAAGCTGCGACTCAATTGGAAAACGTGTTGCTGGGCCTCCGGGCTAGCCCATGGTGCCAACCACATGTCCTGGAACTGCTGTTTCCGACGATTTTACGAGTTGCTGCCAACAAACCTGACGAAACGCGACGGCTCTATTCCCTCCTGCGCCAACCGTTTGCAGTCTATCTGTGCGAAGAAGATCGCCTGGCAACGGCCCACGCCCTGGCGGGTCTCCTGGGCCCTGCGGCTATCCTCGAGACCCTCCTCGCCTACGAGCCGCACGTCCCCTGGAATGAGCGATTCCTCGAAACTCGTTACCGGGTGTATCGGCAAACGAATCATCCGCTGGTGTCGCGGGCTCGCCGTGACTTGGACGGCGTGCGCGGCCGGTAGGTGCGCCCTTAGCGGTCCTGCTGCTCCCAACGAACTCGACGCCCTAACCGTTTTGAAACAGATTAATGACCTCGGATTCACACAGGTGACATCAAAAACTAGCGTCTGTTTGGACAATAGGATGGACCGATCGTCGGGCCGGTACGGCACGGGCTCGAAGTACGTGCCGCTTAGGGTGGAGGTGGATCGTCTGGAAACGTATGAGGGTAGGATGCAATGTACGAGTCGAACCAAAGTCTCGCGGAGGTGGATCAAACAGCAAATCCGAGGCCCTCGCTGCGCCAAGATCTCCCGGTGCAGCGAGCCGGCTTCACGCTGGTCGAACTCTTGACGGCGATCGGAATCGCCTTGATTCTCATGGCCCTGTTGTTCCCCGCCCTGACGGCGGCGCGGGAAGCCAGCCGGAATTCGGCCTGCAAGAACAATCTCCGCCAATTGGGCGTAGGTCTCCAGGAGCATGCAGCGACCCATGGCAAATACTGCACGGGCGCCTTCGACTGGTTCGGCGACGGTTGCGTGACCGAGAAAGGCTGGGGCGCGGACCTGGTTAATAATGGGACGACCGTGGGCAAGATGCTCTGCCCGTCGAGTCCTGCCAAGACGAGCGAAACCTATTCGGACTTGCTTTCCGCCATAGTCAGCACAACCACCATGTGTCCGGAGATCGATATGCTGGGAAGCGAAGCCCACGCGCTGCCCGACGGAACTCTTGTGAGTAATCCATGCCGCAAGCTTTTTTGAGACGGCCAGCATGGTGCCGGGCAGCGAGGAACGGCGAGCCCACGTCGAATCGCGGATCTACAACAAGTTCTACAACACGAACTACACGGCAAGCTGGTTCCTGGTGCGAATGGAACTGAAGCTGGACGCCAACGGCAATTTGCCTGCTCCGCCGTGCGGCGACGCACATCCGGCGAACCTCTTCTGCACGGCGGGGCCGCTCGTCCAGAAGAAACTGGACCTTCTCGACGCACCGTCCAACACGCTCCCAATGCTGGGCTGCGGGGGATTCGCTGCGGAGACGCTTCCCCTGGCGGTCGGCGACGCCGAGCAGGGGAGCCCCATGGCGAAGTCGTTTACCGACGGTCCCGTGTTGCTGGGCGACTTGACGGTTCCGGTGTTCGGGGCCGGCGCGCCGAAAACCGGACCCTCAGGTTGGTGGGCAACTTGGAGCAACACCCGTCAGGATTATCGAGGTTTTGCCCCGGTCCATCGGGGCGTCTGCAACCTGCTGTTCGGCGACGGCAGCGTGCGGGCCGTCAAAGACGGCAATCGCGACGGCTTTTTGAACAACGGTTTTCCGGCCAGTTCGGGGGGCGGGTTTCAGGGCGACTCGGTCGAAATTCCGGAGACGGAGGTTTTCAGCCGCTGGTCGCTGGAGGGCCCCTTCCCCGACTGAGAAGCTCTTGAGAAAGGCTGGAGTGGGTGGGGTTTTTGCGGACGATACGGATTTCTTGAAGCCTTATCGCTTGCGCCACGTAGGGTGTTGTTGCTCGATGACAAGCAGAAAGGAATGTATGACTCGTCGACTTGACTTGTTGCCGTTTCGATACCGCGCGAAGCAGTTGCGGACTGGATTGGCGCGCCCGTGTTTCATCGTGGCGGCCATGTTGTTGGTTGCTTCGGCTGGAGGTTGTTCGTCGCAGGAGAATGTCAATCGCGCCGCCGTCGTGGCGGCTGACGATCAGGACAACGTGCCGACTCCGGGTCCCACGCCGATTGCTGTGGTCGACGAAATGGAGGCCGATTTGGGAACGCTCGACCCCAGCGAAGAGTTGGTGAAGCTCTTTACGATTCGCAATGAGGGCGAAGCCCCGCTTGAACTGCAGCGGGGAGGGACTTCCTGCACGTGTACCATGAGCGTCTTGCCCGACGAGCCAATCAGGCCCGGTGAGGCGGCGACCGTTCGTGTGTCCACCAAGAGTGAGGATAAGGAAGGTAGTTTTTCCCATACCGCGACTGTGTTGACGAACGATCCGGAAAATCCGCGACTCGTCTTCCGCGTCCGTGGCGAATTTCGGACGCTTATCGCCTTTGACCCGCCCAAGACGATCTTAAGCAGCCTGGATCGCGACAAATCCACTGCAATTGAAGCGGTCGTCTATTCCCAGGTCTTTCGAGATTTCGAACTGGAATCGATCTCTTCGACGCTGGACGGTCTCGTATGGGACGTAAGCCCGGCAATTGAGCCCGTCCTGAAGGGGCTGAAGGCGCGGTGCGGTTACCAACTGCGCTTGACGTTGCCGCCCGGACTGCAACCTGGGCATTTCTTGGAATCGTTAACGGTCAGAGCGCGCTCTGCCGATGATCCGCCGAAAGTCAGCGAGGCCACCCATACAATTCTAGGAAGCGTTTTGCCTTGCGTAACTATGACGGGTAAGAAATTCGGCGTGGGGCAAACTTTCAATCTTGGTCCGCTACGGTGCTGGGAGGGTGCCAAGGAACGTTTCACCTTGACCGTTCGCGACGATCACCGGAGCCTGGAGATCAAGTCGATCGAGGTGACGCCGGATTTCCTTCAAGTGGAGGTGGTGCCAATGCTTCCCGACAAACCCGCCTCAGGGCTCTATTGGGTCACTGTGGTCATCCCGAAAGACGCCCCTCCAAGCAACTACGTGGGAAGCAGGAAAGGGGGTTCATCCGGTGCAAGCGTAGGTTCCATCCTCACCGCGGAGTACCGGTGCCTCTTCTCTTGTTGCCGACGCGCCTAAACGATTGTTTGTCAAGCAGTTATGGCCATCGTGCAACAGAGAAGAGGCACCGGTACTCTTCGTGCACTTCGCGCCCTACGCGAATTCCGGATGAACCGGAAAGGAGAAGTTCGAATCGTCACCGACCACCCGGAACTCCCGATCATGTCATTCTGGGTTCAGTTTGCGATAGCCAGCGGCTAGAGATCCCCGGACGGGAGTCGTGCAGGAACTTGGCCCGGAGCAACTTCGGGGCCGGAAGACGACGCAGATGGAGTCTGTGCAGATGATTCGGGCAGAGTTATCGGTGGAAACGTTAGCGGAGAATGTGCAGGAAGAGGAAGTCAACGACGAAGCGTCAGAACGACTGCATGGCGCCCCTACCGCGAGGCTCAATCCGCGTCAGGCGGCGGATGAGCCGCCAAGCACCGATCCAGGGGAAACCGAAACCAAGCCGATGCGCCCCGACTCAGCCAGATACGCACCGCAACCCGCTCCGAGGGCGGTGAACGCTCCGGGAGGGGCGATTACATGCCCGGAGTGCGGCATGGAAAACGTGGCGGCGGGCGGACGTCGCTTTTGCGGCGATTGCGGCACGAGCCTTTGGGAAAAATGCCCGCGTTGCGGCGAAGACGTCCCGGTCGACGAGCACTTCTGCGGACACTGCGGCGCCAACCTGGGCGAAAGCGTTCGAGCGCAGATCCACAATATCGAACTGGGCCTTGCCAAGGCCCTACGACTGGAAACGAAGCACCAGTACTCCGAGGCGATTACCGTGCTGTCGTCGATTGTCAAGATGCAGCATTCCCGCCTCAAGCAGTATGTGGAGAAGGCCCAGCAAAGGCTGCAACACGTTCGGCATGAGCAGGGCCGCTGGGAGCGAATTGCCGAAGAGGCCTACGAAAAGGCCCACGAAGCGGTATCGTTGTACGACTACCGCGAGGCGATCCGGCTTCTGGAGGAAATACCGGCTCCGGTGCGTTCGGCGCCTATCCAGAGTCTGCTGCATGAAGTCCAGGGGCGCCATAAGGAGGTCGAAACACAGGAGGCCGAACTCCGCGGAATTCAGGCCGAGAAGCGAACCGCCGAGATTGGCCCGATCGTCGAGCGACTGCTTCGTCTTCAGCCGAATCACGCGTTGGCCCGCAAGGTCGGCGTTCGCATGCGCGATCAATTGGTCGCCAAGGCCGAAAAGAAGATCGCCGCAAGATGCTTTGACGAAGCCCTGCAACTGCTGCGCAGGATTCCGCCGTCGGCAACCACGGCGGAGACCGAGGCCCTGACGCTCGATGCCGCAGAACTGAGCGCCCTCTGCTGGCATGCCAACCACAGCCAGTACGTGGACGACTCCCTCAAGGAGGCTCTCACGCGCCTTCTGCGCCGCCTGCCGAAAGACGAAGCGATCAAGAAGCTTGCCGTTGAGTATCGTAAGCGGCGGCAATCTCTCGATGCCGCCGAGCGAACCGCACCGGTGCCCTGGGTGAGCACCGTCAAGTCCCCGTGGGGGTGCCCGGTCGAATGGCTGTTCGACGGCAACAACATCGAGACGAACGAAATTCCGGCAGCGACGCGGCGCAGCCATCCCGGGGAGTTTGCTGTTGCATTTGGATTGGCGCTGCAGGGGATCGACAAGGGGCCGGTCAAGATCGATTTCAGTGGGACGGACTCGGGCGTTATGGGCCGCGTGGTCAAACTGATGGGGGAGAGACGGCATGGAAGCGCCTGGGGTATTGATATTGGCGATCACTCTCTCAAGGTCGTGAAGCTCCAGACCCTGCACGGCGGACGCCGGGTGCAGGCGGCGGTGTGCGAAGCGATCCCGCACCGCAAACTCCTGAGCCAGGCGGCCGATTACGGCGAAGCGCGGGATCTGGCCGAGGAAAGCCTCAATCGCTTCCGCGAGCGTCATAGCCTGAAGAGAGAGCGCCTTTGCCTGTCGCTCCCCGGTCGATTGACGATCTGCCGCACGATTCGTCTTCCAGCGATGCCGGAGAAGAAGATCGACGATGCGTTCCAGTTTGAGGCCCGGCACGTCCTGCCGAGCGACCTGAGCGATTACCGCTGGCACCGGTATAACCCCAACGCAAGTGAACCCAACTGTTGCATAAATCGAGTGGTTCTGCAACGGGCTAGTTGAGGGGGTGGCGGGGTCAGAGGAGAGCTGATCGACGATTCGGGGCTTCGATAGCGCGTACGGGTAGCGTTGATAATCGTTAT